>SBGR01000006.1 GCA_006226545.1 Bacteroidota bacterium | reverse complement strand
TCAGAGCTCAACACAGAGGGGTCAGAAACGTCAACTTCTTCCTATTTCGACTGACTAAATTATATGCTTAGCCCACAACTTTTGGACTTGATCCTTTATTTTCTTACGGTAGCATTCTAGAAGTTTTAAAGTGAAGGGAATAGGCTACCGGTATAAAACGAAAAAAGCCTTCAATTTCTTGAAGGCTTTTCGCGGTCTGGACGGGACTCGAACCCGCGACCTCCGCCGTGACAGGGCGGCATTCTAACCAGCTGAACTACCAGACCGTTCCGCTAGGGGAGTGCAAAGATAGAAAAAGTTCCTTTCGTACAAACTTTTGGGAGAAAAAAACAGCCTGAAACTTCTAATTCGCTCAAAATCAAATTGAAAATATTCAGGCTGCGTTCACTGTTATCACTGCAATTCTTAATGTCCCCCTTCTTCTTCGCCGTTGTTTAGTACGCCGAAGAGGCTAAATGCGTTTTTCGACACATAAAAATAGTTGGTATCAACCGTTTCAAATCCGGTTTTGGGGTGACCTTTTACTTCAATAAGTTTAAAGTGGTAGTCGTTGGAGTCTCTCTGGGCCAATTGAAAAACTGCATAAGCGTCTTTGTTCAGGATATAAGCTTCCTTATCCAAGCCCAGCTCTTGTTTGGTATTGCCTTTAATGCGGGCTTCGATAAACATGCCCGGCAGGATATTTTGTTCTGCGCCTTCGGCTAGATGGCAATGCACATCCAAGGTTTTTTCCATGCTCAAACTTTTACCGATTAAATAAACCTCTGCATCCAAAGCTGTTTTACTTTGATTGATATAAACTTTGATTTTTTGTCCTTCGCTCAAATACGGTATGTCTTGCTCAAAGACTTTTAATTCGGCATGGAGGTGACGTAAATCCATAATCTCCATCACGTTGATGTCTTCCTTCACAAACTCGCCTACACGGGCATTTAAATCGCCTACGTAGCCACTGCTTTTTGCTTTGATTTGAATTACATCGCTTAAGGCCGAAGATTGACTTAGTTTGTCTGGGTTGATGCCAATAAACCGAAGTTTGCCGGCTAAGCCCTTTAAGCGTGCATCGGCTTGCAAGAAGTCGGATTCTGCCTTTTGTGTCTCTCTTTCACTACCGGCCCCTTGACTCAGCAGCTGCTTCTGTCTTGCCGACTCACTCCTGAGATAATTAAGACTCGCTTGTACTTCCAAAAATTCTTGCTGCAGCTGCAAGTAGTATGGATTTCTCGCTTCTACTAAAACTTCACCTTCGTGAACATGAGATCCGGGGAGTAAGGTACAGCTGTGAATCCAGCCGCCGTAAGGAATGCTCACTTTATAGTGATGGGATGGAGGAAGGCCAATTTGCCCTGTAGCGTGAATTTCCTTCTCGGTAAAAACAGGATGAACTTTTTGCAGTTCTAATCCCATTTGTCTGAATTGTGCTTCGCTCAAGACAACTCCATCTGCCGGGAGTTCTTCTTCGTGCACGTGTTCTGTATTATCGGTCGTTTGACAGGAAAACATCAATCCTGCTAAAAGACTATATAGGACGGTGGTTCTCATAAATTTCCTTGTAGGTAGAGGTAATAGTTAAATTGAAATTGATACTCTTGTTGAATGCGGTTTTGCATTCGTTGAAATTGCAATAGGTCTTGGAGCTCCAATAGAAACTCACCAAGACGGATGCTACCCGATTGGAGTCGGGTTTTTAAAGCCAACAGGCCTTTATTCCATACTTCATCTGAATTGGAATTAAGCTGCTGTCTGTATTCTTGAATCTGGCCTAAATTGGCTATAACCCTTTTGTATTCCTGGTCCCAACGCAATTGTTGTGCTTCAAAATTTAGTTTTTCAGCTTCTGCTTCCAGTTTTCGGGCTTGTATTTCGCGCGACTTCGATCCAAAGAACAGAGGAATACGGATGCCTGCTTGAAAGACTTGGAAACGTGTGCCTGCATCGGCCAATGGACCACTAACCCCACTGCTTAGCGGGTTGCCCTCCAGTGTTTGATTGGTATAACCGAGTTCCAAATCAGGTAAAAATCCTTGTTTGCTTAAGGCAAGACGTTTCTTCGCTTCAAGCATCAAGGCCTCTTGTAAGGCCAATTCTGGGGTATTTGCTTGCGCAACGGTAAAGGCTGGAATGCTATCGCTAAAGCTAAACACCAAACTATCCGATTTGAATAGAAGCGATTGGGTACTTTGCTGAACTTGCTTGAATAGCAACTCGTTTTGAAGTTTTTCCAAGCGATTTGATTCGAGCTTATTCTTTACCCTGAGGTATTCGTATTCGCCTATTTCACCGGCTTGGTAACGTAGTTTCATGAAATTCTCAAGCTGAACCAAAAGGCTGTCTTGGGTTTCCAATACAGTCATCTCAGTCAAGTAGAACTGCGCCTTTGCATACAAGTCGCGCAATTCCCAAGTCTTTCGAGCCTTGAGTAAGTCCATCTCCATTTTGCTGCGTTGTGCACTGGCTCGGTCAACGGCTCTTCCGGAACTAAGCTTGGCAGGAAAAGGAATCTCTTGGGTAAGCTGAAGTGAATTATCGGTTTTGATATAGGAGTTGTATTGTCCGTATTGAAGTCCAATCCGGGTATCAGGCATCACTACCGAATTTCCAATTCGTGCTTCCATTGCTTTCCATTTGAGTTGGGCTGCTTGGAGCTCCGGATTGCTATCGTTCATCACCTTAATCGCTTCTTGAAGTGTAATGCTTTGCGCATGGCTTTGATTCGCACTTAAAAGACTGATAAATAGAATGGTAACCACGGTTGTTGCTTTACGCTTTCTATTGGATAACCAGTAAAATAGCGATGGTAAAACGAATAAAGTAAGCAGGGTAGAACTTACCAATCCACCGATTACCACCGTGGCCAATGGTCTTTGAACTTCAGCACCGGCCGACTGCGAAATAGCCATCGGTAAGAAGCCTAAGGAAGCCACACAGGCTGTCATGAGTACGGGTCTAATACGGGTTTGACTACCGGAGATAATCAAATCTAATAACGACTGATTTGGATCTTCTTTTTGCCTGTGGCGGTATTCGGCAATCAGTACGATACCGTTTAAAACAGCTACTCCGAATAAGGCGATAAAGCCAACACCTGCTGAAATACTAAAGGGCATATCGCGCAGGTAAAGCGCAAATACACCACCAATGGCTGCCATTGGGATGGAGCTAAAAATGAGTAAAGCGTGGCTGATGCTGGAGAAGCTTAAATAAAGTAAAAGCAGAATGAGAGCTAGCGCGATAGGAACCGCGATAGACAAACGGGCTTGGGCCTCCTGTAGGTTTTCAAACTGTCCGCCAAATGCTGGATAATACCCGGAAGGGAACTCGATTTTCTCATTCATTTTAGCTTGTATTTCTTCCACAACACTCTGTACATCACGGTTACGCACGTTGAAACCTACCACAATTCGCCGGGCTGCATTTTCCCTTTGAATTTGATTTGGACTGGCCACTTCGTCAATTGTGGCGACGGCAGATAGCGGTACGGCTACACCGTTCATTCCATGCAAAAACAGCGATTCAATATCGTTAATGCTTTGACGGCGCGATTTGTCTAAACGAACGGTTAAATCAAAGCGCTTTTCTCCTTCGTATACGAGTCCGGCGATCTTACCGGCCAAGGTGCTTTCAATTAAGGTATTTACTTCCTGCACAGACAAGCCGTATCGCGATAGTGCTAAGCGATTTACTTTGATTACAATTTGACTGATTCCATCCACTTCCTCAACGTAGATGTCTTGAACACCTTCTACAGAAGAGGCTAGGGCACCGGTTTGCTTGGCTAAGCTGCTTAAGGTTTTTAAGTCGTGGCCAAAAATCTTCACTGCCACGTCTTGCTTAACTCCGGTCATGAGCTCATTGAAACGCATTTGAATGGGTTGTTGAAATCCGAAGTTGACGCCGGCAAAAAGGGCAAGCTCTTCCTGCATCAATTCGGCTAGTCCATTCTGCGTGGAGGCTTGTGTCCATTGATCTTGCGGTTTTAAAATGACCATAAGGTCGCAAGCTTCAAGCGGCATGGGGTCGGTAGGAATTTCAGAAGTTCCCACTTTGCCAATAACCTTAGCAATTTCATCCGGGAATTTGCGAAGCAACAGCTCTGCAGCATCCAAACTCACCCGCGTGGTTTTCTCTAAACTACTACCGGGTAGCAGTCGAACTTCCAATGCAAAATCCCCTTCTTCCAAGGTTGGAATAAATTCACCACCCATACGGAGGAAAAGAACCAAAGAGATTGCAAAGAGGGCAATGGCAGTTCCAATCACCCAAGCTTTTACTTTTAATACGTGAGCAAGCAATCTGCCATAGGCTAATTGAAGCTTTGCCATGATTCTATCGGTTAAGGTTTCTTTCGGTTGCTTTCTGCTCAGCAATACAGAAGAAAGCATTGGGACATAGGTAAGCGATAGGAGGAATGCACCCAAGATGGCAAAAGAAACGGTTTGCGCCATCGGCTTGAACATCTTGCCTTCCACGCCAACCAAAGCTAGGATTGGCAAGTAAACGATAAGGATAATGATCTCACCAAAGGCGGCGGAATTCCGAATTTTAGAAGCTGAGTTAAAGACTTCTTCGTCCATTTCCTTCCGACTCATCTTACCGCTCCATTTGCGTAAACCCAAGTGGTGCATGGTGGCCTCAACGATAATTACTGCACCATCCACCACCAATCCGAAGTCGATGGCACCCAAACTCATCAAATTACCGGATACACCAAAAAGCTGCATCATGGAAATGGCAAAGAGGAGCGCTAAGGGAATAACAGAAGCCACGAGCAGGCCTGCACGCAGGTTGCCGAGAAAGAGCACCAGTACCAAAATAACAATAAGGGCACCTTCCATTAAATTGGTTTTAACCGTAGAAATAGCCCGGTTAACCAAGTCGCTGCGGTCTAAAAATGCTTCAATATGTACACCTTTAGGTAGGGTCTTTTCAATTTCACTGATTTTTGATTTCACCCTGTTTACAACGGCATTGGAGTTTTCGCCTTTGAGCATCATCACAATGGCTCCCACGCTTTCACCTTCGGCATTGTAGGTGAGGGCGCCGTAGCGGTTGGCATAGCCGAATTGCACAGTGGCCACATCCCGGATATAGATTGGAAGTCCGTCTTCCTTCAGCTTAATGGGAATAGAGCGAACATCATCCAAAGAGCTTAAAAGTCCTTCGGTGCGAATGAAATAGGCCTGTGGCGATTTATCGATATAGGCACCGCCGGTATTGGCGTTATTGCGCTGGAGGGCATCAAATATTTCGGTAACCGACATGTGGAAGCTCTGCAATGCTTCGGGACGAATGGCTACTTCGTATTGCTTCAGTTTGCCTCCAAAGCTGCTCACATCGGCAACTCCTTCCAATCCGAGTAATTGACGACGAACAATCCAATCTTGGATGGAACGTAACTCCATCAGGTCGAAGCTATCCCGGTAAGCCGAGTCTACCTTTAATACGTATTGGTAAATTTCACCCAACCCGGTAGATACAGGCGCCATTTCAGGAATGCCTAAATCGGGCGGAATTTCACCACTGATTTGTTGCAGGCGTTCAGATACCTGTTGGCGAGCCCAGTAAATGTCGGTTCCCTCTTCAAAAACGACGGTGATTACGGAGAGTCCGAAACGCGACATACTCCGAATCTCTTCTTTGAGTGGAAGGGTAGAGAGTTGTTGCTCTAACGGAAAGGTTACCAGCCTTTCAATGTCTTCTGCGCTCTGGGAAGGAGCACGGGTAATAACCTGTACCTGGTTATTGGTGATGTCAGGTACAGCATCGATGGGAAGATGGTATAAGGAATATGTCCCCCAAATGACCAAAGCCAAGGTCATGAGTGCTACCATCAACTTGTTCTCAATCGAGAACTTGATGATTTTGTTTAACATGTAATGTATTTATTAAGGTCTTAAATAAGAAAGTCGGGAGTAGCGACTCAGACCTTAGGCGGTTGCCAAAATGGTACATCAGCTTTCTCCGGAGTACCTATAGCTGCAGGAAAGAGCACATCTTCCATAGCCAGCTGCAAAACAACGGGGCCATTAAAGTGGCTAAAGGTAACGTGAACGGAACAGCACTGACAGGTGCAAAACGGCGAACAAGATTCGTCGCCATGGTTGTGTTGGTCTTGGTCGGTAATATGCCAAGACGTTTCATCCTCGTGACCTAAATCGCTATGCGTATCTGTGCACGGCACAATGGCCAGCAGCATGAGGTAAATAGCGAATATGCCCGTGATGAATTTCACAGCAACGAATTTAGAAAAAAATAGACTTGCACAATGTGACATTTATCCCAAAGTGTAATCTGTCTTAATTTTTAGCTGCATGGATTCGGACTTTGCAATGGTCTCGCTGAAAAGTATATTTGCCGAAAATTGTTTTTATGGCAACTACTTCAGACGTAAACGTAGGATCATTTATTCGCTACAATGGTGAATTGGTACAAATTATCGAATGGCAACACCGTACACCGGGTAACCTTCGCGCATTTTACCAAGCAAAAATGCGAAATGTTAAATCCGGTAAACTGGCAGAAAACCGCTTTCGCTCAGGTGAAAACATCGATGTAGCGCGTGTGGAAACCCGCGAATTACAGTTCTTATACAAAGATGGAAACAGCTTTGTTTGCATGGACAATGAGACCTTCGATCAGATTTACGTGGAAGAGCAATTCTTTGCTAACGCAGCCAAATACATGAAAGAAGGCATGACTGTGATCATTGCTTTTGAAAGTGAAACTCCGGTAAGTGCTACCGTTCCGGGTTCTGTTGAATTGGAAGTTACCTATACTGAACCGGGTGTTAAAGGCGATACTGCAACCAATACCTTGAAGCCTGCAACGGTTGAAACAGGTGCTGAGGTACAGGTTCCTTTGTTCATCAACATTGGAGAGATGATCAAAGTAGATCCGAATACAGGTACTTACTTGGAAAGAGTAAAATAAAATCCATGAAAGGCTTAAACGCTGACTCAAACTTCCTTGGCATCGAGGAGGAAGCGCTGTGCTCTTATGAGCAAAGCAAATACGTGATTCAATCTGCTCCTTATGAGCATACTTCCAGTTACTTAGCCGGATCTGAAAAAGGTCCAGCTGCTATTTTAGAAGCTTCCCATTTCGTGGAGTTTTACGATGAGGAATTGGATCAAGAGACTTTCCGCAAAGGTGGAATCTGCACACTAGAAGCCATGAACTTCGATGGAAAAGTAGATGCCGATGCGGTGGATTTAATTGAAGCAGAGACCACCAAGTTATTGAACGATAACAAATTTGTGATCTCCCTAGGTGCTGAGCATACCGTTACTTTTGGTTTTGTGAAAGCACACCTAAAGAAATACCCGAATCTGAGTGTATTGCAGATTGATGCCCATTCTGATTTACGCCAGGCTTACCAAGGCAACCCGTATTCGCATGCATCTGTGATGGCTCGTGTGAATGATTTGGGACTCAAAATTGGTCAGGCCGGAATCAGAGCCCAGTGCATTGAAGAAGCAGAGTTGATTAAAAGCAGTGCCAATATCCATACGGTTTATGCCCACCAAGTGCGACGTAATCCAAATTGGATCAATGAACTGGTAGATCACCTGAGCGATGAAGTGTACATCACCATTGATGCAGACGGCTTAGATCCTGCCATCATGCCGGCTGTTGGAACAGCTGAACCGAACGGCTTATTCTGGGAAGAAACCATGCAATTGCTCAAAACAACCTGCGAAAGAAAAAAAGTTGTTGGCTTTGACATTGTAGAATGCGCCCCCATGGAAGGCAGCATCCTGTCAGAATTTACCCTAGCGAAATTGCTTTATCGCTTAATGGGTTATATTTCCCTATCAAACCACTGAAATCAAACGCAATGAAAGTTTACCTCGATAATGCCGCAACCACGCCCATGGCTCCTGAAGTCTTGGATGTGATTACAGAGGCCATGAAAAACCATTATGGTAACCCTTCTTCCATCCATTCCCACGGAAGAGAAGTAAGAACCTTAATTGAAGAAGCACGTAAATCAGTAGCAAAACACCTTAATGTTACGCCGGCTGAAATCTTCTTTACTTCTGGCGGCACCGAGGCCGATAATATGGTGATTCGTTGCAGTGTGGAGGATTTAGGTATAGAGCGAATTATCAGTTCACCTATCGAACACCATGCAGTTTTGCACACTGCGGAAGAACTTGCCAAAAAAGGAAAAATTCAATTCGACTTGGTGAAATTGAAGGCAGACGGTCATGTAGACTTAGTTGACCTAGAATCCTTGCTTAAGTCGAGCGATAAAAAGACCTTGGTTTCTTTGATGCATGCCAACAATGAAATTGGAAACCTGCTTGACCTGGATGCGGTAGCACAATTAACCCAGCAATACGGAGCCTTGTTTCACAGTGATACGGTGCAAACCATGGGGCATTACCGTTTCGACTTGCAAGAAACCAAAGTGGATTTCCTCGCGGCTGCAGCACATAAATTTAATGGTCCGAAGGGCGTTGGATTTATCTACATCAGCAATAGAAACAAGCTTAAACCTTATATCACCGGTGGTTCGCAAGAACGAAACATGCGTGCCGGTACAGAAAACGTTTATGGAATCTTAGGCTTAGCAAAAGCCTTAGACTTAGCCTACGCTAGCTTGGATCAGAAACAAGAACATATCCAAGGACTGAAGTCGTATATGATGGAACGTCTAAAGGCGGAGGTACCTGGCATTAAATTCAATGGCGATACGGAAGGTCGCTCTTTGTACACGGTGCTGAATGTATCTTTTCCACCATCGGCGTTTTCTGAGATGATGCTGTTTAAGTTAGACATTGAAGGTATTTCTGCCTCAGGAGGTAGCGCCTGTTCCAGCGGCTCGGATGTGGGATCACACGTTTTAGGTGCCATTGGTGTTGAGCCTGGTAGAGCGAATATTCGCTTCTCCTTTTCCAAATACAATACACGTGAGGAGATTGATTATGTGGTGGCGAAATTGAAAGAAATGCACCAAGCCTAATCAAACATGCTCCGAACCAGCACCTCCAAAATTCTTCTTAGCCTTAGTTTTCTCAGTTTAAGTCTTGTGGTTCAGGCCCAAGAACCCATGTACAAGAAGTACGCGCTCTTAGATAGTGGATACCGGGTTTACTACAGCGGCGATTATGAAATGGCGGGCAACATATTCTTTTCAGCACTGAAAGACGCGAATGAAAAGAATAATTTGGAGTACTTGGCGGAAACCTATCGCTTATTGGGCGAAGTAAACAGGGCTTCCAACAATAAACCCTATGCGCTCAAGTACCTCAATGAAGCAGAGCGCTTGTTTAATCAGATATCAAACGATTACGGTTTAGCGTATACCAAAAATAGGAAGGCAGCGGTTTACCTTCAGTGGACAGATACACTTGAAATGAAGACCTATTTGCGCAGTTCTATCAAAATCTGTCGCGACAATGGTTTCAAAGAAATCTTATACAATAACCTGATTCTAGAGGCAAGTTACCTTTACAATAACCGCAAGGATTTTGCTGCGGCGTTTCCGGTTTTGTACGAGGCCGTAGCCCTTGGTAAAGAGTCAAACTTAGAGCAAGATTTCCCTTACCTCTACAATAACTTCGCGTTAGCCTATCGCTATACAAAACAATACGATAGCGCCCTGTATTATGCCCAGCTTTCGCTGGAGTATGCCCGCAAGTACGATGTAATGTCGTATATGTCGGCGGCATGCGGACAATTATCGCTTATCTACGGAGAAGGATTTCAAGACTACCAAAAAGCCTGGGAATACGAGCGTCTATTCCGCATTTATTACGATACCCTTTACAAAGAGAGTCGCGAAAGAGAGATTTCAGAAATTGTTGAGAACTACCGCATTGAGCTAAAAGAAGAACAAATTAGCGGTAAGAATAAAGTAATACGACTAACCATCACCATGATGGCTGCTTTGGGTGTCTTGTTTATCGTTACCATTATCATCTTGGTGCGCATGTACCGCCAGCGGAAGAAATTGCGCGAAAGTGAGTTGATGCTGAAAGACACCAATATGTTGAAAGACCGTTTGCTGTCTGTGTTATCGCACGATTTACGCGCTCCGGTAGCCACCTTGCAGAGTACCCTGGATTTGGTGATGATGGATGGGGTAGACAAAGATCAGCTGGATATCATTTTCCGCGATTTGAGTGTGCGCATTGAGCAAACCGGACAATTACTCGACAACCTTTTGGTTTGGATTAAATCACAGGTGCTTCAATTGGAAGTGCGCAAAGAACAAATCAACTTAGGATCGGAAATTAGCCGAGTGCAACGTTTGTATGAACCGGCAATCCGCCAGAAATCGCTAATCTTCATTGTAGAGGTGAACGACGAAGACCGCATTTTTGCCGACCTTGAAATGTTCCGTTTGGTTTTGCGTAACCTCTTAAGCAATGCCATTAAATTCTCCAGTAAAGCCGGTAAAATCAGCATTTCATTGAGTCAGTTTTCTGATGAAGTGGCCTTGAAAATTCAAGATGAAGGGAGGGGCATCTCTACCAAGATGATGAAGAAAATCTTTGAGAACAATGAAATCCGCACAGCTGGCACCAACGAAGAAATTGGAACCGGCATTGGCCTATCTGTTGTGAAGCATTTTGTGGAATTGAACAACGGAAGAATCGAGGTAGAGAGCAAGGAAGACAAAGGCTCAACCTTCACCGTTTATTTCCCGAAAAGCTGATCCGGACTTTCCGGTTTCACCATCACTACTTTCTCCTTTTCCACTACAACTTGTCCGGCGTGCATGCCTTTGCGCTTACGGATGAATTTCTTCTGGGTATAAATTACCGGACACAAACTCTCATTCTTTCGTTTGGAAAACCAGGCCGCTAGTGATGCTGCAGCTTCTATCAAAGACTCAGGGTAACCTTGTCCGGAGCGTTGTTTGATAATCACGTGACTACCGGCTACGTCGCGAGCATGCAGCCATAAATCGTCTTTCTTAGCGATGTGTAGCGTGAGCTGGTCGTTGTCGGTAGCCGATTTGCCCACTAAAATGGTATAGCCCATGAAATGGAATTGGTGGTAAGGACTGCGCTCATCTTGGATGGCTTTTTCCTTTTCGGCCAACATAAAGGGTTTTAAGGCAGGCCAGTTATCCGCTTTTTCCAAGCCTGCAATCGCTTGCTCAGCTGCAGTTACTTGTTCCTTTAGCGATGCAAGTCGTTGTTCTGCAAAGCCTAGTTCAATGTTTTGATTTTTGGCTTTTTGGTAATATCGCTCGGCATTTTCTTGCGCATTAAGGCTCGATTTTAATGGAATAATCAGCTGACTTCCACTGATATAATCATCTAAGCTTACTTCTTTGAGCGATTCGCCAATCTGCCAAAGGTTGCTCATGATTAAATCGCCGTAATGACGGTAATTCTGAGCGTTGGAGAGTTTGTTGAACTTGATTTCAGCCGATTTTAAACTACGGTGTAATTCGCTCAATCGTTTATTCCACTGTTCTTGTAAGCGCTGTTTTTCATTAGCGAAATGCCAAGTCTTGAGGTAGGTGGAGCTGAAATTTTGCCAAGCGTCACTAATACGTGAAAACGTCTGTTGGGCATTATACGGCCAAGGATTAATGTCGAAGCCGTTTGTCCCGGTATGGAGGTAAATGGCACCAGTTAAAAATCGTTTTTTCCACTCCTCAAGTGAAACGTCTGAATCCAGTTTTTGCAGCGATTGATACCAAGCAAAGCCTTGCACTTGAGCACTGTAGTTTTCTTTCGGGTTTCGAAGCGATTCCCAGTCGGGCAGGGTCGGTGCTTTGCCGTGAAAGCTAGCCTGGCATTCATTCGATTTCCAAAGGGTGACTTTTGCATTGGGTCCGTAGCACTGAATAAGCAGCACTTGTCCGCTATCCATTACCAACTCAAAACTGCGTTCATCCGGGTGAATGATGCAGTCCGTTAATTCAGCTGAAGCTAAGTGGTGAAATTGCTTTAAACGTTTTCTCGCTTGAATATTCAGTTCTTCCGGAAAGCTGATGAAGAATTGTCCGGCATCCCAATGAAGGCGCCAGTTTACAAGTTGTAGCTCCGGACTAAGCCATTGCAGAAAGAGTTCGTTTTTGCTAACCGAAAAGGCATCGTGAAAACGGTATCCGATTAAACTTTCCCGCTGCTCGCGTACAAAGCGTTCAATGTACCAGGCGTGCAGGAAAAACATTAGGCTTTATTGTATTCTCCGTCGATATCCGTTAATGCTTCGGGGAAACCATCGGTAATGAGAATGGTATGCTCGTATTGAGCCGATAATTTTCCATCGATGGTGCGGGCGGTCCAGCCGTCTTTTCTATCGACTTTAGAACGGGCTTTACCGGCATTAATCATGGGTTCAATGGTGAAAATCATGCCCGGCGCTAAAACAGGACCGGAATCTTTTGGAGCGGTATGCGCTACTTCGGGTTCTTCGTGAAACTTCAATCCAACACCATGGCCACAAAACTCATATACCACACTATAACCGTGTGAGGTGGCGTGTTTGTTGATTTCGTAACCAATATTTCCCAACTTATTTCCTGCCACACATTGCTCGAAACCGATATGCAAACATTCTTTGGTTACACGCATCAAACGTTTGGCATAATCGCTCACGTTTCCTACTTCATACATTTTGCAGGTATCACCGAAGTAACCTTCAAGAATGGTAGTTACGTCGATGTTTAAGATATCACCGTCGCGCAGCTCATAAGCACCCGGGATACCGTGGCAAATCACCTCGTTTACCGATGTGCAGCAGGCTGCAGGAAATCCATTGTACCCTTTGGTAGCCGGAATAGCACCGTGATCGCGTACAAATTCTTCGCACTTTTGATCGATAAATGCAGTGGTGGTTCCCGGAACTACAAATTGTTCCAAGTATTTTAAAGTTTGGGCAGCCAGAATACTACTTTTTCTGATGCCTTCTATTTGTTCGGCTGTTTTAATTGGAATTGCCATAAGCACTGCAAAAGTAGCGAATTCAGCGCTATTCTGGTCGCTCAATATGCTTGGCTACGTAGGTTTTCATGCGTCGCAATAACTGTCCTTCAACTTCGTCTTCTAGAATAAGCGATTGCGCTTGAGGGTCAGAAAGTACCTCCGCCACCGTTCTGATGCGACCAACCGGAACTTGATGTTCAATAAGTTGCTCATAACAGCTTTGCATGTTGAGTTTAGACGAAGCTTGATTTAGTTCAGTCCACAAGGCTTGGCGGTTGATTACCCTGCTTTGGTTAGTAGCGAAACGCGAATCTTCACTAAGTACCTCGCAATTCAGCACGGCACATAAAGCTTTAAATTGTTTATCGCTGCCAATGGCTAAAACCATTTTACGATCGTCTTGAAAAGAAATGATTTCGCCATAAGGTGCAATGCTTGGGTGGAGTGTTCCCATCGGACGAGGCGAGTGACCCGTCATGAGGTAAGCAGAAGCCTGGTTGGCCAAAGAACTTAAAGCGGTATCGAATAAGTTTAGTTCGATGAACCGGCCCTTTCCGCTTTCCTTTTTTGCCAATAAAGCAAGCAATAGGGCTTCTTTTACTTGGTGGGAAGCGAGTACGTCAATCAAGGCCACCGGCATCTTAGTAAGTTCGCCTTGAGGTGTTCCAGACATCGCTAAGAATCCGCTTTCTGCTTGCAAAACCATGTCAAACGCGACTCGATGGTCATTTTCTCCAAATCCGCTGATATTGGCCCAGATAAGCCTAGGAAAGCGACTTTGAATATCGTCTTTGCTGAGACGGAATTTGCTTAAGTCGCCAGCCTTGAAATTGCTTATTAAAACATCTGCCGACTCCAATAATTGGAGAAAGTTGTTGCGATCCGATTCATTCACTAAATCAAGGCGCAGCAAAGTTTTATTGTAATTGGCCGAAGCAAAATAGGAGGATAATTGGGCATCCGGGTCTTCCGAGGCTAATTTCCAAGAGCGGGTAATATCGCCTCTTCCGGGCGCTTCTATTTTGATTACTTCAGCGCCTAATTCGCTAAAGAAACTACCTACCAGCGGACCGGCCAATACACCGGCCACTTCAATAATCTTAAGTTTTGAAAGGGAACTCATTTAAGCATGGCGCCGGCCATGAAATTGTAGAGGTATAACACAAAAAACACAGCCGTGAGCACCATCATGCCCATTACTTTTGAGCGAATTAGTTTGGAGGTGGTGTCTTTTACCGGTTGAGGAAACATGAAAAGAATCATGCCGATTACGGATCCGCCAATGATGGTGACGAAAACAGGGAAAAATAGGTTGACAAACCAAAAGAAGGAGTTCTCTATTTCTTTATGGTAGTTCTGGCTTACAGAGGCTACGATGTTCAATAAAAACATGAACACAAACATGCGAAGTATACGAGGGTGAATAGCCAGATTTTTCATGCTGCAAAACTAGCGAAAATCTGGGCAAGCTACATTCGGGTTTTGAAAATGAATTAGCAATGGATAGCGTGGTAAATCAAGTGGTATTCCGTATGATGATACTAGATATTATAGTATTGTAATTGAATGAGAATCATAATTCTATTACTAAACTGAAATAATAGGCCAATAGTTGGAAGAATCTTCTTTAAAACCATAGATTTGTACCAAATAATCAGAAAATGGCAAGAAGAAAAACAGAAAAAACTGTAGCTACAGCAGCTAAATCTGCTCCGGTTGCAAAAGAAAAAGTTTCCAAAGCCAAAGGGGAAATTAAAGAATTAGAAGCTTTGTATGCGCAGTTTAATACACTGGCAAAACGCAAGAAAGTATCAAAACGCGATATCGCTTCAAAAATCAGTATGAGTTATCAGGGATTCTTAAATTCTTATAACAACCGCAATTTGAAAATTGATACTTGGATGGAAATTTCCAAAGTTTTGGATATTCCATTTGTAGCGAAATTTGAAACAGCGAAACAAGCTGCTCAAGCGGAAGTTATGGAAGCACCGGTTGCAGCAAAACCGGCAGAATCAACTGACTTTACCGCAATGAAATTAGACAACGCAGAAGACAAAATCAGCATTTTGGAAAGACAAATTGCGTCTTTGGAATCGCAGTTGAAAGACAAGCAAACAATAATTGACTTGCTTGGCGAAAAAGTAAAATAAGATTGATTTCTTAGTGATTGAAAACCCGGCTAGTCCGGGTTTTTTTATGCCTTTTTTAAAGCAATGCGTTCCGCTAATTCATCCAAGTACGTTTCGAGCAATTCCAATCGGTTACCATACCAGCTGAATACTTCTCCGTCTACCACCAAGGCTTTGGAATTGGGAATCAGCGTTTCTATTTCAGCTTCGTGTTCCGATTTAAAAGGGAAGGGCTCGCTGCTTAAAAAGACCAAATCTGCAGCAGGGGCTGGATTACCCAGTTCAGGGTAACGCACATCTGCACAAGCATTAGTGAATCCCGACCACTCCAGTACTTCATGGATGAAGGTGCCTTTGCCGGCTAACATCCATGGATTCTTCCAGATGAAATACAAAACCTTCATTCCCTCGAATCTGGATGCTTTTGATCGAATGGATTCCAATGAAATTTCCAGTTTTTTAATGAGCTCCTTTGCTTTGGATTGTGCTTGAACCAAATCTCCAACCTGATGAATCATGGCCAAGGCATCCGGAATTTGCACGATATCGCTCATCCAGACCGGATAAAGCTGCTCCAAGGCTTCGATATCCGATTGTTCGTTTTCCTCCTTGTTTCCTATGATTAAGTCGGGATTTAAAGCGGCAATACGTTCAAAATCGAGTTTTTTAGTCCCGCCAACACGCTGCACTTCAACGATGGAATCCGGGTGAATGCAAAAACGTGTTCTACCCACCAAAGGTGCACCGAGGTAAGCCAATAATTCGGTTTGGCTAGGGACAATAGAAACAATGCGGCGTGGATGTTTTGGGACCACTACGGTTCTACCCATTTGATCCTGTACCTGCCGCATTTCCATTAGCTCAAGGCTTCGATGATATCGTATTTGGTGATGATATGCCAGTTGCCTCCCAAATCCATCATCAAGACAGCATTGTTCTCTTTGTTGATTAGTTTACTTACTGCATCAATGCTGTCGCTGTGTTTTACAATAGGGAAGCTTTTTTGCATCAATTCCTTCACCGTTTGGTTACGGCATTCTGGATTGGATAGCAGGTTCTGGAAGAGGTGGCTATCATTCAACGCACCGGTAAACTCATTGGAGGCATTGACCACCGGAATCTGAGAAATACCGTATTTCTGCATCAACTCGCAGGCAGATGCAATGTCTTGCTCTTCTTTAACAGTAACCAGTTTCTGGTCTTTGTGTTTTTCAATTAAGTCGATAGCCGATTTAGGCTTAGGCATTTCAATAAAGCCGCGCTCGCGCATCCAGTCTTCGTTGAACATCTTACCCAAGTAACGCGTACCGTGGTCGTGGAAGATGACTACTACCACATCACCTGCCTTAAAGCGATCTTTCATCTGCACTAAGCCGGCCACAGCAGCACCTGCTGAGTTGCCTACAAAAATGCCTTCTTCTCTAGGAATACGACGGGTATAGATGGCCGCATCGCGGTCGGTTACTTTTTCAAAATGGTCGATTAAATCGAAGGCTACGTTCTGAGGCAAAAAGTCCTCGCCAATGCCTTCGGTGATATAAGGGTAGATTTCGTCTTTATCGAATTCGCCGGTTTCTTTGTATTTCTTGAAGATAGAGCCGTAGGTATCGATGCCTAAAATCTGAATATTCGGATTCTTTTCTTTCAAGTAGCGAGCAGTACCGCTGATGGTTCCGCCGGTGCCTACACCAACTACGAGATGGGTGATTTTACCCTCGGTTTGTTCCCAAATCTCAGGACCGGTTTGCTCGTAATGTGCTTGTGAGTTAGAAAGGTTGTCGTATTGATTCGGTTTCCATGCATTCGGAATCTCAGCAGCTAAACGGCTGGAAACAGAATAATAGGAGCGAGGATCTTCCGGGTCCACATCGGTAGGACAAACAATTACTTCAGCGCCAAATGCCTTCAAAGCATCTACCTTTTCACGCGATTGTTTATCGGTGGTAGTGAAAATGCATTTGTATCCTTTAACTACGGCTGCCATCGCGAGGCCCATGCCGGTATTGCCGCTGGTACCTTCTACAATTACACCACCCGGCTTCAGAGCGCCTGATTTCTCAGCGTCTTCAATCATCTTCAAAGCCATGCGGTCTTTGATGGAGTTACCGGGATTGGTCGTTTCAATTTTCGCTAATACGGTAGCTGGAATCTCAGCGCAAATCTTGTTTAACTGGACAAGCGGGGTATTCCCAATCGTTTCGAGGATGTTCTTGTAATACTGCATTCGCGGCAAAGATAGGGAATGCCTTCTTTTACAGAAGGACTATCTTAAAAGCGTCAGGTTTACTCGATCAAATCCAATGATGGGTGTACCGTAGACTTGGTAAGAATAGCGCACCACAACTACATAAACATCTTGTGGAACAGGGCTATTCAAATAGGTGCCGTCCCAACCACCGCTGTTCATGTCGCCTGCAAATACCTTTTGTCCCCAACGATTGTAAATTTCAAAGGTGAGGTCGTCTACATCAAACCAAACCGGTTTATAGTAGTCGTTAAACTTGTCTTGGTTTGGAGTGAAGACATTTGGCGTATACACCCGGCAATTGTGATCTTGGAATTCTACGTTCAATTCATCTTCGGCAAATCCGCACATATTGGTGATGGAGACACTGTAGAGTCCGGGTTTACTGATGATTCGGTAAGGATTGTTGCTGCCGTTTTCCCAACGGTATTCTCCACCAAAGAAGTTCACGTCTTTGACCAAGTATTCTGTTTTACACATCAGCGTATCCGGACCTAAATCTACTTTCGGTAATGGGTATACATTGGTATAACCGTAAGCTGAATCAGCACAACCGTTTACTTCAATCCAGTATTTCACGGTATCAGCCCACAGAATTCGCGGCAGGTATTCTTGGTTTACAATGTTCTTTCCGGTAAAGGTTCCACCTGTTGTATTGACTTGTAGGGTCAGAGCAGGCTCGTTCTCGCAATGGAAGGTTCTCAATCCGGTAAAGCGTGGATCAGGCATTGGTTTAACAAATACCTGCGTTTCAGTGGTGTCTTTGCATCCATCATTACCCAATACCTGGTGTACAATGGTTTTCAATCCCGGTGTGGCAAAGGTATAAGCGGTAGCTGAATCGCTAGAGTTTGCATTGCTGGAGAAATCCCAATACCAAGCCGCGATTCCACTGCTATCGTAGGCCAAACTGTATACTTGGTAATCGTTAGACGTTAAACACTGAGCAGAGTCGTTCAGGTCAAAATAGGCGGTAGGCTTAGGAAATACGCGGAGCATAGTTTTGGCCGTATCCGGACAAGCACTGTCTGAAGTAACGATTAAACTGCTTTCAAATATTCCCGGATCAACATAGTAATGTGTGCTTGTGGTTCCGTTCGCCGTATTGCCATCGTCGAAATACCAAACCTGAGTTGCTATGCTGCCTTGCACAATGGTGCTTTGGCTACTGAACTGGAAGTTTTGTGTATTGATGCACTGGCCGGTATCGTTCACGGTATATTGTGCTAATGGTGAGGCCAGTACCCTTATTTCCTGAGTGAGTGAATCGACGCAGCCAAAATCTGAAGTGAGTAAAAGTTCTACATCGTAAGCACCAAAGCTGGCGTACGTATGACGAATAGCCGCATTGGTGTCTTCTGCTGCGTCACCAAAATCCCAGCGGTAATGCAATTGCCCGTAAGCGATGGTGCTCGCATTGGTAAATAGGAAATCCTGTTCGTTGTAACACTGTCCGAAATCGTTTGCATTCCATGCCGGCATAGGTTTAGGGAAGACCACAATAGGGGTAATCAAAGAGTCGCTACAGCCTACGTTAGAAGTAGCGTTCAATTGAACACCATAGGTATTGTGAGCAGCATAAGTATGCTGAACATCGGTGGTGGTGAATGTGGAACCGTCTTTCAGATCCCAGAGGTAAGTCAAGCTACCGTAATCGATGGTACTCTGGTTGGTGAAAATGAAGTCGTTGCCATTGATACATTGGCCTGTATCGTTCACGGTAAACGACATTTCAGGCTTAGGTAAAACAATGATGGTTCTTTGGGTGGTATCGTAACAGCCAAATCCGGAATACGCATACAAGGTACTTGTTAATGTGTCGTGTGCTAAAAAGCTGTATACCGGATGTTCGTCTGTGCTGGCACTTCCATCGCCTAAATCCCATAGGTAACTTAAGCTGCCTAAACTTATGCTTGAGCCGTTGGTGAATACAAAAGAATTGGTATTTACGCACTGATCTGAATCGTTCACGCTAAAGGCAGCCGTTGGTTTAGGGTAAATCACCACTTGACTGCTTGTGGTATCGAAGCAACCCATTTCTGTTTCGGAGATAAAGCGAATAGGGTAGGTTCCGGAGGCCGAATAATGGTAACTCGTATCCAGGTCGCCCATGCCTTCATTTCCATTCAAAGTCCAATAGTAGGATTGGAAATTACCCCAATTGACGGTGCTAGTGCCAAAGAACAGTATGTTTTGGGTATTGAGGCATTGGTCTGAATCGTTGAAGCTGATAGACGAATACGGTTTAGGGTAAACGGCCATGTTCATCTTAAAGGAATCCAAACAACCTTGATTGCTTCGAACTAAAAGGGAAGTAGAGAAGGTGTCGTGGTAAAGGAAGGTATGGCTTGGATCTACTAGATTACTTGTGTCACCGTCGCCAAACGACCAAGTATAGGTCAAGCTGCCTGTCAAAATTCCCGAAGAATTGGTAAACACAAAGTCGTTGTTGTTTTCACATTGTCCGGTATCGTTTACGGTAAAATCAGCTGTTGGTTTAGGGTAGATAATTACCTGAGAAACGGCAGAATCAGCACAACCGCTATCGCTTAACGTAACCAACTTAATAGGGAAGGTGCCGCGGAATGGATAGGTTTTGCTTGGGTTGTTTAAGGTTGAACCGGTATTATCGCCAAAAGTCCAAGTAACAGTGTAAATACCTTGAGCCAAGCTGGTTAAATCGGTGAATTGAATGTTTTGTGCATTCACGCATTGGGTACTGTCGTTCACACTGAATGCAGCTACCGGACTAGGGTCCACTCTCAAGTTTTGGTAAGTGGTATCCGCACAACCAAAAGCTGTATTGGCAATCATTTGTACGGTATAAGGACCGTACACTGCGTAGCTGTATACCGTATCCATTGCATTGGAGAACTTACCATCGCCAAAATCCCAGGAATACAAAAGCTGACCATTCGCTAAGGTGCTTTGGTTGCTTAAGGCAAAGGCATGGCCTGCAAAACATTGAATGCTATCGTTCACGGAGAATGCCGCACTAGCTTGTGGGTGAACCGTATAAGCACGTTGAACGGAATCAGCACAGCCTTCATTTGAAACTTGGAGCAATTGAACGGTATAGTTTCCGTATTGTGCGTAGCTGTAGTTTAGCGATGCATTGGTATCGCTAAAACCATCGCCCAAGGTCCATGTTCTGCTCATGGTGCCATAAGCAATACCACTGCTGTCTCTGAATGTGAAAACGTGATCTCGGAAGCAGGCCAGGCTATCTGCTTCGCCAATTTTAGCGTAAGGCATTGGGAAGACTTCAGGGCTGGCAAAGGCTGTATCACGGCATGCGAAATTGCTCTCTACCGTCAGTTTCACCTGGTAAATGCCTTGGGTAGCATAACTGTGAATTGGATTTACGGTAGTACTAGAATCGCCATCGCCAAACTCCCAAGCATAGACTAAGCTACCACTGCTAAGGGTGCTGGCATCGCTAAACACAAAACTATTACCGCGCAAACATTGGAAGCTATCGTTGATGGAGAATGCTGCCTCGGGTTGTGGGTATACATTCAATTCGCGACTAAATGAATCGGTACAACCGTGGTTGCTGGTGAGTTTGAGCTTAACAGAATAATCGCCAGACTGGCTATAAGTCTTAACAAACGATGCGGAGCTGCTGGTATCGCCATCGCCTAAATACCAATTGCGAACATAAGTGCCTGAACTTAATAGCGAAGTATCTTGGAAACTGAAACTATGATCGCTAAAACATTGGGTGCTGTCGTTAATCACCCAGCCTGCTTGAGGCATAGGTCTGACGTTTATCGGCATGTTTAGGCTATCGCTACAACCAAATGCACTGGTAGCCACTAATTTTAATGAGTAGGCACCATCTGCGGTATACGAATGAGTGCTGTTGGTGCCGGTATACTGTGTTCCATCGCCGTAATCCCAAAGGTAAGAAAGGCTTCCCGACTTAATGCTACTCAGGTTAGTTGCCTGGAATTGGTTGGCGTAAAGGCAAAGTGAATTCGTATCGAGATCAAAATTGGCTACCGGCATTGGGTGAACCACCGCGTTTTGAATGCTGGTATCCACGCAACCAGAATCGCTGCGTACAATGAGCTGAACGGTATAAGTGGAGTCGAGGGTATAGCTGTGAGCAGGATTTGCTAATCCTGCCGAATAACCATCGCCAAAAGTCCAGTGGTAAGTTAAGTTGCCGTAGGCTACGGTACTAAGCTGCCCAAACTGAAACTGATTGCCACTCAAACATTGCGAGTCTTGGTTAATACTAAATAGCGATATAGGATTAGGATTAACATAAAGGCTCTGCGTGATGCTATCGCTACAGCCTAAGCTGCTTAAAACCGTCAACTTAATTTGTTTAAATCCTGAATCGAGGAAGCTATGCGCAAAGCTGCTATCACTTTGTCCATTGCCTTCGTCCAAATTCCAAGTTAAACTAACTGTGCCGCTGCTGATTTGGCTTTGGTCGAAGAACTGGTAGGCATTATTGTTTTCGCAGCTCGATTGAGTGATGTAATTGAAAGCGGCTACCGGATTCGGATCAACACGCAATACTTGAGTCAGGGTATCACTGCAGCCCAAGTCAGTGGATATTACCAGTTGCAAATTGAAATTACCAATGCCCAAATAGGTATGCAATGCAACCGAATCGGTAGAGTTAGAAGCATCGCCAAAATCCCAAACACGCGAATTGTTGCCATCACCAACCTGACTGAGATCAGTAAATACAAACTGCTGGTTCTTTTCACAGTAGATGGTATCCGAAACGTTAAAGTTGGCTTGCGGACTCAAATACACCTGCTGCGACTTGCTGATGGAATCGCTACAACCCCAAGGAGAAACGGCTTTCAGCTGAATGCTGTAGTTGCCTTGACCTGCATAGAGGTGTTTAGGATTGGCCTCGTTGCTCGATTGTCCATCACCAAAAGTCCAGGTATAATCCAATGGCAGTTCAGAATTGCTGCTGGAGTTTACAAACACGCTGCTGTCGTAATCGCAACTTGGCGATACAGTGAAATCGGCCACCGGATAGGAGTGGATACGTATCTCCCGAATGGCTGTATCTCGGCAGCCACCAATATTGGTCACCACTAGTTGAACGGTGTAAAATGTGTCTTTAGCGTAATCGTGGAATGGATCTTCTAATGTAGAAGTGGCGCCATCGCCGAAATCCCATTGCCAATCGTAGATTAAATCGTTAAAAGCATCGGTGCTATCTTCAAACAGGGTAGTTGCGCCCAAACATTCTTCTGAATAACTGAACCAAGCAATAGGGTTAGGCGCAATTACCACGGTATGCATTACGGTGTCTTCACAGCCTTGGGCTGTATAAACGTGCAGGATCACTTCGTAACTGCCGGTATCAGGGTAAATGTGAAGCGGATTCTCGGCACTGGAGGTATCTCCATCGCCGAATTCCCATAAATAGCCTGTAAGCGTAGTGCTTTGAACGGTTCCTTCCATGGCAAATTGAGCGCCTTTGCTTGCACAATCTGCGGAATAACTAAACTCAGCAATTGGTGTTTCTTTGATGGCCACCAATCGGATAGAAGGTTGGGTGCTATCCGGGTAGCTGATAGAGCAACTTACGTTGATGCCGTTTTGTATGAAATTGCCTTGAGCGGTGAGGGTAGGCTGAAAGACGCCGTAATTCTCATAGACAAAACTTACTGAACTATCGGAGCCGGTTATTAAAGTATTGTTGGCCGAATCGTTAAAGCTCCAAACGTAATTATTGGCATTGCTGCTTTGGTTCAAGAAGACAATCTCATGGGGGCTACATCCCGTCGTATCATTGCTGATTACATAGAAGGCCTCCGGTCCGGTTACATTGATGTTTTTGGTGATACTGTCTCTACAACCAACGGTATTTTCTACCCGCAGTTCAACGGCATAATTGCCGGCATTGAGGAAAACCTCCGGATTGGATAAAATACTGTTCGGAACGCCATTGCCAAATTCCCAGGTCCAACTAACCAAAGCATCCCCATTTTGAGTCATGCCCGAAGAGCTGTCAACAACACTACTTAAGTCGGTAAAAGCAATGGCCTGTGCACAGATGAAGCTATCGTCGGCTGTTTCGAAATTAGCGTATACACCATAAATGCGAATACTGTCGGCAAAGGTGAAGGTGTCCATGCATCCACTAGAATCTCGAAAAGCGATGCGCATGGCATAATTACCGGGTTGGGTATACAAGAAGCTTGGGTTGGCACCTAGATTTTGAAAGCCGCTGCCTTCGCCCATATCGTAGAAAATGGCTTCTTTGCCTTGGGCCAATCGAGCTGAATCATTGAAGTAATTAAAGCCGTCGTTGATGTAATACACCTGCGGACTGAAATACAAGGTATCGCGCAAGCAGATTGGATTGGCTTGTATAGCGATGCTTTGATTTAAGCCGATATTTACGGTATGGGTATCGCTAGCGATGCAGCCTGTATTCGTGGTAAGTAAGTTGATGACGGTAAATGTCCCGCTTTCATTGAATTGGTGTTGTACAGGCAGTTCATCACTTACCAAAGTAGAGGTGCCATCGCCCCAGATCCATTCGGTGCTTACTACATCATCTTGCACCGTATCAACGAGTGAAAATGTAAAGCTACTTCCTTCGCAGTAATGTTCTGAGGCATTGTAATCTGAACTGAATCGAGGGTCAACCATGGCGAACTCAAGGAAATTATGGTACCAGGCGGTATCGCGACAAATAGTACCGCTGCTGTCGTCGCCATTTTGAATAATCAAACCTATGGTAACAAAGCCATCCGGATCGCAGGGCGGATTATCGTAGGTATAGTTGTGTTCTGTGCTTCCGGTAATCCAAAACGAGTTAAAGTTACCCGATTGTGCCGCGCAGGTGGAATCCCACATCACTTGCCAACCTTGCCGGCCACACCTTGGTTGGGTTTGGGTTAAATCGACTGTTACGGTTTTGTCTTCTTCCGGACCGATACAGGTTTGCGTTCTGTTAAGCAATAGTCCGGTGAGGAAGAGAGAATCCGTTTTAGACGCGATGGGACTCATCAAAGGAACCGATTCAGTAACCGTATCCGTGCAATTCAAAACTGAATCGTAGGCAATCAGCCGCACATAGTAGCAGTTTTCTTCACCCGGCGAATACATGTGTTTAGCCGAAATGGAATCGACTGAAAAACGGCAATTGGCGGTGGTATTAATTCCGTTATAGGTATCGGTAGTACAAGAAGGAGCGAAGGCATCGCCGAAATTCCAGATGGCCCTTCGCTGTATATTATTGTAATAATTCGTGCCGTTATTGAAGTAAACTGTATCTGTGATCTGGCATTGGTAGCGGTTGGTGATAGGGCCAATTCTCGCTAGCGGACCGCTAATTTCCAATGTATCCAAGACATAGGAACTATCGCAGCCATTCAAATTTACCGATACGCTGGGGTAATAGATTCCGGGTAATTGGTAAGCGAATGAAGCACTGAAGGATTTGGAAGTATCTTCAGCATTTCCCCAGTTCCAGCTGATGCTGGCGCCCGGGATAGGCGTTTGACTCGCGAAAATCTTGTTGTTGCTCACGCAGGTGCTGGTTACGCTATCGATGCGGGCATCTACATTGAACGTCGTATTTGATATTGCACCGGTTGAAAGCACAGAATCCGTGCAGCCGTTTAAGTCTGTTGCGGTGAGCTTTGCAGTAAAGTTTCCGTTGTTGATATAAGTATGGCTAACAGAGGTCCAGTTGCTACTATTGGTGTTACCGTCGCCAAAATCCCATTGGTAACTTACAATTTGCGGCGGATTCGAATTGCTGGTATTGTAGAAGTCAACAGTGGTTTCAAAACAACCTGCATCGGTGCTGTAATCAAAGGCAACCGCGATTTGAGGATAGATGAGAACCTCCTCATCGGCATTTAATGTGACCGAGCAGTTATTGGAGTCAATTAACTGAGCTGTAATGCTATAGAGCCCACCGTCAGTATTAGAATAACTGTGGCATGAGAAGGTATCGGTTGGACCATTACTCACATCCACAAATCCATCGTCGTATAAAACTCTGCGTGTTTTGATATTACTCGATTGACCACTAAGGTATAAACAAACCTCATTGCCATTAAAACATTGGGTATCACTATTAATGATTAGCGTTGCGGCAGGTAAGGCATTTACTTGAATACTTAAGCTATCGCTTCTGCACCCTTTTCCATTTGGAAAAGTTACCCGCAAACTGGGTTTGAAATTGCCAGCACTGGCATACTGATGAGCAGGTGCCGTATTGGTGCTGCTATAGCCGTCGCCAAAACTCCAAGCATAAGCTGTAATGGTATCGTTGCTAAACTGTTTGCTAAAGTTGATGGTGCCGTTCTGACAAAGTTCGTTGAGATCGGAGGTGATCACCGGCTTCTCGTAAATGGAAACTTGTTTCTGAACTGTATCAATGCAACCAGCGGTACTCGTTACAATAAACTGAACAGGATAATCGCCTGTATCTACATAAACGTGCAGAGGAGAGGCTAAGGTATCCGAATTACTATCACCGAAAGTCCAGGCATAAGAGGCCAATGTATCTCCACCTGCTGCCGTACTTGAGTTGGTAAACTGAGTGCCGTTTCCTTTACAGGTATTGTTCACGGTAAAATTAGCCTGCGGCAGGCCGTATACGGTATAACTTGAGGTGAACGTATCGCGACAATTCAAGGTATCGGTCAAAACCAACCTCACCAAATAAGTTCCGGCCAAACTGAAACGATGCCTCGGGTTGGCAATGGAATCGGTATTGCTTTGTCCGCTAAATGGATCTCCGAAATTCCAGCGCAAACTACTGTTGTATGAGGTTCCAGTATGCGTGAACAACATAGTATCGCCTAAGCAAGCGCCGGCTGAAGCGCTAAAAGAGGTTTGTGGACGAGTTTGAATAAAGACTTGGGTGTCTTTCAATACTTCACAACCTAAACTGAAGAGTTTGGTTTGAAGGGTATAGTAACCGCTATTGGAATAGGAGTGAACAGGGTTTAGACCTGTTGTACTGTCACCATCACCAAAGAACCAGCGAATGGAAACGGTATCGTTGAGGTCGAAGATGCCGGCTGACGTAAAGAATACGCTGTCGTCTGTGCAATTCTGATCTGTGCTGAAACTTAGGTCGGGTCTGCTGTAAACGGTAATGGTGTCCCAAGCGGTATCCCGGCAATTTAAGTTGTCTTCAACAATGTGACGAATGATATAATTCCCCCCTGATCCAAGAACATAGTTTAATGCTCCTGAACTGGTATCCCCATTTCCAAGGTCCCATTGCTCATAAAGGAGTCCGGGAACTGCGGCAATCTGTAATGTATCTCCGCTACAATAGCGGTCAGATAAGGTAAAGGTGGCATCACATTGTGCATTACTCTTTTGGCTAAAGAGCAATAAAAACAACGTAAGTACGAAGTAAATTCTGGCTCTCAAAGTTTTTGGCTTGAGGGTCGAAGATACGAAATGGCAAAGAAATATTGGATTGAAATCGACTAGTAATTAGCGATTTCTGCGGTGCAATTCAAAGAGCTTAGTGTACTTCACTACAGTGTATACTGCTGCGAAGAGCGACCAAAGCCAGCCGGCAAAGCCATTTAGAATGTTCAATTGAATGAAGTATGAGCGAAAGAAGGTGAATGCTCCTTTAAAAGGAATGAATAAAATAGACGACTTCTTACCTCGCTTGAACTGCGTCTCTGCAGCCAGGCTTGTATAGCGATTGAATTTGCCGATATAATTGTCCAGGTTTTTATAGCTCTTGTGCAAAGCGTAACCATTCAGTCTGGAAACCGGCACATCGCTTATCACTTTCTCATGTACCTCGTCATCACTCCAGCGGGCATGTGCTTTATGAAAGAACCGCAACTGATCGTCTTTCGATTCTTTTCCGTAATGAAAAACCTTACCTAGGAACTCCAGTTTGCGCCGCATTAAATAACTTTTTAGCGATGGAGAATGGCTAGAAACAAGTTCTTGGATATGCGAAATCATCGCTTGATTTGGAAGTTCATCAGCGTCTAAACTAAAGATCCAATCGTGTTTAGCGAGTTGAACCGCAGCTTGCTTTTGTTTTCCAAATCCCTGAAAATCTTGTTGGTAAACCGCGACATTCGGAAAATTGCCGCAAATCTCACGACTACCATCCGTGCTATTTGAATCGAGGATTACCACCTCATCAAATGCGCTTAGCAGAGGCAGCAATTCTTGCAGTCTCTCGGCTTCATTGTAGGTGATAAGTACGACGCTGGCAGCTATCATTAAATCTTCTGAGGTTTTAGTCGCTTTTGAAAATGGAATCCAATAATGGAGAACCCATGTTTTACCCAAAAAGCTACGCCCTTTGAGTTAGCAACATGGCAATTTAATTCAATCGCCTCATTTCCTTCTTCCAAAGCCAGGTTCTCTACAAACTCCATCAGTTTATCGCCTAGTTTTAATCGGCGGTATTCTTTAGCGATGATCACGTTGTCTACTTCGAGGTGTTTGCCTACGTAGTGTTTCACCAAACTCCAAACACCGCAAACCCCAATTAATTTATCGCCGTCAAAAAACCCAATACAACGGTAATTGCTGTCGAACATTTGAGGAAACAAATGCCTTAGCCTGTCTTCTGAATTATTGGAATACAGTTCTTGGAAAAGAGGAATGGCCTGCTGAATGGTTTCCTCATCGATAAATCGTAGCTCAATAGAATTGCTGCTCATCCGGGTCGTGTAAATAAAACAGAAGGAAAAAAGGGAAGAGGCAAACGCCCACCTGAGTCTGCAGCATCGATTCAAAACAGAATGCGATGGCCATAATCAGCACGCTTAGCCAAGCTGTTTTATCCTTCCTGCCTGCAAAATTACGGAATGAATACCAGCCGATAAAGGCCAATGCAAAAAGTCCGAGTACGCCCAGCGCAGCAGTGGTTTCTAAGTATTGATTGTGAGGAGGAATGCGGTTCTCCGGGTATAAGCTGGTCTGGTTATCGGTATAGCACTTTTGCATGAAATAATGCACATCGCCGGTACTTACGCCAATTACCGGAGAGGTGAATATCACACAGCCGGCCGTTTTCCAAGCTTCAACGCGCATCGCTAAACTGCGGTGGTTGATATCGGCACCCTGACCAATACTGCGGATATCAGTAATGGAATTGTCTACCTTATTCTTAACCGAGCTTAACCCAAAATACAAGGCAAAGGGTAAGATCGCTAAACCGATGAGGATATAGCGATTTACTTTGATTCCACCTTTACGCCAAGCTTGAATCGCTACAATGGCTAATCCGCCATACAAGGCCATTAAACCCGTTCTGGCTAAGAAAAGGTGAATGGTAAGCAGGTTGATAACCAAGAAAAACATCCATAACCAGCTTCGTTCCTTACGCCAAAACGACCAAGCCAATGGAATGGCCAAGGCTTGTAGAACAGAAAAGTAAATGTGGTTGATGCCACTTTCCACAAATTGACTGCTGTTCAGGGCGGTGAGCTTCCATGGCCAACTTTTTCCGTCCCAAATGGGAATGGCGCCCGATTGGGTTAAAGCGAAGTCAACCTCCGACTTGTGAATCCAATAGCGAATGAGGGAAATCAAGGCGAATGCACTCAGGTTCGCTAAGAAGACCAAGGCTATTTGCCGCTTTTGTTTGGGGTTGATGGTTCGCCCAAAGCTGTATCCTAAGGGCAATAGAAACAAGGCAAGCTGTCGGGTGGTAATGCTCCACCACTGACTACCGTGCATGGTATAGATTCCGCTGAATAAGCCTAAAACCCACAGGGCAGCTAGGCTTAAATGCAACGGGTTTCGTTCAAAGTACTGGACCTGACCCAGCAGGCCTAGTGCTACAGCGATGGTGCCTAAAGAAAGGAAGGCCGGACTGGCTTGATGCCATACAAAACCCGCGGCTATCAGTAAGTTTCCGCCAAAAAAGCAGTATTGACCAATACGCCGCAATAACATGTTTAGCGGGCGTAATTCAAACGAACAGAAACACGGTCGTTAGCACCAATGCCCAAACGTTCTGCCGAAGCATTGCTCAACATCAAAACTACTTGTGGATCGCTGCTTTTGGTATTGCCAATTACACGGATAAAAACCGATTTATTGTTCTGTGTATTGGTAACCATAATGATGGTACCTACCGGTGCAGTTGGGTGTAAGGCAAAGCTGCGTTTTTGATCCATCGTTTCAACGCTAGAAACCACGGCGAATCCGCTTTCTTTTACTTCTCCTGTGCTCTTGTTGTATTCGTAGCTATTGCCTGCAGCCGGGGTCGCATCCGGTTTAGCGGTATTGGATTTGTTTTCGGCTTTTTTCTCTTCACCGCCGTAGTTTTCAGTATGCTCTACTTTGCCGGCTTTGATAATCAACTCCTGACCAACAGTAAGCTCATTGCTGCTTAGCTTGTTTAGTTTCTTAATCTCGTCTACGCTTACATTGTATTGGCGTGAGATGGCATACAGCGTTTCACCCGATTTTACCGTATGTTTAATCTGCTTATCGGAATTTGTGCTCGCCGGTGTTTCCGCTTTCTTTTCTTCCTTTTTAGCTTCCGGTTTTTTCTCTTCAGCCTTAGGAGCAGCAGGTGCGGCTTCTTTGTAATTGGTAGGCACCAATACAATCTGTCCAATGCTTAGTCCGTTTTTTACTTCCGGGTTTGCTTTGGTGATGGCATCCACGCTTGAATTATAGCGACGAGCTATACCGAATAATCCTTGTCCTTTTTCAGTTTTGTGTAGGATAAACCAGGCGTCGCCCACCTTCTTAATTCCTACAGAATCTTGGGGCATATGCTCAGCGGCAAAAGCACTGAGAGAGAGAAGGCTGCAAAGGAGAAATGTCAATAGCTTCATCACGATTAAATTTAGCGTTCATACAAAAGTACACAAGTGCTCCTTTTTCCTTTAATTTGGTATCCATGAATCGGCTCACTTTTATCATCAGCTTTCTGTTAATAAATCTTGTTCCTAGCTCAATTCAAGCTTCGGACTCCCTTAGCAAGAAACAAAATCTCAAGATTTACCAATTCGATATTCGAGAAGAGATAGCTCCTCCGGCTACCCGTAAAACCTCGAAAGCGGTGGATGAAGCGATAGAACAGAATGCCGATTTGATCTTGCTTCGATTAAATACTTATGGCGGATTGGTGAGCGATGCAGACTCCATTCGTACCCGTCTACTGAATAGTCCAATTCCGGTTTATGTGTTCATAGAAAACAATGCAGCTTCGGCCGGAGCTTTAATTTCAATTGCGTGCACCAAGATATTCATGCGCAAGGGGGCTAGTATTGGTGCGGCAACAGTGGTGAGTGGAGAAGGTGAAGAAGCTCCCGATAAGTACCAAAGCTATATGAGGAGCAAGATGCGCAGCACGGCAACAGCACGCGGTCGGAATCCTGAAATAGCTGAAGCTATGGTAGATGGAGATAAAGTGGTTCCCGGATTAAACGATACTGGGGATGTAGTCACATTAACAACGGATGAAGCCATTAAATGGGGATTTTGCGACGGTGCATACGAATCGGTAGAGGAGATGCTCAAGGGAGAAGGCATCACTTCTTATACGGTAGAAAAGCAAAGAATAACTTGGATTGATGAAGCGATAGGTTTTCTGATTTCACCGGGTGTAAGTGGTGTTTTGATCCTTATCATTTTGGGTGGCATATATTATGAAATACGCACTCCTGGAGTTGGTTTTCCGCTCCTTGCCAGCGTACTAGCTGCCATGCTTTACTTTGCGCCTCTTTACCTGGAAGGCTTAGCGGAGAACTGGGAGATTTTATTGTTTATCGTTGGACTAATTCTCCTCGGACTTGAAATTTTTGTGATTCCGGGTTTTGGTGTGGCGGGCATCAGCGGACTCGTTCTGTTGTTTGCGGCTTTGGTATTGAGTACCATCAACAATGTGGCCTTCGACTTCGGACCGGCCAGTTCTGAGATTATACGTGAAGCCCTATTGAAAGTAAGTATTGCCTTGTTTGCCTTTATGGGATTGATGCTTCTTACCGGGAAATCATTCGCTAACTCTGCTTGGATTAAAAAGATTAGCCTTGAGGCAGAGCTGCCGGCCGGTGCTTCGGCTAAGACATCAGAGTCGCTGCCACAACTGGAGGATATCGCAGTGTCAGAAACCCGACTCAATCCACAGGGTATGATTCGTTTCGGCGATGCTTATTTTGATGCGATGTCGCTAGGCGAACTCATTGAACAAGGCCAAAACGTCAAAATCATCGGTAAAAAAGACAATAAGTATTTGGTTGAATCGGTGGTCTAGCGAAAGATCCACAGGAAAGCAGATATCAAAGCGATGCTGATTAGGTTCAGCACAAATCCGACCCTGATCATGTCTTTAATTTTGATATAACCCGCGCCATAAACAATGGCATTGGGCGGTGTTGAAATGGGCAACATAAAGGCAAAGCTGGAAGCCAAAGCCACGGCTGCTGTATAGGTTAAGGTATCTAGTCCTTTGATATCGCATAGCGTAATCACCACCGGAATAAAGATAATCGCTAAGGCAACATTGCTCATTACTTCGGTTAGCAGGAGCATGATGCAGGTTAAAACTAATAACAAGACAAAAGGATGCAAATCGAGTTGGGTAAGCGATTCACCTAAAACATTCATCAAGCCTGATTCCTTCATGCCGAATGCCAAGGCCAGTCCTCCGCCAAAGAGTAAGAGAATGTTCCATGGCAATGATTTGGTGTCTTCCCATTCCAATACAAAGCCTTTGAAGTCCTTTTGAGTGGGGATGCTAAACATCGCTAAACCACCAAGAATGGCTACCAAGGTATCGTTGAATAGTTTTTTACCGATGAGGTCATTCCACCACGGACCGGAAATCCAGAGAAAGGCAGTGCTGCAGAATATCGCCAAAACGTATTTCTCTGCCTTCTTCAATTGTCCTAATTCCATCAACTTGCTTTGAATGAGTTCCATGCCTCCTTCAATTTTGCCTAAGTTGTTTGGAAAGAAGAGTTTATTGAGCGAAAAGTAAACGATTAAAAGCATGAGCAAACTGATGGGAATGCCGATTTGCATCCAAGCCAAAAAGTCGATTTGAATACCGGCCAACTTTTCCAATTGCCCTTTAAGCACCACATTGGGCGGAGTGCCAATCAAGGTAGCGATTCCGCCAACATTGGCCGCATAAGCAATGCCCAAGGTGAGCGCTATGGAGAAATTGCGAAACGATGAGCTGCGCTGTGCTTCGCTAAATTTGCTTTCCAAAAGTTTGATTATCGACCTTGCCATGGGTAACATCATCAAGGCCGTAGAGGTATTGCTCACCCACATGCTGAGCAAGGTGGTAGCGAGTAGAAATCCGAAAAGTATCCCGTTGGCACTTCGTCCGAAATTCCGAATAATCAATAAAGCGATTCGTTCGTGCAGTCCGGATTTTTCCAAACCCATCGCGATGATAAATCCGCCGAGAAACAAAAAGATGGTGCTGTTGGCGTAGTTGGCGCAAACTTGTTCAACCGTAGCGATGCCAAAGAAGGGAAATAAAACGACCGGCAAAAGGGCAGTGGCAGCCATGGGAACAGCTTCGCCAATCCACCAGCTAATCATCCACAATGCCACAGCGCAGACTTGAACATACCCGGGCTCAAAACCCAGCATATTTCCAAGTAACCAAGTAGTTAAAAAGAGGCTTGGACCTAGTAGCCAAGCAATAATTTGTTTCATCCCACTAACGAAGATTCAGTAAACCTAGTAAAATGGCAAGCAAATTCGCCTAATCTTCCCGTGAAAAGGCGGATTTTTGCCGCACATTTTAGATATTGCGGAACGTAAAAAATCACTTGAATGAAAGTAAGTTTAATATCGGGCGGAGCAGGATTTGTAGGGAGAAACCTTGTTAAGAGACTATTGAAGACAACCAACGATGTTTTGGTTGTAGTTGACGATTTATCAACCGGTACTTCACCATCCACTTGGTTGGAGAATCCGGAATATGTGCAACAAGGTAATGTGGAAGTCTACGCCGATGGTAGGATGTACTTCTTGCATGCTGATTTTAGAAAATTCTTAACCGGTATGACCGATAGCGATAGCTATTTGAAAGATACATACGGTTTGGATTTGCCACGTTTTTCTGATGTTTACCATTTTGCAGCAATTGTTGGCGGCAGAGCCAAGATTGATGGCGACCCAATGATGGTAGCATTAGACCTATCTATCGATGCCGAATTCTTCTTCTGGGTTTGCCGATACAAACCCAACCGCGTGGTTTACCCAAGCTCATCGGCTGCTTACCCTATCGATTTGCAAACAGACCAAGATGCCATTGCCTTGTCTGAATCGGATATTCGTTTCGACGCTAACCTTGGACAACCGGATATGACTTACGGATGGAGCAAGCTTACCGGTGAATACCTTGCTCAGATTGCGGCAAAATACTACGGCGTATCGGTAGCCTGTTTGCGTCCTTTCTCCGGTTACGGTGAAGACCAAGACCTCACTTACCCAATTCCGGCCATTGCTGCCAGAGCAGCCAAGAAAGAAGAACCATTTGAGGTTTGGGGAAGCGGTAAACAGGGTCGCGATTTTGTGCACATCGACGATTGCATCGATTGCATTTTGATGGCTATAGATAAGATTAGCGATGGCTCAGCCATCAATATAGGATCAGGAAAACTGACCAGCTTCTTAGAGATTATCGATTTATTCTGCCAGTTTGCCGGATACAACCCGGAAATCAAACCATTGTTAGACAAACCGGTGGGAGTGCATTCTCGCTATGCTAATATGGATTACGTGAACAGCAAATACGACTGGAAACCAAAAGTTTCTTTGGAAGAAGGAATGCGTCGCGTTTACAATGCAGCAGTTAAACGCGTAGAAGCAGGCGAATAAGATGGGGAAGAGGAAAGTTGTGCTGTTTGGCCCGGGACCTTTATTCAAAGGGGGCATTTCCAATTACAATACCTCTTTGGCTAAGGCCATGGACAAATTGGGTATGGAGGTGCATATTGTATCCTGGACCCAGCAGTATCCGGCAATCATTCCTCGCGATTTCATTGATCGCAGCAGTAAAAGCGATTTTATGGAAGGCACCGGAATTCAGGTGCATTACCTCTGCAATTACAATAATCCTTTTTCGTGGGCCGCAACGGTAAAGCTGATTAAAAAGCTGAAACCTGAAATGGCCATTTTTCAGTGGGCCATTGCCTTACAAGGTTTGCCTATGGGATGGATGGCCCGTCGGTTGAGGAAAAGTGGAATCGAAGTGGTTTTCGATTTGCACCTTGTGGTGCAGAAGGAAAGCTCTTCCATCGATAAATTCTTTACCCGCTACGGACTGAAAACACCTCAAACATTCATTACGCATGCTTATAAAACGGTAGACGAATTGAAAACTACGTTCCCGGCAAAAGCGTACCACGTGAACGAAGACGGGGTTAGGAAACAAGGTGAAACCACGGTAATCAAACTTTACCATCCTATTTACGACTTATACGCTCCCGATCCACAGTTTGATGTGGCAGCACAAAAGGAAGCCATGGGACTGAAGAAACACGTGTTCCTGTTCTTTGGTTTTATTCGCAAATACAAAGGCTTACATCAAGCACTAGAAGCTTTTGATAAGTTGAGAAAAGAGCGCGACGATGTTTCTATGTTGGTGGTAGGAGAATCGTTTTGGAAAACCTTAGACCAGAAGAAGTGGAGCACGCGTTTGAAGAGTACCTTGTTTTCGGTAGCCAAGAAATTGGTGATGAAGAATGCCGACAATGAACAGGATTACAATCCAATTGCTTTGGTAGACGAACTGGACATGCACAACGATGTGAAAGTCTTTAATCAGTTTGTACCGAACGAAGAAGTACACAAATACTTTCAGGTTAGCGATTGCATATTACTTTACTATCTCACAGCTACACCATCGGGAGTAGAGAGTTTATCGTATAACTTCAAATTACCTGTTTTAGCTACCAAAGTGGGCCATTTCCCGGAAACCATCAAAGACGGTTACAATGGCTATTTGGCTGAAGACCGTGATATTGATAGCATGACAGAGACCATGAGAAGGTTTCTGAAAAATCCCATACCTTCGGATAACATCGCTCAAAGTGCTGAGCAGATGAGTTGGGAGAACTATGCGAAAACCATTTTACAGATTTCTTAAACTAGGCTTAGTCCTATTTATTCCTCTTTTTTCTAGCGCTCAAGATGCCATTGAGGCGGAAGACGAAGACTATGATCACAGCTCTTATGTAGGCTTTAATCTGGGTATGTTGAACCTGTTGAAGCAAAGTACAAGTCCTGTTTTTAACCCAAATATAAAAGGAGCTTATGTAGTAGGTGTGCACGGAGCGTGGCTACCGCACCGTAATTTAGGCTTAGATGGTTCTGTCAGCTTTGGCTCGGCTTCTCCTGCTAATTTCGATTGGACCCAAGGTAGGTGGACTATTCCACCCTCAGTTGGACATTTGAACAGGGGCATGTTGCAAGGCGGGCTTCTACTTTCTTATCCTTTCGATTATTTCTGCATAGAACTAACCGGTGGAGTAGGATACAGCTATTGGAACGGATTAAATAAACGTGTGTTCTCCTTAGACGGGGAGCCGGACTACCGCTATATCAACTACCGTGATCAAGGCGTAAATTATTACGGGGGAGCGCAATTGAGAATTGACAAACAAGAAGGAATAAATCTACTTCTTTCGGTAAAGTATACGTGGTTTCAGGCAACGTTCAACGGCAAAGACACATACAGCAACGGCACGGTACATTGGACTATCGATCAGGCGATGCCTACCCTGGATATTGGATTAAGTTTAATTTATGGCTTCACACATAAGAAGCGATGGATATTTTAAAAGCATAAAAAAAGGCCGCTGATTAGCGGCCTTTTCTTTTATACGATTCGGGTGGACTTAGTTTGTGCTTCCTGTCAACATCACTTTACGTGTGCTGCTAGAACCACCGGCAGTAACCTTAACGATATACATACCGCTGCTTAATCCTGTACCGTTGAATGTCAATTCTTTTTCACCTGCCGGCAATACGCCAGTGTGAAGTACAGCTACTTTTTTACCCATTAGGTCGTAAACCTCAACTTCAGTTTGCTCTTGGCTAGGCATGTTTAATTTAACAGTAGCCTGAGTGCTTGCTGGGTTAGGGAATACAGTGAAGTTAGCTTCTGAATTCAAATGTTCTCCAATGCTTGAAGAGAATCCAAGGTTGATTTGGTCGATGAATAAGTTATGACCGCCACGGCTTCTGAATTCAAAACGCAAACGTACATTGTTACGTTGTGCAGCCGGAATGGCAGAAAGGCTTACTTCCACTTTTTTCCACTGATCAACACCGCTCGGTACAAAGTTTACACTAACAAATGGTACACCACCTGTTGTGCTCAACTGAGAACCGGCTGAATTCCATCTAGAGCTCCAAGTTTGTCCGCAGTTTACCGAAGAACTAACGCTCAATGCATCGAAGCTGGTTGTTCCATTTTGTTTTCTTCTCTGAGCAAAAGCATAGTAGAAGGAAACCATCGGGCTAGGCAGTACGGATAGGTCTAAAGTTGGAGTTTCCAAGTAGAATGCAGCACCGTCCTGAATTTCAGAATTCGGAACCTGTACAGCGAAACTACCTTCCAATGAACCGGCACCTGTAGCAAATCTTCTGAAGTTTACGTTTGTTGTAGAAGAGTAAGACCATCCATTAACCGGGAATACCGGGAATTCGAAGTTTTCAGTCAAACCTGCACCAAACATGGCAACAGAATTATAAACATTGATAAACTCAACACGGTTCATGGTATCAGCGTAATCTACACCACCAACAGTTTTCTTAGCAATCAATTGCACATTGTACTGTCCGCTCTCAGCATAATTAACTACCGGGTTAGCAGAAGTACTTGTAGATGGAGATCCGCCTGGGAAACTCCATTCGTAGGTAACACCACCAGCATTGTGGTTGTAGGTATCGTTTACAAAGCTAATGTTCGCTCCTTGGCAAATATGTGCATTCAAGGTATAGAAGTTAGCTTTAGGTCCGCAATTGCCTGCAGAATATGGATCGGCAACACCGGTAGCTTCCAAGTTGCTAGCCGACCATAATTTTGGTCTCCAGTTCAACAAGGTAGTTTGCATTCTTAATTTCTGACCGATAGTGAAAGCCCACATGCAACGACCATCTGCATAGTCCATGTAGTTTTCAATCATATCCGGACGGTCTACATAACCCGGTGCTTCGTTAGTACAAGTGTTTCTGTTTAAGTCACAGCCAAAGCTTGGTGAACTCACTGGAGGAGTGTCTTCTACACCGTCGCCACCGAAGCAGCTGTCTTGGAATGGGTGGTATAAACCTAACCAGTGACCAGCCTCGTGAACCAAGGTACGAGCCCACTGTCCAACACCTAAACCGGTGGTTGCAGTTCCGATTGCACCAACGTTATCGTGACGAACCACGATACCATCTGTTTGTGCGCCACCAGCCCAAGGGAATTGAGCGTAACCTAAAGTGGTACCTAATGAAGCTGAAGCTGAATTGATTTCTTTAACAACCCAAATGTTCAAATAGCGATCAGTTGGCCAAGCGCTTTTGTATTTTAAGTTATTGGAACCGTTTTCAGTTTCAGGATCGTAAATGCGAACAACACCGTCGGTACAGTTACCATCAGGGTCTTTGGTTGCTAAGCGGAATTCAATTTCGCAATTAGCAATTACGCCATGGAATACGTCTCTTACACGCTCCGGAAATACATTGTTGAATAATTTGTTGAAGGTATCAAGCTGGTTTTGAACCTGTGCTTTGGAAATGTTCTCTGAACCTCCGGCATGAAATACATGAAATACTACCGGAATAATGAACTTCTGGCCATTTTTCAATTGTTTGTTGGCCAACAAAACTTTCATTTGCTCAACATCCTGTTCGAACTGGAGGGAGCGCTGAAGAATTTCCGGATTGCTCTGAATTTGCTGTTGGTAATGCTCATCCGTCATACACTTTGAGTGATCGTGGGTTTGAGCACTTACCACAGAACCTGTTAATAATAAGGCTGCTAGGTAGAGTTTTCTCTTCATATTAAGATACTTGCGATTCGTATAAGTACTATTCATTTTGAATTTTCAAGTTTAAGCGTTTTTGTTCAATTGTTAAAACATTGTTGTGCAAGGATTACAGGCTATTTCCTGTTTCCTAGACACAGTATAAACGTCAGAGGCTGCCGAGAGGTTGAAATGAAGAGGCTAAACTTTTTAAATCCCAGGATGAATGTTTTCTAACGTTTTGATAATCTGACTAATGGCCGGACAAACAAAAGCATTCTCTTCCAAGAGGTCGCTTATTTCACTTTGACTCTTTCGATCGCTATGTGGAAATTCAGCACAGGCATCCGGTCTAAATTCATAGATGCTGCAATACAGATCTTCACCTAAAAAGGGGCAAGGCTGTTGATTAAAAATGAAATCACCATCTTCATCCATCTCTACTTTTTCAGTTAGTAGTTGCGTTATGCTCAGCCCTGTTCCTTTAGCGATGCGTTCTAAGTCGCTCTGAAGTAAAATGGGAGAGTGTTTGCTGCAGCAGTTGCCGCAAGAGAGACAGTCAATTGATTTAAAGGCTTCTTCATGCCCTTGGTTTACCAGCGATGTGAATGCTTCGTCGCCAAGTTGTTTGGCGTTTTCAACTATGTCATGAACTTTTTGCCTGTTCTCAGCAGAGTCGGTGTGAACGGAATACTTCATTACCACGATTGAATAATTCCTTCTTCGAGCATTTGAAGTACTTCTTGCGGACTAATACCCTTTTTGTATAAGCGTCGGCCTTTCTTTAATAAGAAGCCATAGGGAACTTCCTCTACATTAAAGGTTTCCATGATGTTTTTGGTAGCTACGCCGTTTAGCCAATACACTTTATTGAATTCAACATAGCCTTCTAACATGCGTGGGTTATCGCCATAGTTTAAAGCGATGATTTTGATCATGGGGCAAAATTTCTCTTGAATGATACGCAAGGCGGCGGTATCGTCTTCGAACTCGGGTGTTTCTTTACTCCAGAAATAAATATAAACCGGTTTATAACTGTACCAGCGCAATTTCTCTTTGTTATTGTAGGGATCTCTAAAAGTAAACTTGGGGACTTTTTCTCCTTCTACTAACTGGCGTTTCGCTTTTTTAGATGGATCGAATTGAAACGTAATACTGCGTCCATAAGGGTCAATCGCTAGAACCTTATACGATTTAAAGCTGCGCTCAAAGTAGCGTTCTTTTGTGTCTTTAGCGATGGGAAAGGACTTGTCTCTAGAAACCAATTCTACGCCCGGTAAATCGAGTAGAATCTGATCTACTTCCGGTTCATTGTATAAACCATTGAAATTGGCATCCAGTAGTGAAAGGGTGAAGGTATCGTTGTTGGCAATAGCCTGACTGCTTCTAATTTGAAAACGCTGTTCGCGGAAACTGAAATCCGTTCCCACAAATTTCCGTCGACCACTGTACATCTTATAGTACTCGTCTGCCAACTTTTTAAACTTCAAATCCTCATTAAATGGAAAGCGACTAATCCGCGTTACTACTGATTGAAGTGTGTCATGTGGATTCTGAATACGGATATCGAAATACTTCAATACAAAATAAAAGGTATCCGGTGTGCCATCGTCAGTAAAGTCGAAGTTCTGATTGCGGTCAACAAAAAACACAGCCGGATAGGTTCTTCTACCGTAGTTTAAAACCATCACAGGCGTATAGGCCGACTTATTCTTTCCACCAAAATTGGAATACAAATAGAAATAGCCGGTATCGCGGCAAGCACCGGTTTCAGGCAGTTTTACCGAAATAGGGTTTTTGGGATCGTCTTCCGGTACGCCAAAATCGCGAAACGCTTCAACCTGGTTATTCTCCAATTTAAAAACCGGCAATATGGATCGCGAAGTATTGAAGTGTTTATCCTTGCCAAATTCAGTCAGCTCAAGGGTTTGACTGCTTTGAGCGAGGAGCAAAAGACTGGAGCAGGATAGAAGTAAACTCAATAATTGGCGCATACTTCAAAGAAACGAATATTGAAGGAATCTGTGTATAGGCCATAAAAAAAGCACCTCGAAAGGTGCTTTAGTTTTTACAAAACGTTCTGAATTAATCGTCGCCCATTAAAAGGGAAGCGTAGTAAAGCAATGTTGCAAGCGATGATAAGGCCGCCATAACATATGTAGTTGCTGCCCAATTTAAAGCTTCTCTAGCCTCATTGCCTTCGCTTGTAGAAACCATGTTTTTATCGTTTAGCCAAGCCAAAGCACGTTTGCTGGCGTCAAATTCTACAGGAAGGGTTACGAAACTAAAAACAGTGGTTAAGGCGAAAAGCACCACGCCCACTTTCAATAACATGGTTCCAATGCCCATGGCGGCTAAAACAAAACCACCTAAGATTACCCATGTCATATAACGAGAAGCCACGCTAACCGGGCCAACCATGGTGGAACGGAATTCCAACCAGCTATAGGCTTTAGCATGCTGAACGGCGTGTCCGCATTCGTGAGCTGCCACTGCCGCTGCGAGGGTAGAGCGACCGAAAAACACATCGTCGCTTAAGTTGACTGTCTTTTTGGTAGGATCGTAATGGTCCGTTAACTCACCTGCTGTATGGATAACCTGAACATCGTAGATGCCGTGATCATGCAGCATTTTAGTTGCGATTTCTGCGCCGCTTAAGCCGTTTGCTAATCCATTTTGAGAAAAGCGACGAGCTCTGGATCTAAATCTAAATTGGACACCAATACTGATGACCATAATGAGAATACTGATGAAATAGAAAGTTGTTGTCATGGTAAATAATCTCTAGTGTTCAATCATCAAAGCACATTCCAAATCAACGGTAGTATTTGTAAATCATGTAAATCATCGCTAACAAGAACATTAAAATGCTGATTTTATTGATGCCATGCATCATACGCAAATAGCTGCTAGGCTTCTTGCCATCGGCGCTTTCTTGCGATTTCCAGAACATTAAATAGGATAAGAGCTTGCGGAAAATCATGTTGATTCTGTTTAGTACTTCGTCGGACAAAATTAGTTTTTCATCTGGATAAGCTGGTGGCTTCAAAAGGAATTGGCAATTTTGTCAGAAACAACCACGTCATGAAAACTGCCAAATCAGCTCATTTATGGGCAAGTGCTGCATCGGTCTTGCTTTTGTCAGCCTGTAGTCAATCCAACATGAATTATCCCGAAACGAAAAAATCAGAAGTTCAAGATAGCTTCTTCGGAACTGTCGTCAACGATCCTTACCGCTGGCTGGAAAACGATACCAGTGCGGAGACGGCCGACTGGGTAAAACGTCAGAATGAATTTACCTATGCGTATCTCGATCAGATTCCGTACAGAAAACAGCTGAAAGAGCGCATGACCACACTTTTCAACTACGAAAAGTTCTCAGCGCCTTTTACCGAAGGAGAGTATACCTATTACTTTAAGAACGACGGACTCCAAAATCAGTCGGTTTTATACCGCGAGAAAGCCGGACAAGAACCTGCTGTATTCTTGGACCCGAATAAATTAAGCGAAGACGGAACCACATCGTTAGGTTCACTTTCCTTTACAGAAGACGGTTCGCTTTTAGGTTATGCCATTAGTAAAGGTGGAGCCGATTGGCAAGAGATCCACGTCATGGATGCCAATGGTAACAAACTGGATGACGTTATTACGGATGTGAAATTCTCCGGTATCACCTGGAATGGAAACGAAGGTTTTTATTATGCGAGCTATGCCGACAAAAACGGTAGCAAGCTTTCTTCGCAAACCTTCAATCACAAATTGTATTACCATAAACTTGGAACACCGGCCTCAGCAGATCAATTGGTCTTTGGTGACGACGCCAATCCGGAAAGATATGTAGGAGCTATGTTATCAGAAAACAGACGTTGGCTGATGATTACGACTGCCCAGTCAACCAGTGGTAATAAACTCTTGTACATGGACTTAAACTCTGCTGATAAAGCAGTGCAAACGCTCTATGGAAACTACGATGCAGAGCATGACCCAATCGTTTTTAAAGGAGATAAGTTGTACCTGCTAAGTTCATTGAACGCACCTAAACGCCGCCTTTTGGAAATTGATATGACCAATCCGGCTGCTGAAAACCACAAGGTACTTATCGCCGAAACTGAGAATGTTCTATCTGTTTCCCACGGTGCGAATTTTCTTTTCGCTAAATACCTTAAAGACGCTTTAACACAGGTAATTCAATACAATTATGCGGGCGAAAAAGTGAGAGAAGTAGCCCTTCCTGGTCAAGGTTCTGCTTATGGATTCTCTGGCAAAGAACACGATAGTACCTTGTACTTCTTGTTCAGCTCGTATATCACGCCAACTTCGGTTTATGCTTACAATCCGGAAACGGGCGAAAACAGTTTGTTTAGAAGTCCGAAATTGGATTTCAACCCGGATCTCTATGAGTCGCATCAGGTATTTTATACCTCTAAAGACGGTACCAAAGTGCCGATGATGATTACCCATAAAAAAGGCTTGGAGCTGAACGGGAAAAACCCAACCATGCTCTACGGTTACGGCGGATTCAATATTAGCTTAACACCAAACTTCAGTACATCGGTATTGCCATTATTGGAATTAGGTGGAGTTTATGCTGTGGCCAACTTAAGAGGTGGTGGCGAATACGGTGAAGAATGGCATATGGCAGGCACGCAGCTGAAAAAACAGAATGTATTTGACGATTTCATCGCTGCTGCGGAATACCTGATTTCAGAGAAGTATACCACATCAGGTTATTTAGCGATTTCAGGCGGTTCCAACGGAGGATTATTGGTTGGAGCCACCATGACCCAAAGACCTGATTTGATGCGTGTGGCGTTTCCGGCAGTGGGCGTATTAGACATGCTACGCTACCATACCTTTACGGCGGGAGCAGGCTGGGCTACCGATTACGGAACAGCCAATGATTCGAAAGAAATGTTTGATTACCTATTGGCGTATTCACCGGTACACAACTGCAAAGCAGGAACTAAGTATCCGGCAACCATGATTACCACCGGAGATCACGACGATAGAGTGGTTCCTGCACATAGCTTTAAGTTTGCTGCGGCCTTGCAAGAAGCGCAAGCCGGCAATGCACCTTGTTTGATTCGCATTGACGTGAATGCGGGCCACGGTGCCGGAAAACCAACCTCCATGGTGATCGACGAACAAAGCGATAAACTAGCTTTCATGCTCTGGAGCATGGGCCTTAAGAAAATACCTTAATCCTTTTTCTTGTGTTTGTAAGTCCCCGGTGCCTCGGCATTCGGGGACTTTTTTTATATTCCACCATGAACCTCCTTTTTGCCCTACTTAGTACAGTTGTGGCCTCTTTCATTTGGCTGTATTTGTTTCGAATTCTTAACATCTTTCATCCGGCAAAATGGCTTCATGTAATGTTCTTCTTTTGTTTGGGTGCCTTAAGCACATTACCCTTATTCGGGTTGTTTCAGCTGGTGGACTTTAGCGATTTCATTTCAGATCCCTACTTGGATATGTTCTTGTCATCAGCATTAATTGAGGAGATTTCTAAAATGCTTTTGCTTGTTGCCGGAATGGCGCTCATTCCAAAACTCAAAACAGATAAAGTGAATTGGCTGCTGTTTGGAGCCTGCATAGGATTGGGCTTCGGAGCTGTTGAAAACATCGGATATGCCTTGAAATATGGAAACTGGGTATTGCATTACCGGGAGATACTTTCCTTAACCGGCCATGCGCTTTTTACCGGAATCGGGGCCTACGGTATCGTCCGAATCCTCGATAAAAAATCCAATCAAGCCTTACCCTGGCTATTTGCCGGTGCTTTTCTTCACGGACTCTATAATTCGCCTTCTGTCTTAGTGGATGAAGGGCATATTACGGATTTAGCGGGCATAACAATCACGTTTCTTGTATACCTGATTTGCGTTGAGGTATTCGCGCTTTTATTCAATAACCTGCTCAACCACTCCATTCATTTTCAGGAAGAAAAAGGCATACCGATGCAAGCCATTCGCAGAAGCACACTTACCCTTCTGGTGTTGATGCAAATACTGTTTTTGATGGAATACCTCGCAGACGGTAAACAAAATACAGTGGGTGCATTTCTGATTGTTTCTTCGCCTTTGTTGTTTATTATGCAAGTGCTGGTAGCCAGGCTGACGGCCTTGGTATTGGTTAAGGAAAAGACATTGGACATTGGGTTGAGCATTCCTTTTACCTTGGGATCACCCGATTTTAGCATTCCCGGAGCACCCAAGCTTGGCTTACGCATGAGGGGACTGCCATACGATGAATCGGAGTTTCTTCGCTTCATGCATAAAACCTTGCAGGTTTATCCGCTTTCCAAACGCGCTAGTTATTTTGGAGGAAGGGCTGAAGTGGAGATGTTGGAAAAGGTCTATGCTAAAAGCCAAATTCTTTTTTACAAAGTGAAATTTTGGGAAAGCGAAGAAGAAGTAGATACCGCTCGCCACTATTACCTGATTCCGAAATTTGCAGGAAGCAATATGGTAGGTAATTTTAGGATTGCCGCGCTTTTGTACCGAGATGAAGCCATCGATAGCGCAACCGAAGATTTCGGAACCGGGGCTTTTTGCTGTTGGGTTAAAATCCCGCTTGAAAAGAGGAGACCTTGGTGGAAAGAGTTTTTCCGTTTGCTTTACGCAAGGCCTTAGCTTTCCTATCTTCGCCCTATGAATTATGCCCCATTAGCAGAGCGGATGAGACCACGGAGTCTGGCAGATTATATCGGTCAGAAACATTTGGTGGGTGAAGAAGGAATTATCAGCCGTTTTGTGGCGAATGGGCAAATTCCAAGTATGATTCTCTGGGGACCTCCCGGCGTGGGTAAAACCACCTTGGCTGAGATTATTGCTTCATCGCTCAAACGCAGCTTTCATGTGCTGAGTGCTATTTCGGCCGGGGTAAAAGACGTGCGTGAAGTAATCAATTCAGGTGGGGGCTTGTTTCCGCCGGTACTGTTTATCGATGAGATTCACCGCTTCAGTAAATCGCAACAAGATGCCTTATTAGGCGCGGTTGAAAAGGGGAAAATCACCCTAATTGGCGCTACAACAGAGAATCCTTCCTTCGAAGTGATTCCGGCCTTGTTATCCCGTTGTCAGGTTTACCATTTGGAAAGTCACGATGCAGACGATCTTTTACTGATGCTAGAACGTGCTTCGGCAGAAGACGAGATTCTGAAAACGAAAGACATTCACCTCGACGAAAAAGAGGCGTTATTGCTGCTTTCAGGCGGTGATGCGCGACGTATGCTTAACCTCTTTGAAATGGTGGTTTTACAAGAAGGTGGGACGGAGGTTCATGTAACCAATGCCATGGTTAAGAAGGTGGCGAAAGACCAGGTAGCGCGCTACGACAAAGAGGGAGAGCAACATTACGATATCGTTTCGGCCTTCATCAAGTCCATGCGTGGCAGTGATCCACAGGCCGCCTTGTATTATATGGCGAGGATGGTTCATGCCGGGGAAGACCCTTTATTCATCGCTAGACGTATGTTAATTCTAGCCTCAGAAGACGTAGGTATGGCCGATCCACAAGCCTTGGTTCTAGCCAACTCCTGTTTTCAAGCTGTAAATGTGATAGGTTATCCTGAAGCCCGAATTCTCTTGAGTCAAACTGCCATTTACTTAGCTACTGCACCTAAGAGCAATGCCAGTTATAAGGCCATCAATCAAGCGATTGCAAGGGTACAAGAGACAGGCGATATGGAAGTGCCGCTTCACCTGCGAAATGCGCCTACCAAACTGATGCGTGAAATGGGCTACGGCAAGGATTATAAATACGCCCACGATTTCCCGGATAACTTTGTAGAACAAGAGTTTATGCCGGCTCAATTGCGCGGACAAAAATTCTATGTTCCGGGAGAAAATGAAAAGGAATCAGCCATAGCAGAACGTATGCGTAAGCTCTGGAAAGACAAGTATGGGTATTGAGGTTGAGTGAGAGAGACGGAGAGACAGACTTTTGGACCTTTTGACTTTTAGACTCAAATTGTCTTTTAGTCATTCCTTGAGGGTAAAGGGATGAGAATAAATAATTTAGATAATCAGGATAAGAATAAAGTTATTCCAACTTCTAACTACCAACTACTATTCACTCAACTCCAGCCAGCGCAATTCCTTTTCTTCCAAATCATTGTTCACTTGTGCTAATTGTTCGGTGATTTCAAGAAGACGGGTATGGTCGCTGCCCACAGAGGTCATTTCAGTTTCCAGTTTCGCTTTTAACGCTTCCAAAGCCGGAATGTCCTTGTCCAATTGTTCCAACTCAAACTTCTCTTTGAAACTCAGTTTACGTTTAGGTTCTGTTTGAACCGCAGGCGGAGCTTCAACCGGAATAGGCTCTGCTTTTGCTTCCTTCTCCTTCGCTCTTTCTTCTTCCTTGGCTCTCTCTTTGGCTTCGCTTTTCAGCTCTCTGTATTCTGTATAAGTGCCAACAAAGCCTTCAATTACAGCATTGCCTTCAAAAACCAAAAGCTGATCCACCAGCTTGTCCATGAAATAACGGTCGTGGGTAACCAGAATCAAACAACCTTTGAAATTGAGAAGGAAATCCTCCAATACACTCAAGGTCATTAAGTCTAAGTCGTTGGTAGGCTCATCCAGAATCAAGAAGTTTGGATTCTTCATCAGGATCGTCAGCAAATACAGACGCTTTCGCTCGCCACCGCTGAGCTTGCTCACAAAACCGTGTTGGGTTTCGGGTGGAAAAAGGAACATTTGCAATAGCTGAACGGCCGTTAAAACAGAGCCATCGGCCATTGGAATGTGATCACCGGCATCACGCACCACTTCAATTACGCGTTTGTCGTTGGGAAGGTCTAAGCCATCCTGGCTATAATACCCGCTAACAATTGTTTCACCTAAAACCAGTTCGCCGGAGTCGGGAGCCAATTCCTGCATGATTAATTTGAGGAAGGTACTTTTACCGGCGCCGTTTTTTCCAACGATGCCTATACGTTCTCCTTTGCGGAAAGTATAGCTGAAGTCGTTGAGTATACGTAAATCGCCAAATGTCTTATTTACGTGTTTGATTTCTAGAATTTTACCACCAAGGCGACTCATCTGAAAATCCATCCCAACCTTATCGCCACGTTGGATTTTTTTACTTTTATCCTTGAGTACTTCAAAGGCTTCTAGTCTGGATTTCGACTTGGTACCGCGGGCTTTAGGTTGCCTACGAACCCATTCCAATTCTTTGCGGTATAGGTTACGGGCTTTGTCTGCTGCGGCATCTTCATTGGCCTCACGTTCGGCCTTTTTCTCAATAAAGTATTCGTAATTTCCTTGGTAACGGTAAATACCAAAGCGATCCAATTCGTAGATATCGGTACACACATGATCCAAGAAGTGACGGTCGTGCGTTACGAGTAAAAGGCTGATATCGTTGCGGTCGAAATAAGCTTCCAGCCACTCAATCATTTCCAGATCCAGGTGGTTGGTAGGCTCGTCCATGATGAGGAGTTGAGGCTCATCAATCAAGACTCTGGCCATCGCTAAACGCTTTTTTTGTCCGCCTGATAAGGTATCAACTAATTGATCCAACTTGCCGATGTTCAGCTTCTGCAGAATCAATTTAATCTTCGATTCGAGGTCCCAAGCTTCCATCTCATCCATTTGCTCCATGGCATTGGCAAGGGCTTTTTGGTTCGATTCGCTGGGGTCTTCTTCCAGGTTTTCCATCGCTGTCTCGTATTCACGCACCGCTGTTAATACGCGGTTCTCCGAATTAAACAGCGCTTCCCTCAGGTTGCTGCCTGATACAAACTCCGGTTCCTGTTCCAAGAAGGCATGCCGGATGTTTTGGTTGAACGCGAATTCGCCAGCATCGGGGATGTCCAATCCTTTAAGAATGCGAAGCATGGTGGATTTACCACTGCCGTTTTTAGCAACAAGGGCAGCTCTTTGTCCGGATTCAATTCCAAAACTTACATCTTGAAATAGTTTTTTATCGCCAAACGACTTAGCGAGTCCGTTTACGGAAAGTAAATTCATGACAAGATGGCTTCGATGGTGATGGTTTCTTTGTTCCAGTTGATTTCTTCACCGGCTTTTTTACCGATAAATAATTTACCAAGCGGGGAAGCGGCTGAAAGGAGGATGCAATTCTCTTTTCCAAATTCCAATTTACCTAAGCCAATGCTTAAGAAATAGGCTCCGTTGGAGGTTTGTACCAGACTTCCGTTTTGAATACTTTCTCCGCTAGCAGCAGGTAATCGCTCCAGCATCTGCATCTCTTTTAGCGCTTGATCCAACTGACGAGCATGCATATCGCGCTCCAATTGTCCCATTGCACGGGCAGTTTCGTATTTATCGCCGGCCGAACTTTTCTCTTCCGAATTGGCTGCTTCTTGCGCTCTTTTCATCGCTTTTTCAGCATGTTGAATTCGGTCTGCCAGTACTTGTTTAGCTGCATTCAGCCAAAATTCTCGATTCATGTAGTTCTATTCATTAATTCACTTACCGTTTCCAAATCTTCCGGTGTATCAACACCTACGCTTTGGTGATCCGTGAATACCATTTTTATTTTATAGCCTTTTTCCAGCCAACGCAGTTGTTCTAGCGATTCAAGCTGTTCCAATGTTCCCGGTTTTAGCTTGCTTAATTCTTGGAGAATATCACTTCGGTAAGCGTACAATCCAACGTGACCTCTAAACTCACCTGAGTCGGCCCATTGGTCTTCTTGGAGTTGGCGAAGAAATGGGATGGGAGAACGACTGAAGTAAAGTGCTTCATGTTCGGCATTGAGAACAACCTTTACCCGCGAAGGATTAAGGATGTCTTCTTTTTTATTCAAGTGAATGTATTGGGAAGCAATTTCTGTTTGTCCGTCTAAGGCTTTAACGAGGCTAGCCAATTGATTCTCATTCACTAAAGGCTCATCTCCTTGAATATTGACTATATAGTCATAGTTTTCATTTTGAAGCGATGCCACTTCGGCGCAGCGGTCGGTACCGGAGGGGTGATTTGGAGAGGTAAGACAATACCTGCCACCAAAGCCGGACACAGCATCGGCAATTCTTTGATCGTCTGTGGCCACAATACATGCCTGAAACAATCCGGTATTGTGAACGCCTTCGTATACCCACTGAATCATAGGTTTCCCCTGAATCAAAGCCAAGGGTTTGCCCGGAAATCGGGTAGAGGCATACCTTGCAGGAATAACGGCCAGAATTTTCATGCTTCAAAGAACGGGATATGCCGGCAGATGCGGAAATTGCGGACATAAAAAAAGCGCCCGAAGGCGCTTTGTATAAGCTTAAGAATAATCTTAGTAAGTTGATTTAACCAACATCATGTCGTTCACACGTTTCTCTGCCATAAAGATAGCAGCTGCTTGTGTAGTCATGCCTTTCTCTTCTGCCAAAGCATAGATATCAAGGGTTGTGTCGTAAATCTTTTCAGTAGCGCCGTAAGCACGTTCTCTGTTGTAACCAATGTACTCAGAGTATACGTTAATCAAACCACCGGCATTGATCAAGAAGTCAGGAGCGTAATAGATACCACGGTCAACCAGCATCTTGCCGTGTTCTACCTCGTCAGCCAACTGGTTGTTAGCAGCACCGGCAATGATTTGGCATTTCAAACGGTTGATGTTTTCGGTATTCAAGATGGCACCCATTGCGCAAGGAGCGAAGATGTCAACTTCCAATTCGAAAAGGTCGTCGCCATTCACTACGATAGCACCGAAATCTTCAGCAGCTCTTTTCAACGCTTCTTCGTTGATGTCGCTGATATACAATTTAGCGCCTTCTTTGTGAAGGTACTCCAACAAATGGTAACCTACTTTACCGATACCTTGAACTGCAACGGTTTTTCCACTAAGGCTATCGTTACCCCAAGCTTTTTTAGCTGAAGCTTTCATGCCCATGTAAGTACCGTAAGCAGTTACAGGAGAAGGGTCTCCGCCACCACCCATAGACTCTGGCAAACCAACTACGTGGTCAGTTTCCATCGCTACGTATTCCATATCTTTGGTTGTGGTGTTAACGTCTTCTGCGGTGATGTATTTTCCGCTCAAGTTTTCAACGAAACGTCCGAATTTACGGAACAATGCTTCGCTCTTAACTTGCTTAGCGTCGCCAATGATAACTGCCTTTGCACCTCCTAAATTCAATCCGGAGATAGAGGCTTTATAAGTCATACCACGCGATAAACGTAATACGTCGTTAATGGCCTCAGCCTCAGTTTTGTAGTTCCACAAACGGGTACCACCTAATCCTGGGCCAAGCACAGTATTGTGAATGGCAATAATTGCCTTCAAGCCGGTAGCGTTATCCTGGCACATCACGATTTGCTCGTGGTCGCGTTGTGCAAGCTGATTGAATAAGCCAAAAGAGCTTGAAGAGATTTCTTTCACTTCGATCATAAGGTTAATGTATTTTTGCCTGTCAAAAAGTGGCACAAAAGTAGCCAAGAAATTTAAAAGTCAATTGCTTTTTATAGCACAGCCTTGAAATCACTCAGCAGCATAAATAAATATTTCTGGAAATACCGCGTCAGGCTTAGTCTGGGCATCATTTTCATCATCATCTCCAACTACTTCAACATTTTACAACCCGAGTTTGTCAGGCAGGCTATCGATACAGTAGCCGGACAATTCGATGCCGTTACGGGCGAAGTACACAGCGAGAACAAAGACAAGCTTATTCAGAGTACCATGACCCTCGGACTCCTTATTCTGGGAGCGGCCATATTAAAAGGGGTGTTCATGTTCTTCATGCGCCAAACCATCATTGTGATGTCGCGCCATGTGGAATACGACCAGAAGAATGAGATTTTCGATCAGTACCAGCGTTTAGGGCAGGACTTCTACCGCGGTAACAATACTGGCGACTTGATGAACCGTATTTCGGAAGACGTGAGCAGGGTGAGAATGTACGTCGGACCGGCCATCATGTACACGCTTAACCTATTGGCTACCTTCACATTCGTGATTTACAATATGGTGGCAGTGAGTCCGAGTTTAACGCTTTGGGTTTTGCTGCCATTGCCGGTTTTATCCATTTCCATTTACTACGTTAACAATATCATCTACCGTAAAAGCGATGCTATTCAAGCCAAATTGTCCGATCTGACCACATTTGTACAAGAGGCGTTTTCCGGTATGCGTGTATTGAAGGCCTTTGGCGTTGGAAAAGCCTCGTGGCAGGAATTTGAAAAGGAAAACGAAGACTACCGCAAAAAGGCCTTGGATTTAGCGAAGGTGGATGCCATGTTCTTTCCGCTCATGATGCTGTTGGTAGGTTTGAGTAACCTGATTGTGGTCTACGTTGGCGGTATGCAGGTGATTGAAGGTAAATTGAGCTACGGTAATATCGCTCAGTTTATCATTTACGTGAACATGCTCACTTGGCCGGTAGCTTCATTGGGATGGGTAACTTCCATTGTACAGCGTGCGGCATCCAGCCAGGCGCGTATCAACGAGTTCTTAGACATTCAACCGGCTATTGAAAACCAAAGCGAAAAGCCATTCCATTTTGAAAAAGGCATCCACTTAAAGAATGTTACCTTCCGTTATAGTGAGGGCAGGAAAGAAGCCTTGAGTAAGGTGAGCCTAAGCCTGGAAAAAGGCAAAGTGGTAGGAGTGATTGGTTCTACCGGCTCCGGTAAAAGTACCTTAGCATCGCTCATACTTCGCTTACACGACCCTAGCGAAGGGAAAATTTTGATTGATGGTGAACCAATTCAAGACATCAACTTGGATGAATACCGCGAGAAGATTGGCTATGTGCCGCAAGATGTTTTTCTCTTTAGCGATACCATTGCAGAGAATATAGCCTTTGGATTAAAAGGAGAGGATCGTGAATTCTCCCGCATTGAAGAAGCAGCCAAATCAGCAGCGGTATATTCAAATGTTATAGATTTCCCGAAAGGCTTTGAGACCATGTTGGGAGAAAGAGGGATTTCACTTTCTGGCGGACAAAAACAAAGGGTGGCCATCGCTAGAGCGATTGTGAAGAATCCGGAAATTCTGATTCTCGACGATTGCCTGTCGGCTGTAGATACCCGTACAGAAGCCGAGATTCTGGGTAATTTTAGAAAGGTGTTTAGCGATAAGACGGTATTGATTATCAGTCACCGCGTCTCTTCCGTTAAAGATGCCGATGAAATTATTGTTTTAGAAGAAGGTGAAGTTTTGGAACGTGGCAAGCACGATGAATTGGTGAAAAACCAAGGTGCTTATGCTCAACTTTTTGAAAAGCAATCGCTTCAAGAGGAAGAATTCGTTGAGAACACAAACGAAGAAACCCAAGTATAAACATCAATTTTCAGGTTGCTTGCAAATAGGCGATATTCATATTTGCCTATTTGTAGGAAATGTTCTAGTTTTCCCACGGTAATAGAGCTATATGGAGGATTTTAACAAGAACGACAGAGAGGAGATTTTTTCGAAAAAAATCCGCGCGGGAAAGCGTACCTATTTCTTTGACGTAAAATCAACTCGGGGTAATGATTATTATATCACCATCACTGAGAGCAAGAAAAAACAAGATTCAGGCATGTACGTGAAACACAAAATCTTCTTGTACAAAGAAGACTTTAACAAATTCATGGATGCACTGAATGAAACAGTAGGTCATGTTAAAACGGAACTGATGCCGGAATATGACTTTGAGGAATTTAGCCGCAATTCCGATTACGAGTATGGTCATGATGACCACGACTCCAACGAAGACTAAGAAATAAATACCTTAATATTTGAACCTCCGTCGTTATTAGGCGGAGGTTTTTTCGTTTTTTTGCAGCATGAAAATCATCCTGAAGTGGTCAGTCCTCTTTATCATTCCAAGCACACTTTACCTCTTGTTTGGATTTCAGAATTTGATGACGGTTAAAAGAGAATCGCAAGCCTTGTTTTTGGTATTGCATTACCTCATGGCCGGTGGCGCGATTTACTTCGGATTAAAAGACCTGAAAAAGCAGGCTATCGAAGAGCCTAGCGGGTTGAAATACATCATTACCGGTGTATTGATTTCGGTTTTTCATGCCATTCTCTTCGGACTCATTTCCGCATTCTACTTCAATGAAATCAATCCGGAAGCAAAAACAGCCTACTTGCAAGAAGGCTGGTTGCCAAAAGTGGTGAATGCCCACGATTCAACGGCCAATACCAAAGACGAATACTATATGCACTTGATGGCAGGAAAAGATTCAGGTGTACTTTTACCTGAACGATATGCTACCTACAAGAAAGCTGCACAAGATTCGTTGGTGATGATTGATGCTGAATTGGAGATTATCAGCAAACAGTCTTTTGGCTATTATGCCAGTGTGATTAAGTCGGCCGGACTAGCGCCGTTTATTGGGTTGCTGTTTGCCGCTATTGTAACTGTATTAGTATTAAAGAAAAGATGACCGTACTCGAATCACTCCCTTTACAACTCGCTAAACCAGCCCAAGAGGTTTATACTTTCTTAGCTAATTTGGCAAACCATGAGCAAATCATGCCTGCCCAAGTGGAGCAGTTTAAAAGCGAAGGCGATACCTGCCAATACACCATTAAAGGTACAGGGACAGTTTACTTGAAATGGGCCAAACAAGAATCACCGAGTCTGTTGGTTCTAGAGCCAAACGGTAAAATTCCTTTTCCATTTTCAGTGCATTGGCTATTGGAAGAAACAAGTTCGGAAAGCTGTAAAGTGATGGTGAAGATGGAGGCCGATTTAAATCCAATTTTGAAAATGATGGCCCAAAAGCCGCTGCAGAACTTCATCAACCTGCAAATCGACGGACTCAAAAAAGTATATGGCTAGGTCGGAGGGCTACCCAAAATACTACCTTATTTATTCGGGGTGGCTGCTGTTGCATTTCCTCGGTTTCTTTTTGTTGACCTATCCTTTGCTTCGCTATTACCTAGCGAATCCGAAACGTTATCCGCAAGCGCATAAGTTGAGAATTGCGTGGGGACGGTATATCTTCTTTATGGGAGGCATACGCATGGAGGTGATAGAAGAGGAGCCGCTGGATGCGAATCAGGTTTATGTGATTGCACCCAACCATTCTTCCTATATCGATATTCCCGCGGTGACTTTAGGTTTTCCGTATTTCTTTAGCTTCATGGCCAAAGATGAGCTGAGCAAGATTCCCTTGTTTGGGATCATCTTTAAAACCATTGATATAGCGGTAGACCGGAAGAAAGCCATAGCCGCGCACAGGGCTTTTTTGGAGGCCGGAAAGCGATTGGCAAACGGATCTAGCCTTTGTGTATTCCCGGAAGGGACAATACATGCCGATGCACCGGTCTTGCATCGCTTTAAAGAAGGTGCTTTTCGTTTAGCGATAGACAACCAGGTGCCTATAGTACCCATGACCTTACCTGACAACCATTACCGTTTGCCGGATGATGGAAAATGGAGGTTCAAACCGGGTAAGATTCGGGTTTACATTCATCGCCCAATTCCGACCACCGGTCTAAAGGCAGAAGATGCCAATGACCTCAAACAACAAGTATTTAGTATTATTGAAAGCAAATTAGCAGAGCATGCAAGTAACAAATGAAACCATCGATCGATTGGCTCACTTAGCCCGATTGGAATTTGAAAAAGGGGAGAAGGATAAAATCCGTGAAGACCTGCAGAAAATTCTGGGTTTTGTAGACAAGCTCAACGAATTGGATACCGAAGGCGTAGAGCCTATGATCTTTGTGGCAGAAGGTCACAATGTATTACGCGAGGATGTGGTAAAAGTCGATATTACCCACGAACAAGCATTGAAAAACGCGCCTAAAAAAGATTCCGATTATTTCCGTGTACCTAAAGTAATCAAGAAATAAATGGCACTACTTCAATTGGAGGGCATTCGCAGAGTTTACCGCACCGGCACTGAGCTGGTGGAGGCTTTAAAATCGATCGACCTCGAAATTGAAAAAGGTGAATACGTGGCTTTGATGGGACCATCCGGCTCCGGAAAATCCACTTTAATGAATGTATTGGGGTGCCTAGATACCCCAAGCTCAGGAACCTACCTTTTGAACAATAAGAGGGTAAGTGAAATGAGCGATAATGAATTAGCCGAAATCCGAAACAAAGAAATTGGTTTCGTGTTTCAGAGCTTTAACCTGATGCCTCGTTTAACAGCACAGGAAAACGTAGCGCTCACTTTGGTCTATGCCGGCATCTCTAAAGAAGAACGCCTTAAAAGAGCCGCTGAAGTATTAAAACAGGTAGGCTTAGAAGAACGCATGCTGCACAAGCCAAATGAACTCTCAGGTGGACAAAGGCAACGTGTAGCGGTAGCTCGCTCCTTGGTTAATAATCCGTCCATCATCCTTGCCGATGAGCCAACCGGTAACCTGGATACCAAAACCTCGGAAGAGATCATGGAGCTTTTCGAAGCCATTCACGAACAAGGCAATACCGTTATCTTGGTAACACACGAGGAAGACATCGCTCAAAGAGCCAAACGTATCATTCGTTTGCGCGACGGCTTGGTGGAATCGGATGGTAAATAGTCTTTACCCTTTCATTCTAAGAATTTCAAGAACATAGTTTTTCAAATTGATAGACTTTTCTGCTCTGGCACGAATGGAAAATTCTTTTGATTTTTCCGTAGTCTATTGAAAAACAAAGGATAAGCATTGTTGTGTCGGTTTTAGTTTCATTCTGGCAACGCTTCTGCATTTAATGAAGTACACCAAATGAAAGAGATTATGAATTGGAAATTAGCAAGTGTTGTAGCCATAACCTGTTTAGGAATGGTTGCATGTACGCCAGATGATGGAAGTGATGCCGGTAGCGGTTTTTCCAAAGTAAATGTACGCATGACCGATGCGCCTGGACCTTACGATGAAGTAAATGTAGAAATTGTGGGAGTGGAAATTCATTCCGATGTGAATGGCTGGAATACCTTAGCCATGTCTGCCCCGGGAGTTTATAATCTGCTCGACTTTACCAACGGACTCGATACTTTAATCGCTAGCTCTACTTTGCCTAGCGGAAATATTTCACAACTCAGATTGATCTTAGGCGATAACAATACGGTAGTGATTGGTGGGACATCCTATCCGTTGAAAACGCCAAGTGCACAGCAATCAGGGTTGAAATTGCAGATTCACCAGAATCTGATTCCGGATATTACCTATACCATCCTATTGGATTTTGATGCCTCTCAGTCTATCGTGGAGACTGGCAATGGCAAATACATCTTAAAACCCGTTCTGCGCACTATTACGGAAGGTATCGATGGAATTATTCAAGGTAATCTTGATCCTGACATGGTTGCTCAAATTTGGGCTATCCACAATGGAGACACCTTTGGCACATACTCAGACAGCTCCGGTGCCTTTATGATTAAAGGTCTGGAAGCAGGTACGTATCAGGTTGACATCCTGCCACCATCTCCATATGCAGACACTACCTTCAACGGAGTGGGTGTAGTAAATGGTCAGATTACCAACATGGGAACATTGAACATACAGTAAACTTCATATTCACCATAGACAAGAAAAGGCTTCCAGATTGGAGGCCTTTTTTCGTTTTAAATCGAGGCTTGTATTAATTTGCAGCATGAAGATTTACACCAAGACAGGCGATAAAGGCGAGACTTCTTTGATAGGAGGAGTAAGAGTTCCAAAATACCATTTACGCATTGAAGCCTACGGCACTGTAGATGAGCTCAATTCGTATTTGGGCTATTGTGCTGCTGCCAGCTTGGATGAAACTGAAAGAAACCGAGTTAAATACATTCAAGACCGATTGTTCACTATCGGCTCTAACCTGGCCTCTGATCCGAAGTCGAGAATGGTAGTGCCCGATATTACCGAATCAGATATAAGCGATTTGGAAGAGGCCATGGACAACATGAATACCAAACTGCCGGAATTGAAGAATTTTATATTACCGGGTGGGAGTAGAGATTTAGCAATGATGCACGTGGCACGCTGTGTTTGCCGCAGGGCTGAACGCCTGGTTACGGCTTTGTCTGCTGAAGCAGAAATAGAAAGCCTGATACTTCGCTACCTGAACCGCCTGAGCGATTACGTATTTGTATTAGCGAGGTACCAGGCTTTATTGGACAACCAAGATGAAATCACTTGGTCGCCAAGAGCTTAACGGCGTTTCTTACCGAATTTCAATTCGTTTTTCATTACCAAAGCCAAATCGTAGTAAGGTTCAATGGCTAAGGCCTTATCCAATTCACTAAGAGCTTTAGCTTTTTGTCCTGTTTCAGCATAGATCTGAGCTAAGTATTGATGGGCCACAGCGGTCATTTTGATTTTCTGAGTTCTGTTTTGCTCAGAAACCATAGGACGTTCAATTTTAATGGTGTCTTTGCCACTAAAGTTATCAATTACCCAACGGATATTTTCTTCTGCTTTGTCTATGTTTTGCTGGTAGGCATACGATTCAGCTACCATCAATTTAACCCTTGGATCGCTGGTTAAACCAAAAATATGTTCTTGAATATTGATTGCCAATCCAAATTCTCCGTTCAACTTCATGGCTTCTGCTGTTGGCTCAAGGATGGTTAAATCGTTCGGACGGTATTTTAGAATTTCAGCCCCCACATTGGCCATACCGTAGGTGTTTTGCATTTCTGTATACAGGAAGAACAAAGTATCACGCAAACCTTGACGTGTGCTGTCTTTTCCAAGCACGTAATTCAAGTTTACCAAAGCAGTTGGAATGTCTTTGCGGTCAAGAGCAGTTTGAACCTGTTTAACATAGAAGCTTAAATCTTCTGTAGCTTTAGGTTCTTCTACTTCTTTTACTTCCGGTTTACAAGCAGCCAGCATGCTAAATGCGGCTAAGGCATAGATAAAGTTCTTTTTCATGGTAATGCTTGCAAAGGTGAGCTATTGAAGGCGTTTTTCAAAGTCCTTTTTAGGGTAGAAAACGTTGACGCTCATGAGGCTCCGGCATGCGGCAGCTGCTTCTTTTTCCAAACCATGCGTAACGGTAACGGGCAACAAGTTTGTAAATGAAATCCCGTAAGAATCGAGGTATGATAAGGAAGCTATAAGCTAAGCGATAGGGTTGTTTCAGATAGCGTGCGATGCGCAAAACGGCACCGGATTCAGCATACCACTTTCCATTTTCATAAAGCAAAATGGAATCGGGTATGGGATTAAACGGAATGCTAGCTTGCAGCGATTTGAAGGTTTCGCCTTGAAGCGGTGTAAAGCGGAGCTTGGATCCCTTTTCTTTTTTCACAATAAAGCTAATGCTCCCATCGCACAAATGACAATAGCCATCGAATAGAACGATTGGATTTTTCAATTGGGTATTAGTCTTCTCCATCTTACCTTTGCAAAGGTCAGAATAAAAAGCAGAAATAAACATGTTTGAGAATTTAAGTGCAAGACTGGAAGGGGCCTTCAAAACGCTCAAAGGCCAAGGGAAGATTACCGAACTTAATATTGCTGAAACCGTTAAGGAAATCCGCAAGGCCTTGGTTGAGGCCGATGTGAACTATAAAATCGCTAAAACTTTTACCGATGAGGTGAAGGCAGAAGCCTTGGGACAGAACGTTTTAACGGCTGTTTCTCCGGGACAGTTAATGGTGAAAATCGTTAACGACAAATTGCAAGAACTTTTGGGAGGCAGTACTTCCGAGATTAACCTCAATGCCAATCCGGCTATTATTCTGATTGCAGGTTTACAAGGATCGGGTAAAACCACATTCTCCGGAAAACTCTCCAAATTCATCAAGAGCAAAGGACGTAATGTTCTGTTGGTGGCAGGCGACGTATACCGTCCGGCGGCCATCGACCAGTTGAAGGTTTTAGGTGAGCAAGTAGGGGTTGAGGTCTATACCGAAATTGAAAATAAAAATCCGGTTGAAATTGCGCAAAACGCCATCAAACATGCAAAGTCGAATGGCTTTAACGTCGTGATTGTCGATACTGCAGGTCGTTTGAGTGTGGATGAGCAGATGATGACGGAAATCGCCAATGTGAAAAAGGCGGTTAACCCAACTGAAATCTTGTTTGTTGTGGATTCCATGACTGGTCAGGATGCGGTTAATACGGCACAGGCTTTTAATGAGCGACTCGATTTTAACGGCGTTGTTTTAACGAAGCTCGACGGTGATACACGTGGTGGTGCGGCCCTGTCTATCAAATCTGTGGTGAACAAACCTATCAAGTTTGTGAGCATGGGTGAGAAGATGGAAGCATTGGATGTATTCCACCCGGATCGTATGGCCAGCCGTATTTTGGGTATGGGTGATATTGTTTCACTCGTGGAGCGTGCCCAAGAAGTTTTTGACCAAGAAGAAGCAGAACGTCTTCAAAAGAAAATGAGCCGCAATGAGTTCAATTTTGAAGACTTCCTTTCTCAGTTGCAGCAAATCAAGAAGATGGGTAATATCAAAGACCTCATGGGAATGATCCCGGGTGTTGGTAAGGCCATCAAAGACATTGACATCAACGACGATGCATTCAAAGGTATCGAAGCTATCATTCAATCCATGACGCCCGAAGAACGTCGCAAGCCGGAGCTGATGAACGGTAGCCGCCGCAAGCGTATCGCTATAGGGTCAGGACAAGGCGTTGAAGAGGTAAATAAGTTGATGAAGCAGTTTGAAGAAATGCGCAAAATGATGAAGACCATGAACAAACTCCAAGGAGCCGGTCGAAGCATGCGCGGATTACCTTTCAGACGCTAGAGTTCTGCGTCTTCGTTGTTTAAATTCTGACGGAGTCTGCGCAGGTACTTACGTTTATAGTAGCCTTCTTTGATTGATTCAAGAAGGCTTTTTTCTTGGGTTTCGTCCCATGTTTTACAAAGCGATTCAAGTTGGCTGTTTAACGCTGTTTCCAGGTCGGTAACTTGCTTTTCGTAGCTCGCTTTTTCTTCCCCTTCAGCAAAGCTGATCGATTCATTTAGTTCCATCATTTCCATTAGAAATTCAGGATCAAGGGAGTATTTCTCTTCCGGCGTATAAAAGCCTAATAGTCCAAGTAAATAGGGGAGTCGGGTATCAAACTGTTTGAGCGTTTGGTAAGCTGCATTGTTCCGACTGCTTAGCTTCATGGCTTCTTCGTGGTTGTCTGAATGGTCCGGATGGGTTTCCAAACTTAAACGATAGTAAGCTGTGCGTATAGCCTTCTCATCAGGAAAGAAAGCGGGAGTAATGCCGTACCAGGTGAAGTAGTTTTCGCTCATTTCTGTTTGTAGATCTTGTTGAGTATCTGATTCGATACTTCGCCAAAATTCTCTTTCACTATGTTCTCTACTTTGTTTTCATTGCTGTGGTAAGGCAATGTAATCACGTTACCACTCACTTGTTTGCCGTCTTTTGAAACCAAGGTATAGTGAACCTTAATTTCACGGTAGTATTTCCTCAATTGCAGATCGATGCAGTTCTCGTAATCCGTTTTCACTTCAAACTGATTGATAAACAACACGTATTCTGATTTGTACTTCTCAGTAAGGAACTTGATCAAGCGGTTATCGTCGAATGATATGTTCATGTACGATTCCGTATTCTCCGCTTTCTGGGTCGTATCACCCACCACACTATTCATGGTCTTTTTCAGCCCTTTAAAGAATTTCTTGGCGCTGCTTTCTTCTTCGCCTTCTTCTTTGGGAGCTTCCTCTTTCTGTTTGGTTTCCGCCTTGTAATTGATGGATCCAAAGATGATGTCCAAATCGTCTACGGCATCCGGCTGCTTCGAAATGCTTTTTGTATCGTAATACAATCCGATATGCTCATTCAAAGTCGACTCTAGGCTTCCGCTGAATTTATCTTTAACCTTGGTTTGATCCACATTGCTTTGTTCACTGATGTCTTTATCTGCATCAGAAAAATACATTGCCGGATTAAACGGTACAATAAGAATGGAGAGCTGTTGAGTCGAGTCTTTATTGATAGTCGTATCAACAGGAGCTGCTTCTAAGCTGCTTTGAGCCTTGGCTTGAAATCCCACAAAAAGCAGGACTATCAAACTGAATATGAGGCGAGTTCTATTTTGCGAGGTTCCAGATATCATTGCCGAACACGAAGATCATCAAACTCAGTAAGATTACCATTCCGATGACTTGTGTTACCTGTAGGAACTTATCCCCAAGCGGACGTCCAATGACCATTTCTATCGACAGGAACAAAGCATGTCCACCATCCAAAGCCGGGATTGGCAATACGTTCATAAATGCCAGCACCATAGAGAGGAGAGCAGTTAGTCCCCAGAATTTCTGCCAGATCCAATCGCTACCAAAGATGGTGGCTAAACGGATTGGGCCCATAAGCGATTTGGAAGGGTCAACTTCGCCACTGAATACTTTGCCAAAGCCTTTGATGTTCATCACAAGCGATTCAAACGCTCTTGAAGTACCAATGGCCATGGATTTACCAAAGCCATAATGTTCTGTTTCGAAAGCCAGTTTCTCCGGATTTACTGCAAAACCTAATGTACCACCTTTGGTTACTTCAGCCTGCAAGTCCACTTCCTTATTATCACGGAATACAGTCAATGCAATTTGAGCTCCTTTATTACGGGCCAATGCCTCTTGGAAATCGTTGAAATACAAAACTTGTGTATCGTTAACACTCAGAATGCTATCGCCTTCCATCAGTCCTGCTGCTTGCGCATTGCTTCCTTTGGAAATTTCACCCACTTTAAATCCTTGGCGGAAACCAATGAGCGATTTCATTTTCAACTCTGCAATGGTCGCGATGGCGGTATCAGGTAAAGTAATTTCTACCGTGCTGCCATTGCGGTCAATGGTATAGCGAGTGCCTTTATCTAGTATATATTTTGGATTATAGACTTCGTCAAACTTCGCTAGTGTCTCACCGTTAATCGCTACAATTTTATCACCGTCCTGAAATCCTAAGGTTTTGGCATAATCCGAAGCGTAGATGCCGTGAACAACAGCGGTATTTGGTAGGTAAGAGTCGCCATAATAAGAAAGGCTAAACCCAAAGATTAAAACTCCTAAGATGATGTTTACCGTTACACCGGCTAGCATAACGATGAGGCGTTGCCAAGCTGGTTTGCTTCTGAATTCATAAGGCTGAGGCTCTGATTTCATTTGTTCCGTATCCATCGACTCATCGATCATACCTGAAATCTTCACGTATCCGCCTAGTGGCAGCCAGCCAATACCGTATTCGGTATCGCCTTTTTTAAATGAAAAGAGCTTTACGCCCCAAGCATCAAAGAAGAGATAGAACTTCTCTACTTTGATTCCAAAGGCTCTGGCAGCCAAGAAATGGCCTAACTCATGGAGGGAAATAAGTATTGATAGCGCGAGGATCATCTGCCCCGCCATGACCAGGTAATTCATCTTATAGATTCAAATAAATGGCTGCAAGTATAGGTAATTCAAAAATTGAATGCTTAACCCAAAAAGGCTGAATACATCCAAACGAGTTTTTCTTGTTCGCGAATATAATCGCTCATCAATGCATTGGTACCTTCGTCGTTCATGTCGCCCGACAAATCCAATAAGGTTCTTTGTTTGCTTAAAACAACTTGGAAAGAAGAGACGATGTTCTGCACTGCTTCTTTGCCATTGCTGATATTCTTTACCGGACTAATTTCCGAAACGCTTAAATAATCTTCGAAAGCATGGAGTGGAGTAAACCCGAGCGTAAGAACCCTTTCCGCAATTTCATCTACCTTAAGTACCAGATCGTTGTATAGCTCTTCAAATTTCAAATGCAGTTCAAAGAACTTCTCACCTTTGATATTCCAATGAAATCCACGTGTATTCAAATAAAAGACCTGGTAATTGGCCAATAAGTCGTTCAAGCCGTTTGCTAATTCTTCAGACTTTGCGGTGTCTAAACCGATCTTAGTGGTTGTTGTCATAGTATTGTTGTTTGTCATTAAGGAATCAAAAACCCTTCCATCAACAGGAGTTTAAGTCGGTATACCGCTGCAACTGTCAAGCTGTCGGTTACCTCTCCACTTTTGACACGTTCATACAGTTCTTCGAAAGGTAATTTCAGAATTTGCAATTGTTCGTCGGGTTCCGGTTCACTTTCTCCATAGCTTAACCCTGTGGCCAAATAGATTATTGCATATTCATTGGTGGCGCTATTGCTGGTATGCAAGGTTTGCAGTACGGTCCAGTTTTTCGCTTCAATCCCGGCCTCCTCTTTTAGTTCACGTTTAGCAGAATCAATTGGATCTTCATTCAGTGATCCGCCACCTTCCGGTATTTCCCAGCTGTAAGTATCGATAGGGTAGCGAAACTGTCCGACAATCCAAGTATTCATTTGCTCATCCAGTACCAAAATGCCTATCGCTCTATTTTTAAAGCGAGTTACACCGTATATACCCGGTGTGCCGGAAGGGTTAATTACTTGATGTAGACTTACTTCAATCCATGGCGTATCCATTTTTACTTCGCCCGAAAGCGTTTGCCAAGGATTTGGTTCTACAGGCAATTTTTCCATAGATGGCAAATAAAGCGAAAGCAGTATGAAATTCTTCCATTAATTTGCAGCCATGAGTCACGAATTGGATATTGCCGCCATACGCAGAGAATATCAGCAAAGGGAATTAACCAAAGCCATGGTTAAACAAGATCCGATGCAACAATTTGAAGCCTGGTTTAGAGAAGCGGTTGAAAGCGAAGTAGAAGAAGTGAATGCTATGGCTATTTCTACCGTTTCGCCAAGTGGCCAGCCCAGCACTCGTATCGTTTTACTCAAAGGAATTGACGAGCGCGGTTTCAGCTTCTTTACCAATTACCACAGTAAAAAAGGGCAGATGATTGCGGCCAATAATCAGGTGGCGCTTACTTTCTTTTGGCCTGAGCTGGAAAGGCAAGTGCGCATTGAGGGTACAGCCGAGAAATTAAGCAGCGAAGAAAATGATGCTTACTTTGCCAGCCGTCCACGTGGCTCACAATTGGGTGCTTGGGTGAGCGACCAAAGTGAGGCGATAGACAGTCGTGAAGACTTAGAAAAGCGCCTGGTTGAAACCGAGAAGACCTTTGAAAATCAGGATGTTTTCCGTCCGCCACACTGGGGTGGCTATGTAGTCATTCCTCGCTTGATAGAATTCTGGCAGGGCAGAGAAAGTAGACTACATGATCGAATAGAATATACTAGAATTGAACAAGGCAAGTGGGAACATCACCGCTTAATGCCTTAATATATTAGTCTGGAGCATTCCGCGACTAAAGGAAAAAGTTTAAACTTGCACAAAATCAGAAAACCATGAGTCATCAGCTTTTAAAAGGAAAAAGAGGAATCATATTCGGAGCTTTAAATCCGCAATCCATTGCTTGGCAGGTAGCTGAAAAATGCCACGAAGCCGGCGCAACCTTCACCTTAACCAATGCACCAATTGCGTTGCGTATGGGAGAAATCAATGCTTTGGCAGAAAAATGCAATGCTGAGGTAATTGGTGCCGACGTCACTGTTGATGCCGACTTGGAAAACCTGATTGACCGCTCTATGGAAATCCTGGGCGGAAAAATCGACTTTATTCTACACTCTGTGGGGATGTCGCTAAACGTACGTAAAGGTCGCGCTTATACCGACTTAAACTACGATTTCATGCACAAAACCCTTGATATCAGCGCTATGTCTTTCCATCGTTTATTGCAAACCTGCTGGAAAAAAGACGCCATTAGCGATTGGGGCTCTGTGGTGGCTTTAACCTATATCGCTGCGCAACGTACCTTCCCTGATTACAATGAGATGGCAGAGGCGAAGAGTCTATTGGAAAGCATTGCTAGAAGCTTCGGCTACCATTACGGAAAAGCGAAAAATGTACGCGTTAACACCATTTCTCAGTCGCCAACCATGACTACCGCAGGATCTGGTGTGAAAGGTTTTGATGCATTCTTCAACTATGCAGATGAAATCTCTCCGCTGGGAAATGCGCCGGCAGAAGCTTGTGCCGACTATTGCGTTGCCATGTTCTCTGACCTAACGCGCTACGTTACACAGCAGAATTTATTCCACGACGGTGGTTACTCTTTTACCGGAGTTTCTCAGAATGTAATCAACACTTTCGGCTCTAAATAGCCGACTTACTTGATTTATTCCTTTTCTACTGAGTAAATTGTAAACGAATCTTTTTTTAGATTCTAACAGATCTCGTATGCATCCCATTATCGAACCCATTAGCCGCGAGGCTTTATTGGCGGAGTTAAACGACTCTACCTTTGTACGTAAGGCCAATTTCGGCACCAATGAAATTTACGTGGTGAATCAGCATAATTCGCCCAATACCATGTTGGAGATTGGCAGGTTACGCGAAGTTACTTTCCGAGCGGCAGGGGGTGGAACCGGTGAGGAAGTGGATCTAGATGAGTTTGATACCAGCGCAAATTGCTATGAACAGCTCATAGTTTGGAATCCGGAAGACCAACAAATTGTAGGTGGATACCGCTTTATTTTGGGCTCCAAAGCCATTCATGAAAACGGTGAAATAGAACTGGCTACCACTGAATTATTTGATTTTTCTCCTAAGTTTTTAAAGGAATATCTTCCTTATACTATCGAATTAGGAAGGTCTTTTGTTCAGCCTGATTATCAACCAAGTATGAATAACCGAAAAGGTTTATTTTCCTTGGATAATTTATGGGATGGATTGGGTGCTTTGGTGATTGAATACCCACAGATGAAATACTTCTTTGGTAAGATTACCATGTATACCCATTACCATGCGGAAAGCAGGGATATGATTCTGTATTTCATGAAACATTATTTCCCGGATCAAGATGCCTTAGTAGTTCCAAAAGAACCGCTGAATTATAAAACCGATATGAGCGTGCATTTTGGTGAGTTTGATGGCCTCGATTACAAAGAAGGACACAAAGTTCTGAATCAGTTTGTGCGCAAGAATGGTGAGAATATACCGCCATTGGTGAATTCCTATATGAACCTATCGGCCACCATGAAAAGCTTCGGAACGTGTATCAATCCTGGATTTGGTGGAGTAGAAGAGACTGGTATTTTAGTAACGATTGCCGATATCTACGAAAGCAAAAAAGAGCGTCACGTTAACAGCTATAAGGCTCAGTAGAGTTTGCCTCGCTTAACAAGGTAAGGGGCTAATACCTGGTTGAAATCCAATCCGGAATCCACTTCGATAAAATCAATTTTATATTGATCGCAACGGGCTTTTAGCTTCGTTTTAAAGTCTCTTTGCGCCTGGATATAGGCGTCTTTCACCTCATTAGGATTGAGCTTCAGCTGCTGGCCGGTTTCCGGATCGATGAACAAATAAGGTCTATTAGCGAAATCAAAATCTACTTCCAAGGCTTTGTCTTGGACATGGAAAAGGATCACCTCGTGTTTGTTGAATTTTAGGTGTTGCAAGCTTTTGTAAAGGGCTTCTTCATCACCACTGGTTTGGAGCATATCGCTAAAAATAACCACCATGGAGCGTCGGTGAAGCTTTTCAGCGAGAAGGTCTAAACTTTGAGCCAGTGAGGTTTGCTTTTGTTCAGCGGGGGCTTGAAGTAATTTCTCAAGCTCAGAGATTAAATAGAAGTAGTGGCTACTGCTCGATTTGGTTTCCGACTGGAAGTCGATATGATCGCTAAGAACGGTTAAACCAAAGGCATCTCGCTGCCTTTTCATCAAGTGCATCAAGGCTGCTGCAGCATAAACCGAGAATCGCATCTTGTTTAATCCCTTTTCCGGGAAATACATAGACGAACTACCATCGATGATCAATTGGCAGCGTAGGTTGGTTTCCTCCTCGTAGCGCTTAACAAAAAGTTTTCCTGTTTTACCGTAAATCTTCCAATCGAGGTGGCGAGTAGATTCGCCGCTATTGTAGAGTCTATGTTCTGCAAACTCAACAGAAAACCCATGAAACGGACTTTTATGCAAGCCTGTAATAAATCCCTCTACCACTTGGCGGGCAAGTAACTCCAGGTTGCCAAAGACATCCAGCTCTTGATTGGTGATTTTCTGATTCATGGGCACAAAAAAAGCCGTCGCTAGAATAACGACGGCCAGGTTAATAGCGTATTAAAGTTGTGCATCTAATTTTTGAGCAAGTGCGCTTTTAGGCACTGCACCCACTTGTCTGTCTACAACTTCACCGTTTTTAAAGTAAAGCAAAGCAGGGATGCTGCGGATGCCATATTTTACGGTTACTTCAGGATTTTCGTCTACGTTCAGTTTACCGATAACGGCTTTACCATCGTATTCGCCTGACATTTCTTCTACAATAGGTCCTACCATGCGGCAAGGTCCACACCACTCAGCCCAAAAATCAATCAGTACAGGCTTGTCGGATTTTAAAACAACTTCTTCAAAGTTGCTGTCGGTTACTTCAATTGCCATAATTCAATTATTATCTGCGTATTTAATTCAAATCTAATTATTCATTTCTAAAAGCATGCCATCTCGGTCGTGGCATTTAATCACATATTGGTGGGGATAAAACATATTCCTGACACCTTATCAATGGCTATTTTTGAACCATGGATGCACAAGGCTATATCACCAAGTTAGGACTCATTTCGCATGTAGAAGGTGGCGCATTTAAGGAAGTATACCGCGCTGACGCTAAAGCTGTATACCCTGAATTGATGGGACATTCCAAAGAACGTAACCTCTGTACTTCCATCTATTTTTTACTGCAACACGGTGAGTTTTCTGCCTTTCACCGGATTAAAAGCGATGAGCTTTGGCACCATTACGATGGGGCAGTGCTACACATCTATGAGATTAAACCAAGCGGTGAATTGGGCGTGCATCGATTAGGAAAGGACTTGGCCAATGGTGAGCAAATGCAGACCTGGATTGCCGCCGGATCTTGGTTTGCCAGTCGCTGCGAGTTGGAAAATAACTTTGCTTTGGTAGGTTGTACGGTAGCGCCCGGTTTTGATTTTGAAGACTTTGATCTCGCTCAGGCTGCCGAATTGACACAAGCTTTCCCGGAACATGCGGCGTTAATCACGACGCTTTGTCGCTTGTAGCCATAATATCCAAAGCACTTTGAATCATTTCCTTTACTACGCTGGCCGGGTTCGGGTGAAATTCGCCTGTGCTGCGATTCGCTAATAACGCATTTACAGACAAAGCTTCAAACCCAAAATACTGAGCAAGGAGGTAGATGCCCGAGGTTTCCATTTCCAAATTACCGATACCGGCCTTTAGAAGTGTTTCCGAGGTGATGGGTAAGCTAGAATCGGATTCTAAACTTCTTCCTTGAGGATGGTAAAAACCGGTACAGGTTAAGGTTGTTGAGGTTTCAAAACGACTTGAAAATAAGTTAAGTAGGAGACTACTGGCTTCAATAACATAAGGTTTAGCTAGTAAAACAGACCAGTTGGTCATTTTGGAGAAATGAGCGGCAATGGAACGGGAGTCGAAGCCATAATACCAAGCCAATCCATCCAAACCAATGGCTTCTTTACTGAGTACAACTTTACCGGGTTTCCATTCTGGATTAACCGTTCCTGAAGTACCGAGCCGAACCAAACGAATTGATTTTCGTTTTGGGTAAAATTTTCTAGCAGATAAATCGGCATTAAATAGGAGATTCAATTCGTTCAGTACAATGTCGATATTGTCGGTTCCAATTCCGGTAGAAAGCACACTGAATCGACTGCCTTGGTAGGTTCCGGTATGTGTAACAAACTCACGGTGAGCCTTTTTAACCTCTATTGTGTCAAAGTGAATGCTCACTTCATGAACCCGTTCCGGATCGCCAACCAAGAAGATGGTTTCGGCAATATCGGAGGGAAGAAGATGCAAGTGATAAACCGATCCGTCGGGGTTTAAGATTAGCTCACTTTCTGACATTTGCTTGCTCATGATTAATTCCTATTTTCGTGAAGCAAAAATCATTTAATCCATGCAAAGCGAAAAGAAAAAGAACACGATCCTGGTCCCAACCGATTTTTCACAGGTTGCTGAAAACGCCCTAGCACATGCTGTTAAAGTGGCTGCTTCATTCGGAAATGAAATCTGCATTATGCACATTTTCGAGGATAGTTTTATTGGAAGCATTTGGGGACAGAAAAACTCCTACCGTGATGGTATGGTTGGCCAGATGTTGCAAGAGAAATTAGATTCTGTGACAGACAAAATCTTAAAGGAATCAGGCGTGAAATGCCGCAGTGAGATTAAAAGCGGACGTATCTACAGCACAATTGTAGAATACGCCGAAGATGAGGCAAACGATATTGAATCCATTATCATGGGTACCAACGGTGCTTCAGGTATTGAGCAATTGGTAGGTAGTAACGCTTCTCGTGTAATTGCTGCTTCTCCCGTTCCAGTTGTAGTTGTAAAAGAAAAACAATTCGATAACGGTTACCAGAATATCGTGATGCCAATCGACTTGACCATGGAAAGCAAACAGAAGGTTTGGTGGGCTATCCACTTGGCTAAAAAATACGATTCAACCATTCACGTATTTACAGTTCAAGAAGACGATGAGTTCTTGAAAAAACGCATGAACGCTAACTTGAAGCAAGTAGAAGATGTATTGACTAAAAACGGTATCAAGTTCACTACGAAAGTATTGGACGACGAAAACTACCCTGGAAATCCTGCAGAAGATACCCTTCAGTATGCTGATGAAATCAATGCCGACCTTATCATGATTATGAGTCAGCAAGAAAAAGCCATCAGCGAATTCATTATCGGTTCCTACGCTCAGCAGATTGTAAACAAACACTCTAGCGTTCCGGTAATGTGTATTTCTCCGAAGAAAACTGGATATGTAGCCGATTACTGGACTGCATTCTAATAAACAGCTTTGCACACAATACAAATGGCGCCCCAGTGGCGCCATTTTCTTTTTTAGCAGGACTATAATTTGTTATTTGCAGGCACACAATGGCTCACATGAAAAAGGTTCATTTTATCTCGATAGGCGGAGCGGTAATGCACAACCTCGCTCTTTGTTTACATCAATTAGGTTGGCAAGTAAGTGGGAGTGATGATGAGATTTTTGAGCCGAGCCTCGGTCGACTGAAAAGGGTAGGTATTGCACCTGCAGAATTTGGCTGGTTCCCGGATAAGATCACAAACAACTTAGACGTGGTAATTCTAGGCATGCATGCCAGGGCTGATAACCCCGAATTACTGAAAGCGAAAGAACTCGACCTGAAAGTCTATTCATTTCCTGAATTTGTCTACGAACATGCGCAAGATAAAACCCGCATTGTTATAGGAGGAAGTCACGGAAAAACCACCACCACAGCCATGGTGATGCATATTCTGAAAGAACGTGGATATGCTTTTGATTACTTGGTGGGTTCCATCATCGATGGCTACGATACCATGGTTCAATTGAGCGATGCACCCTATATCGTGATAGAAGGAGATGAATACCTGAATAGCGCGCTAGATCCTCGTCCGAAATTTCATTTCTACCACCCACAAATGGCGCAGCTTACCGGAATCGCTTGGGATCATATCAATGTGTTTCCAACTTGGGAGAACTACGTTGAGCAATTCCGTATCTTTCTGAATCAATTGCCGGCAGGGGCTCCATTGGCCTATTACAACGGAGATCAGACTTTAACCGATTTGTGTAATGAACGCTCTGATTTGAACTTGCTTCCTTATGCTTGCCCGGATTTCGTTATTCAAAATGGCAAGACAGAAGTGATTGAAAATGGTTCACATTACCCTCTTTTGATTTTCGGTAAACATAACCTTGAAAACATGGCCGGTGCTATTGCTTTGGTTGAGCAAATTGGAATCAGCAGAGTAGAAGCCTTGCAAGCCATGCAGTCGTTTAAAGGCACGGCCAGAAGATTGGAATTAATTGCCGAAACTGATTCATTTAAAGCCTACCGCGATTTCGCTCACTCGCCAAGTAAACTTAAGGCAACGGTGCAAAGCGTTAGAACACAATACCCGAGCGAGAAACTTATCGCGGTGTTTGAGTTGCATACCTTCAGTTCGCTTACCAAAGCTTTTCTAGACGAATACCACCAATGTTTGGAAGGCGCAGATATGGCCATTGTGTATTTCAATCCGGAAGTGATTGCCCACAAGAAATTGGAAGCCTTGGATCCGGAAGAAGTATGCGAAGCTTTTGGAGGCGATGTCCAGGTTATCACCGATTCAGCGTTTCTAGATGAATACCTCAAAGCCCAGAACTATCAGAATAGCGTGCTATTGCTGATGAGTTCAGGGAACTTCAATAACCTGAACTTCGACTACCTGAAGACTATTTAAGGATTTGATCCGTGTGATTTTTGGTATTCACCTTCTCAATCACTTCTTCAATAATACCTGATTCATTGATGATGAAGGTGGTTCTGGCAATGCCCATGTACTTGCGACCGTACATGCTTTTCTCAACCCATACGCCGTAAGCTTCGGCAATGGCATGATCGGTATCAACGAGCAGGTCAAAAGGGAGCTCATATTTCTCAATGAACTTCTGGTGTTTTTTAGCTGTATCCGGACTAACACCCAAGATGGCATAACCTTTTTTAATGAGGTTGTCGTAGTTGTCGCGGAGATTACACGCTTCTGCTGTGCAACCCGGGGTATCGTCTTTAGGATAGAAGTATAAAACCAGCTTTTTGCCGGTATAATCGCTCAATTGAACGGTCTTTTCACTTTGGTTAATGGAGTTGAAGTTGGGGGCTTTATCGCCTGCTGCTAAATTCATGGTACTTGTATGCTTTGTGTTATTTCTGAGGTATTCTCAGCATTATCTTTAACAATCAATTTGAAGTCTAGTTTTTCACCCGACTTATAATTACTCAAATCGCCGGTTAAGGTATTGGTCTTTGGATCGTATTCTAAAAGGAACCAGCGGTTGTTGATGGTGCCTGTATACCGGTTGATTCCGGAAAAATTATCCTCTACAGAAATCCGTATGAATGATCCCTCCACCTGGATATCGCCAATTTGAGGTGCAATCTCATCTTTAGTCAAAATGAAACGCCCAAACGCCTTAGTCTTGGCGCTTACTTGTTTGCCGGCTTGCTGTGAGCCAACATAACTAATGGATCCATCTTCCTCTATTCGCGCAATACACCATTTATCTGCTTGTGTCATCTGCTCGTCATTGAGCGGATAGATAAGGCGGAAACGTTCATGGGAAAAGAAGTCCAACGGCTGAATTAATAGGGTGTCCGGATTTTCACCTTGCAAGGATACTTTCACTCGGGTGCTGTCGAAAAAGGAGCCCGCAAAGAAATCAATGGCATAACCATCGGCAGGAGTGAAGGTATGCGACTGCTTGAAGAGTATGTCGCCTTTTACTACGTTTACCTTTGGAGGACCTGATTCTTCTTGAAGCACACCACTTATCACAATCAGTTTCTCTTTGGTATTGTTCTTTTCATCGTAGAGTTTAACCCGAATGGTGTCAAGTTGGTTATTGAAAACCTCCATCCAGCCGTTTTCTTTGTAATGACTTAGGCCATGACTTATCCACCCTTCTTTGAAACAGTATTCTACCGGAGGGTAGGATTTGATATACGTGCTCAATAAGTCAATATAGTGCGCATCTGAGAACGAAAAGCGATCAAATTGTCGAGCGTAGATCTTTTCAACCCCTCGCCAAACCTCAATTCCGTATATGCCCAAGGTGCTGCTTGTATCGTGATTTAGAAAGTCTTTTGCAGCGATAGCAATGCCATACGTGCCCACCGGAACAGAAATACGAATGGTATCAGACCCACTTAAGTCGAAACGGTTTTGTTCCGGGTAAACCCCGTTTTCCATCCGGAATTCGCGGTCTCGTTTAAAGAGGAAACCTCCAACCAGCAAAGGCTGAACAGAATCTGCTATTCCTAAGTTAAAATTCAGTGGATTGAGTATTTCTTGTGTCTTGGAGTCTCTGATTTCAAAATGCAGGTGTGGAGCTGCAGAACCACCCGTATTACCGCTATACGCTATCAGCTTTCCTTTTCTTACTCTGAACTGCGTTTTCTTAGGAAACAACTCGATGCTATAGGATCGTTTAGCGTATTGCTGCCTGCGCACATAGGCTTCAATCTCAGGTGAGAACTTGCTTAAATGACCGTATACCGAAGTATAGCCATTGTTGTGTGTGATGTAAATGGCTTTGCCGTATCCGTATGGAGAGATCTTTATACGCGAAACATAGCCATCTTCTGCAGATAATACCTTTAAGCCTTCTTGACCGAAAGTCTTAATATCAATGCCGGCATGGAAGTGAGAACCCCTGAATTCGCCAAAGGTACCTGAAAGATAAGCGGGTGTGTCAAGTGGAAATAAGAATGAGGTCTGGCTATTTTGTGCCTTGATAATCAAGGAACTAAATAGGACAAATATACCTAATACTAGTTTCCGTTTGCCTCCCATCCACACAAACATAACAAAGAGCGTGTAAAAAACACGGTCCTCATTTTACCCGTAGTGTGAATAGTTTTTGATTCTGTATAAATCCTTCCAATTCGTCGCCTTTTTGAACGGCCGATACACCAGCCGGAGTGCCGGTAAACAGAATATCGCCTGTTCTTAGCGTAAAGTATTGGGAAACGAAAGCAATCATTTCATCAATGGAAAAGAGCATGTCTGCACTCGTGCCTTTTTGAGCCATAGCGCCATTTTTAGTTAGACTGAATTCTAAGTTCATCAAATCGCCAAAATCTTCTTTTGCATGCCACGAAGAAATGAACGCAGATCCATCAAAGGCTTTAGCTAGTTCCCAAGGGAGGCCTTTGCTCTTCAATTCCGATTGTTTGTCGCGAGCAGTAAAGTCTATACCCAATCCAATCTGTGTATAGTATTTATGAGCAAACTTACTTTGGATGTTTTTACCGTGCCTGTCAATGCGAACCAAGAGCTCTACCTCGTGATGCACTTCTTGAAACAAGTCGGGCAAGTAAAAATCCTGCCCGTCTTTCAATACTGCCGTGTCGGGTTTTAGAAAAATAACCGGCTCGGTAGGAATATCGTTATTCAATTCTTTTGCGTGATCCCTGTAATTCCGGCCTATGCAAATGATTTTCATGCTTTAACTTTTTGGTATTCGCTGTAAACAAAATCCATCAATTCCTGCACATAGGCATTGGAGAAGTCGAAACGTGCTCCGGATGTTTTGTAGATTTCAGGGATGGCCTGAGTATAACCTAAGCTCAAAGCATCCTTGTATTGTTGAAGGCCTTTCGCTTTGTTTTCCATGTAGTTTTTCCACACCGCAATGGCGCCCAATTGAGCGAAACCGTATTCGATATAGTAGAAAGGTACCTCGTAGATGTGAAGCTGTTTTTGCCAAGTATACAGTTTGGCTGTTTCGTGACCGGTCCAGTCGGTTAAACCGGATGAGAAACGCGACGAGATGTTCTCCCAGGCCTCCAAACGTTGCGCTTCCGTATGTTCGTTGGTATACAGCCAATGCTGGAATGCATCAACGGTGGCAATCCAAGGCAAGGTTTTCAATACACCTTCCAATTGCTCCGCTTTAGCGCGGTTTAAGTCTTCCGGGTTTGGGTAAAATTCGTCCCAAACGTCCATGCTAATCAATTCCATGCTCATGGAGGCCAATTCGGCTACTTCGCTAGGGAAGTCTTTAAACGCTTGTAGCTTTAAGTCTTTAGTCAGAACCGAGTGAATGGCGTGTCCGCCTTCGTGAACCATGGTTTCCAAATCGCGCTGAGTGCCGGCTGCATTCATAAAGATGAAAGGATACCCGGTTACAGCAAGAGGATAATTATAGCCACCCGGTGCCTTGCCTTTGCGACTGTCTAGGTCGAGTTGCCCTTTGCTTTGCATGGTGCGAATAACATCGCCAAAAAATGGATCGAGGCGGTCAAAGGCTGTGATGGTTTTGGCTGCCAGCTCTTTTCCTTCGCTAAAAGGATGCAGTGCTGCTTTTCCGCTCAAATCAACATCTCCGTCCCAAGGTTTTAACGTATCGTAACCCAAGGCGGCCAACCGTTCTTCGCTTAATTTCTTAGCGAAAGGAACAACGGCCGATTCAACGGCATCGTGAAATTTGAAACAATCTTCAATGCTGTAGTCGAAACGTCCTAACGACTCATGCATGTAATCTCTAAAGTTGTTGAATCCGGCATTGCGGGCTACCTTATTGCGGGTTTTGATGAGTTTATTTAAGAGCTCATCTAAGGTGTCTTTATCGGCAAGTCTTCTTTCTTGAATCTTCTCAAAGGCATTCTGTCGAACCGCTCTATCCGGGTTTTTGAGGAATTTAGCGGCTTGCTGAAGGGTAAGTTCATTTCCGTCCAATTCTACAGTCATGGCTCCACTGATGCTGCCGTATTTCTGCGAATCGGTTTGCAACTCAACAAACAAAGGAATGTTCTCTTCGCGGTACAGTTCAATTGAACGCGATACTTTCTTGAAGTAGATGCCGTAAGCCGCATCTTGAAACTCGCCTTTAAAAGGACTGTTGTTCAATTTATGGTTGAGCTTGTCCTCCCAAGGAGCAATATGCGGTTGAATTTCACTCACAAAATTCAAGTAATCGGCTTCCAAATCTTGGTTATTCGTATCGCAGGTCATGCGGATATAGCGCCAGGCTAGGTCTTCGCTGATATAGCTTTCAATATCGCTCAACTTCTCCAACCAAAGTTCAAAAGCGACTGTATCATTGATTTCAGCTTGAAAGAGCTGTTCAAATACACTTTTTATCTGCTCCCAGGATTGTATCTTTCCTGAGGGAATTTGGATCTCATTAACTCGCATGTTGCGAAACTAGCGTTCCATCCCGATTAGAACAATAGCAATTGAAAATGATACTACACCAGAGTCTGCGTTTATTGGCTTTTATGCTGCTTAGCATTTCTTGTCGTAAGGAAGTGAAATTGCCCGAGGCTGCGCCGCTCGACTACTGGAAAGACTACGTTCCTTTTGAGGCGGAATACAATGCAGGCGGACTACAATTCTCCGTGCAATACACCATAAAACCTGAGGCTATCGATACCGTTTTGTGGATTAAAGAATTCAGTGGCATGAGTGCTTCGCTTAAAAACCCGGGTTATGCTTGGGTGCACAACGATTCGGGAAACGACCCATTCCTCTATTTGATGCGACTTTCAGACGGGGCCTTGGTATGGAGTGTTTATGCCGGAAACTGGAAAAACAGAGATTGGGAAGATGTGGAAGTGGTGAAAACTGCACAAGGAGCTTATGTGTATTTAGGCGACTTCGGTGATAACCAACAAAGCAGAACATCCATTCATTTATACCGAATTGATGAACCTGTTTACGGCGATAGCTTGTTTCAAGACACCACGAAAATCGCAGATGCGGAGGATATAGAATTGGTATTTCCCGATAAAGCCCATGATGTGGAAGCACTTTTTAGCGATGCACAAAGGGGAGATGTCTACCTGGTCACTAAGCGTGAAAGCCGAAGTATGTTATTTGGTTTACCTTATAAACAGTCGTTTAGCGAAACGGATACGCTCGTTTACTGTGGTAGTTTTCCTTTCAATTATACAACAGCAGCTTCTGCATCGCTTGATGGAAAAAGCATAGCGATGCGTAACTACCAGCAAATCATGGAATGGACTATCGTTCCGGGTGTTGATTTCAGAGATCAATTAAGCCAAGAGCCTAAGCAATTGCCCTACGATAACTTGGAGATTCAAGGGGAGAGCATTGCGCTTACAGATTCGGGGTATTACCTGCTTTCGGAAGCAGCTTTTGGATTCAAGCCGGTACTTTACTTTTTCCGGAAAGAGTAATAATTCTAAAACTATTTTTAGATAAGTCTAAAAATAATACTTTTGTACCCATGTATTCCTTTACAGAAGAAAACTACCTCAAAGCGATATTTAAACTATCGGATGGAGGAGAAGTAAGTACCAATGCATTGGCCGAAGAAATGAATACCCGTGCGGCTTCCGTTACGGATATGATCAAGAAATTATCGGAAAAGGAATTGGTAGATTACGAAAAGTATAAAGGTGTTAGTCTTTCAGATAAAGGCCGTGATGTGGCCGTTAGCGTGGTTCGTAAGCACCGCTTATGGGAGGTATTCCTCTACGATAAACTCGAATTTGGCTGGGAAGAAGTGCATGAGATGGCTGAACAGCTAGAGCATATTCAGTCGGATGCCCTGATCGACAGACTCGATGCCTTCCTGAACTACCCAAAATACGACCCACACGGCGATCCTATCCCGGATAAACAGGGCAAATTCGCTAAGAATAACTTCATTGAATTGACCAAAGCCGAAAAGAACAAGGCTTATGTTCTCACCGGCGTAAGCGATCACAGTCCGGCGTTTTTAAAGATGTTAGAGAAATGGGGACTGGCCATTGGAACCGAGTTGAGTGTAAACGATATCAACGAGTTTGACGGCAGCATTGAACTTCAATTGAAAGAAGGGAATGCTATTTTCTTAGGACAAAAATCCTGTACACATATTTTAGTTAAAGCGATTTAGGATGGAACACATGATCGATTGGTTTCGCGAGCAGAGCGCTACCCTGCAAGCTTTAATGGGAACTACCTTCACATGGGGCTTGACGGCTTTGGGCGCAGCATTCGTTTTTTTCTTCAAAAACTTGAGCAGAAAATGGCTCGATTTGATGTTGGGATTCACCGGTGGGGTTATGATTGCCGCCAGCTTTTGGTCGCTTTTAAATCCGGCTATTGAATTATCTGAAAAGAGCTTTTCGCCCGGCATGGCCTGGGTCCCGGCGGCAGTTGGTTTTATTGGCGGGGCCGCATTTATCTACTTGATAGATAAAATATTACCTCACTTGCACTTGAACGCGCCTATTGCAGAAAGTGAGGGGATTAAAACCGGTTGGAACCGCACCATCCTTTTGGTTTTAGCGATAACACTACACAATATTCCTGAAGGACTTGCTGTAGGGGTATCGTTTGGTGCAGTAGGTATGGGACACCCTGATTTCTCCTTTGGTTCGGCTATGGCTCTAGCGATTGGTATTGGTATTCAGAACTTCCCGGAAGGCATTGCCGTGGCTGTACCCTTGCGCCGTATGGGCTTAAGCAGATGGCAAAGCTTCTGGTGGGGACAATCCAGCGCCTTGGTAGAACCCGTTGCCGGTGTAATTGGCGCGATAGCCGTAGCATACGCACAGCCGATTTTGCCTTATGCTTTGGCATTCGCCGCTGGAGCCATGATATACGTAGTAGTGGAAGAAGTAATTCCGGAGACGCAGCAAGATAAATTCACCGACTTAGCGACCATGGGACTCATTCTCGGTTTTGTAGTGATGATGGCCTTGGATGTGGGGTTGGGGTGAGGATGAGGATTTAAGTTGAGGTTGAGGATTTAAGTTGAGGTTGAGGATTTAAGTTGAGGTTGAGGATTTAAGTTGAGGTTGAGGATTTAGTAATTTCCAAATATCAAATACCAAATACCAAATACCAATTACCATACACCAAGTACCATCACATTACGCATACCTCACTAATCACGACCTTTCAAGTATTCATCCAATATTGGGTCCATTACCTTAAACCAGAGTGAAGGAATGGCAGCCAATACAAGCATAGCAGGATAGCCGGAGGGCAATTGTGGACTTTCCGTTTTACTTTCCAAATACGGATACCATTTCATCCAGTCACCATGGTGATCCGGGTGACGTTGCAGCTGAAACAAAAAGAAATTACTAGTTCGGTGTCCGGAGTTCCAGCTGTGGTGGTAAGCCACGGGCTCCAATCGGTTTCCTTTCATTTGTCGCGTTAACCCGTAATGCTCCAAGTATTCCACCATCTCCAATAAACTAAAGGCAACAATAGCCTGTCCAAGCATAAAGACGAAAAGAAAAGGATGCACAAAACCTTGAACGAAGTAAGCTGTGCTTAGAAACATACCGAATGTCAGGAGTATTCCTGCCATATAACGCAGCATTCGATTATGGTAAGTCCAAACCCCTTTTTGCTTTCGCTCCAGTTTTCTTTTTTCAATATCCCAGGCTTGCAGCCACGCATGCGGAATAGCACGAACTAGAAATCGGTAAACTGAAGTTCCTCTGGGCGCGGTTACCGCATCTTCTTTCGTGCCCACGAGCACGTGATGTCCTTCAATGTGTTGAATACTGAAATGGGTATAGGCCACACTGGAAAGTAGAAAGGCCCCGGCCTGCTTGGCCCATGTTTCTTTTTTGTGCACCAGCTCGTGGGCAACGGTGATTCCAATGCCTCCTGTAATGATGCCCATGCTCCAAGTAAGGAAGAGGCCTTCGCTTAGGCTACTTGGAGGATATGCATTTAACTCGATTAAAGCATAGAGTAATAGGCTTGTCTGAATTATAGTCCAGGCAACTAATATGAATTGATAAAAGCCAAGAGGGAAGGCTTCTTTGGGTTTAAGGGAGTTGTGGTTAGGCGTACTCAGGTGATCCAATAATGGGATAATCACCAAGGCATAAAAAGGAACCAAGCCAACCCAATAAGAGCGATACTGCAAGGAAACCAAAAAGAGAAGCGGCAAAATAAAGGCCGAAAGGTATCCGATAAAGTGTGTGAATCGCCGAAGCATGGCGGAAATTAATAAAAAAAACCACCATCGTGTGATGGTGGTTTCGCATATCGTTTCGCTCGGCTTATTTACCTGCGATAGCCTTAATCTTTTTCTCTAACTCGTACTCGTCGCCTTCTACATATCCGAGGTGAGTATAACGCACTTTACCTTGACCGTCTACTACAACGGTGAATGGAATATTAGGTGCATTCATCGCTCTTTGAAACTCTTGGTTTGGATCCATGATTACCGGAAACTCCCAGCCTTGACCGTTTACGTAAGGTTTAACTTTAGGGGCATTCCGACTATCATCTGTGCAAACAGCTACCAATTTTACATTGTAGTCTGATTCCCAGTCTTCCAAAAGTTCATTGATGTTTTTCAACTCTTTTTTGCACGGTCCACACCAGGTAGCCCAGAAAGAGAAGATGGTGATTTTACCGCTGTCGGCCATGTCTTTTACGTTGATGGTATTCCCATCCATGTCTTTCAATGAAATACTTGGAAGGGTAGCGGCATTGGTTGAATCGCTTAATACAGCAGAATTGCTGCTCGTTTCGTTTGTTTCCACCTGGGCAGCCAAGGCGATGAAACTAATCAGGAATACTCCGAATACTTTTTTCATGGTTTGTTCTATAGCAATAGCAGTTCCAAATTAAGTATTGAATACTGAATTGTACAAACCCAAAGCATGGTTTATAACTCCTTGTTGGCATTGATTGATGGTTCAGGCCTCAATTCTATATTTGCATGGAATGATAAAAGTAGCAATCCTTTTCGGGGGCAGCAGCCGGGAGCGAGAAGTCTCTTTTTCGGGTGGCCGTACGGTTTACGATAACCTAGACAAGACAAAATTTGAAGCCATTCCCATTTTTGTGGATAGCTTCAATAATTTGGTTGAATTGGATTGGCAATACGTCTACAAAGGCAGTATTCGCGACTTTTATCCGCCAATCGATTATCTGCCTGATTCGCCACATGCCTATCAGATTTATGCTGAATCGCTAAACCTGAACAAAGAGGCTCAGCTAGCGATGTTAAGCTCCATTGGTAAACCTATTCGGTTTGAAGAATTAGCAGTCAGAGCCGATTTAGTCTTCTTGGCTTTGCACGGCTCATTTGCCGAAGATGGCACCATTCAAGGTTTACTGGAATGGCACGGCATACCGTATACCGGTTCAGGCATCTTTGCTTCTTCTTTCGGCATCAATAAAAAATTGCAAAAGCAGCTCTTTGAAGCGACAGGATTGGTTTCGCCCGACTGGCTATCCGTTAAAAGGGCGGAATGGCAATCGAATCCGGAACAGGTCATTCAAAAAGTGAGCGATCATTTTACTACCCCGTTTTTGGTTAAATCGGCCAAACAAGGTTCTTCACTGGGCATTAGCGTAGTGCAGGATAAGCGAGATTTAACCAAAGCACTCCATAAATCCTTTTTCATTCACGAGTTAACGAAGTCGGAATGGGATGGTCTATCTGAACCTGAACAAGTAGAGTGGGTGCGCAGCATGGCTGATATCCGCGAAGGACTTGGAATGCCCTTATTGCTCAATGCAGAATGGGTTTTCTTGCCGGAAGACTTGTTGGCTAAGTTGAAATCGGGATTTGCAGCAGGTGCCTCCAAAATGCGACTGGAAGCCAAAGATGGAGAATCGGAAGTGGTGGTAGAAGACTTTATTGAGGGACGAGAATTCTCGTGCATCGTTGTACAAGATACCGATGCTAAGCCGGTAGCCTTGCCGCCGACGGAGATTGTAAAAGGGAAGGAGTTATTCGATTACCGATCCAAATACCTGCCGGGCTTATCGCGTAAACTCACGCCAATCGATTTGCCTTTGGATGAGATTGAACGCATCAGGCAATCGTGCGTAGCGATGTTCGCTCAGTTTAACTTCAATGTTTACGCTCGCATCGATGGCTTTTACACAGCTGATGGAAAGGTATTGTTAAACGACCCGAATACCACTTCAGGCATGATGCCGAGTTCGTTTTTCTTCCACCAAGCTGCTGAAATCGGATTAAATCCTAGCGATTTCCTCACGTATATCATTGAAACATCGCTAAAGGAACGTGTAGAACACGCCAATGCGCCACAAGCCTACCAACAGGTTTTAAGTGAACTTAAGAATTCTCTTGATAACGCAAAGGAGAAATCGGAAAAGATTCGTGTGGCAGTAGTGATGGGAGGCTATTCTTCTGAACGACATATCAGTGTTGAAAGTGGAAGAAACATCTTTGAAAAACTCTCCAGTTCGTCCAAATACGACCCAATTCCGGTGTTTTTAACAGGCAACGATGAAGCCTTTGAATTGCATTTACTTCCAACCAATATCATGTTGAAAGACAATGCAGATGATATCAAGGAAAAAGTGCTTCATTTCTACCGTCACCCGGCCATGGAGAAGATTGTAAACGATTGCCAATCTATCCGAGATAGATACAAGTCAGACCATGCGGTCATGATTCCGAAGCACGTTGAATTAGAAGAGCTTAAGACTTTGGTAGACGAAGTCTTTATCGCCTTACACGGAAGACCGGGTGAAGACGGTGCTTTGCAAGAAAAGCTCGAAAAAATTGGGTTACCTTACAATGGAAGCGGGGTAACTAGTTCTCGCATTACCATCAATAAATACGATACCAACCGCAAGCTTGAGTCGGCAGGATTCCTGGTAGCCAAGGCTGTATTGGTAGAAGAGGACCGTTGGTCTAACGACCGCATAGCCTTATTGAAAGAAATCGAAGAAACCTGTTCTTATCCGCTCATCGCTAAACCGGCCGACGACGGCTGTAGCTCTGCTGTAAAGAAGATCAACTCTGCATCAGAACTGGCTCATTTTGCTGAACTCATCTTCCGTCAAACTGAAGCCTTGCCTGCCGAGGCAGCTGCAGCCTTGGATATTGATCCGAAGGAAGAAGTTCCGATGAAACGATACTTTTTGGTTGAAGAACTCATCGGGTCAAATGGTGCTCAACATTTCTTGGAGATCACAGGCGGATTATTAACCCACAATGAACAAGGAACGGTTCGCTACGAAATCTTTGAAGCTTCCGAATCCTTGGCAGAGAAGGGTATCTTATCCTTGGCAGAGAAATTCTTAGCCGGACAAGGACAAAACATCACACCGGCACGTTATGCTAAAGATGCAATCGAACGTCAACGCATCTCCGATGAAGTGAGAAAGACCTTTGAGGCTGCAGCCAAAGTCTTGCAAATTGAAGGTTATGCCCGCATAGATGCCTTCGTTCGAATTTTTAGCGATGGACGTGTGGAAGTCATCTTTATTGAAGTAAATTCCCTGCCCGGTATGACTCCGGCCACCTGTATATTCCATCAAACAGCCATTAACGGCTATAAACCGCTGGACTTTATCGACCAGATTTTAGAGTATGGGAAATACCGATTAACGCAGAACCAATGATTAAAGTACTAAAGTCTAAACCATTATGGATCAACCTTATAGCCATGCTAGTATTTCTGGCATTGGTAGTATGGGGTGTCGATAAATTTTTGGATTCCGTTACCCGTCACGGGGAAAGCAAATACGTGCCTTCGCTCTATGGCTTGCAAGTTGAAGAAGCAGGCAATCTCTTAGAAGAATTGGATCTTCGTTATGAAATCCTCGATTCGTTATACGATGAGAATTTCCCTAAAAATGCTGTTATCGAACAAATTCCGGATAGCGGATGTTTGGTGAAGGAAGAACGAAAGATCTATATCCGCATTAACCGCGGGGATGTGCCGATGGTTCAAATGCCGGATTTAGAAGACAAAAACATCAAACAGGCACTGTTCATTCTAGAGAGTGTAGGCTTGAAAATTGGCCATATTGATACGGTTGAAGACATTGCTGAAGACGCTGTAATTAAACAGCTTTATAAAGGAAATGTGATTCGGGTGAATACCGAAATTCCGCGTGGCAGCGTTATCAACCTGATTATTGGAAATGGTGGCAAGCAGGCAGCTGAAAAAGTACCGGTTCCCGACTTAGACGGATCAACATTAAACGAGGCGCGAATAATTTTAGGTGCGATGGGACTTAAACTAGGTGAAGTTTATACCACCGGTAAAATTAGCGACTCCTCGCAGGCAACGGTTATCAGTCAGTCGCCGTCCTATAGTTCAGACCTCATGTTGTATAGAGGCAGTAGTATTAACGTGACGATAAAATAAGCTCGTGATTAGAAAAAGTATAGTATTGGGGTTGGCTTTGGCCATTGCACCATGGGCAAAAGGGCAGACCGAAGGTGTTTTACCCTTGAAGAAAAATACCCAGTTACAAGGCTATGGAGGCTTTCAACAACGCTACTGGCAAAGTTTGCAAGTAGGCACCGCTTCACATGGCTTAACAGATACCTTGAGTTTACCTTTTTTTGATGATTTCAGCGCTGATCGTGTTTATCCATCAGCCTCAAAGTGGACCGACCATGCGGTATTTGTGAATCCTGATTTTCCAATCAACCCGCCTAGTTTAAACGTTGCCACATTTGATGGACTGAATTCACAAGGAAGAGCTTACGATAACCTTAGTGGCGGATTTGGATCTGCCGATACCCTTACCTCTCAAGCAATTAACCTTAGTGCCTTGTTGCCATCAGATTCTGTGATGCTTAGTTTCTTTTACCAAGCACAGGGTAGGAGTTTTGAGGTTTTGACAGTAGATGACTCGTTGGTTGTTCAGTTTAAAAATAAGATTGGAGCTTGGGTAAATGTTTGGCAATCGCCAGGAATAACGCGTCAAGATTTCAAAGCTGCCGTAGTAGCATTGGGCGACTCAGGCTATTTTCACGAGGGATTTCAATTCAGGTTTTTGAATTACCAGACCTATATCGGCAATCTCAAACAATGGCATGTAGACTATGTATACCTGAATCAAGGCAGAAACAGCGCGGATACTGTGTTTGAAGACCAAGCCATGGTATACCTCCCTGAAACACCATTCAATACCTATACTAGTTTACCTTGGGCGCATTTGCAGTCTAATTTCAATAAATACCTGAAAACCAATTACACAATACCGGTGAATAACCTGAGTAATTCAGGCGAAACCTTTTCCATAGGCATTCGTGGGGAAGACGAAAATGGGCAAGTTGGCGGAGTGAATTTGCAAGGTCAATCGCTTGCTGCTAGCGGTCAATCCAGCTTTAACCTTACTCCGGTTTTTACCCTACAACCCAATAGCCAAGACAGCTCTTACCTTATTTTAACCTCTAAACTTGGGGATATCTTAGGAGGTAATGATATCAAAGAAAACGATTCGGCTATTCGTTACGTTGAACTAGCGAACTACTACGCCTACGATGATGGAACAGCTGAATCAGGTTACGGAATTCGCAATGGCGCAGGCAGTGTTTCGTGTGGTTTTGAATTGGAACAAGGCGATACTTTACGCGCCATTTCCATCCACTATACCCAAGCCGAAACTCCGGTGAGCAGCGGCGTTACGCTAAACATCTGGAGAAGTTTGGCACCTGTAGGACAACCCAATATTGGTGTCGATGTATTGGCACATAGCTTTAATGCCGGTTTACCAACCTATACCGATACCATCAATGGCTTCCATGTATACAAGTTGGATACTGCGCTCTATTTTGACTCCAAAGTGTACGTGGGCTGGACACAAAACGGCGCTTTTATGCTCAATGTGGGTCTAGATCGAAACTACCGTTACCAAGGACAGGATACAGCGAATCCCAATGTTTTATACAATGTTAGCGGACGTTGGGAACAGAGTAGTGTTAGCGGAACACCGATGATTCGCGTGCATTTTGGAAAAGCCATTCCCAATCCACTTTCTGCAGGCCCGCAAGCAAAGGTGAACAAAGCCATAATATTTCCAAATCCTAGCAGTACACGTATACATATTGAAGGACTGGATATTATTAAGCATTATCAAATCTTTAGCATTGATGGCCGCATGGTCATGAGTGGGAAGGATACGGAAAGCATCGCTATTGGTGAATTGCAAACCGGAATTTACTTCCTCCGTTGCCAAGATGTAAACGGAAACCAATACCAAGGAAAACTAAACAAACACTGATGGAAGATATTACAGTAGAAGAATTGAAAATGCGCAGAGACCAAGGTGAAAACCCAATGGTAGTAGATGTGCGTGAAACCTATGAATTTGATGAATTCAATATTGGTGGGAAGCTTATTCCACTAGGGACTTTGCCTGCTAATCTCGAGGAATTGGAAGATTACAAAGACCAAGAACTTATCGTGCATTGCCGTTCTGGAGCCCGCAGCGCTAATGCAAAAGCATTTCTGCAGTCGGTAGGTTTTACCAAAGTGCGTAACCTCTTAGGTGGCGTAATGGATTGGCAAGCCAAATTTCCGGGCTAAGTCATGAAAAAAGCCTGGGCGGTTCTGTCTGTGCTGGCCCTGATGGCCATGCTCTTCTCGTATTGTTCCGACTTTACCGGCTCGGAAAAGGGAGAAGAACAAGTTGCAGCATCGCCCTGGCTTAACCACAACGATACCGTTAAATACGTGGGCATGGCCACCTGCAAACAATGCCATGCCGATAAACACGAAACCTTTTTACATACCGGCATGGGCATGAGTTTCGACTCCGCCACCAAATCCAAAAGTTCAGCCCAGTTCCATCAAATACATCCGGTATTCGACTCCTTCAGTCGGTTTTATTATTACCCTTTCTGGCAAAACAATACTCTGCATATCCGCGAGTTTAGGTTGGAAGGCCAAGACACGGTTTACAAACGAGAACAGGCCATTGATTATATCATAGGTTCCGGACAGCATACCAATTCACATTTGTTTTCAAGCAATGGATACGTCTATCAGGCTCCCATGACTTGGTACGTGCAAGAAGGGAAGTGGGACTTACCACCGGGATTTGAAAATGGAGCGAATAGCCGTTTCAGTCGGTTGATTGGCATGGAATGCATGAGCTGCCATAACGCACTTCCCGGATTTGATGCGCAAAGCGTGAATAAGTTCACTAAAATTCCCGATGGCATTGATTGCGAACGCTGTCACGGTCCGGGCGAACTTCACGTTCAGCAGAAGAAAGCCGGCATTTTGGTAGATGTAAACAAAGAGACGGATTACTCCATTGTGAATCCGGCTAAGCTTAGTTGGGAACGGCAGGTAGATCTTTGCCAACGCTGTCACCTCCAAGGTAACGCTGTATTGAAAGACGGGAAAAGTTTCACTGATTTCAAGCCCGGTATGAAGCTAAGCGATTATGTGAATGTGTTTATGCCTCGCTACGAAGGGGCAGAAGATGAGTTCATTATGGCCTCACATGCACAGCGACTCCAGTTGAGCCAATGCTTTGTTCAGAGCAATAAAACAGGAAATACCCAACAGCTCACCTGCATCAATTGCCATAATCCACATGTATCGGTAAAAGTGACGGGCAAAGCCGTTTTCAATCAGGCGTGTAAAAATTGCCATACTGCACAAGATGCCTGCACAGCTCGACCGGAAGCCCGAACCAAAGTGGCCGATAATTGCGTGCAATGCCACATGCCTAAACAGGGAACATTAGACATTCCTCACGTTACCGTACACGACCACTTTATTCGGAAGTCGTATGTAAAGGATAGCGCTAAGCAGAAGCGTTTCATTGGACTGTATGCCGTGAACAATCCTAATCCGGAACTCAAAGAAAAAGTTAAAGCCTACCTGGCTTACTACGATAAATTTGAGGCAAAACCCATCTACTTGGATTCTGCAGCTGCATTACTGAATGGAAATGGCGCAAACCTAACTGAACAGCAAATTCACCTTCATTACCTTAAAGGAGAATACGGCGCCTTGACTAAACTTCATGCCAATCAGGAATACCTGGATCCTTGGACATACTATCGCGTAGCGAAAGCCTACCAATCGCTTAACCAACCAAAAGAAGCTTTGAAGGCGATGCAAGGAGCTTACCTGCATTTGAAGAACGACACTCGATTGGCTACAGAATATGCTGTCTTATTACTGGTGAATGAGCGTAAATCCGAGGCAAAAGCCTTGTTAAGTGAAACCATCGCTCAAAATCCTTTGGAAACAGCCGCTTGGAATAGCTTAGGTTATATTTATTTCCAAGAGTCGAATTTAATTGAAGCCAAAAAACACTATACCAAGGCCTTAAGTCTAGACCCGGACTACGTACCGGCATTTAGAAACATGATAGACTTGAACTTGCGTATTCAGAACAAGTTTGAAGCGAAGAAATGGCTTGAACGGTGGTTAAAAGTACAGCCCAATAACGCCGAAGCACTAAAAATTCTCCAATCCTTGGGCTAAGGCTGAGTTTTTTTCGGGTAAATATTCTAATTTTCAGCATTCCCCTGCATGAGAACCCATTTTAAGCTCCTTTTGTTGTTTGTCTTATGGGCAAACACTGCCTTAGGCAGTCCAGATTCAAGTTATGTACAAGCTAAGTTAAGTCGTATCGATTCCTTGCTTCACCAAGATCCAACCGGATTCAGAACGGAGTTGGATAGGCTAGCAAGCGAACTCGAGGCAAAAAAAGCCGACAAAGTTTTACGTGGTCGTGTGGCTATTCGCCAAGGTATTAGCTATTACTACCTTGGAACATATGACACTTGCGAAACGTATATTGGCTACGCTATTGATGTTTTAAGAGGTTCTGTTTACAAGTCTGAATTAGCCAAGGCCATCCGCATAAAAGGAGTATTGTTCATGATGGACGATGACTACGCTAATGCTTGGGATCAATTCAATGAATCGCTCAGTATATACGAAGCACTGAATGATACAATTGGAATAGGCGACAATAACCTGAGTATCGGTATCATCAATCAACATAGAGGACATTTTGAAAATGCCCTTAATCATTATTCAAAGGCCGAGCAATATTATAGAGCGAAAGGCCTGGAAATTAAACTTGGACCCATTTACAATAACGTGGGTTCGGTTTATAACAATCAGAAGAACTACGATTCAGCTATTGTTTATTTGAAAAAGTCAGTAGGCATAAGTCTGAAATTCAATAATCTAACTTCTCTTCAAAACGCTTATCATAATTTAGGAACCAATTTCTCGTCCTTAAATCAAAGCGACTCAGCCATACATTACTATGAATTAGCTGTCGGTTTAAGTCAACACGATATATTCAATCTTGCTCCAACCTTAGTTGTATTAGGTCATGAGTACCAGAAAAAAGGCTTGTATTCAACCGCAATGCAACATTACAATGAGGCCATCAAACTTTCTGAACCAAACCACTTCTTTGTTCCGCTGAAAGAGGCGCATTTTAATATATCGGAAATTGCCATTGTTAAAGGTGATTACCGCACTGCATTGGATCATTATCAAAAATTTACCGCTTATTCAGATTCCCAGTCGGCCAATATTTTCAGTGGCAGACTGGCTGAGCTAGAAACCTTATACGAAACGGAGAAAAAAGAGGCAGAGATTCAGAGTTTAAAAACGTTGCAATCAGAGCAAGAAGCCACGTTAAAGCTAAGGAAGAAGTTTAATTACGGACTGGCCATTGCCGTGATTGTGCTAATTGTCTTCTTGATACTTTTGGTATACAACCGTAAAAAACTCGGAGCGAGTAGAGAAGAAGCCTTGGTTTTAAATCAGAGCCTCAGCAGAAAAAGTGCTGAATTGGAAGACAAGCAGGAGCTCTTGCTTGAAACCATGAAAGAAAAAGATGAGTTGATTAGTTTGCTGGCGCACGATATTCGATCTCCGTTTACCAAAATCATCAGCTTGATGGAAGTGGTGAAATTGGAAGGCGTGAATGGGCAAGATTTAGAGAGTTATCTGGGATTGATTGAAAACGTCTCATACGATGGGCTTGCGCTTATTCAAGACATGGTGGATTTAAGTCGCATTCAAGACAGTGAACTCATTCCTTCACGTGCTCAAGATCGCCGTTTTAGCGTGAATGAAATCATCAAAAAGCAGGTGCAGTTTTACCAAAGTCAGGTTACTGCAAAAGACTTGAAGTTGAATTTAAACCTCGATCAAGATGTGGAACTGGTTAACAAAGCCAGTTTCTTCGAGCGTACTTTAGATAACCTCTTAAGCAATGCCATTAAATACAGCAGAAAAGGCGGGAATATTGTATTGAAATCGGAATTGGATGCCGATTTCTTTCACTTGTACATTCAAGATGAGGGTCCTGGTTTTTCGCAAAGCGACTTTGAGAAGGTATTCCAAAAATTCCAGCGTTTATCTGCTCAACCAACCGGCAATGAATCGTCTACTGGATTAGGGCTTTACATCGCTAAAACCTTTACAAAGGCCATGCGGGGTGAATTGGAATTAATCAGTCAAGCAGGAGAGGGTGCCCATTTCCATATTCAATTGCCGCTGCGTTAAAAACGGAGTTTAAGTCCTAATGACAAAGGATTTGAATAGGGTCGATGCGAATGCTGAAAACTTTGAGTTAAAGGCGTGTATTGCAGTCCTAAGCTCAGGTTATCATTTACATTAAAGGAACTCAGGTGAGCATCTACGTTGGCGTCTAAAATCTGCAAAGCGTAAAGTGCCACCATTCCAATCACGGTTAAATCGCGGTTTTTCTTGTAATAGTTTCGCTGATCTCGCAGCTGTTGGTCGGTTGCGTTTATTGGTGGATTGGTATTGGGATCTCCATCTACGGCCAATTGATAGTAACCTGCGTAAAGTTTGTATTCGGTTTGGTTGAAATTAAAAGCATAGCCTAGAGCACCAAAGCCTGCATACAGAATAGGAACCTTCCAATACGACCGATTGTAAATCTGTCCGGCGCCCGGGATTAAGGCAGACCACATGGTAGCCTTCCTCGGCACTTCCAAAACACTGGAATCGCTAGACTGAGCCTTCCCAAGAATTGGAAAGGCTAAAAGCATAAGAAGAAGTAGTTTAGAGCGATTCAAGTAGCTTTTGCAAGGTTTCTTCCGAATCAAAGCTGAGAATAAGCTCGCCGCCGGTTTCCTTCGCTCTGATTTTAACAGGCACTTCGTATTTGTCAGCCAAATCGTTTAGGGTAGTTTGATGACTGCTCCAATCTGCTTGCGCAGCTGGGGTTGCTTTTTTAGTGCTTCTGGTTTTAGTGCTCACCGGTCTTTGTTCGCGAACCAATTCTTCTACGGCTCGTACAGAAAGTCCTTCGTTGATAGCTTGATGGAATATGCTCAGCTGCATTCCCTCGTCTTCAATACTAATCAAGGCACGGGCATGTCCCATAGACAAAGCACCGTCGCGAATGGCTGCCTGAATTTCATCCGGAAGCTTAAGCAGGCGGATATAGTTGTTTACGGTTGAACGGTTTTTTCCAACGCGTTCACCCAGCTCATCTAACTTCAGTTTACACTCGTCCATCAAACGCTGGTAACTCAAGGCCACCTCAATGGCATTTAAGTTTTCACGTTGGATGTTCTCAATGAGCGCCATCTCCAGCATTTCTTGGTCGTTTGCCAAGCGGATATAAGCCGGTATTTCACTTAATCCGGCCAAGATACTGGCACGGGTACGGCGTTCACCGGAGATAATTTGGTATTGATCATAGCCCATTTTACGGACTGTGATAGGCTGAATCACACCATGTACTTTGATGGATTCCGCTAATTCCTCCAACGCGGTTTTTTCAAACTCTGTTCTAGGCTGGAAGGGGTTAGCTTGAATATCATTCAGCTTTATCATACTGATGCTTCCTACCGGCGTAACACCGCTGGAAGTGATATCAGTTGAGGCATCTTTGAGCAGGGCAGAAAGCCCTTTGCCTAAAGCCGGCTTTTTCGTTTTTGTCATTAATTCAGAATCCTTTCTTCTTCAGTGATGCGGGTCATGCCATTTTTCTGGAGAATTTCACGGGCCAAATTTAAATAATTGAGACTGCCTTTGCTTTCAATATCGTAGTTGATTACCGGCATACCGTGGCCCGGAGCCTCGCTCAATTTCACGTTACGTTGGATGATGGTATCAAAAACCAACTGTTGGAAGTGCATTTTCACGTCTTCCACCACTTGGTTACTCAAGCGAAGTCGTAAGTCGTACATGGTTAAGAGAATTCCCTCAATCTTCAGCGATGGGTTCAAATTGGTTTGAACGATTTTGATGGTATTGAGGAGTTTACCCAATCCCTCCAAAGCGAAGAACTCGCATTGCACCGGAATGATAACCGAATGCGCTGCGGTCAGGGCGTTGGTGGTAATTAAGCCAAGTGAAGGAGAGCAGTCGATAACGATAAAGTCGTAGTCATTTTGCATCTTCTCAAACATGCGACGCATCATCAACTCACGGTGAGGCAAGTCTACCATCTCAATCTCAGCACCCACCAAGTCAATATTGGACGGAATAAGTTCCAGGTAGTCGTACTCCGTTTTGAGCAATACGTCTTTCGGTGCCATATCGTGCACCAAACATTCGTATAAGCCTGTTTTGATATTGGCCGGATCGAATCCAATACCGGATGTGGCATTGGCCTGTGGATCGGCGTCGATCAAAAGGGTTTTATATTCCAAAGCAGCAAAACTCGCTGCCAGGTTAATTGCCGTTGTGGTTTTGCCCACACCGCCTTTTTGATTTACAATAGCTATGATCTTTCCCATAGTGTCGTTTAGGGTTAATAGTTGCAAGTAGGATTATAGTTCGAAACTTTTCCCAATTTCTGGGATTATCAGCTCTTTTCCTAGCTGATCAAAGGATTTACGCGCAGCGGCATGATCCACTTCGATAAAGCCAAACGTATCAAAGTGCATGGCTATTACTTTATCGCAGTTTACAAATTCGGCAGCCATGGCTGCTTGCTCCGCATCCATTGTGAAATTATCGCCAATGGGGAAGAATGAGAAGCTTACATCATGGAACATCGGAATCAATTTCATGTCTTGAAATAACCCGGTATCCCCTGAATAGTAAAAGCAATGTTCTTCCGTTTCTACAATGAAGCCTCCAGCCGCACCGGCATAGCTGTTGTCAGCAAAAGAGCTGGTATGCATGGCTTGGAAAAATTTCACTCTTCCGAATGGAAAGTTCCAGCTGCCGCCAAAATTCATCGCATGTGTATTCTTTATCCCCTGTTGATGAAGCCAATTCTGCATCTCCCAACTACCAATTACTTGAGCGCCGGAGGCATTGGCTAAATCAACCAAATCAGCGGTGTGGTCTTCGTGTCCATGTGAAACCAGAATGAAATCCGGTTTGAGCGCATCAAAATCCACTTTACCTTTGGTGAGTTCGTTTCCGCGTATAAACGGATCGAAAACCAAACGGTGTTTTCCCGTTTCAATGAGAAAAGAAGCGTGTCCCAAATAGGTTATTAACATCTTTTTTCTTTGCTTTGGTGAAAGGCAAAAATAGCCTCAAGCCTACCCATATTTGTGCACATAAATGAGGAATTTATTAAGAGTTATACACATCTTTTTCTTACTGGCAGCGTGCTCCCGACCGGATGCTCAGGATGCTATGGTATTTCGCTATAACCAAGAGACTTCCATCCAATCACTCGACCCGGCTTTTGCAAAAGACCAGGCCAATATACGGGTGGTGAATCAGCTCTTCAGTACGCTGATTGAGTTTGATTCTCAGCTTAATATCATTCCGGGAATAGCCGAATCATGGTCGGTGGAGGATAGTGGAAAACTCTACCGGTTTTACCTTCGTCGCGACGCTTTCTTTCATAAGGATCCCTGCATGAATGAGCGAGTGGTCACCGCGCAGGATTTTATCTATTCATTTGAGCGTATTATCGATCCTAAACTCGCCTCCCCGGGAACTTGGATATTCAATGGCAAACTGGATAGCCTTCAAGCCTTTTCCGCTCCCGATAGCTTTACCTTAGAAATCCGCTTGCAACAAGCCTTTCCGCCGTTTTTGGGAATGCTGGGAATGCCGTATTGTGCCGTGGTTCCACACGAAGCCATTGAAACCTATGGTGCCGACTTTAGAAAACACCCGGTTGGCAGCGGCCCTTTTGCCTTTGAATACTGGGAAGAAGGGGTTAGGCTGATTTTAAAGAAACATCCTAACTATTACGAAGTCGACGAAGCGGGAGAAAGCTTGCCGTACCTTAACGGTATTATCATCAGCTTCATCGAAAACAAACAAACTGCTTTCTTGGAGTTTGTGCAGGGCAAAGCCGATTACTTCAGCGGCTTAGAAGGTTCATTCAAAGATGAGCTTTTAAGCAAAGAGGGCACCTTACGTCCGAAATATGCCGAGCGGTTTAGCCTTAGACGAGGACCGTATTTGAATACGGAGTACTTTGGATTTTTCCTTGACTCATCCATTCAAGAAGAGAGCAGTAACCAATTATTAAACAAGAGTTTACGAAAAGCCATATCCTTTGCAGTTAACCGCGATAAGATGATGCGCTACCTCCGAAATAACATTGGCATACCGGGCAATGGCGGGTTCATTCCTGCCGGCTTACCGGGCAATTCATCCACGTCGCAACGCTATGCTTTCAATCCTGACTCGGTGCGTTTTTATTTGAAACAGGCCGGATACCCCAATGGCGATGGATTAGAGCCCATCGTACTGTATACCAATAAGAACTATACTGATCTGACTGTTTTCATTCAGAAATCGCTAGAGGAATTTGGTATTCGAGCCAAGATTGAGGTGAATCCGGGACCCTTTCACCGAGAACGGGTGAGCAAAGGACAGTTGCCATTTTTCCGTGCATCCTGGCTTGGCGATTACCCCGATGCGGAGAATTACCTTGCCTTGTTTTACGGTCCGAATAAAGCTCCCTTGGGACCGAATTATACCCATTACCAATCGGCTAGATTCGATTCACTTTACAAGGCAGCCATGCTTTTAAGCGACCTAGAAGAGCGGTCGAAAGTATACCGCAGCATGGATGAACTGGCGATGGAAGACGCTCCTGTATTGGTTTTATTCTACGATCAAACCATGGTATTGGTAGCCGATAAGGTACAAGGACTTCCTTCAAACGCCATGAATAGCCTCATCTTAAAAAGAGTGAAATTCAAATGAAACTGTATACCGCCGCAGAAATACGTGCTTGGGATGACTTTTCCATAAAAAAAGAGGGCATCAATTCGTATGCGCTAATGCAAAGAGCAGCCAAGGCTTGTTTTAATGCTTTGGCGTCTGAAATAGTGAGCACCGACACCATAGCCGTACTAGCGGGACCGGGAAACAACGGAGGTGATGCCTTGCTGATAGCGCAAGAACTGCATCGCTATAAGTTCAACGTGACCTTGTTTGCAGAAGTCCTAAGAGAGAAAGGCGACCGTAGCCTAGCTCAAAACGATTGCGAGCTTGCTTTAAACCCGCTGGATTCATTCATTCCAGAGAATTATACCTTGGTTATCGAAGGACTCTTTGGTACCGGTTTGAGTAGACCACTTTCGGGCAATTACCTGGAGCTAATCACCAAGCTTAATGCAGCATCGCTAAAAGTAATCAGCATCGATATACCTTCCGGAATGCCATCTGACCTGCACGAAGGCGAATTGTATCCCTGCGTAAAAGCGAGTCAAACGCTGACTTTTCAGGTGCCAAAACTGGCTTTTTTAAGCGATGATTATGCAGCTTATACCGGTCGATTGCAGGTGATGGATATTGGACTTAGCAAGGAGTTTAGCAGTGAAAGCCGTTATGCGCTAGTCGATTTCGAGCTCGTGAAATCACTTTACAAACCACGGCGGGGCATCTCACATAAAGGAGATTACGGTCGCGCATTACTACTTGGTGGCAACCGTCAAACCGGTGGTGCGGTGTTATTGGCTAGTGAAGCTTGTTTGCGCACCGGTGCAGGGCTTGTTACCATGGGCATTCCTCGCAGTATTCAGTTGTCGGCTTTGGCTTATTTACCTGAAGCGATGCAAGTAGCCTGCGGCGCAGAAGAGCTGGATGAGTTACCTAACCTCGAAAACTACCAAGCCATTGCTGTTGGCCCGGGCATGGGCACAGGTGAAGGTTCCATTGCCTTGGTTGAAGAACTGGTTTCACACAATACAAAGCGAATGGTTTGGGATGCTGACGCCTTGAATATCTTATCCGGTTTAGCGAAAAGATTCTGGCCTAAGTCGGGCATTTTCACACCACACCCCGGCGAGTTTGATCGCTTATTTGGCAAACATCAATCCCAGATGGAGCGAGCCCAAAAAGCAAGCAGGGTAGCACAAGAGATGAACTGGCATATTCTGCTGAAAGGCAGTAATTCCATGCTCTTTTTTCCGGATGGCCGAATCTTTATCCACAAAGGGCAAATCCCCGCTTTGGCTAAAGGCGGCAGTGGCGACATCCTTTGTGGTATGCTTTGTTCACTTTTGGCTCAAGGCTATTCGCTTGAAGCGGCGCTTCTCCTTGCTGTATATTCGCATGCCCAAGCGGCAAAAAGGGCAGCAGCCAACTTATCGGATGAGTCTGTATTAGCCCGTGATATTATCCGAGAATTACCAAAAGTATTTAGAACTTTGAGCGATGCATAAGCAGTTAATCATTCAGATTTTGGAAGACAATTACGCTAGGGCAACCGTCTTTGAATTTTTCGGTATTGCCTATCCCAATTATTTGAATGAAAGCTTAGAACAAGTAGCTGCTTACTACGGACTCGATATTCAAGTTTTGGCAGACGCACTGGAACAGATCAAAGGTAAAAGTCCGGTATTCGATTATAATTACTTAGAGCTTCCGGTACTGATATCCTACCTTAAATTCACCCACCACGAATACGCCAGGGCCAAGCTTCCGCACATTAAGAAGAACATGGAATTATTGGGCATGGAGGAGGAGTTAGCTGTATTTCAGCGATTTTCGCGCGACTTACAGAAGCATATTCTGCTAGAGGAAAAGGTCATATTTCCGTTCATTCTCAACCTGCATGAACTTTTGGAAGAGTTTGATCCGCGCATTGCAGCCCAAGTGGTTAAAGAGAACTCCACGGAAGTATTGTGTGCATCGCATACCACCGACGACGATGAAATGCGGGAGCTAAGGGAAGTTACCTCTGGCTATACTTACCAATCCGACGATTCCATTGTAAAGAAGGTATTGATGACCGACCTCAAGCGATTGGAAGAAGACATTCATGTGCATGCCAATATCGAAGACGATATATTATTTAGGAAAGCCAAACTGGCCGAAAAGCAAGTGAAAGAACGCTTGCAATCCCATTATAGAAACAACTAACAGAAAAACGATTAATACTATGCAATTCAAAAACACCATACCATACTTTGCCTTAGCAAGTATGCTTGTATTTACAGCCTGTGGAGGCGGAACAGAAAAGAAGGCAACAGAAGAAGAAACCAAAACACCGGAGGTTCAAACTTGCGTGTATTCTTACGATGCTGCGACAACTGCCGTAAATTGGACTGCCTATAAATTCACGGAAGCAGTAGGCGTAAACGGTAAATTTGATCAGATTGAAGTAACCGAAACTCAAGAAGGAAAAACGGGTGGGGAAGTTATCGCTCAAGCGTCTTTTAATATCCCAATCAGTTCCATTAACACGGCCAATCCGGATAGAGATAAGAAAATCCAAGAGTTCTTCTTCGGTTCTTTGGAACAATCAGCTCAAATGACCGGTAAAGTAGTAAAGGTTGAAGGCGATGGGTCAACCGGTAAAGTTACCCTTGACTTTACCTTGAACAGCTTAACTCAGCCATTGGAAGTTGACATGACCATGAGCGGAGATACCTTGAAGCTCAACGGTATTATTAACCTCGACAACTGGAGCGCGCAAGGCGGCATTGAAAGCCTTAACAAAGCTTGCAAAGATTTGCATACCGGTGCAGACGGTAAAAGTGTGCTTTGGCCTGAAGTTAAGATCAGCATCCATACTGTATTGAAGAAAAACTGCCAATAGTCTTCTGTTGCCTATCGATACTCCATTGCGCTTTATCGAGAGCCTTCAGCAGATAAATTGGGAATTGAACTAATTTCGCAGCGATTAATAAACAACCTTAAATTTTATGAGGAAATTGAACAGAATAGCGGTGGCTTTGTCATTCGCCTTCCTAGGATACCAGGCTTACGGTCAGGCTACCCTAGTAGAAAAGGTAGAGGCTAAACCGGGTGAAGCTAAAATCTCTTACGAGAAGTACACTTTACCAAACGGACTTACAGTGTATGTCCACGAAGATCATTCCGATCCAATTGTGCACGTTGAGGTAACTTACAAAGTAGGTTCAAACCGTGAGCACAAAGGCATCACCGGATTTGCTCACTTCTTTGAGCACATGATGTTCCAAGGATCTAAACACGTTGCCGATGAGGAGCATATCAACCTCATTCAAAGCGCGGGTGGACAAATGAACGGTACAACCAATACCGATCGTACCAACTACTTTGAAACGGTGCCAAGCAATATGCTTGAAACAGCGCTTTGGTTAGAAGCTGACCGTATGGGTTGGTTATTACCTGCTGTAACACAAGAGAAGTTTGAAAGCCAACGTTCTGCCGTGAAAAACGAAAAAGAACAGAACGTTATCAATCAACCTTATGCTTTACCGTTCTCTGAATTATACCGCCGCTATTTCTACCCTGAAGGTCACCCTTACAGCTGGTCAACCATCGGTTATGTAGAAGACTTGGATCGTGTGGGTGTGCAAGACATGAAGAACTTCTTCATGCGCTGGTACGGACCGAACAACGCCATTTTGGTGGTTGCAGGTGATGTAAACACCAAAGAAACCATCAAAATGATTGAGAAATACTTCGGTTCAATTCCAACCGGACAAGATGTGCGCACCATGCGTGTTGAGAATTTCTCTTTGCAGCAAGATGTGTTCGCTCAATTCTACGATAACGTTCAGATTCCGGTTGTTTCTATGTACTACCCATCTGTTCCTACCTACCACAGAGACGAGCCTGCATTGGATATGTTGTCTTCTATCTTGGGTTCAGGTAGAAACTCGGTGATGTACCAACGTTTTGTGAAATCCGACTTCGCATTGCAAGCCAGCTGCTCTAACCCAACCCAAGAGTTGGCAGGAGAGTTCCAGTTCCAAATTGTACCAAACATGCGTTTGTACTACGACTTGGCGCCAGGCTTAATGCAAACCATGGTTTACGATTCATTGAGAGCGATGATCAGCAGCTTTGATCCAATGAGCATCAAACAAGAAGATTTGGACCGTGTTAAAGCTGAAATGACCAGTTCTTTTGTAAACATCCTAGAGAGTGTTCAAGGTAAAGCATCAACCATCACCAGCTGGGAGCGTTTGCAAGGTAAATCCTTCAATATCCAAGACGAGATCGATCGTTACAACAAAGTAACCTTGAAAGACTTGGAGCGTGTATTTGTGAAATACATCAAGTCTAAATACTCTTTTACCTTTATTGTTTACCCGGTAATGAATCCGGATGATCGCACACCGTCTACTCACCCTTACCCGGGCATTGTAGATCAAAAAGCAGAAGAGCAATACAAAGGCTTAACCTATACTGAACCTACCGACAACTTCGACCGTAGTGTTCGTCCAACCCTGGCTCCGGCTAAACCGGCTGTAATTCCGGCTTACGCTACGTCTAAAATGGACAATGGATTGAAAATCATCCATACCAAACACGATGAGTTGCCTAAAGTAACTATGGTATTCTCTATGGCAGGCGGATCATTGTTGGAGGCTTATAATCCTAAATTATTAGGCTTGGCTAGTATCACTGCCAGCATGATGGAAGAGGGAACCGAGCTCCGTACTTCAGAGCAAATCAGTGCAGCACTTGATAAATTAGGTAGCAATATTTCTTTCAATGCCGGTAAACAGTCTACCAATATTGTAGTTACCTCATTGAATGAAAACATCGATGCCACTTTGAAGATTTTGGATGAGATGTTATTCAAGCCGGCTTTCAAGGAAGAAGACTTGAAACGTTTGAAAAACCAGATGGAGCAAAACCTGCGTAATGCAGACCGTAACCCGGGTGTTTTAGCTTCAAAAGCTTTTGGTATCTTGACTTACGGTGAAAACATCTTAGCAGCTTCATCCGGTGGTTACATCAAGACAGTTGACCGCATCGATCTTGACGACGTTAAGGAATACTATAAAAACTACTATTCTCCTTCCGTAACCAATTTGACCATCGTGGGTAATATCACCTTGGATCAGATCATGCCGAAGTTGGAGTTCTTGAAAAAATGGCAAGCAAAAGAAGTTAAAATGCCGGCCGTTACTGAATTCCCAGCTGCTGAGAAAACAACCATCTACTTGATCGATAAGCCGGGTGCTACCCAGTCGCAGATTATGTTTGGTCGCCGCATGATGCCATTTGATTACAACGGTGAATACTACAAGATGCGCATCGCTAACTACGCATTGGGTGGAAGCTTTAACTCACGTATCAACTTGAACTTGCGTGAAGAAAAAGGCTATACCTACGGTGCTCGTTCTTTCATTACCGGCTCTGAATACCCGGGTTACTGGGCAGTTAGCACTTCCGTAAAAGGAACAGCTACCGATTCAGCTTTGGTTGAGATTTACAAAGAGATCAAGAAATACTACGAAACCGGTATCACGCAAGAAGAATTGGATCGCACAAAACAATCGCTTAACCAAGCGGATGCACTGCGTTTCGAAACCAGCTTCCAGAAAGCAGGCTTCTTGGATAATATCCTCGAGTACAAATTACCGGAGAACTATACCGGCATTCAGAACGAGATTTTGAAGAATATCACAGTGGAAGAAGTAAATGCTTTAGCGAAGAAATTCTTGAATCCGGATGAGATGATTATTGTAATCGTGGGTGATGCTCGCGATATTAAGAAGGCATTGAAGAATACCGGAATCGGTAAAGTAACTTCAATCGACCCGAACGATATCAACGTGAAGGCACCGAAATAAGCCTCACGCTAAACCAATAAAAAACCCCGACTGTGTATGCAGTCGGGGTTTTCTTTTTTAATCCTAAAGAGGCTAGAATTTTTCAGTATATAAAAACGAAAATCCCGGCAAACCGGGATTCTCTGGGATATAAACAAAAACATATGAAACAAATGCGACTTATAAAGAACGATAACCCTGTTAAGCCGTATTCAACTGAGTAGAGCCCCTAAGTGCATACAATGTTGCCTGATTATGAAAAAAATTTGAAATATTTTCTAATTGACTGAAAAACAGAAAGAAAAATTAAAATGCACCAAATAGTTTTTGCATTCTTTCGAAACACGATCCTCACCAACGCCATCAAATCTTCCATGTGAACTCCGTATTCTCAACAGGTCATCGTTTGCTTAAAGCTCCTTCAGATTATGCACAAGGTGTGCATAATGACTTTTAAGTCATACGCCGCCAACTCGCTATTTTGCAAGGGTAATTTACTATGCCATCTACTACATTCACCAAGTTACCTGCTGCTAAACGCGAGAAGTTCATCAAAGTAGCCATGGAAGAGTTTGCCTCTGCCGGTTATGAGAAGGCTTCTGTTACGCAGATGGTGAAAAAACTGCACATCGCTAAAGGTTCTGTTTACCAATACTTTGAAAACAAGAAGGAATTGTATTTCTATTTATTGGAACAGGCACAAGCAAAGCGACAAGAATACCTGAAAGCTGTCTTGCGCAATCCGCCGGAAAGCTTTTGGGAACTCTATGTGAAACTCTTCGAATCAAGTTTGAAATTCGATTACGAGAATCCGGAGATGAGTTCTTTGATCATGAATTCGGCCTATGAGAAATATGCTGAAGATTTAGGTAATTTGATGTTGGTGCAGAAGAAGAAGTCGCTCGACTTTATGCAGGGATTATTGGAACGTGAATATTTACGCGGCGGATTACGTTACGATGTTGACGTGTCTACCATGGCTTTTTTCGCTAGTAATATCACCAATGGCATTTGGGATTACCTGACGATTAAAAACCTGAACACGGAAAAAGGAAAGAAGGGTAAACTGGAAATTCCGCGTGAAAAAGTGGTGGGGATTCTAGAAGACCTGTCGAAACTATTAAAAGGAGGAATGAAATCATGAGTGAACAAAATCAAGTTCAATATACCGAAGACAGCATACGGTCGCTCGACTGGAAAGAGCATATCCGACTCAGACCCGGGATGTACATCGGTAAGCTGGGCGATGGCTCGGCGATGGACGATGGTATCTACGTGTTGGTAAAAGAGATTGTCGACAACTCCATTGACGAACACGTGATGGGGAATGGTAAACTCATTGAAATCAAAATCTCTGAACACAAGGTAACCGTACGCGATTACGGTCGAGGTATTCCTTTGGGTAAAGTAATCGATTGCGTTTCCAAGATCAATACCGGGGGTAAATACGATTCGAAAGCCTTCCAGAAATCGGTTGGTTTGAACGGTGTGGGTACCAAGGCTGTAAACGCTTTGTCTACCCATTTTAAGGTTCAATCCTTCCGCGACGGTAAAACCAAATGTGCAGAGTTTGAAAAAGGGGTATTGGTTCAGGATCATCCTGAGGCTGATACCACCGAGAAGAACGGTACCATGATTACCTTCTCGCCCGATAATTCCATCTTCAAGAACTACCATTACATTCCTGAATACCTAGAGAACCAAATCTGGAATTACGTTTACCTGAATGCGGGTTTAACCATTCAATTCAACGACCAGAAGTACTTCTCTAAAAACGGCTTGCTCGATTTGCTCACACACAAGAGCAACGAAGAAACCATTCGCTACCCAATTATTCACTTGAAAGGAGAGGATATTGAACTAGCGATGACCCACGATAACCAGTACGGTGAAGAATACTATTCCTTCGTAAACGGTCAGAATACCACCCAAGGCGGTACGCACTTGGCAGCATTCAAAGAAGCATTGGTGAAAACCGTCCGGGAATTTTACAAGAAAGACTACGAAGCAAGTGATATCCGTGCATCCGTGGTAGCGGCCATCTCGGTACGCGTACAAGAGCCTGTATTTGAATCGCAAACCAAAACCAAACTCGGTTCGCAGCACGTTTCAGAAGGCGGACAAAGCATGCGAAACTTTGTGGGCGACTTCTTGAAGAAGGCATTAGACGATTTCTTGCACAAGAATTCAGACATCGCCGATGCACTTCAAAAACGCATCATGCAAAGTGAACGCGAGCGTAAAGACATGGCCGGCATTAAAAAGCTAGCGAATGAGCGAGCGAAAAAGGCCAGTGTTCACAACAAGAAATTAAGGGATTGTCGCGTGCACCTTAGCGACGAAAAACACGATAAACGCAAAGACACCACCTTATTCATTACGGAGGGTGACTCTGCATCAGGTTCCATTACCAAATCGCGCGACGTTGAAACCCAAGCGGTGTTCAGCTTGCGTGGTAAACCCTTGAACTGCTTCGGATTGACTAAAAAAGTAGTTTACGAAAACGAGGAATTTAACCTGCTGCAGCACGCATTGAATATTGAAGACGGCTTAGACGATTTACGTTATAATCGCATTGTAATCGCTACCGATGCCGACGTGGACGGAATGCACATACGTTTGTTGTTGCTCACCTTCTTCTTGCAGTTCTTCCCGGATCTAGTGAAGTACGGTCACTTATTCATCTTAGACACGCCTTTGTTCCGTGTGAGAAACAAGCAAAAGACTATCTACTGCTACTCTGAAGAAGAGAAACAGGCTGCCATCAAGGAGCTCGGAAACAAGCCGGAGATTACCCGATTTAAAGGATTGGGAGAGATTTCACCGGAGGAGTTCGGACTCTTTATTGGCGAGGAAATGCGTTTAGACCCGGTGATTCTTTCCAAAGAAACCTCCATCCAGAAATTGCTCACCTATTTCATGGGTAAAAACACCATGGAGCGTCAGGCGTTTATCATTGACAACCTGCGTGTAGAGAAGGATGAAGCAAAAGAAGAGGTAGCGTGATAAAAGTAGAATCCATCACTTTTGCCGGACAAGATGAGCGGGGAGTCACCGCAGAAATCGACTCCCTCAACCGCGGCGGTAAATACATCTTAGCCTACCGCAAGGCCGGTTCCCTTAGCGGTAACCATTACCACCAAGGCATTTCAGCGATGAAAGATCCGGAAGTGGTTTTCCTATTGCAAGGCAAAGTGAATATCCGCTATGCCAGGGTAGCAGATGGAAACAAAGGAGAGGAGCAATCCATCCAAGCAGAGGCGCCCGCCCGAATTGAAGTCGCTAAAAACACCTGGCATTTGATGGAGTTTCTAAGCGATGCCTGCTTCTTTGAGTTGAACTCTTTTGCCGAAGGAGACAAGGATACGTTCCGGATTTAATGGGGGATATTATACGATTGCAACTCCATCTCATCCACTAAAACACCTTTAGCGAACCTTTGTGTTTTAACCAAGCCAACGCCTTTAGCATACCAGCTTTGGGTATAGTCGCAATTGGGCTTCAGGGTAACGGGTAGATGCAACTGGTAGGGGTTAACGCTAGCGGTATCGATGTTTTCCAAGTTCCGATGGGAAGTGAAAATATAGTTGGCTACCTGATTAAAACCATTCAGTGAGGTATTGGGCTCCACACAAACGTAAACATTATCGGTATTAGGTCCGCCGGAGCTAGGGCAGGTAAAAGCCACATAGTATTGTCCGGCATGAAAACCACTCCCGGCCATAAATCGCTTGGTAAAAAGATTAAACTTGATGCAGTAATTGCCTACGCGACCGTCATCTGTAAACTTACCCGATAGGATAGGTTCATGGGTAAAGCTATTCCCGTCTGAGGCATTGGAGCTTAAGCGATGAAAGGAATAAGGCAGCTCAGCATAACCGGTTTTAAGTACATCATTTTCAAGTGGTCCGCAGCGAACGGTATCCCACGTGCCATCTTGATGTTTGTAAATCCAAAAGGCCCCAAATTTCAATGGGAAATAGGAGTCGGTATTGTAAATCCCAGAATCAACCAAAACGCTAGGCGTATCGGATATTGGCTCTTTGCTACAGGATGCAATCGCTATAAAAAGCACGAGTACGAGTACAAATGCGGGAATAAGGTTCTTCAAGATTTGGTGGTTTTAACCATGACCAAGATAAGCACGAAAAAGTTGCTTCCCCATCGCTATTCACATTGTGTGAATTCTATTTTGTGTAGGCAATGAAAAAGAAAAGTATTTTCGGACACATCTCTAGAGAATACGTTGTTGCATGAAAGACGAGGAAGAGGAACTAAACGAAGAAAATACCGAACAAAATCCTGAAAATCAGGATGAAACAGAAAAGGAATTGCAAGGTGTGATTCCCATTTCCGGTATGTACGAGAATTGGTTTCTCGACTATGCCTCCTATGTAATTCTCGAAAGGGCTGTTCCGGCCATTGAAGATGGACTAAAACCTGTACAACGTCGTATCCTCCATGCCATGAAGGAAATGGACGATGGTCGTTTCAATAAGGTGGCGAATATCATCGGACAAACCATGCAGTATCACCCACATGGGGATGCTTCCATTGGAGATGCCTTGGTGAACATTGGTCAGAAAGACCTCTTGGTGGAAACACAGGGTAACTGGGGTGATTTTAGAACAGGCGACTCTGCTGCGGCGCCTCGTTATATTGAGGCGAGGCTGTCTAAGTTTGCCTTGGAGGTTACCTTCAACCATAAAACTACCGAATGGCAACTCTCTTACGACGGTAGAAAGAAAGAACCTGTAACTCTTCCAATTAAATTTCCTTTGCTACTGGCACAAGGTGTTGAGGGTATTGCCGTAGGTCTATCAACTAAAATTCTTCCGCATAACTTCTGCGAACTACTTCAGGCTTCCATTGATCAGCTGAAAGGCAAAAAAGTGGAATTGTATCCCGATTTCCCAACCGGTGGCATGGTGGATGTTTCTGCCTACAATAACGGTATGCGTGGCGGCAGGGTAAGGGTTCGAGCGAAGATTGAGGAGTTTGATAAGAAAACCCTTTTGGTGAAAGACATCCCGTATGGGGTGACCACCGGATCTTTGATTGATTCCATTGTGAAGGCCAACGACCAAGGGAAAATCAAGATTAAGAAAGTAATCGATAATACAGCCAAAGACGTGGAAGTAGCGATTCACTTGGCTCCGGGAGTATCGCCAGATATTACCATGGATGCCTTGTATGCTTTCACCGATTGTGAGGTAAGCATTTCGCCAAACGCTTGTGTTATTGTAGACGATAAACCGCTGTTCTTGCCGGTAGAGGAGATGTTAACCTACTCTACAGAACAAACCATGGACTTACTCAAACAAGAGCTCGAAATCAAATTGAGCGAATTGGAGAGTTCATGGCATTACAGCTCGCTCGAAAAAATCTTTATCGAGAACCGCATCTACCGCGACATTGAAGAATGTGAGACCTGGGAAGCGGTATTGGAAACCATCGATAAAGGCTTAGATCCGTTTAAGAAGTTCTTACGTCGCGAAGTAATCCAAGACGATATCATTCGCCTCACCGAGATCAAGATCAAACGTATCTCTAAGTTCGACGGATTTAAAGCCGACGAATACATCAAAGGCTTGGAAGAACAAATTGAGGAGACTAAAAACTACCTCGCTAACATGGTGGAGTTTACCATCAACTACTTTAGCGAACTCCTCAAGAAATACGGCAAAGGCAAGGAGCGTAAAACAGAAATTCGCACCTTCGATACCATTCAAGCTACCATGGTAGCCGTAGCGAACCAGAAACTCTACGTGAACAGAGCAGAAGGTTTCGTAGGTTATGCCTTGAAAAAAGACGAATACGTGAGCGAATGCTCCGATATCGATGACATCATCGTATTCCGTGAAAACGGAACCTTTACCGTGAGCAAAGTGCAAGAGAAAGCCTTTGTGGGCAAAGACATCATTCACGTTGCCGTGTTTAAGAAAGGCGACGACCGCATGGTGTATAACCTGATTTACCAAGATGGTGCAGGCGGCATGTATTACGTGAAACGCTTTGCCGTTACCAGTGTAACGCGCGACAAAGAATACGACGTTACCAAAGGAACCAAGGGATCAAAGCTGCTTTACTTCACGGCTAACCCAAATAGCGAGGCCGAAGTAATCACGGTAACCTTGAGTCCAAATTCCAAAGCACGCAAGAAAGTATACGACTTCGACTTTGCCGAAATAGCCATTAAAGGACGTGGTGCGCAAGGAAACATCTTCTCCCGTTACCGAGTTAAAGGCATCAAATTCAAGGAGAAAGGTGCGTCAACCTTGGGTGGAAGAGACATTTGGTACGATGAAACGATTGGCCGACTCAATACCGAAGAACGCGGTGCTTACCTAGGCAATTTTGATGGCGACGATACCATTTTGGTTATTTACAAAGACGGCTCGTATGAGTTGACCAACTTTGAAATCACCAACCACTACGAATACGATAAGATTGAACTGATTCGCAAGTTCAATCCGAAACGTCCGCTGAGCGTGGTACACTTCGATAAAAAATCGAAAAACCATTACGTGAAGCGTTTCTTGATCGAAACGACAACCCAAGGAAAAACCTTCACTTTCATCAGTGAAAACCCGGGCGCGAAGATGGAATACGTCAGCTTGCATCCGGAACCGGAAGTGATTGTACACCGCAAAGACGGAAAAGGCACGAAAACCGAAGAGCAAATCCGATTGGATGAGTTTATCGATGTTAAAGGCTGGAAAGCCCTAGGCAATAAACTAGGCTCCTTGGAAATAGTGAAGATTGTTGGGGTTAAGAAAGAAGAACCGGTTGAAGTGGTGGAGGAGAAAAAACCTGTTTTACCTGATACAGACGATTCACCTGAGGATAACGGGGGTGAAGTGGAGCCGGTAAAGCTTGACGTTCCAGTAGGTCCGAAGCCGGAGTTTCCGAAAGACGTAGTGCAAGGCAATCTATTCGAGATATAGTATTCCCGACTCTTGTCGGATTTATACAAGCGTGAAGCTTCCATAGCCTAGACCTTTGTACCGAATTCATGAAACAGGTACACTCATTTACTCCGGACTCCAGTTTGCGATTGTTTATTCGCGACTATAGTTTCCGTTGTTTAGCTTTAGCTGAGCCTCGTTTTATCCCTTCAACCAAAGGAAACGTGCTGGATATCCCCATCCGTGAAGTCATGCCGTTTCAAGAGAAGGAAGGCGAATTTGTAAGCAAGTCTACACCTTTTCTGGTGGGCATTCAAACCCAACACAACCGCGACCTCTGCTTGATGCCGGGCTTGTGTATGTGGGCCATTCAGTTTGAGCCTTATGCAGCGCCTTTTCTGTTTGATATTCCCACCGAACATTGGGCCAATGGCATTTTCAGTTTCGACCAAGACACGAAGATGTTGAGCCTGCAAGCGGAATTGCTTTCACTCGTTAATCCGGAAGAGGCTGTTTCGCTATTCAATGTTTATTTCAAGGACTTGCTTCGGCAAAAGAAGGCCGCAGACATTCAGCGTTTGCAAGGCCTTCAGCTCATTTTAGCCGAACTCGAAAATCCGGAATCCAGCATCGGTGAAGTACTTGAAAAAAGTCAGGTGAGTGAACGCAGCCTAGAACGCAGCTTCAAGCAGTACATGGGCTTGAGTCCGAAGGAATACCTAAGGCACCTTCGCTTTTTGAAACTCATCGAGTTGAATCCGGAATTGGAACGCAGCGGTACATATCTTACCTACGAACTCGGCTACTTTGATCAGAGTCACTTCATTCGTGAATTCAAGCATTATACGGGCATGACACCTGGCGCCTATGCGCAGTCGCTCAAACCCATTGCTGAATTGACTTATTAATTATGAGGTATACTATTCTATCACTGATTCACAAAGCCTTGAGACGAGGCTTGAGTGAAAATTTACTTTCCTTGCAAACCTTGGAATTCGGACAAGCAGACCATCTGAAAGCTTTTGAAGAAGCCGCCGAATTCACATTGGAACTGTTGCACCACCACGCCATCTTGGAAGACACCTATGTTTGGCCCTTGGTAAAAGAACAGGCGCATAGCCTGATTCACCATTTGGAAGACGAACATCTGGAAGACGCGAAACTCATCGCTCAATGCCAAGCCGGCATCAAATCCTTGGTAGCCGCTCAATCCGAGTTGGCGTTTCTGGAAGCACAAACCCGCTTAGTTTGGGACTATTCTGCCTTATTGGCCTTTAACTTGAACCACATGAACGGGGAGGAGCAGCAAATCCATCCTTTGTTGTGGGAGAATTACAGCGATGCTTATTTGCAACAAACGGCTGCTTTGGTGGGCAGTAAAAACCCGCCCGAATTGTTTATGCCTAGTTTAAAGCTTTTCATCAGAGCCTGTACGCAAGCAGAACTGATGGCTTGGTACAATGGTATTCCGCCTGAAGCGCCAATCAAGTCGCTAGTTGGAGACCATTTGGGTGTTCAAACCGCATAAAAAAAGCCCCGAATGGGGCTTTTCTTTTTACTTAAAGTTCTTCGCTACAATGAGCTCTTTGCCACCGTGGCTATAGTCGTAGAAACCGCGTCCCGATTTCACACCTAAATCGCCGGCAATCACCATTTTCTCCAATAAAGGACATGGTGCGTATTTCTGGTTTCCGAATCCGTCGTACAGTACATTCAAAATAGAATAACATACATCCAAGCCAATGAAATCGGCCAATTGCAATGGTCCCATTGGATGAGCCATACCCAACTTCATTACGGTATCAATTTCTTCTACGCCGCCAATTCCTTCGTATAGGGTATAGATGGCTTCGTTGATCATCGGAAGTAAAATTCTGTTTGCTACGAATCCGGCATAATCTTCTACCAATACAGGCACTTTGCCAATGGCTTTAGACAAGCTCATGATGCTATCGTTCACTTCATCTGAAGTATGGTAGCCTTTGATCACCTCAACCAACTTCATTACCGGAACCGGATTCATAAAGTGCATTCCAATCACTTTATCCGCTCTTTTGGTTTGAGCAGCAAGTTTGGTGATGGAGATTGAAGAGGTGTTGGTGGCTAGGATACAGTTAGCCGGCGCAGCATCGTCCAATTGTTTAAAGATGCTGGTTTTCACATCAAAGTTTTCGGAAGCTGCTTCGATAATCAAGTCAGACTGCGCTGCAGCTGCTTTCATATCGGTGCTGGTTTTCAGGTTGGCAAGTGCTGCGGTTTTCTGCTCTTCCGTTAAGATGCCTTTTTGTACCTGACGATCTAAGTTTTTAGTGATGGTTGCCACGGCTTTTTCAAGCGCTTGCGGGTTGATATCAATCAACTGTACGTTGTAACCGTTTTGTGCAAATACGTGCGCGATACCATTTCCCATGGTACCTGATCCTATAACTGTAATGTTCTTCATGACTTCACTTTTGACGCGGCAAAATAAAGGCTTTCTTCCCAAATACGGAATTAAGCTTTCGGTTGCTTTAGTTCTTCCCGCAATTGATCGGCTGTTTGAGAGCTGCCATCGTGGCTCCATCCCGGCGCTTTAAACAAGTAGTTCCAGCTGGTTTTGAGGTTAGGCGATTTCTTTAAATCGTGGCCTATTTTCACAAACTCCGAGACGATGGCTTTCCATGGATGGTAGGTTCCCAGCGGTTTGGTTAACCCGAATTTCGGCTTCTCCTCGTCGAGCTCTTCCTGGAAAGTACCGAAGAGTTTATCCCAAATAATGAGCACTTGTCCCATGTTACGGTCCAAATACAAAATATTGCTCGCGTGGTGTACGCGGTGATGCGAAGGCGTTACAAAAATTGCCTCATACCATTTAGGCAGTTTAGGGATGGTTTCGGTATGCAGCCAGAATTGGTAAATCTGGTTGATGCCGTACATAAACATGATGGTGAGTCCGTCGAATCCTAAAAAAGCTACCGGGATATAAAACACGAAACGGTATAGCGGCTGAAACACACTGCTGCGCAAGGCTACCGCAAAATTATAATGTTCGGAAGAGTGGTGATTGCTGTGAACTGCCCAGAAAACCCGACTCATGTGTTCGGTGCGGTGCAGCCAATAGAAGCAGAAATCTTGTCCCACAAAAACCAAGGCCCAAGCTAAAATAGGGTAGGTATTCAGCAAATCAGGTTGCCAGATGGCATGTTGGTTACACCAGTCGAGCACAAAGAATCCGGCACCTTTCATGAGCAAATCGAGCGAAGCACCCGCAATGGCAAACCAAAAGCTGATCAAGGTATCAGGCATATCGTAGCCTCTGTAATTGCGTTTGTGGTGAATGTAGAGCTCAATTGCCATCGCTATAAAGTACAAGGGCAGGCTAATTAAGAGCACGATCGTTTCTCTCGACATGGCTGCGAAATTAGAAGCTTGGATGTTGATATTCAAGGGGAAAAATTTCACCTTCCTAACACACGATTGAGCCCGCTTTGCCGTTAGCTTTGATGTATGAGAATCCCTGCGAGCTTATTTTTGCTAATAACCTTATTTACACAAGCTTGCAAGCCTGACTTGAAGGACTCTGTGCACGTCAAAGCGGTTTACCACTGGAAAAGCGGCTTAGAATATTATAGGCTGCGCGAATTCTCCTATGCAACTAAGGTGAATAATGTCTTTATCCGCCTATTTGATATCAAATACAACCCGGTTTACGGCGCTTACCCGGAAGCCAAGTTTTATGTAGGCCGGGGTTACCATTCAGAATCCGATTCCGTTCCGGCCTTTTTTGACAACCGCCAATTGCATTATACGCCGGTGGTTTATGTTCAAGAAAAAGTTCTGCGTTTTGTTAAGGATACCGATGTTGATAGCTTGGCTTCCGATATAGTGAAGCAAGTGAACTTCATGTTGAAGAAGATGAAGTTTCAAAATGTGAATGAACTGCAATTGGATTGCGATTGGACGGGCGAAACAAAACAATCGTATTTCCGGCTGGTGGAGCTGGTGAAAAGGCATTGGGGACAGCGTTTGAGCGTGACTGTAAAGATGTACCAATACAAGTACCGCGAGAAGATGGGCATTCCGCCGGCCGATAGGGCTGTATTGATGTGTTATAACCTGGAAGACCTGAAAGATAGCACGGTAGAGAATAGCATATTCAGCAAAGCCGAGTTTGATCGCTATATGACGCGAAATAACTATCCTTTACCGCTCGATTTTGCCTTGCCTGCCTTCAGTTGGGCCCGCGTTTACATACCGGGTAAAAATGTGGAGCTCTTGTCGAATTTCACGCGTGAATCACTTCAATACTTTGAATACGATTCGTTGTCGCCATCGACCTTCCGCGTTAAAAATGACCTGTCTGAATACGGGAAGTATTTCCCTAGAAATACGCTGATTATATGGGATAAAGTAGACCAATCCGACTGGAAACACATCTACCAGAAGAGCTTGGAGCATATCAACTCCGATACCACCCGCTATATCTATTACCAACTTAATTCTCCAATAGTACATGAACTTGAAAGCTATTTGGCTAAGTACGATTAGCTTGTTGCTATTTTCCACGAGTGCATTAGCCTGTTGGGAATGGCCCGAAGGGGAGAGCTATCGTTTTAACTTACTTCGGCCGGAGATTGCAGGCAGGAGTTCGTGGCAGTTATTTCATTTCACCTCGCATTACCTGAATGGAGAACCTTACGGCGAATACGATTTGGGGATGGAAAAGAATTTATTGGAATGGCGACTGCTGCTAGACGATAAGCTAAGCCTAGACGAAGTATACCAAGGCATTTATAAATCAGACTACCTCGGACTCCAAGTAGACATAGCCACACAGTCCGGCAGTAAGTCGAAATTTATGCGTGCCTTATTGGATTCTAAAAACAAGGAAGCGAAACAAGTTCTGAGCTTTATCAAAGTGGTAGAAGTTTCGCGCGATGTGAAAAGCTACTGGGATTTCAAAAACGATTTAGAAAAGAAGAATAAGGAAATAGTAGAGAGGGGGATTAAGCTTTATCAGAGCATTCAATCGTCTAATCTCAAATGCCGTATTGCCTACCAACTCCTCAAGATTTGCAGCAATCAAGAGTTTGATACCGTTTGGACAAACTACATGGCGCCGGTGCAATTTGCTTCGCTAGTGGGCAACTGGGCGCTTACCGATAAGGGCCGCTACCATTACCATCGAGATCAAAAGGCTTTGAGCAATTATTATTACGCCAAGGCTTTCCACCGAGCGGATGAAAAGAAATATTGGGCTTATGAATCGTTTGTGCCGGATAGCGCTGATGCAGCCATGCAGTACATTGAAAGCCGCGACGACTCCATCGCTTTACTCTTTTTACGAGCCTTAAAGAAGGTGAGACCGGCCATTGAGGAGATTCGCGATTTCAGCCAATTGAAGGCGCCACCCGAATTTATGGAGATGCTTCTGATCCGGGAAATGAATAAGCTGGAAGATCAGTTGTTAACAGGAACCTTAACGCATATGGAGCCTGCGGTTCCTTTATACGAACCAAATCAAGAGAATGACTTCAAGCACACGCAACGGCAAGCGCTTCAAAACGCACGCGCTCTGCAATCTATTTTAGTGAAGCAGAAACCTAGTTCAGGCTCGGAGGGAATCTGGCATTTGAGTGCCGCCTATGCCAGTTGGATGATTGGTGAAGCAGTCACCGGATTAGCAGAAATACAGAAGTCGAGAGCCGCCGCCACACAGAACAAAGAACTCCTTTGGCAAATAGACTTGATCGAAACGCAATTGTTGGTGCAAGCCGGCTTACACAATTCGCAAAAGGCACTGACTAAAGCAGTTCAGGTCTTTAGCCAACTGGCTCAATCGCTCGAAAAAGAAACTTACGAGAGCATCGAGAGCAATTATTTCTTGGCTTTGGGGAATCAATTTCACCAGCTCGGAGACGATGTACATGCCGCCTGCTGTTATTCGAGGGTAACCCATTATATAGATGTATTCCCCATGTATAGCGGCTATGGTATTGATTCAAAATTGGTCAATTACTTCTTCTTTTTAGACAATGAAAGCGATATCAAGTCGATTGCCCAACTGCGCCAGAAGATGCTCCAGCCCAGCCGAAACAAGCTCGATTCCTTCCTGTTGGCCATCATTCGCCAAGATCCACATCGCTTAAGTGACCTACTGGCCACAAAGTATTTCAGAGCAGAAGACTATGAGCGTTCGAGTGCGGTATTCCGAAGCATACCAAAATCGTATTGGGCTAAATCGCAATGGTATATCTACAAAGGCGGCGGAAATCCGTTTCGTGCCACTTTGTTCCAATCCGCTCAATCCAATAATTGGGAAGATGAGACAAATCGCCCTATAGCCTATAGCAGGCAGTCTTTGGCTGATAGCATGAAAGCCTGGACCAGACTACTGGCATCAGACCAAGGCGACAAAGGTGAAATGTATTGGAAGATGGCCCAAGTTCGCTACAATACCACTTACCAGGGAACCTATTGGATGATGGGCCGCTACTGGTGGTCGATACACGAAGACTTGAGCGATGACTGGAGCAGGGGCATGAGCAAAGCCGAGAAATTGGACTATTACGGTGCTCGTGTCGCTGCCAAATACTACCAGTTGGCCTACCAACATTTGAAGTCGCCACGCAAAAAAGCCTATGCCTTAGCGATGATGGGCCGCTGCGAATCTGACCTGGCTTGGGCTAAATCCTGTTTACGGAATCCGAATAATCCAATAGAACATAATCAGGGAAATACCTCTTCCAATCAGTTACTCAGGCGTTTATACCCGGAATATTACCGCGATTTATTCGACAATTGCAATGCCTTTGATTTCTACATGTCGAAACCGTCTTAAATCGCTTATTAAAAAGCGAAGTCGGTACGCATACATTTCCACACCCCCCTGTGGGGAAATAATGCCTAGAAGGGGCCTTAGAATGCCTTATTTTAGCGCATTCATAATTCTTTATGGCAGACGAAAACAATCCAAACGAGGAAAAGAGCGAAAAGATTATCCCGATAAATATCGAGGATGAGATGAAGACGGCCTACATCGATTATTCGATGTCGGTTATCGTTTCCAGAGCTCTGCCTGATGTGCGCGACGGTTTGAAACCGGTGCACCGCAGGGTTTTGTATGGTATGACGGAATTGGGCTTGGCTTCCAATCGTCCGTATAAAAAATCAGCGAGGATCGTAGGAGAGGTACTCGGTAAGTATCACCCACACGGTGATAGCTCCGTATACGATACCATGGTACGTATGGCCCAGGACTGGAGCATGCGTTATCCGTTTGTAGACGGTCAGGGTAACTTTGGTTCGATGGACGGTGATCCACCGGCAGCGATGCGTTATACGGAGGCCCGTATGCGTAAGTTGGCGGAAGACATGATGTCTGAAATCGACAAAAATACCGTTGATTTCCGCCCGAACTTCGACGACTCCCTCGAAGAGCCTACGGTGCTTCCTTCTAAAATCCCGAACCTCATCGTGAACGGTGCGGCAGGTATTGCGGTAGGTATGGCCACCAACATGGCACCACATAACTTAAGTGAAGTAGTAGACGGTATCAAAGCCTATATCGATGACAACGACATCGATACCGAAGGTTTGATGCAGTATATTAAAGGTCCGGATTTCCCAACCGGCGGTACCATTTACGGTTTCGACGGAATTAAGGATGCATTCGAATCAGGTAAAGGCCGCGTTATTGTGCGTGGTACAGCCATTTTCGAAACAACCTCAACCGGCAAAGAGCAAATCATCATTACCGAGGTTCCTTACCAAGTGAACCCGAGCAACCTAATTGTAAAGGCTGCTGAATTGGTGAACGAGAAGGTAATCGACGGTATCTCCGATATCCGCGATGAATCAGATCGTCACGGTATGCGTGTGGTATTCGACTTGAAACGCGATGCGATTCCGAATATCATCCTGAACCAATTGTACAAATACACCCCACTTCAAACTTCATTCTCCATCAACAACATCGCCCTGGTAAAAGGTCGCCCGGAGTTATTGAGCATGAAAGACATGATTCACCACTTTGTGGATCACCGTCATGAAGTAGTTATCCGCCGCACCGAATACGAGCTGGAAGAAGCGCGCAAACGTGCCCATATCTTGGAAGGTTTGTTGATCGCCCTCGACCATTTGGATGAGGTGATTGCCTTGATTAGAAAATCGCAAACCCCGGATGAGGCCCGCGAAGGATTGATCAGCAATTTCGGTTTGAGCGAAATTCAAGCGAAAGCCATTCTCGACATGCGTTTGCAGCGTCTAACCGGACTGGAACGCGACAAAATCAGAGAAGAATACGCTCAGTTGATGGAACTCATCAAAGATTTGGAAGACATCCTCGCTCGCGTTGAGCGCAGAATGCAAATCATTAAAGATGAGTTAGACGAAGTAAAACAACGTTTTGGCGACGAGCGCAGAACGGCTATCGTTCACACCTCAGACGATATCAGCATTGAAGACATGATTCCGGATGAGAACGTGGTAATCACCATCTCTCACTTGGGTTATATCAAACGCACCAGCCTGAATGAATACCGAGTTCAGAACAGGGGAGGTCGCGGTAACAAAGGAACCAGCACGAGGGATGAGGATTTTGTTGAACATCTGTTCATCGCCTCTACCCACAACTACATGTTGTTCTTTACCGAACAAGGCAAGTGTTTCTGGATGAAGGTTTACGAGATTCCGGAAGGCGCTAGAGCAACAAAAGGTAGAGCAATTCAGAACCTCATCAATATTGCGCCAGACGATAAGATCCGCGCCTTTATTAATGTTGACAACCTGAAAGACGAGGAATACCTCAACAACAACTACATTATTATGTGTACTAAAAACGGTATCATCAAAAAGACGACCTTGGAAGCGTATAGCCGTCCGCGTCAGAATGGTATCAATGCGGTAACCGTGCGTGATGGCGACGTATTGTTGGAGGCTCAGTTAACCGACGATAACTCCGAAGTACTCATCGCTAAGAAATCAGGTAAAGCCATTCGCTTCAGCTCCAATGCCATCCGCCCAATGGGTAGAACTGCATCGGGTGTGAAAGGTGTAACCTTAGAAGGTGCAAACGACGAGGTAATTGGAATGATATGTGTTAATCCTTCCAACCGTGATACAACGATTCTCGTTGTTTCTGAAAAAGGCTTCGGAAAACGTACCAACTTGGTAGATCCGGAGACAGGTGAAGACGTTTACCGCGTAACCGGTAGAGGAGGTAAAGGGGTGAAAACCTTAAATATCACCGATAAAACCGGGGCATTGATTGCAATCAAAGACGTAACCGAAGAGAACGATATCATGATCATTCTGAAATCGGGAATCGCCATCCGCATGTCGATGTTAAACTTAAGGGTAACCGGAAGAGCCACCCAAGGTGTGAAATTGATTCGCATGGGCAACAAAGATGAGATTGCATCGGTAGCCGTTGTGGAACATGAGGAGGAAGAGGAAGAAGTGATCTTGGATGAAAACGGTAATGTAATAAACGCAGAAGGTACAGAGGCGACGGAAGAGAAATCGGACAACGCTGGTACTGAAAATGAATCGACCGAAGCTCCAGAGGAGGACGGCGAGGAATAAACGCTGAAGATTAATTATGAAAAAGACCATTTTATGGATTGGTGCTCTGTTGCTCACAGTGAGTTCAGCAGTAGCTCAAAACAGAAACATTGAAAGTGCTAAAATCGCTTTAAGGCAAGAAACCTACGAAGACGCGATCTACTATATTGAGGAGGCCGCTAAAAACGAAAGCACTGCCAACGATCGCAAAATGTGGTTTGAGCGCGGCAGAATTTACCTGACCGTAGCACAGCTTCAAAACGAGAAAAAATTGGCGAAGGTATTGGATGCCAAAGCCTCTAAAAAATCGCTTGAGTCTTTCATCAACTGCATTGTACAAGATAAAGCAGAAGGTCGCAGACGCTACGAAGAAGCCGATGATATGCTGATTCAAGCTGCTGTAACGGCTTACAACGATGCCATTCAAGATTATAACGCCGGCCGTACCTTGCTTGAAAACGGTGATGAAGTAGGAGCGAAGGTGAAAATTGGAGAGGCTGTAACCGTTTGGGAATTGATCTTGAAAGCTTACGAACACGACGTAAACAAGCAGATTTCAACTACTTACAATACCCCGGAAATCAACGTATACCAGCTTATTGCAGATGCATCTATCAGCATTGGCGACAAAGCCAAAGCGTATGAGTTGTTCGGGAAAGTAATGAATGCTGAGAAACCGGCTTCCTATGCTTTTGTGAAAACCGCTTACATGAAATTGGAAGACGGTGATACAACTGCAGCTTTGGACGTGATTGAAAAAGGTAAAGTGTATTTCCCGGAAGAAAAAGACTTGACCACCTTGCAATTGATCATCTACCAAAACCAAGGTAAAGAAGACTTGTTAACCGACAAGATTACCGAAGCTTTGAAAGACGATCCGGAAAACACCAACTTATTGTACAACCGCGGTAACCTTTACGATAACCGTGCACGTAGATTGGTGGACAACATGAAAACGAAGATGGAAGCCAACTACGAGTTGAATTCTAAAATTCGCAAAGAACGTGATCCGAAGAAGAAAGCAGCCTTGCAAAGTGAGCTTAAGGCAAGCAAAGAAGAAGTAGAAAAGATGATGGCAAAACAGCAGGTACTCGATAGCCTTGCGGTAGCCGATTACAAAAAGGCATACGACATCAGCGGTGGTACTTTCGATATTGCGTACAACCTTGGTGCTGTGTACTTTAACTCCGCTGTTCCTTTGGTCGAAAAGGCAAATAATCTACCTTCCGACAAGGATTATGATAAAAATTACGCTAAATTGAAGACGGAATGGTTGGCTATTTATGAGGAATCTCTCAAGTGGTTCCTGATTGCTGAAGAACTACAACCGGACAATCAAAACGTACTATTAGGCTTACAGCAAGTGTATGCCCAGATGGGAAATCAGGAGAAATCTGAGGAGTACCGTCAAAAGAGAAAGAATTAAGATCCCACGTTTACTTTAATAGTGCACAGAACGGGAGTTGGCAACAGCTTCCGTTCTTTTTTTGTCTTGTACTTTGGGTTATCCTGAAATTCAATGAGACAATTCAGTTTAACCATCCCACCGGAGGAGCCTCCATCCGGCAAATATTATGTTAAGTAGTAGGCGGGGTAAGTCAGGGTATAACCAGGTACATGAACTGTACGAGGGGAAAAAGGAAATCGAGTTTGATATCAGCCAAGGAGCACCGGCAGACCTTATACTCAAGGTAACAGTTCATGCTAAGTCGTTTAGCATCCGGGTTCAGAAAAAGTAAAGGGTAGAAATTTCAAGTTCCAAATTCCAAATAACAAAATACAAGATTCAATATTTCAGGTATTGGGAGAATCTAAAGCATCTGGAACGCTCATGCAGAAAGCCAGAAACTCAAATGGTATTCACGAATTCCGGATAGAAGAATTGGCGAAAGTCAAATCGAAGCTGCAAACGATAAAAGGAGTCAAAATTGAGCAAAATCCTAAACGCTCATATTTTTAATATTCCGACCAGAAGTCGGGAAGGTATTCAAATTTTCAATTCTCAGCGATTAGGAAATAGACCCCATATAAACCCATAAAAGGATCAGAATAGCTGAATCTAGAAATATTGACCGGTATAGGAGTGTTCTTCAAAACACAACTTAACATAATATTAATTAT
>SBGR01000059.1 GCA_006226545.1 Bacteroidota bacterium | reverse complement strand
CTGTGGAACTGATTCAGCATCTTCAAACTCACTCTCTGCACTCCGCCCTTTGCTCCCTGCTCTCTGCCCTTTGCTCCCTGCTCTTAGCTCTCCGCCCTTTGCCTAAAGTAGGATCGTTGAATTGTAGGAATGTGGAACTGATATAGCAACTTCAAACTCAAACTCGCTCTCAGCCCTTTGCTCCCTGCTCTTTGCTCTTAGCTCCCTGCTCTTTGCTCTCCGCCCTTTGCTCCCTGCTCTTTGCCCTTTGCTCCCTGCTCTTTGCCCTTTGCTCCCTGCTCTTAGCTCTCAGCTCTCCGCCCTTTGCTCCCTGCTCTTAGCTCTCAGCTCTCCGCCCTTTGCCTAAAGTAGGATCGTTGAATTGTAGGACTGTGGAACTGATTCAGCAACTTCAAACTCAAACTCAAACTCGCTCTCAGCCCTTTGCTCCCTGCTCTTTGCTCTTAGCTCTCCGCCCTTTGCTTGAAGTGGAACTGATATAGCAACTTCAAACTAATTTTCGGCGCTTGGCTAGAAAACAAAAAAGCCGATTCGCGAGCGAACCGGCTTGGTATTTCTTCGTTGTTTGTCGTTAGTTTACGTCAGCGCTAGGCTCAACCGCAACAAAAGAACGATCGTTACGTCCTTTTTTGAACACTACAGTACCATCAACCAAAGCAAACAAAGTATGGTCTTTACCAATACCTACGTTAGTACCTGGGTGGTGTTTTGTACCGCGTTGTCTTACGATAATATTACCGGCTTTGGCGAATTGTCCTCCGTAGATTTTTACGCCAAGTCGTTTGCTTTCTGACTCTCTTCCGTTCTTGGAACTACCGACGCCTTTCTTGTGTGCCATTTCTTTAGATCAATTAAGCTTTGATGTCCTCGATTTGAATTTTTGTGAATGATTGTCTGTGACCATTCGATTTTTGGTAACCTTTTCTTCTCTTCTTTTTGAAGACGATTACTTTGTCACCTTTAAGGTGAGATACCACTTTACCGGTAACAGCAGCTCCTGACAATACAGGCTTACCTACTTTTACATCACCGTTGTTGTCTACTAACAACACCTTGTCAAAGGTTACACTAGCTCCCTCAGCGTCAGAAAGGCGGTGCACATACACCATCTGGTCTTTCTGAACTTTGAATTGCTGACCAGCTATTTCTACAATTGCGTACATCGTTTAAATATAAAATTTTAAGGGTTGCAAAGATAGATTTACTGTTTGAAATAAAAAAGCATCCTGCAAAAGAGCAGAATAATTATCTTCGGTCGTTCATGCGAAGATACCTCTATCTGTTGATATTCGGCCTATTGTTACTTGTTGCATCGCCTGCCAATGCGCAAGAAAAATCGGTGCGTGGTGACACTAAAATTGGCTTGGTGCTCAGTGGAGGAGGTGCAAAAGGCATCGCGCATATCTCGCTCTTAAAACTGATTGACTCGCTCGGAATCCGAGTAGATTACATCACAGGTACTTCCATGGGCAGCGTGGTAGGCGGTTTATATGCTTGCGGTTATTCCGGGCAACAAATTGAAGACTTGGTTCGGGGAATTGACTGGGACATGCTCATGAGCAATAAGGTGGAGTTCTCTGATATCAACATTGAAGAAAAGGATGAGTTCGGGAAATACCTCTTGGAATTGCCCTCCTATGATCGCTTAAAACCGGGATTGCCTTTGGGAATTATTGAAGGACAAGGGCTGATTGACTTGCTCAGTAGGCTCACCTTCCATGTTCACCACATCGATAATTTCGACAGCTTACCGATTCCATTTCGGTGCATGACCGCGGATATCCTTAGCGGACAGCCTGTTGTTCAGAAAAGTGGCTATTTGCCTTTAGCGATGCGGTCTTCCATGGCCATTCCTACCTTCTTCACTCCGGTGGAACGCGATACCTTATTGTTGGTAGACGGCGGCTTAGTGAAGAATTTTCCGGTGGAACAGGCCCAAGAAATGGGAGCAGAGTTTATCATTGGTGGTTATACTGGAGGCAAACTCTATGGGAAGGAAGAGATGAACTCCTTCATTAAACTACTTTACCAAAGTGCCAGTTTCATTCGCTTAGAAGACAGTGAAAAGCAGAAAGAGCTTTGTGATATTTTTGTGAATTCAAACGATGTCTTGGCCGACATTGCCGCTAGCGATTTCAATAAGTACGATGAAATTCTTCGTTTAGGTGATTCTGCTGCACGTTTGATGTTGCCGGCTTTGAGAGCCTTGGCAAGGCGACAACAAGCTGCCGGCTTGGGTAGAGTATCCATTGTTATTCCACATGCAGATAGCATTTGCATTGCATCAGTTGAAGTAAAGTCGAAAGTAGATACCGACCCCAAAATGTTGATCGGTAAGATGGGAATCAAAGCAGGTGAGAATTACTCGGTGAACGATTTGCTCGACGGGGTTGACAATGTTTACGGAACTCGTTTCTACGGTCGGGTTTACTTTAACTTGAAATCAACTGAAATAGGCGAGAAGATGGAGCTTTATGCTGCCCCTAAACCACCCGCAACCCTGAAAATTGCCTTTCACCACGATAACTACCAGAGCACCGGCATTTTATTGAATTATACTATTCGAAACTTCTTATTGAATGATTCTAGGGCATTGCTCACAGTTGATTTTTCTGAGAACCCAAAATTCAGACTTCACTACTATAAGTTTCTCGACAAACGCATGCGGTATTGGATCAGTAGCGAAGTATTCTCGGAAAGGCTCATCATCAATACTTACGATGAGGGTGAATTGATGGAACGATTGCTTGATCGCTACAGTCGTTTTAATGTGCGATTGAATAAAACCATTAACCGTTATTCAGCTACCTATGTGGGTTTAATTACAGAACGTGATTTTGTGGAGCCCCGCATCGATCCAAGAAACAATCCTTATACATTTGACTTACTCACCTTAGACGAATACGCGTATAACCGCAATTCAATTCAACTTGGTTACAACTACAATAGTATGAATCAAGTTTATTTTCCGGAGGAAGGATTGGAAATACAGAAGCAGCTCAAGTTTATCTTTTTCTCAGACGGCTATGAGAACTATTACGGTGAAGACAGCACCGGCGGCTATATAGACCGCTATGAATTTCAGTTCAAGCCTTTGGTGAAGTTTCAGTTTCAATTGAAAAAATACATTCCTTTCGCTGAGCATTTTACCTGGACCAATCAGTTTAACGTGGCCGGAATTCTTAGAATGCCGAACGAAGATGAATCGCTTGATTATGCCTTACCGGAGAGCTTTTACCTCGGCGGTTCAGTAGCTAGGCCGCGCGATAATGCCATTCAAGCCTTTGGTTACCACGAATACGAATACTTGATTTCCCAATTGATTGGCGTACAATCCGGTGTGCAATGGAATTTCTGGCGTCATGCTTATTTGCAAGGTCAGGTGAGTTTGTTTAGTGCCGGTACCAATGCCACCGACTTTTTCTCCAATTTTTACAAATTCGATCTGCATTTTAATGAATTGTATCAGAGAAAAGCCGTTCACGAATTAGGCTATGGTTTACAACTAGGTATCAATACCCGTGTTGGACCGGTAATCGTGAGTGCAAATAGTACGGTTGGGAGTCCTAAAATTAGGCTATTCTGGGGCTTTGGCTACCGACTTCAATAGCGGTTAAATACCTGTAAATTAAGGTGGTAATAGGGGTGAAAAAATAGGGACTCCCGTGAAGGAGCCCCATTAGCGTATGAAAAGGAGAGGTACCCGAGGGCACCAATCTTTTGTTCAAAATAAGCTAAAAGTCACTGTAAATCATAACTTATCTCTTCAATTGGTAGCCATGTAAAAGCTGTTTCGTCGAAAAGAACTCTTCTTCGTACCAATCGGATAATACGTAGGTATCAATTCGGTAACCTTTGTACTTTTCTTGAAACGACTGTAGTTCAGCTTTTAAGTCGCCACCTTTTAGAAAGAGAAAACCATTGGCGAGGTCGTTTCCATGGCCGGGCGCAATTTTTTGAATAGTCCAGTCGGCTAACTCAATCATGGGCGCTACCGCGCGACTCACGATGAAGTCAAATTTACCCGGAATCTCTTCTACGCGTGAATGAAAGGCTTGCACGTTTTTCAGTCCCAGAATATCGCTCACTTCTTTTACCACCTTTACTTTTTTACCGATGGAATCCACCAGTGTGAATTCACATTCCGGGAAATAGGTGGCCAAAGGCACTCCGGGAAACCCTCCACCGGTGCCAATATCCAGTATTCTAGTTCCTGGTTTAAACTGTATTTTTTTAGCGATGGCTAAGCTGTGCAGTACGTGGCGTTCGTAGAAGGAGTCCATGTCTTTGCGACTGATCACATTGATTTGGGCGTTCCAAAATTCGTAAAGCTCCTTCATTTCTTTGAAGGCTTCACCTCGCTTGTCTTGTTCCAGTTCAGGGAAGTAGTGAAACAATAAATCGCTCATAAAGGGTAAATCAACTTATGGGTGGTAAACTCACGAATGCCGAGTACACTGAGTTCTCTGCCTATTCCTGAGTTTTTAATTCCGCCAAAAGGCAGTTCGGGTGTGGACTTTACCATGGAATTGAAATAAACCATGCCGCATTCCAGCTCTTCGGCTAAGGCTCTGGCTTTAGCGGTATTTTGGGTCCAGATGCTGGCGCCCAGTCCGTAACTGCTGTCGTTCGCTTGCAACAGTGCTTCTTCTTCACTTTTAACTCGGTAGAAGCTGGCAATAGGTCCGAAGAGTTCTTCTTTGTATACTCTGCTGGCAGGATTGATATCAATTAAAACACCCGGGCTAATTTGGGTATCGCTCAATCGCTCACCGCCAAAAAGGAGCTGTGCCCCGTGCTGCAGGGCGTCCTCCACCTGTTCCATTACAATGTCGGCCAAGTCTTTCCGAGCCAAGGTACCCATATTGGTTTCGGCTTCAGCCGGGTTAGCCGGAATAAACTTCTGGGCTTCGGTGGTGAACAAAGACACAAACTCATCGTATACTTTGTCGTGCACTAAAAAGCGCTTTGCGGCGATGCAACTTTGACCGGTATTCTGGTAACGGGATAGCGCTGAGATTTTGGCAGCCGCTTTCAAATCGGCATCGGGGAGGATGATGCAAGGATCACTTCCACCTAGCTCAAGTACTACTTTCTTGATGTATTTGCCTGCAAGTGATGCAACACTGCTTCCTGCCTTTTCGCTACCGGTGAGGGTCACAGCTTTAACGGCAGGGTTAGCGATGATTTCTTCGATGGAGTCTAGTGAAGCAAAGAGGTGTTGTACCAATCCTTCGCTAAATCCGGATTTTTCAACCAAGTGCACTATTTCCACTGCACATTGCGGGGTGTTTTCGGCATGTTTGAAGAGGGCAGCATTACCGGCCATCAAACTTGGGATTACAAATCGGAAGACTTGCCACAAGGGATAGTTCCATGGAAAGATTCCGAAAATCACGCCTAACGGACCGTAGCTGATTTCGGCTCGACCTTTCGCTTCAATGAAATCGCTTTGCAACATGGCCTCCGCATGTTCTGCATAATAGCGAGCGGTAAGAGCGCATTTTTCAACTTCGGCAAGGGCCTCGGTAATGGGTTTGCCCATCTCTTTGGTGATGCCTTCTGCTAAACGTAGTTTCTGCTCGAGAATATGTTTACTCAGGTTCAACATGCATTCTTTGCGGTGAGCAAAAGACTGCTGTTTCCATGTGCGCTGCGCGTCTTGCGCTTTTTCTATTTTTTCTCGAATCGCTTTGGAGCTATCGAAAGGGTAATTGCGGTATACTTCTCCTGTTAAGGGATTTCGTGATTCAAATGCCATGTAATCTAAACGCTTTAGTCGTCATCGTGTTCATCCTCTGCATGCTCGTGCTCCTGATGTTCTTGTGCGCCTTTTTCCAATTCTTCACTGTGGCGAATTTTTCCACCTGTACTGCCGGCAAAGCTGGTTAAGCCAATGGTAACAAGTCCTAAGGCCAAAATGCCAATATAGACCCAACGCTTCCAGCCTTCGTAATACCAACGCATGGCCAAAACGAAAACAGATAGAAATCCGGTGATCATCGCTAAAAGAAAAGCCTTTTCTCCGGCTTCTTCGTGTTCGTGAATCAATTTATGGGAAGCGCCTAAGTCTTCCAGAACTTCTTCAGCTCCTTCGCCACTGTTGTGCACAACCAAGGCAACGAGTCCGAGAATAAAAAATGCAATCAAAGAAACCTTCAGAACCTCGTGTTTCTGTCGCAGAATAGCGTACAAAAACAAAGGAACAAACAACAAAAAACCGACAATTGGAAAGTGGTTTAAGGCGAGGTGAACTTGAACTTCATTCATGACTGCAAAGTACGGGAAAAATAAGTTGAGAATTGAGGATATGGCGTGAGGAATGAGGTTGAGGTTGAGGTTGAGAAAAAGTAATTTCCAAATACCAAATACCAAATACCAAATACCAAATACCAAATACCAAATACCAAATACCAAACACCAAATACCAAATACCTTACCTATTCCTATGTCTCACGATTCACTTCAGCCTAAGGCCTGGTAAACACGGAATCCTTACTGGAGATTTTGTAAAACCAATGCCAGGCTTTTGTCTCCCGGGGTGATTTCTTGGTAATTGCCTCGGTTGCGGAACCAGGTGAGCTGGCGTTTAGCGTAGTTTCGGCTATGTTGTTTGATTTGCTCTACGGCTTCTTCTAGGCTGAGCTTAGTGTCGAGATAATCGAAAAGTTCTTTGTAGCCCACGGTAGAAAGGGCATTCAGGTTACGGTGATTGAGTAGCGATTTCACTTCTTCAAGTAAACCGGCTTCCATCATCAGTTCTACGCGTTGGTTGATGCGATTGTAAAGTAGTTCCCGATCGGTATTGAGGTAATAAGCTTGCACCTCAAATACACGTGGCTTTTTGAGCGAAGGCTTGGCATCGCCGGCTAGGCTAATTTCAATAGCGCGGATAAGTCGACGTGGATTCTTTAAATCAATGCTTTCGGCTTTGCTTGGGTTGATGCCACGCAAACGCTCAGCTAAGGCGTCAACACCTTCTTGCTCCAACTGAGCTTCCAATTCGGCTCTCAGCTTAGGGTCTGCTTCAGGCAAGGGGTCTAGCCCGTAGGCTAAGGCTTCCAAGAATAATCCGGAACCGCCCGTGGCAATAACGGTATCGTGCTTTTCAAAAAGCTGCTCCAGTTTCGCTAAAGCGTCGTTTTCAAAATCCACCACGGTATAAGGTGTCTCAACCGAAAGCTGGGCTACGAAATGATGGGGAGCCTGCGCCAATTCATCCTCCGTGGGGCGAGCCGTACCAATGCGCATTTCGCGGTAAAACTGCCTTGAATCGGCATTGATAATTTCCGTTTGAAGCTTTTGGGCAAGCTGTATAGCAAAAGCAGTTTTACCTATACCTGTAGGTCCGCCAAGCAAAAGGAGTCGCTTAGTAGTCGTCGTCGCCTCCTCCTTCTTCTTCACCGTAGAAGTCGTCATTGCTATCGTCGTCTCCGTCGTCGTCGCCCTCTTCACCCATATCGTCTGTTTCGCCTTCGTCAACTTCTTCTGCCGACATCTCTTCAGCAATTTCGCCCGACAATAGGTTTTTAGTTAGGTAGGAGAATTCATCTTCTTCCAGGTCTTCACCTACTTTACGTTGCACCTTGTATTGCTTTGGTGCTTTCCCTTCGGTACGCACAAGGTAAGGGTAGGATTTCTTGGCATCTTCAGCCATGGTGATGCCAATCAATTCAATGAGGAAAGTCCATTCAACGGCATGGTCGTATACGTAAACCAGCTTTTGGTGAGGATCGTTGATCAAGGCACTCAAACGCGTTACGCCAAAAAGTGGAAGCTCTTCCATACCCGGCTCAGGTAAGAAGATATAGCGCTTGCCTTTCTTCCAATGATCGTCGCTGATATAAAAAGAAGCATTGTGCTTGTTATCGAAATCAACCGATTTCAATAGCGCAAAATGCAAGTCTTCCAAGTTCTGGGAAGATTTCACTTCAAAAACACGAACAACTTCGTCGTCTTCTTCTAAGTAGATTCTAAAACGGTAAATGGCCATGAACCCTGCAAATTAAGTTCTTCAAAATGGATATATCAACGTGATTTTAGCTCGAGCCCTAGTTCTAGCCCTTTTTCAAGCATATAGCGATGAGCCGCATCAAAATCATTGGGAACAATTCCTTCTAAAATGGCCTCTCGGATGGCCGATTTTACCTCGCCAATCTGCGGACCACTGGTAATGACAAAGGCTTCCATGATATGCTCGCCGGTAATGGGTGGTTGCCAGTTTCTCAAACGATCACGTTCGGTCACGTCTGCAATCTTCTCTTTCACCAACTGCAGGTTACGCAGGTATTTCTTCACCTTCACCTCGTTTTTGGAGGTGATATCGGCTTTACACAAGGTGAGCAGGTCGTTCACTTCGTCGCCGGCATCTACAATCAAACGGCGTATGGCCGAATCGGTCACTTCTTCTTTGGAAAGCACTATAGGGCGCAGGTGGAGCAAAACCAGTTTCTCAACGTACTTCATCTTTTCGTTCAAAGGAAGTCGCAGGCGTCTGAATATGCCTTTCACCATACGTGAACCGCGGTCTTCGTGTCCGTGGAAAGTCCAACCATGTCCGGGTTCAAAACGTTTGGTTGGCGGTTTAGCGATATCGTGTAGAATAGCCGACCAGCGTAACCAGAGGTCGTTGCTGTCTTCTGCCACATTATCCAATACCTTGAGGGTATGGTAGAAATTGTCTTTATGTCCGAGTCCTTCTCTGATTTCAACCCCCTGCAAAGCCACCATTTCAGGGAAAAAGCGATGCAATAACTGGGTATCGAACAAGAGTCGGAAGCCAATGGATGGAATAGGAGAGAGGATGATTTTATTCAGCTCATCCGAAATACGTTCAGCACTGATAATGTCTAGGCGCTCTGCATTGCGACTAATCGCTGCCAAGGTCTCCGGCACAATTTGAAATTGCAATTGGGTGGCAAAGCGAATGGCGCGCATCATGCGAAGTGGATCATCGCTAAAGGTAATGTCTGGGTCTAGTGGCGTGCGAATGGAACCGGTTTCCAAGTCGGCCAACCCATCAAAGGGATCAATCAAGGCCCCGTAGTTATCAGGGTTTAGCGAAAAAGCCATGGCATTGATGGTGAAATCGCGGCGACGTTGATCGTCTTCTAAGCTGCCGTCTTCTACCAGAGGCTTGCGTGAATCCGGACGGTACGATTCTTTCCTAGCTCCAACAAATTCAAGGTCCCAGCCGTCTTCTGTCTTGAGGTTAGCCGTTCCGTAGTTGGAGTAAAAGTTCACCTTAGGTTTGCCCGGTAGTTTATCAGAAAGGCGGTGAGCCAACTCGATACCGCTTCCTACAATCAGGATATCAACGTCTTTGCTGTTTCTGTTTAATAAAGCATCACGCACAAATCCACCAATCACGTATACTTCTTCGCCGCTCTCTTGAGCCAGTTCACGCAATAAGGGAAAGAAAGTAGCCTGCAAGTGCTTTTCGTACATGGGCCGCAAATATAAGGGAAAGGCGAGGAGAGCGAAGGGGTCTCAAGGAATAATCGCTAAATATCCCTTTCGTTTTTCTGGGCTCCAACGTATTCCTGCACTACTCAATTCCTTAACCTCCTTTTTAAAAATTTTTAATACGCACCGCTTGACTTGCTCACATTCTGAATCTATACTTGCAGCATTATTTAGAATTAGTCTAAATTAAATTAGTGAAATGAAAAACATCAGCTCCATTGGTGCGCTAGCGATGAGCGCTCTACTTGTCTTCTCTTCTTGTGGTAAAGACGAAGACCCAACCGTCCCTACTTTAACCATTGCGGATAGTTATGTTTCCAGCAACTGGGAAAACAATACATCAAATGTATCGGCCATCAGAACCCAGTTTAACAGCTTGGTGACCTACATGAAAACCGGACAAGATGGGAGCACTAAATTAGACGGTACGCAACTTAACATGCTATTAAACCAGAATAACCTCTTGGCAGATTTTTCTGGCGATTTTAAAACCGATATACAGGGAATCTACTTCCCATCACTGGTAAAAAACAGCGGACAAGCTTTCCACCCAGACAGCGCAGCTACCGCAGTTTTGGGCGGTGCATTTGAAGGCCGCTTATTGAGCGAAAGAGCCTATGAAATCTTGCAGGCTGTAGACAAAGGACTCTACGGTGCAGGTTATTTGAACCAGATTATCACCCTTGGAAAAGGAACCTTGGATCAAGCGAAATTGGATCAGATGTTGGCCTTTTATGGAGCGCATCCAAGCTTCCCGAATACTCCAACAGCGGCTAATGCAGCATACCCTGATGTTTTGGTAGCAAACTATGCCGCACGTCGCGACAAAAACGACGGTCAAGGTTTGTACAGTCAAATCAAACGTAATTTCTTAACCCTTCAAGCTACCCTTTTGGTTGAAGGCGACTGGACCAATGAACGCAAAACGGCTCAAGTGGAATTGCAACAAAACATTGAAAAAGCCCTAGCTGCCACCACCATCAACTACATGAAAGCGGCAGTTAAAAAACTTTCGGCTACCAGCTTAACAGATGCCGACAAAGCCGGTGCATTGCACGACTTGGGTGAAGCTTACGGCTTTATCCTTGGCTTCAACTACATCAACTCAGCAGACCGCATGATTCAGAGCACTGACCTTGATTACGTATTGGGTAAAATGGGTAAAAACGGAACTGATATTCATCAGTATTCTTTTGTGAACGATCCTGTTAATTCGCTGCCGAATTTGGAAGAGGCATGGAAGCGATTGGCTACCGTATACGGTTTCACCACGCAAGAAATGGCTGATTTCGAATACAACTGGGTTAGCACACAAAGTAGATAATGAGTAAACTGAAGTACAGTATTGGAATCTTGAGCTTAGGCCTACTGTTAGGACTAGGCTCATGTTCTGATGATAAGCCGGATGAACCGACTGGAAGCTTTGATAGAGCAACCTTGCTGACGGATATAGCTGAGCAGTATATCCTTCCGGGGTTTGACTCCTTGTATTCAAAGCAACAAGTGGCACACCGTGCTTTGCAATCCATGGTGGCCGTCCCTAATCAAGCGAACTTGCTTTGGCTTCAAGATCAATGGAAGTCGTCGTTTCTGGCATATCAGCAAGTGCGTATGTTCAATTTCGGACCGGGTGAAAAATCAATCTACGGCGAAATGGATGAAAACATGGCTACCTATCCGGTGAATACCGATAGCATTCAGGCCCGCATCGCTAGAGGTGATTTGAATACCAACGACTTCAGACGGGATACCCGTGGTTACCTTGCTCTCGACTATTTGCTGTTCACTGCAACAGTGGATTCGTTCAATTCGATTTCCTTTAAAAACTATGTGAATGCAGTGAGTTTAGACTTGTTCAATTGGGCGGATGAACTGAAATCAGGATGGCAAGCCTATGCCTCTGATTTTCGCTCAAGCACAGATAAAGGTGCCGGCAGCTCTACCTCCGAACTATACAACCACTTTCTGCAGAGTTTTGAAGACCTGAAAAACTACGAATTGGGTTTGCCTGCCGGACTCATGGCCGGTCAAACACAGGTTGAGCCTCAATTGGTTCAAGCCTATTATTCAGGTTATTCGATCCCTTTACTCAAAGCGCATTTCAAGGCAATTGAAGACCTCTGGAAGGGCACGGGTGCTGGTCAACAAAACATCATCGGGTTTAAAGAATACTTGGAAACTGTAGTTGGAGGCACAGACCTCATTCTGGCTACCGAAAGTCAAATTGCAGCAGTACAAACCGCATTGAATGCATTACCGAATCAGAGCAAATTATCCGACTTGATTCAACAAGACTTGGAGGCAGTGAAGACTGCACATACCGAAATTCAGAAGCTGACACGCTTTCTGAAAAGTGACTTATCCTCATTATTAGGCATAGCAATAACCTACAGCAGTGGGGATGGAGACTAAAGAAGCTAACACAAGCAAATACCTACGTGAACCGGTGTCGATTTATTCGCTCGCCGGTTTCCGTGTTTTATTTGGCCTGTGTATGGTGCTGAGCACGCTTCGCTTTATCGGATTGGATTGGGTAGAAGACCATTACCTGAATTCCGACTTCCATTTTCACTATTACGGATTTGCTTGGGTCAAGGCTTTGGCGCCTTCCATCATGACCCTCTTACACTATGTTTTGATCTTGTCTTCGCTTGGTGTGATGCTTGGATTTTACTACCGCATCAGTGCTATAGTGCAGTTTGTACTCTTCACCTATTTTGAGCTCATAGACCTGACTTATTACCTGAACCATTACTACTACGTGAGTTTGGTTTGTTTCTTACTGATTTTCGTTCCGGCAAACCGCGCTTTTTCACTCGATACCGCCTGGCGAAAACTGAAACCCTACAGTCATGTGCCACGGTATATCCCGGGCATGTTCATGTTGCTGATGGGCATCGTGTATACCTATGCCGGCATCGCTAAAATCAACCCTGAATGGTTGTTTAATGCACAGCCGCTTCGAATCTGGTTGCCTGCTTCGTACGATGTGCCTGTGCTGGGCAATTTCTTCGCTTGGAAATACAGTCCTTGGCTTTTTGCCTGGGCCGGAATGCTCTACGATTGCAGCATCTTCTTCTTGCTGTTGAATAAGAAAACCCGTCCATGGGCCTACGCTTCGGTGATACTCTTCCACAGCCTCACCGGCATCTTATTTCAAATTGGGGTATTCCCGGTGGTGATGATGGCCGGGACGCTGATCTTTTTCAGCGCGGAATGGCACCTGCGTTGGATGCGCTGGGTCAAACCCAACTACCACGTGGAGTACGCCGCATGGCAACCGAAAGTCTGGATAAAAAAGCCATTGGAATGGGGCTTGGCCGCCTTTTTTGCGATTCAGCTACTTTTCCCATGGCGCTTCATTCTGTACCCGGGCAATTTCCACTGGACCGAAAACGCTTACCGATTTGGTTGGCGAGTGATGCTGGTGGAAAAGGCAGGAACGGCAACGTTTTACATCAAAGACGATCAAGGCCGAGAGGGCATGGTAGACAACCGCGACTACCTCAACAAACACCAAGAAAAACAAATGAGCTACCAGCCCGATATGCTTTTGCAGTTTGCCCATTTCTTAGGGGAACAAGCCAAAGCAAAGGGAATAGAAAATCCGGAAGTCAGAGCTGAAGTATACGTAACCTACAATGGCCGACCATCCGCCTTGTTTATAGATTCCACCGTCAATTTATTGGCCCTAAGCGATAGCTGGAAGGCCAAAGATTGGATTAAACCTTATCCGTTTTAATGAACCGCTATATTCTCCATATCCTGTTGATTATTGCACCATTGCTTGCTTTGGCGCAGTTGGGAGTGATTAGCGGACAGCTCAATTGCCAGCCTAGCGATTGCGATGGCGCGTACGTGATTGTAGAGAATCAACAGAACTATTCCTTGGTAGACAGTACCTGCCAGTTTAAACTGAATCCCATGCCTTTTGGCGAATACAGGTTGATTGTTTTTGTCTACGGATTTAAAACGCTTTACCACGAGGTGAAACTCGACTCGGTAGAGAAAAAGGTGGAGTTGGAACTTATTCCCTTGAGCGAAATGATTGAAGCCGTGGTAGTGCAAGAAGAACGCTTGCGGGCCTTGGGCTTAACCCGACTTTCCGGTGTACAGGGAACCACGGTATACGAAGGCAAAAAGACTGAATTGGTTGAGCTGAAAAGCCTCCAAGCGAATTTAGCGGTGAACAATCCTCGTCAGGTTTTTGGTAAACTGACCGGTGTTCACATCTGGGAAAGCGATGCGGCCGGATTGCAGCTGGGCGTGGGTGGCCGCGGACTCAGTCCAAACCGTTCGGCTAATTTTAATACCCGACAAAATGGTTACGATATCAGTGCAGATGCTTTGGGTTACCCTGAATCGTATTATTCTCCACCCTTGGAAGCCATTGATCGAATAGAGGTTCTGCGTGGTGCTGCTTCTTTGCAGTACGGAACCCAGTTCGGCGGTATGGTCAATTTTGTGAGCAAGGAAGGGGGCGATAAACCCATACGTTGGGTGAGTAAACAGACCTTGGGCAGCTACGGATTTTGGAGCAGTTTCAACAGCGCTGATGGTACCATCGCTAAAGGAAAGCTAAAATACTATACTTACCACAGCATGAAAACAGGCCGAAGCTGGCGTGAAAATAGCCAATTTGAAGCCCATACGGCCGGACTTCGCATGAAATACCAATTCAACCCGCGTTGGAGCTCTGAGCTGGAGTATACCTACATGAATTACCTCGCTCAACAACCCGGTGGATTAACTGATGCGCAATTTGAAAGCGATGCGCGGGTGAGCCTTCGCAACCGAAATTGGTTTAAAGTGAATTGGAATTTGGCGGCGTGGAATCTGAATTTCAGACCGGATAGTCAAAATCAGTTTAACCTCAGAACATTCGGGCTTCTTGCGCAACGTTTGGCTTTGGGAAATTTGGAACGCATCAACCGCATGGACAGCGATGGTCCGCGTAACCTGATTGACGGTCAGTTCCTTAATATCGGACAAGAATTCAGGTGGCGACACGATATCAAGCAAGGAAACAAAACACATACGTTGGTGATGGGTTACCGTCTTTACCACGGCACATCCAATGCATTGCAAGGTGATGCGAATGCGGAAAGTGGTCCGGATTTCTATTTCCTCAACCCGAATAACGTTGAAGGAAGTGCCTACGATTTCATCAACGATAACGTGGCCTTGTTTGCCGAATTTGTTTGGCGCGTTTCACCTCGCTTATCCATCACGCCGGGTATGAGGGCTGAATACATTCAGACACAGTCGGAAGGTTATTATAGGCAGATCATCAAAGACGGAGCAGGCAATGTGGTGGTAGACAACCGCTTCGATGATGAGCGTTTCAATAAAAGGAACTTTGTAATAGCCGGTTTGGGAACTCAATACAAGTTGAACAGTAGGAACGAACTCTACGCCAACGTATCGCAAAACTACCGCGCCATCAACTTCACCGACATGCGCGTAAACAACCCGAACCTTCGCATCGATAGCAACCTAAGAGATGAAAAGGGCTTTACAGCAGATTTGGGTATTCGTGGTGAGCGCAAGGGCTTTTTCATCTACGAGCTAACGGCCTTTTACCTGTTTTACCAAGGTAAAATCGGACAGGTATTGCGTCAAGGCAATGCACCTTTGTACCTGGATCACCGCTACAGAACCAATGTCTCCGATGCACAGAATATGGGCTTGGAAGCGATGACCGAATGGAACCTACTTCGCTATTTACCTGCGAAACGCTGGCGCAAACAAGACTTAAATTTGTTTGTGAATGGATCGTATATCCATGCGAGGTATATCAACAGTGAAGATGCGTCCATTCAAGGCAATGAGGTGGAGATGGTGCCTACCTGGATGTTCCGAAGCGGTTTACGCTACCGCTACGGTCGTTTCCGTTTTTCGGCACAAGGCAATTATACCTCTTCGCATTTTAGCGATGCCACCAATTCCATTCGCACGGCCAGCGCTGTAGAAGGCATTATACCATCCTATTTTGTGATGGACCTTTCCATGGGCTATACGCACAAAATTTGGAGCCTGGATGTGAACGTGAACAATTTGCTCAATGCCCGTTATTTCACCCGCAGAGCCGATAGCTATCCGGGTCCAGGCATTATTCCGGCAGAAGCCAGAGCCATTTTCGTAACACTGGGTATTAAATTAGACTAAACGTAGTTACAGTAGACATTTAACAGTCAACAATTCAGTTGAACAGTTTCACAGTTTAACACTGCTACATCATTCCGCTCATCTTCTTCACGATGGTCTTAATGGCGAAGAGCGGACTCAGTCGGTAGAGTTTGTTCAGCATGGAGGCATCTTTACCCACCAATACATGCAGTTTTTTCTGTTCTATGCCTTTGAGCATTATTTGAGCAGCTTCAGCGGCTTCTAACATCTTCGGACCTTCACCTGTCTTGGCAGCTTTTGGAGTACCTAATCCCGAATTCTCCGTGATATGGGTATTCACCGCGCCCGGCATAATCAAGGTAATGCCCACTTTGGTATTCATAAGTTCAGCAAACAAGCCTTCGGTAAGAAGTTTAACGGCTGCCTTGCTGGCACCGTAGATGCTTTGTCCGGGGAAAGGAATGAAAGCACCCATGCTGGCCACGTTGGCTATATGAGCTTCCGGGCGTTGCAGTAAGTAGGGAATAAAAGCCTTGCACATGTAGAGCGTACCGTAAAAGTTTACGTTCATAACACGTTCTATCTGTTGCATATTCAGCTCGTTAACCGGAACAAAAGGCTGAATGATGCCGGCATTGTTGATTACCACATCTATTTGGCCGTGGGCCTGGAGGATAGCCGTTGGGAGTAGGTCGACTTCTGATTTCTGACTGATGTCGACCACGTGAATGGAGCAGAATTCTGCGTAAGAGCCCATCAACTTGAGCGTTTCTTGCAGCGTCTCGGCATGCAAATCCAGCATCGCTAAACGGGCCTTTTTTTCTTTCAATTGCAAACACAACGCGCGACCCATACCGCTTCCGGCACCGCTTACCACTACCACCTTATCATCTAATTTCATGGATTTCCTCTTTAAGTTCTAAGTTAGTTCAATCTTCCGGCTTAGCTATTATTAAAGTTTGGAATGCAAAGGGCTAGGCCTTACTTTTCCACTAAACTTATGAACTATGGGATGGAGTCTATCAATGGTAGTAATTCAAAATGCAACTCAAGCTCAAGATGAGGTGAGGTTTATTGAAGATATAGGGTATTCTGGAGTAAAGTTGGCTGAAAATTCACATTTCAACGCAGCTTGTTACCCAAAAACGAATTCAGTATACCTGGGAATTTTGAATGGAAACTTAATCATCACTGCCCCTGATATTGCATTTGAAAATTTGAATGATAGTGGTAATCCAATTTTAGCTGCATTAGAGTCCAAGTATCCGGGCAATGAAATTGCTAGTTTCCATCTTCAAAGTTCGGTGAACGGTTATGGATTTATAATTCGCAAATCGGGAGAAACAATCCGCGAAAGATGGGGGGATTTTGAAATCCATATGGAAGAGATTGGTGAGCCCTTAAAAGAGGAAGAGGAGTATTATCAGAAAGTAAAGTATGATGCCGATTCCGGCTTGATTGAAGGTATTGATGATGAAGATGAGATATTAGACTTTGAAGAATTGGTTTCTGAAATAGGAAGTAGGTATTTTGAGAAGCCGATGATGGAAAATGACGCTCTATGGGATTTAGAAATGAAACAGTATACCTATGAATCGTCTCCCTTAGATATGTCTTATTACCCCAACGAAGATTTAAAAGAAGAAGGCAAAGAAGAAAAGAGTTTTATCAGTCGGTATTGGTGGGTGTTTGTCTTAGCCTATGTCATTGTAAAAGTTATTGTTAGATCAAGTAGATAAAATGGAAGGAACTTGGATAGAAATTGGTGTAACGGTGAATGCCGATTTAGAGAAAGTCTGGAATGCCTGGACAACACCGGAACACATCATGAATTGGAATTTTGCCAGCGATGATTGGCATTGTCCGGCAGCTACCAACGATGTACGCAAAGGAGGCAGTTTTAGTAGTACCATGGCCTCAAAAGACGGTAAGATGAGTTTTGAATTTGGTGGTGTTTACAGCGATGTGAAACCCTTACAACTCATCCAATATGCTTTAGGTGATGGCCGCAAAGTGGAGGTTTGGTTCAAAGAAACACCGGATGGAGTTGAGTTGAAAGAATCTTTTCAAGCGGAGGGAACCAATAGCGATGAAATGCAAAAGTCCGGCTGGCAAGCCATCTTAGAGAATTTTAAAAAGTATACTGAATCACTCTAAAGCGGTAAAACTATTGTCTAAACAATTAAATTCGACTTCGCTAAAAGACAAGATATGAAAATGAAATTACCTGTAATAGGAGGGATCATCCTCAGCGCCGTAATGATGTCGTGCGCCAGTACCAAAGTAGTTACTGCTCCGGCTCAAACCGATGTAGATCGCGTTCAAGAACAGTTTCCGGGTTATACCTTAGCTCAGCTGAATGAAGGCAAGAGCCTGTATGAAAGCCATTGCGGCAATTGCCACGCCTTGAAAAAACCGGGCGATGAAAGCGAAAAAGAATGGCGTGAAGAAGTGCCTAAAATGGTGCAAAAAGTGAATCGCAAAGAAAACATCACCTTGGGCGATGAAAAAGAAGAACTGATTCTTCGCTACGTCCTCACCATGGGACCCTTGAAGAAATAGATGCTTAAAGCTTAAAGCTTAAAGTTTTAAGAGTAAAGTTTTAAGTGGGTTTTGGCGCAGGCACGTAGACTTAACGATACCGTATACTGTGAGTTTTAACTCAGCAAAAAGGGGTGGACTACGTCGCACCCCTTTTTTAGTAGGCCCATATTCTTCACTTTGTCCAAAAATCCAAAAGTATTATTGTCCAAAAGTCTTAAAGTCTTGATGTCCTAAACTCTTCTCACTCTCCTGCAAACTCCACATTCACACTCCGCTGTACTTTGATTTTTCCTTCGTGGATGGAGACCAAACTTTTGGACTTGTATACTTGATTGGCCATGGTTTCATACGAATAATGATCGTCTGAATTGTTGTTAGCTCGCATGCTGACTACATTTTCAGAAAGTGCAACATTGGCTACTTGGGTGATGATTAAGTTTTTAATTCCCGCTTGTTCTGCCATGTTTTCAGCCAAGGCTTTGGCTTTTTCTAATGCGAGGGTATTGGCCACTTGGTTCAGGCTATCCATATTGCTGTGACTGTAACTAATATAGCCGGTATTCCAGTCGGTATGTTCCAATAGCAATGGATAAACCTCTTCCATCGCGGCTAAATCCTTAAAGGTAACGTACATGGAATAGGTATGGCGGTAACCTTTAAATACGCGCCCACGGTTTGTCCAGTCGTATTCTTTGTTCACATCAATTCGGTTGGTAACCCGATCTGTTTCTGCAACACCTGCTTCATCCAATAGTTTGTTGAGTTTACCTGCCTCTTCTAAAAGAGATTTTCGCGCCGTTTTAAAATTGGGATTCAGGGCATTTAAGGTAATGGTCATACCGGCTTGGTTGGCTTGTACTTCCGCTTCACCAATGCCTTGAAACCGCAGTATGCGTAGGTTATGACTATTGGATTGAGGGGCTTGACAAGCAAATAATACAAGGCTAAGGCCTAGGCTGAGTCCGAGTTTTAGGTAGTTATTCATGAGCTGAGATTTTTAATCAATACCTCAGCTAAACGAATGGTAAACGGAAAGACTATGAAGTCTTGAAAAAATGTTCATTGAATCGCGCAACACGCATCTTATCGCCTTCCTTTAAAATCAGATAAACGGTGATGGGAGCCACAGTCAGTCCGGATAAGAAATAGGTAACCTGTTCTCCATCCAGGTGATGGTAGGTGGTGAGGTAAAATAAAACGGGTACACCCAACAGAAAGAGCAGGATTGAAATAAGTTTAATCCAACGGGAAGGTTTGCGGTAGAGGAAATCTACGGGGTAAGCCATTCGCTCACCACAGCCGCTGCAGGTGTATTCTATTTCATCGCCTCGTTTCATGGCCAAATCAACGCGATTATCAGAGAAATCTATTTGATGTGATTCTTTCTGGCAGAAGGGACAGCTTCGGTAAAGGTTCATGGTATTCAAAAATAAAAAAGGTCACCCTAAGGTGCCCTTTCAATACGGAATTTATTTTTTAGCGATGTCTTAACAGCATGTGTCTGCAACGCATCCAAGCACGGAAGTCGTCTTGTCCTAAAATGCGTTTTACCTTTTCGGCATATTGACGGTAGCAGCGAGCCATAGCGAGGCGGTGTTGCTGACCTTGATCGCGCATAGCCGCTCTGAGGTGGTTTCTGATTTCTTGCATTTTACGTTGCAATTGTTGCTCGGTAATGCGGCCGTTTCTAAATGCTTGAACAGCTTCCATTCTGGCTACATGTGCTTTGCGTAAAAGTGCACGGTGTAGGTCGCGAAGCTTGTTCATGCTAGCCTGACGGCAATCAATTTGATCTTCCCAAGCGCGACGAAGTTGACGTTTTTGGGTATCGGAAAGATTCAAACGATCGCAAGGTCCATTGCCTTTCAATTGTGCATTGGCATCGTAGTCAAATCCGCCATCTTCAAATAGCATTGGAATACCGTCGTTCTCCAATATCATGTCGGCATCTTCTGCATAAATGTCCATGTAATCAAATTCGAAAGGGATGACGTTTTCCAAGTCGTCCAATTCAGTGCTACTGGAAACCTCCGGCGCAATTTCAGGTGTTGTTTCAGTGTCTTTCTGGCAAGCAGCTAATCCAATTAGCAAGCCCATGGCCAGCGCGGGAAAGAGGTTGGTTGTTTTCATGGTTTTACCTCTTATGTTCACCATCTCAGATGATTACGCTCTGGTGAGGTTTAAAGCAAGATAGAAAAAAGTTTGAGGCCTGAAAGTAGAGGCTTCGCTTTGCTGCGCCACACTTTCGGCCAAGGTTGAGGATGAGGTTGAGGTTAAGGTTGAGGTTAAGGTTTAGAAATGGTTGGGGCCGGTAGGGATCAAACCCTACCATTAGAATGAGTTATTGTAGAGAGGCGACAGATGCACTGCCAAATTATAAGTCTATACGCCATTAGCTCTTATACAAACACAGCTAGCGAACTAAAATGGTCGATTAAATTTAGCTCCTACACTCTAGAGTTTTGAAATTCCCAGCTCCCAGCTCCCAGCTCCCAGCTCCCAGCTCCCAGCTCCCAGCTCCCAGCTCCCAGCTCCCAGCTCCCAGTAGCACTAGTCTTTAAGTGTAAAATGAATGGTCTGAGCACAGTTGAAATGACCTTCCGGACAAGCAGTTTGTCCGTGGACGCCGCAGGGACGGCAAGAGAGTTTTTCGCTGGTTTGGATGATTTTTCCATTGCGACTGAGTGGTCCAAAGCCGAATTCTTCTACTGTAGAGCAAAAGATTGCCCTAACCGGTGCGTTCATGGCACTGGCAATGTGCATGGGGCCGGAATCGTTGGTATAATTCATCTTGGCGCCTTTCATCAAGGCAGCTGTTTCCAATAGCTTTAGGTCGCCACACAAATTGTGGTAAGTCAGCCATTCGTTTTTTGTCAGCGCTTCAACCTCTTCGCCCAATGAATAATCGCTAGGAGCACCAATGAAGATGACGGTCATGGGATAATCGATGGTCTCCAGAAACTCAGCCCATTTCTCTTTGGGGAATTGTTTGGTAAACCAGACGGATGCAGGGGCAATGGTGATATAAGGGGAGGCTTGGTAAGGCGCCACCTTTTCAAAATGGCTTTTTTGCGGATACAGCTTTGGCATCCCATCGCCACTCGCAGCTTTACCTTCAATGAGCTTGAGGTTACGTTCTACCTCGTGCATCCGGTATTCGTGTTTCACCTTTCGGGTATACAAAAAGGAGAAAGGATTTTTATCGAATCCCACACGTTCTTTTGCTCCAGAAAAGCCGGTGAGGAATCCGGTTGCAGCAAAGCGCTGGATATTGATAACCATATCGTAGCGCTCTGCGCGGATCTGCTTAAGCAGCTTGAAAAGGTTCTTGTATTTGCCTGCTTTTTTATCCCAAATCAAAAGGTTCCGAATCCTCGGATTTCCATCAAACAGGCTTTCATTGCCTTTGCGAATGAGGTAATCGAGCTGTGCTTGCGGGTAACGTATTTTCAGTTCTTCCAGCAAGGCAGTAGCCAATACGGCATCGCCTAAAAAAGCGGTTTGTATCAGGAGGATTCGGTTCACAGGAGGGACTTAGACGGCTACGTTGTATTCGCGTAAAGCGTCGTTCAAAGAAGTTTTAAGGTCGGTGCTAGGCTTTCGTTTACCGATGATTAATGCGCAAGGCACTTGGTATTCGCCGGCTGCAAACTTTTTGGTATAGGATCCCGGAATCACCACAGATCTTTCCGGAACATAGCCTTTCATTTCCACCGGCTCATCGCCTGTTACATCAATAATTTTAGTGCTTTGGGTAATGGTAACACCTGCTCCCAAAACGGCTTCTTTACCTACGCGAACGCCTTCCACTACAATGCATCTTGACCCGATAAAACAATCGTCTTCAATAATAACCGGAGCTGCTTGAACAGGCTCCAATACACCACCAATTCCTACGCCACCGCTAAGGTGAACGTTTTTACCGATTTGCGCACAGCTACCTACCGTAGCCCAAGTATCTACCATGGTTCCACTGTCTACATAAGCACCAATGTTCACGTAACCCGGCATCATAATCACACCCGGAGCGATATAGGAACCGTATCGAGCTATCGCATGCGGAACCACTCGAACGCCCAGCTCGGCGTAATTGGTTTTCAGTTTCATCTTGTCGTGAAACTCCATCGGACCGGCATGCAGGGTTTCCATTTTTCTAGTAGGGAAATACAGAATAACAGCCTTTTTCACCCACTCGTTTACCTGCCATCCGCCTTCAATAGGCTCGGCGGTGCGTAAACGGCCTTTATCCAACTCTTCAATCACGTACTCAATGGCTTGAATGGATTCAGGATTCTGCAGTAAGCTGCGGTCTTCCCAAATCGCATGTATAGTGTTTTCGATGTTTTGCATGCTATTCATTTTCTTGGAGGCTCAAAAGTATTGAATCCATCGAAAACTAACCTGATTTAAGCCTTATTTTAAAGCGGCAACTTAAACTGGAGAAGTTCTTGTTATCTTTTGCTGCCATGATTGCAGCCACTCGAATCTTTAGTTGTACCCTTATTTTTTGTCTGAGTTTGGTGAACAATTTTCTTGTAGCACAATCCCGCTCAGACTCCTCTGAATTGGTGATTTTAGATACCCTTGCTGCAGATCTGTATTTGATTGGTCCGAAGCCAAAAGAAGCTCATGATCGCTCAAGGGAAGGAGTTTATCCGGATAAGTTTATGTTTATGGGACAAGGAGTCTATCCAAATTCATTCAAACCAGATGTGGGTCAACTAGGATTAATTCGTGGCTCAGACACCCTACTTGAACCTCGCTATACAACTATCGAATCTTGGCATGGATTAATACAGGCCTTTGTCGGTTTTCGCTTTATCCTCATGGATACGCTTGGAAATAGAATTCAAGCAGAGGAATTGCAAATGGTATTTCGAATACAAGATACCAATCTGTATGTGGTTCAAAATGACTCGGGTCAAGGTATTCTGAATGCTGCCGGGCATTGGATTTTGAAACCTAATTGGCGGAAAATTGAACACTTCAAGGGTCTAGGATACCGGGTTAAAAAGGACAATAATTCAGGATTTCTGAATATGGACTTGAGCGAAAAGATACCTTGCCAATACTGGGAAATCAGGCCTATGACCACACCGTCGAACGAGGTGGTGTATATCATAAGAAATCATAATGCATACTACGGCTTGTGCGACGCAGAGGGCAAGGTATGTCTGAAAACGGAATACGAGGGATTTGATAAAATAAGCTTTGGACTTCTTCCCATTCAGCAGAAACGGTATTGGGGCGTAGTAGACAATTCCTGCTCCTTAATCATACCTTGTGAGTACATGCAAATCCATGTGCGCAAGGAGGTTGTGCTGTGTTATCGGGAGAATATGAATTTCGATATCTACAACATAGAGGGAAAGGCGGTTGTTTCAGATATTCAGTACTCCCGAAACACCCCGTATGGATTTGGTCAGGTTAGAAAAGATTCTCTTTTGGGTATCGTAGCAGTAGATAGAAAGGGAACCAGGATTTATTGGGAACCGCAGTTTCTATCCTTGAAAGAAGTGATGACCGACACTGCTTGGAACGCACATTATGTTGTGACTCAAAGAAAGGATAAGTATGGCGTATTGGACCTGCTCCAAGACCGAGTTATTTGTGAAGACGTGCTAGACCAGGTTGTCATCGTAAAGTATACCAAACCCAATGGATATACTGTTGGACGAATGCGTATTTACGGCAGGAAAGGGGATAGCTGGGCTTTAATTGGCGCACCGGGAGAAGCAGTTTCGTTCCAAATCAAGGAGCTTAAGAAACACATCGAAGCAAACCAACTTGCACCTTATGTGTTTCATTCATACGATACCTTACCTGCACTGGATTAGGCCTTTCTGCCGAAGTAGACACTTTCCCCACTTCGTGTATATCCCAATTTTGTTATGCCTCTTCTTTTCAGGATTTTTGAGGCTGTAAACGCAAAACTATGGCGATTAGACGGAGTAGAAAACCAACTATCATTCAACGTACGGTTACACCGGACGACTTTGCAGAAATCATCAAGCTTTCTAAAAAATGCTTTCCTGATCAAGAACCTTGGAAAATAGAAATGCTGGAAAGCCAGTATACCATTTTCCCGGAAGGCATGCAGGTGATTGAATACGAAGGTGAAATCGTAGGCTCGGCCACTTCCCTGATTGTCGACATGGAAGAATACGAAGACAACCATACTTGGTCTGAAATCTCCGATAACGGCTATATCACCAACCACGACCCGGAAGGAGACACCCTCTATGGTATTGAAGTGATGGTGCACCCTGAATACCAGGGACTCAAGATTGGACGACGTCTCTATGAAATGCGCCGAGAGCTCTGCGAGCACATGAACCTTCGGCAGATTTTAATTGGTGGACGTTTGCCTAACTACCACTTGCATTCAGAAGACCTCGGGGTGAGAGCCTACGTGAAAAGGGTGCTCGATAAGAAGATCAAAGATCCGGTACTGACTTTCCAAGTATCGCAGAATTTCTATATCCGCAAAATCATCAAAGACTACCTGCCTATGGACAAAGAGTCGGAAGGCTACGGTGTTTTGATGGAGTGGACCAACCTGGATTATGTAGCGGAGACCCGCCAACGTTCCATCACCACCAAAAAGGTGCGTATTTGCTGTATCCAGTATGAGATGCGGAAAATCAATGGCTTTGAAGACTTCGCTCAACAATGTGAATTCTTTACCGATGTGGCTTCCAACTACAAATCGGATTTTGCCTTGTTTCCGGAACTCTTCACCACACAGCTTCTTTCCTTTATTGAAAACAAGGGCATGAGTGTGGAAGACAATATCCGTGAGCTGGATAATTTCACCGACGATTACATCAACCTCTTTTCCCGTTTATCGGTAGAGTACAATATCAATATTGTAGCCGGCACACACCTTTTGGTAGAAGGCGGCAACTTATACAATGTGGCTTTCTTGTTTAAGCGAGATGGAACCTTCGATAAGCAGTATAAAATTCACATCACGCCAAACGAATCCAAGTGGTGGGGTGTGAAGCCGGGTAACGAGATTAAAATCTTCAATACCGACTGCGGCAAGGTAGGCATCAATATTTGCTATGACTCGGAATTCCCGGAGATGGCGCGTCTACAAACCGATAAAGGGGCACATATCCTCTTTGTGCCATTCTGTACCGATGAGCGTCACGGCTATTTACGCGTGAAACTTTGTTCGCAGGCCCGCGCCATTGAAAACCAGATCTACGTGGCCACAGCCGGTACCATTGGTAATATTCCATCGGTAGAAAACATGGACATCAACTATGCACAGTCGGGCATTTATACCCCTTCCGATTTTGCCTTCCCACCGGAAGCCATTGCCGGAGAATGCAGTCCGAATTTAGAGACGGTGGTAATTGCCGATCTCGACTTAGCGCAGTTGGAGCGTTCCAGAAAATCAGGTACTGTACAAAACATCAAAGACCGAAGAAGCGATTTGTACCATGTGGTTGAAGTGGATTAAGCTCTGCCTTCTGGCCTTGACTTTTTGCATTGGCAAAGCCGAAGCACAGGTGGTGAATACAGAACGCTTACGACTCAATGCCGACAGCAATGGCTGGTTTGGTGATGCCGATTTGGCTTTCTCCTTTATCAAGGTGAATAATCCTTTGTTTCGGATGGTGATGAATGGACAAACCGTGTTCAGACAAGACCACCATCAAGTCTTCTTTGTGGGGAATATGCAGTTGATTAAGTCGCCGGGACAGAGTTTTGCCAATAGTGGCTTTTTCCATACCCGTTACCAGAATCCGGCCGATAAACGATTGATGTTTGAAGCTTTCCACCAAGCGCAGTACAACCGTTTGCTTAAGGTGAAATTCAGAAACCTCCTAGGGGCAGGTGGAAGATTGGAACTCTTGGATACAGCCAATACGAATAAACTGTTTTTAGGCGCCACCTTAATGCACGAATACGAAGTATTGGATGGAGAAGAAAAAGACAATAACGATTTACGTTGGAGCTACTATATTGCCCACCGAGTAAAGCTCTTCGACCGCATGGCTTGGAATGGCACCATGTACTACCAGCCTTTATTGGGTATTGCCGCCGACTACCGGCTATCGCTTGAAAATGCTATACTTGTTGACATCACTTCGCAGATTCAGTTTAAATTCGATATACAATTGTTTTACGATTCACGTCCACCGGTAGGAGTAACCAAAGACACCTACGCCGTGACCAACGGGATTCGCTATAAGTTTAGAAAATGAAGAAAAGCATACTGCTCACCTTGGCCTTGGGTATGGGAACCCTGGCCATCGCTCAGAAAAATTTTACCATGCAAGACGCCATCACAGGCGCTAGCTCTTACCTCGCTCCTAAAAGGGTGAGTGGCCTCAACTGGATGCCGCAAAGTCATACCTGGATTCAAAGTTTTGAGGAAGCAGATAAAGCGGCCGGTTGGGTATTGAGCGATGCCGATAAAGGCACCAAGGATACCTTAAAACTGGTGGATTTAAACAGAGCTTTGATGGTTTTCAATTCCACCTTAAACCGTCAAGATCCGCTTCCTATCTTCGATAAAATGCCTTCGATTCACTCTTGGGCCAATAACAGAGAAGCACGTTTCATGCGCAAGAACATGGTTTACCGCTTTGATTTGGTGAGTAAAACCTTGATGGTGGAACACGATATGGACCTCAAAGCGGCCAACAAAGATTTTCACGAATCGACAGGTAATGTAGCCTATACGCTGGATAATAACCTTTGGGTGAAACCTTACGGAACAGCAGCTAAGCCGGTAACCAACGATTTGGAAAAAGGCATTGTTAATGGTCAATCAGTACACCGCAATGAATTCGGTATCCACAAGGGAACCTTCTGGTCGGATAACGGAGAAAAACTTGCTTACTACCGCATGGATGAGAGCATGGTAACCGAATACCCAATCTACGACTTACACAAGATGCCGGCGCAAGCCGATATGATTCGCTACCCATTTGCCGGCGCAAAATCGCATCACGTAACCTTGCATGTTTACGATGTGAAATCGGGCAAAACCATTCAAATCCAAACCGGTGAGCCGAAAGAACAATACCTCACCAATATCGCTTGGTCGCCGGATGGAGAGGAAATCTTCATCGCTATTGTAAACCGCGACCAGAATGAGATGAAGTTGGTTTCTTTCGATGCAAAAACCGGAAAGCAAAAGGCTGTCCTTTTTACCGAAACACACCCGAAATACGTGGAGCCCGAAAACCCAATGCATTGGCTCTCCAACAAAGAGTTTATCTGGGAAAGTGAGCGCGATGGCTTCAATCACCTATACCTCTACAAACGCGACGGTAAGCTGGTAAAACAGCTAACATCCGGTGATTGGATGGTAACAGAATACATGGGAACAGATAACAAAGGCAAAAAGCTCTATTTCATGTCGACCAAACAAAGTCCGCTAAACCAGAACCTGTATTCCGTAGAAGTATCGAACGGCAAACTTGCAGAGATCACCAAAATTAACGGTGTTCACTCGTGTAAAGGTGCTAGCGATAAAAGCATGTGGCTGGATCAGTATTCCAATCCGGAAACCCCTTATGCATTCAACCTTATCAGCAATGAAGGTAAAAAAGTAGATCAGCAGTTTTTGGCTGAAGACCCGTTGAAATATTATAACCTCGGACAAACAGAAGTGCTCACGTTGAAGTCGACCGATGGCACCACCGACCTCTATGCTCGCATCACCAAGCCGGTGAACTTTGATCCGAAGAAGAAATACCCGGTAGTGGTTTACGTGTACGGTGGGCCGCACCTTCAGCTGGTTACCAACCGTTGGATGAACGGTGCTAACCTGTGGACGCACTATATGGCGCAGCAGGGTTTTATCGTATTTACCTTAGATAACCGTGGTTCAAGCAACCGTGGCTTAAATTTCGAAAACGCTACTCACCGCCAATTGGGAACCTTGGAAATGGCCGATCAGCTGCGTGGCGTAGAATACCTGAAGTCATTAGCTTATGTAGATGCAGAACGTATGGGCGTGCACGGTTGGAGTTTTGGTGGCTTCATGACCACTTCACTTATGACGCGCCAAGCCGGAACCTTTAAGGTGGGCGTTGCCGGCGGACCGGTAATCGATTGGTCCATGTATGAAATCATGTATACCGAGCGGTACATGGATCGTCCGGAAGAAAACCCGGAAGGCTTTAAAAACAATAACCTCTTGAACTATACCGAGAACCTGAAAGGTAAATTGATGCTCATTCACGGTACCTCCGATGATGTGGTATTGTGGCAGCATAGCTTGCTTTATGTGCAGAAGTGTGTGAAAGAAGGCGTACAATTGGATTATTTCGTGTATCCGGAACATGCGCATAACGTGCGTGGTAAAGACCGCGAGCACCTCATGCAGAAGGTGAGCGATTACCTGATAGAGAATTTGAAAAATTAATAAGACAAAGCATAGCCCGTCACTGCAGAGTACGGCTATCTTGTTTAGGGGAAAACAAAAGAGAAGAACCATGTTAGATTACTTTCTTAAAACCAGAGCCTGGACCAAACAATTGATTGAACCCTTGCAAACGGAAGACTGCGTGCTGCAACCGGTGCAAGAGGTGAGTCCGCCGAAATGGCACATGGCCCATACCTCTTGGTTCTTCGAAGAGTTTGTTTTGAAGCCTTTCGTGAAAGACTACAAAGTGTTTAGCGAAGACTACGCTTACCTTTTTAACTCTTACTACAACCACGTAGGGCAGCGTAACCCCAGAGATAACCGCGGTTCCATTAGCCGCCCGAGTACCAAGGTGATTCGCCAATACCGCCAGCACGTAACCGAAGCCGTTTCGCTATTTTGGAAACAGCTCCAGGAACACAAAGATTGGCCGGAAATAAGCAGGCGATTGGAGATTGGAATCAACCACGAACAGCAACACCAAGAATTGCTTTTAACCGATATCAAGTACATCTTGGGTACTCAACCCTTTTATCCGCTTTACGTGGAAGAAGGTGCTCCCGACTGCGATTGGTCGGCAGAGAAAGCCTTGGAGTGGAACAGGGTAGAAGAAGGCATGTACCTAATTGGACATGAAGGCAATGATTTCTGTTTCGATAATGAAAAAGGAGCCCACGATGTCTTTTTAGAGAGCTTTGAGATAGCCGATAGGGCCGTGCGCAACGATGAATACTTGGAATTTATCGAAGCCGGTGCTTACCAAGATTTTCAATGGTGGCTGGCGGAAGGCTGGGACTGGGTGCTGGCCAATCAGATGGATTCGCCATTGTATTGGGTGAAGAAAGAAGATCAGTGGTTTCGCTATTCCTTATCCGGCTTAATTCCCTTGGAGCCTTTTGGTCCGTTGATGCACGTGAACTATTACGAAGCCGATGCTTTCGCTCGCTGGAAAGGGGCTAGACTGCCCACGGAGTTTGAGTGGGAAGCGGCTTTTCAGATTAACCCCGATTGGATGTACAGTCCGGTTTGGGAATGGACTGCCAGTGCGTATTTGCCGTATCCGGGATTCAAAACTGAGCCGGGTGCTTTAGGTGAATACAACGGTAAGTTTATGGTGAATCAAATGGTTTTACGCGGTGGCTCTTTGGCTACTCCTGAAGGCCATTGGCGCCCAAGCTACCGAAACTTTTTCCATCCTCACTTGCAATGGCAATTCAGTGGAATCCGCTTAGTGAGGTAAGCCAAGCATATTCTAGTACCACAGGCAACCTGAACCCTGATTTTTGTATCTTCGGGATATGCTCAAGAACCTGAATAAAATCTTCGTGCTGCTATTTGCTGTGAGCTTATCGGCTGCCTTTATCTGGTACCAATCCGGTGAGGCTGATGATGAACTGGCAGATTCTGTTCAGATATTCGATCAATCGGATGCCTTGGTCGCACAGTTAACCAAAGTGGTGGCTCCCGATACCATTAAAGTTTCGAGAGACTCGCTGCGAAAGATTTACCGAATCATGTGGACTTCAAAATCGAGTATGATGTCACCACCCAAAACGGTTTACGTTTGGGATTCGGTAATTCGAAGTGCTACAGATGCCATCATGCTCGATTACATGGATAGCCTTGTCTTTCAAAAGCATTAAAGCGTTTGGTTTCCATTCCTGACTATACCCGTATTCTCTTTTTTAGCTTTGGAGGATTGCTGCTCTTTGGACTCATCTTCATTCCCATGGAGCGCACTTTTCCAGCTTACCCCAATCAGAATATAATTCGTCCGCGTTGGCGAACCGACTTGTTGTTTTACCTGGGGCAAAACCTCTTTTGGAGTTGGTTGGTACTTTGGATATTGGGTCAATTCGGGACCTGGTTACAAGCCTTGGTTCCAATCAGTTTTCAACGTACCATTCAAGAACAGAATTATTTTCTTCAGGTAACTGAGGTAGTTATACTTAGCGATCTTTTGATCTATTGGGCTCACCGCTGGCAACACAGTTGGAGCTTCTTGTGGCGCTTTCACAAGACCCACCATACCGCCGAGCATTTGGATTGGCTGGCAGCTTACAGAGAACATCCTTTGGATACCGTGTTTACCGTTGGGGTAATCAATTTACCTGCATTTTGTTTAGGCTTCCCTCTTGAAACCTTGGCCGGGTTTATTGCCTTCCGTGGTTTGTGGGCTGTTTATATACATTCCAATGTTTCTTTACCGATTGGTCCCTTGAAGTGGGTCATAGGCTCGCCGGAATTACACCATTGGCATCACGTAAAGGAAAGGAATTGCGGAAACTATGCAAACCTTTCGCCATTGATGGATTTGCTTTTCGGAACCCATGTAGCGCCGGGGCATTTTCCGGATGAATTGGGCGTGAATGGAGAGGGGCCTAAGTCGTACTGGTATTATTTGATTGAACCTTTTTTACCGAAAAGGAAATAGCAGAACTTTAGCTTTTAGGACCGTATTTCAGTTGGTTTTCAGCTACGCGAAAAGCGACGATACGGCGAATTAATTCAATTGGAAAATCTTCTTTTAAAGGAAACTGTACTGAACCTTTGCCTTGTTTGTAGATACTCAGCTCTTGAGCGAATTGTTCATGTCCGCTAGGCGTGGCATACAATCCGATATGCTGTTCGTATCCGGCAAAATAGACCAAGGGCTTATGGAAGGTTTTGTAGGCGGGCATTCCGTATGCAATACTCTCTGCCGCATCGGGCGCCAGCTCTAAAATCATGGCGCGCAGCAATTTCATTCTAGACTCCGCTTCACCTTTGTATTGAGCGATGTACTGATCAACGCTTGTGGGTTTGTTCATGCTTGAAAAATAGTGAATAATGATAGTTAAATGTGAAGGAGTCCTGAATTTCAATAATCACCAGAGCATCATTTTTATCTCCTTAAAAGTAAAGGCATTCAATCCCCATAAATACGTGGATTTGATAAGACTAAATTGGAGTGAATAGGGTAGCACAAAATGCGATAACTTCCGTTTAGTATCTGCGACAGAGTCGATCGTTTTCAAACTTTTAAATCAAAAATCAACAATCAGAAATCAAAAATCCCTTCATCCCCTCATCTCTTCATCACAGAAGGGCTTTCCTACATAGTAGAAACCATCTGCATTATAGATGCAACCACAAAATATAGTTCCATGGTCCATGGAGGCT
>SBGR01000081.1 GCA_006226545.1 Bacteroidota bacterium | reverse complement strand
CCGCTAGGGGCAGAAAATTTTCTGCCCCTAGCGGAGGGATTTCAATAGGATTGAACCCAAAGACACACCCTCGGTCAATCTTCTGCGTTAAAGGGACCATAGTCCATGGACCATAGACCATGGAGGAATTGAGTAATAGAATGAGTGAATCCTGCTAATCCTTCAATCCTGTAAATTCTGATTCAGACAAAAGAGCACCAAGGCCCCGGCTATGGACCATGGTCTATGGTCTATGGACAAAAAAAAGGACCGACCTACACTTCGAAAAGCGTAAATCGATCCTACGATTTTACAGTATACAGTCCTACGGCGGCGGAGATGACTAATTACAGCCTACCGATATTACGGCGTTGCCGTCCGTTTTATCGTCGGGCGAATTGAAGGTCTTTCGCCGTATGACAAAGACCATCGACGTTATTTCTTCCCCGGGTTGTATTGGGAAAAAGTCTTCGGGAATAAAGGTCAGGGTAAAGATGCCGTTGCCTTCCGATTTCATCTCCAAATTTGGATTGGTGCCTACATCGTTAAAAGCCGTTACCTCATAGAGTTTACCGTTCGCTACGCAGCGCGCAAAGATGTATACATCACCTTCAGCGAGGTTTTGCATGCTGGCCTTTTCTTCCTTGTTGTTATCGTATTTAACGGTGAAATAATCGTCTTGTCCGAAGTTCACCGGAAATGGGCAAATCTTCTCTACGCAGCCCGGCACCGGATCAATCTCCGCCACCAAGTCGCCACTTTTGTTTTCCGTATCTGTTCCTCCGCCGGAGCCACCGTCTTTTTTCTTCGCTAGAAAATGGATGTCTTCCGAATAGAAGAGCTCCACATCGGTGATGGTATAAAACTGCGAAGGGATAAACTTGATGCTGTACAAGCCATTGCCCTCATCGGTCATCTTCATGGCATCGTTCGAAGCATTCCAGGTACCGTTACCGGCAACAGGATCGCTAGGTTTCCAAGTCCACATGTAAATCTCTGCACCGGCGTCTTGTAAATTCGGACAATTGCAATCGGCGTGTTTCACGTTAACGTAAACCGTGATTTCTTGGTTAACATCGGCTTCTTTTGGAACAACGTAAGCTGCTTGTCCCCAAACAGTAGGGGCGTAGCTCAAAGCTGCTAAAAGGAATATCGCTAATTTTTTCATGGTTCTTAATCTTTACGGGTGAAGTAATACACGTACGAGAGCTTGCAACGCACGATCTTTAATCCAAGTTCAGTATCGTAAGGCCTAACGGGTGCATCCAATAGGAGGCTTACCGTATCGTCCATCGCATTAATCAACTGAATGCCTTCCGGAGCAGTCTCTGCAAAGCTTGGGTTCAGCTCATTGGTGAAGCTCCAGCTGCCTTTTAAGCGAAGGCTATCAATGGTCAATGGGTCTTTAAATCCGGGTGCCAAGAAGTTCTTGCCCTGTCCCGGGGTCATGCGAAATTGCCTATCCGTTCCGTCGAACATAATTTCTAATATGGCCGTGCCAGTCCCGCCTGAGCCGCCTAGGCCGTAGTATTCAGATAAGTCTCTGCTTTCTTTCAAAGGGTTGGCTTCGTCTACCTGCAGCACCTTGGTGAGTACCCAGCTGTCGGCCAGTCCGTCTGTTTTAGAGAAAGGCTCACCGATCTCCGGTCTGTCCTTTCTGCAAGCCTGCATGCTCATCATAGCGAGCGATAGGCCCATTATGCCTAATGTGATACGCATATTCATTAGTTACATCCTCCTTCCGGATTCAATTGGAATCCCGTTGTGGTTTCTGAAATAGGGAATTGAAGCACCATGCCATTGCAATTCCACGGGGCAAGTCTGATCTGCACATTGCCGTCTTTCGCTCCCAGTCTTTTTAAGGTCTGGGTACGGTCTCCTTCGCAGAAGAACTCCAAACGGCGTTCGTTGCGCGCAGCGGTTATAATCTCAGAAGCTTGTGCTCCCGGATTCAAGTTCACTACACCTGTGCCGTAAGCACGGTCCATGATCTCGTTCATATCGCTAATGGCTACGCTCAGGTTTTGGTTCAATTCGGCATACGACTCTGCTCTTATAAACTTCATCTCTGTGGTATGAAGATAAGGCAAAGAGAAATAATCCTTGTTAAACTTCGTGATGGCGTAGAATTCGTTTTCCGTTCCCGGATTGGCCACTTGCACCAATTGCTTTCTGCGGTCGGTAGCACGTTGGTTAATCAAGTTATAAAACTCTTCAGAAAGGCGAATCTGTGGTGTCGCGTTATTGTCTGAACGGCAGTTCTCGATAAAGGCACCTGCACGGTTATCGGTATTGGAGGTACTGATAAAGGTGAAGATGTATTCTGAAGCTGCGGAGTCGTTATCGAAGCGGTTGATGGAGCTGCTCATAGGATAGCGTCCGTTGCTCAATACTTCGTTGGCGTATTTAGCGGCCTGCTCAAAATTGTTCATCTGAAAATACACTTTAGCGAGCAGGGCACGGGCCGCATCTTTCGAAGCGTAGGCACCAATTTTGGTATCCGGCAGGTTCGCGTAAGCGTAGTTCAAATCGTCTAAGATATAGGCATAAGCCGCACCCACAGAGCTGCGGGTGATAGGCTCCTGGCTAGGTTCTCTGCGCAGGGCAATGCCCGGGTGACTGTTATCTGCGCTGTAGCCGTAAGGTTGTGCCCAGAGTTTCACCAATTCAAAATGAGCCAAGGCACGCAAGAAGGAGCCTTCAGCCAAGAACTGAATTTTATCGTTTTCGGTTACGTCTCCCAGCTTGTCTACTTCTTTGTTTAAGATATTGACGCGGTATACGCAGATATAGAAATCGCCATACAATCCGCCAATGCTGGAGTTGAAGAAGTTGCTGCTGCGGGTATAGATCTCGCGGAAGTCGTCGTTGTTGAAAGGCCTGTCCAGGTTATCGCCCATCAGCTCATTAAACAGCTGTGTTCTGCCGTTCATGGAGTTGGCCATTACGTCGTAGCAAGAGTTCAACAGTTTCTGTAGGTCTTCTTTGTTTTGGATGGCGTCTTCCACCAAGGTTTCGCCTTCTGGCGTAACCTCAAGTAATTTATTGCAAGAGCTTGCGGTGCCTAAAAGCAACAAGCCAAGTAAACTATAGAGTGCAATGTTTTTCATGGTTTTAGAAGCTAAGGTTAAGGCCAAGGTTAAAGGTCATTTCTTGCGGCGGTGTGAGGTAAACGATGTTCGGACTCATGTTACGGTCTGTGGCATCTTCAAAGTCGCGCGCAATCTCCGGATCCAATCCCGGATACTTGGTAAAGGTGAGGATATTGGTAGCGATGAACTGAGCACGGATGGCATGAAGTTTCAATCGCTTAGCGAATTTCTCCGGTGCATTGTAGCTGATACTCAGGTTACGCAAACGCGCATAGGTACCGTCGTGCAAATACAAGGTGGTATTGATCCACGGTGTTCCGGAGCCGTAAGTTTGGGTTTGCAAGGTCAAACGTGGGTAAGCAGCCACGTCGCCCGGTTCACGCCAACGGTCGAAAATCTCCGGTGTCATGTTCCAATCGGTAACCACACCTAGCTGACGTTTTGATGAGGAGTTGTAGATATTACCACCGATGCTGTAAACCCATAACATGTTGAATTCCCAGTTCTTCACACGGAAGGTATTGGTCAAGCCGCCAATGGCTTTTGGCAAAACAGAACCTACCGGAATACGGTCGGCCGGATCCCAGGTTGTGGTTTGGTTACCGTTGATGTCGATGTAAACTGGTTTACCGGTTTGTGGGTCAACATGCGAGAATGGAACCAAGAAATTGGTACCTACCGGACTACCTACTACCACGCGGGTATCATTGGTACCACCGCTTACGGCATCTTCAGAGTATACGCCAATGCTGGTAATCTCATTGTAGTTGCGCGCCGCGTTGGTGATGATGGTCCACTTGAAGTTCTTGCGGTCCACCACGTGGAAAGTTGCTGAGAACTCGATGCCTCGGTTTACGATGGCGCCCACATTGTCCCAGTAGTTAGAGAAACCGGTCGACTTCGGAACGGCTAGCGATGCCAATACGTCTTTTGTATTTTTGTTGTACACACCCAACTCCATTTGAATGCGGTCTTTCAAGAAGCCCATTTCGATGGATAAGTCGGATACCAGCGAGGTCTCCCAACGCAGGTTCGGGTTTTCCAAACGGGTAGGGTAGGTGGTTGGCTGGTTATTGTATTGAATCTGATTTTCCGGTGGCGAATAGGTGCCAAAACGTTGGTAGTTCGGAATGCTGGCATTACCGTTTCGTCCAACAGAAGCACGCACTTTAGCGAAGCTGATCCAGCGGTAGCCGCGCATAAATTCTTCGTTGCTCACAATCCAACCGCCCGAGATGGCAGGGAAGAAGCCGTAGCGGTAGTTGATACCGAAACGGGAAGAACCGTCGACACGCGCTGCTAACTGCACAAAGTATTTGTTGTTATACGCATAGTTGATTCGTCCGAAATAGGAAAGGAAAGCCGATACCTGCTTCGGGTTATTGAATACTGTGGTGAAGCTATCGTTGGCTTCGGTGTTCCATAGCGGACCGCTCATGTTGGTTGCTTCAATAGAGCGACTACGGTAAACCGAACGCTGGTATTCACTTCCGAGTAAGAAGTTGAAGTTGTGCAGGCGTTTGATTTTTAGGTTATAGTTTGCTGTAGCGATGGTATTGTAGTTATTCACCCAGTTCGGGTATTCTCTGGCTGTACCGTCGTGACTGGAGTTAATCAACTCTTTTGGCTCGTAGGTACGGTCGGTGATGTCCATGTAATCATAAGAGCCTTGCAAACGAACCGTCAGGTTTTTAATCGGGTAGTATTCCATGTACACACCGTTGATGGCGCGGTTTTCTACCGTTCTCCATTCGAAGAGCTCTTGGGTACGCACCGGGTTGGTACCACCGGTAAAGTAGGTGCCGTCTTCGTTGCGCACAGGGTAAATAGGTAGGGCAGTAGACATCGCTGCACCCAAGCCACCGGCCCAGCCTGCGTTAACGCGGTTGTTTTGTCCGCGACTCAACGACGTATTGGCGCCAATTTTAATGTTTTTGTTGAGGTTATAGTCGAAGTTAAATCGTCCGCTCAAACGCTGGTAGCTATTGCCTTTGAGGTAGCTTCCGTTATCGTCGTAGCTCACGTTGGTATAAAACGTAAACTTCTCATTGCCTTTGGATGCACTGAGGTGGTAGTTCTGTTTCATGCCCACACCAATCATCTGGTCTACCCAGTCGGTATTGGTTTTACTGGCTTGCTCCCAGGTTACGCCACCGGGTAGTTTCGCTAGACCAACGTTGCCGTCGTTCTCCCAAGCTTCTTGGTAGAGTTGGAGGAATTCCGGACCGCTTAACATATCCGGTCTTTGGGTAGGCAGCGAGATACCGGTACGTGTACCAAAATCGATTTTCAGTTTACCTGACTTACCGCGTTTGGTGGTTACCAAGATAACGCCGTTGGCCCCACGTGAACCGTAGATGGCTGTGGCAGCGGCATCTTTCAAAATTTGAATGCTTTCAATATCATCGGGGTTCATGGTAGCGAGGGGGTTATTGTTCATCCCTCCACTGTTACCGCGCAAGAAATAATCTTGGGTTACCGGAATACCGTCGATAACATAAAGAGGGTCGCCACCTGCCGAGAGGGAGGCAATACCGCGTATACGCACCACCGAACCACTGCCGGCCAAACCACTGCCTACAATAACCTGCACGCCCGGTGCTTTTCCTTGCAGCATGGCTTCAAAACTTGGCGCAGGCATATCGTTGATCTGGTCTGAGTTGAGAGTGGTAACGGAACCCGTAACTTCACGTTTCCGTTGTACACCATAGCCCACAACTACAGTCTCCCCCAAGACCTGCTTATCTTCTTTTAGTTTTTTGTTAACCTCTAGCGACTGGTCTTTTTTTAAGGTCACCTTTTCCTTTTCGGTGATGAAGCCGAGGTAGGAGAACACCACCGTATAGGTGCCGCTGTCTTTTAAGGTGACTTTATAAAAGCCATTGCCATCGGTACTGGCGCCCAGTGTGGTTCCCTCAATAAAGACGGAGACCCCAAACAAGACTTCACCCTTTTCGTCGCTTACCTTTCCGTAAACGCTTTGGGCTTTGAGGTGGGTAGAGCCCAGGCATAGCCCAAGCATAGCTCCCAAAGCATAGCTTAATACGCGATTCATATTCAGTTATCTATGGTGATACGTTGCCTATACACTTGATTTCCTTGCTGAATGCTGAGCAGGTAAACTCCGCTACTCAAGTGGGGTAAGTGTATCTGTAAAGTACCTTGTGGTTTGGTTTCGTTGCTAAGCAGGTGTTTGCCTTGCATATCGTAAAGCGCATAGCTGAGCGCTTGGTCTGTTAACCCGTTTACCTGTACCAGGTTCTTGGCCGGATTAGGGTAAACCGTAATCGCTTGTCTTTCGCTAAGCGGTGCGGCTAATTTATAAGGGTAACGTCCGAAGTCTTGTGTGCTATACAAGCGGTATTCGCCGGGTGCCAAGGTGATGCTTAGGCTGGAATCGCTCAAGTCTACGCTGGTGCCGGAGAAGTATTCGTAATAGGTTCCGCCTTGCTTTAGTTTATAGGTGAAGGTGGCATTGGCGGTGCCCAAATTGGCTACCGATAGCAGCGCATCATTGCCTTCCGTGATGTCGATGTATTTCACCGTACCGGTCAGGCTATGCGTATAGTCTAGACTATGGAAAATGCTGCTTTTATTGCGTAGGTCGAGAATGCTGGAGTACACTTGGTAGAGTTCACGTTTATCGGCATTCTGGAAATAGTTCCACACAATGGGTTTTGGGGAGGTACGGCAATCGTTGTTGATGGTGCCATTTTCGCATCGGTTGATGCTATAATCAAAGCCAAGCTCACCAAACTGCCAGATCATTTTCGGTCCGGGCAGGGTGAAAAACAGCAGGGCCGCAGCGGCATTTCGCTGCAGTCCGGTAGCCTCGAGCTTAACATTGTAGCTACCGTTCAGGGCCCCGTACTGTTTGTTCTTGAACATTAACCTTTCTTCATCGTGACTCTCCATATAGGCCACTACGTTGGGTTTAGACCAGGAGCGGTTTTTATAATCCATCCAGTTGAAATTGGAGCTATAGCCCATGGTGGCTTCGCTAAACTCGTGGTTCATATTGCCCCAGAGTAGGAAGCCGGAGTCGGCTAAAATCATTTCTTCCTGGTTATCGGAGAGGTGTTCGAGTATTAAGATGCTATTCGGATCTTTTTCTTTGATGGCATCGCGAATGGCGCAAAGGAGGGAAACCCTGCTAGGATCATAGGCATTCCAAGCGCCTAAGTTACCAAGGGTGTTTTTCTGCGTATAACCTTTGCTTAGGTCGATGCGGTAGCCGTCGATGTGGAATTCATCTACCCAATATTGGTAGACCTGACGGGCGTATTCTTTGGTGGCGGGCGACTCGTGATTGAAATCGTAGCCTACGTTGAAATCGTGTTTGGCGGTTACGTTGAACCACGGACTTTGCGGCGTAACTTGTCCGGTGCCGCTATTGAAGTACATCTGCACCAATGGCGACTGCCCGAAGGAATGGTTCATGGCAATGTCGAGAATCACCGCAATTCCTCTTCCGTGGCATTCGTCAATCAGCTTTTTTAGCGATTCAGCGGAGCCGTAGTATTTGTCGAGCGCCTGGAAGAAACTCACGTTATAACCCCAGCTGATATTGCCTTCAAATTCCATGATCGGCATGAGTTCAATGGCGTTGATGCCCATCTTACTCAGGTAGTCTAAGCTGTCGATCACCGATTGAAAGCTGTGGTCTGCATGGAAATCGCGTATCAATAACTCGTATACGTTCAGTTTCTGAGCTTCCGGTTTGGTATAGCCGTCGTTTTGCCAAGTATAAGGCGCATAGTTTAGGCGGAAGGCCGATGCCATGCCTTTGGCTTTGCCACTTGGGTAGGCCGGCATATTCGGGTAGGTGCTTGCAGCGATGTATTGGTCGTTCCAAGGATCCAGAACCATAAAAGCGAAAGGATCCGCATAAGGATTCAGCGGATCATCAAAAATCACTTGGTAGGCGTAAAAGCGATCGGGATCTAGGCCTTTAATTTCAAGCCAGAACACAGAGTCGTTGCTCGATTTCTTCATTTCAGAAGCCGCACCGATTTGCCAATCGTTAAAGTCACCTATTAAATAGGCATTCGATTTATACGGAGCGATAAAGCGAAAAACAGCCGTGCTATCGCCTGTTCTATTCAAACCCAGTTTGAGTCCGGCAGGCGGCTCTTGTACCGGTGCTTGGTCTTGCACGTAGAGGTGCAGGGTATCGTAAAGTATGGTGCTTCCGCGTTGGGCGCTATAGGTAAAAGTATAGTCGCCGGTGGCACTAAAGGTATAAGTCTGATTGAGGTTCACTGCGCCGGAAGCCGAAAGCAATAGATTGCCGTTTAGGGAAAGGCGAAGGGTGGCGGCTTGGCTCGCGCTGATTCTCAGGTTAATGGAATCGTTTAGGTTGTATAAGGCCCTTTCTTTATCCGGGCTATCCCATTTGGCTGAAAATCCACTCCCGAACAGGTCTAAATAAATATCGCTGCCATCGCTAGCACGCCCCACCACAGATCCGGATTGATTGCGGAATACAAAGGCCAGTTTTAACACGGTTTCACCTGCGGGAACGCTGTAGAAATCGCGGATGCGAAAAGCTATGCGGTGCAGGTTATTGCCGAGGGGCGTCATCACTAAGCGACTATCTGCTGTACCCCAGGTGCCTTGCACATAACGCCAGTCGCTTTGACTGGAACTCAAGTTGGTGATAACACCGGTATGGGCATAGATAGGGGCATAACCCGTAAGGGCTCCGTTTCCGGCGCTAGCATCGTAGGTGATAACGATGCTGTCGTTTTCGGTTGGAAAAGACGGATTGGTACTCAACTGCGCCTGTGAACTAAGGCTAAGTCCAAGTAACGAGAATACGATTGCGTAAGCGGTAAATCTTCTGTTCAAATTAGGGGAATGGTTTCCTCAAATTTAAACAAAAAGTGTATTTATCACACTAAGTAGGGGTAAAAATTGGACAAAGAGGGTAAGCGATTGAAAGTCAGTTACTTTTTTTTGGTTTGCGTGAATTTGAAAAGCTGTGCAGGCTTGTGGCTGACGCCGGTTTGCTTTTCATCTAGAGGCTTGATGTTTTCTAGCTTCTTCACGGTTTTGCGGAAGTTGCGTTTGTCGAGTTTCTTATCCAGAATTACTTCGTAAACACGTTGCAGCTGACTCAGGGTAAATTTCTTCGGAAGTAAATCAAACCCGATGCGGTCGTGGTTCAATTCGTCTTTTAATTCATCCCAAGCCTGATTTAAAATTTGATTGTGGTCGAAGGCGAGGGGAGGAATCTCGTGGATATCGTACCAGGCAGATGAACGTGCAAAGGATCCGGCACCCGGATCGTAGTCTTCCATCTTTACTACACTATAATAGGCAATGGTGATTACCCTGGCTTCCGGTTCAGTACGGTAGGTCTTCAACCATTCAGCATCCGATTCGGATTGCACCCTTTTTGGATCGCCAAAAGCATGAAACTGCTGCATGAAGATGCCTTTTAACTCGGTCAATTCTGCAAGTACCCTTTGGGCAGCTTCGTCCAAACCTTCCTTCTCGTAAACCAAGTCACCCGGCAAGGCCAAACGCACGGGAGCGCCCGGATCTGCATGGCTGGGCCTTTCTTGTTCAATCAGTAAAACCTTCAGTTTATCTTCATCAAAGCCGAAAATGACACAGTCGACAGATACGTGCGGGTTAACACTACCCTGGTTGGCTAAGGCGGCTTTTGTATTCATGTAGATCAGGTTTGTCTTGTTCAAATATACAAAATACTAATTGTACAAAGTACACTTTTTAAAAAGTTGTATATCAGTATTTTATACGTATCAAACAAAAAAAATAGTCCAATTCGCAAGCGAAAGGCGGGGGAAATTAATAATATTGAGTTGTAATACCTCACCAAGATGATACTCGTAATAGACAGCGGTTCTACCAAAAGCGACTGGTTGCTAGTTGAAAAAGACGGGCAGTTTGTGGACTCCTACAAGACCATGGGCTTCAATCCTTTCTTTCATTCTAGCGGATTTATAGCCAGTGAATTAGCGAAGCACGGTAACTTGCTTGGCATAGCCGATAAAGTGGAGGCAATCTACTATTACGGTGCAGGTTGTTCAACCGATCATTTCAAAGGCATAGTGCAAACAGCCTTGCAACAGCATTTCAAACATGCGGAGATTCACGTAGACCACGACTTGCTCGCGGCAGCGTATGCCACATTCGACGGAAGTGCGGCCATCAGCGGCATCTTGGGCACCGGTTCCAATGCGTGCTATTTCGATGGCAAAGACTTGCAAGCACTCAACGCAGGCTTGGGTTATATCTTGGGCGATGAAGGTTCCGGAAGTTATTTCGGTAAAAAACTATTGGCGGCCTTCCTTTACGGTCGCTTGCCGGAAGACATTGCAGCACAATTGCAAGACGAATTCAAACTTACCCGTGCCGATATTTTCCGTCACGTATACGAATTACCACACGCCAATGTGTACTTGGCCAGCTATACCCGTTTTATCGCTAAACACCAAGACAATGCTTTCATCAAAGAGATGTTGGTAGAAGGTATGCGCGAGTTTTTCCGCATCCATGTTTTGACCTACCCGGGTTATGAAAAATTGAAAGTCCACTTTGTGGGTTCCATCGCTTTTTACTTTAGCGATGCCATCTACGAAGCAGCAGCTGAATTGGGCATCACCGTTGGACAAATTGTGAAATCGCCAATTCAGAACTTATTGCAATACCACATTAAACATGTTTTTGCCCATGCCTGAGATTCGTGCCTGTCTGTTTGATTTGGATGGCGTATTGGTCGATACCGCCAAATACCATTTTATTGCTTGGAAGCAGACAGCCGATTCTCTGGGAGTTCCTTTCGATGAGCAGGACAACGAACTCCTCAAGGGCGTGAGTCGCCGCGGCTCTCTGGATTATATCCTCAACAAAGGGAACCTCCACCTTAGCGAAGAACGTATTGAATTAATCCTCGACGCTAAGAATAGTCACTATTTACGTTTGGTAGGCGACATGACTCCTGATGAAGTATTGCCCGGTGTATTTGATTTCCTTCATGCATTGAAGTTAGAAGGAATTAAAATTTCACTAGGCTCGGCGAGTAAAAACGCCCAGCTCATCTTAGACAAATGCGAACTGAGTCCGCTCTTCGATGCAATCGTAGACGGCCGTCATTGCACGCATTCCAAGCCCCACCCTGAAGTATTTGAACGGGGCATGCAAGCCCTGAATAGCAAACCAACCGAAACGGTGGTTTTTGAAGATGCCATCAACGGAATCAGCGCCGGAAACTATGCCGGCTGCTATACCATTGGAATTGGAGAACCCGATGTGCTCAAGGAGGCCGATTTGGTCGTATCCGGATTCGCTGATAAAACACCCCAAAGCCTTTTTGCCCAATTGAAGAAAACGGGCAAACCCAAAATAATCGCCTGAATCAGGTATGAAACATATTGTTGAACACGACGAATGGAAACTGATTTGCCGTCAGTTTGATCCGACCCTACACATGGCTCGCGAGAGCTTGTTTAGTTTGGGCAACGGACACATGGGCCAACGCGCCAATTTTGAAGAAGACTACAGCGGTACTTCCTTATCAGGGACCTATGTAGGCGGAATCTACTATCCGGATAAAACACGCGTAGGCTGGTGGAAAATTGGCTACCCGGAATACTTCGCTAAAGTATTGAACTCACCTTCTTGGATGCGTCTCAGCATTCATTTTGAAGGTGAAAAACTCGACCTCGCTCAAGTGCAGACAGGCGATTTCTACCAAGAACTCGACATGCAAGAGAGTGTGCTGCGCAGACATAGCATGGTGAAGCTGAAAAGCGGAGCTGTATTGAAGATTCAGTCGGAGCGCTTCCTGCACGCAGAACAACAAGAAGCCGGATTACTTCGCTATAGCGTGAGTGTAATCAAAGGCGAAGGCGAACTGGATTTGCTTTCTTTTATCGATGGCGATGTACGTAACCACGACGCCAATTACGAAGAAGACTTTTGGGAAGAGGTAAACTCAGGCATTCGCAACGCGACACCTTTCTTGCAGGTGAGAACCCGTAAAACGCATTTCGACGTGGCCTATGCCACCCAGCATAAGATTGCCATGAACGGCAAACAGCCGGAGGTATTACCTGAACCACACAAACAAAACAGAGGCTCCGGCATTCGCTGGAAAATTTGGCTGAAGCAAGGCGATAACGTGGTGGTGGAGAAATACGCTGCCATCGCTTCGAGCTTAAACCACGATAAAAACCATTTGCTTACCCACGTTTTGGAGCAAGCCAAAAGCTTCAAGGAACAAGGCTACGATACCTTATTGGCTTCGCACAAGGCCTATTGGAAAAACAAGTGGGAGCATAGCGATATTCAGATTGAAGGCGATATTGCCGCACAACAAGGCATTCGCTTCAATATCCTCCAACTCAACCATACCTATTTCGGTAATGACCCACGTTTAAATATCGGTCCGAAGGGCTTTACTGGCGAGAAATACGGCGGTTCCACCTACTGGGATACCGAAGCGTATTGCATTCCATTTTACTTGGCTACGAGTCCGGAGAAAGTGGCCCGCCAGCTCTTAGAATACCGCTACAAGCAATTGCCTCAGGCCATCGCTAACGCAGAGAAGCTGGGCTTTAAACAAGGGGCCGCCTTGTATCCCATGGTGACCATGAACGGCGAAGAATGCCACAACGAATGGGAAATCACCTTCGAAGAAATTCACCGCAACGGCGCCATCGCTTATGCCATCTACAACTTCATCAACTATACCGGCAAAGCCGATTACTTGTTTGAAGGGGGATTGGAAGTGCTTATCGGCATAGCTCGGTTCTGGTCGCAGCGCTTTACCTGGTCTGAAGCCAAACAAGCCTGGGTGATGTTGGGCGTTACCGGCCCCAACGAATACGAAAACAACGTCAACAATAACTGGTATACCAATTATATCGCGGCTTGGTGCATGAGCTATGCCCGTGAGATGCTGATTCAAGGACTCGCTGAAAAACCGGCAGAAACACGTCAGGTTTTGAATAAAACCGAAGTGCAAGAGCAGGAGTGGAACCATTGGCGACAGCAAGTGGAGAAGGTTTACTACCCGGTTTCCGACGAGTTGGGCGTGATGCTCCAGCAAGAAGGTTACCTCGATAAGGAACAACTGACCACCGATCAGCTGAATCCGGCAGAGCGTCCGCTGAACCAGAACTGGTCGTGGGACCGCATTCTCCGTTCCTGCTTCATCAAACAAGCCGATGTGCTCCAAGGTCTTTACTTCTTTGAAGACGATTTCGACTTGGCTACGCTTAAACGCAATTTCGATTTCTACGAACCACGCACCGTGCATGAGTCGTCGCTTTCTCCATGTGTGCACAGCATTTTGGCTGCCCGACTCGGTTATGCCGAAAAGGCTTATGAAATGTACTTGAGAACGAGTCGCTTAGACATCGACGATTACAATGCCGAAGTGCACGAAGGCTTGCACATTACCAGCATGGCCGGCACTTGGATGTCGCTAGTGCAAGGCTTTGGCGGCATGCGCGTGAAAGACGGTATCCCTTGTTTCAACCCGATGTTGCCCAACCAATGGGAATCCTTCAGCTTCAAGTTTGGATTCCAAGACAGGTTAGTGCGGGTGTTGGTGAATAAAGAATCAGTGAGTTTGGAATTGCTGGAAGGCGAAGCCTTGGAAGTAAGGGTTTACGGCAACGCGAAAGTGCTTGATCCGGGGAGCAATCCAACTTGGCCTAGACAAACCTTAGGAGTGAATTGACATGAAACTGAAAAGCGTAGTTTTCCTTTTACTGTTTTCGGCCGGGCCAGCAATGGCGCAAAGGCTGCAAAGCGATTTGATGCCACTTAGGCTGAACTTGGATTCTACGCTGATATCCAGCGGACATTTGTTTGGAAGCGCAGAGGGATTGGAATCGCTAAAAATGCCGGAAGGCCTCCGGGCTAAACGCTGGAAAGAAGGCGATTGGATCATTACCGGAACGCTGAAGAATCCGGTCGATTTTATCCGCTTTGAATTCAAAGACGGCTCGGTCGACTTGGTGGTGAAGCGCAGCTTAAAGGCCCGTTTCGATTACCAATTCCCCGATCCTCAACATAGGTATAGCAAGGTGCAGTTGTCCGGCGACTTCAATGGCTGGACTGCTTCACGTACCAACTTAACCTATAACCAAACCAAAGGCGAATGGCAGATTCAACTGCTATTAGACCAAGGTTTGCAGGCTTACCGTTTGCACTTGGATGGCGTTGAAAAACTCGATAGCCTCAATCCCATGAAGCGAGGCAATGGCCTAGGCGGTGAAAACTCCCTTTGGCAAATCGGCGAAGTAGCGGCAGCTCAGTATTGGAACCTAGACAGCCTAGGTGGTCCGGTATGGAATGAGACTCCCGATTACGTGATGTTGTGCGTGAATAACCGCGTGATTTGGTCGGGGGCAGGCAAGAACTTTACAGCAGCCAAGTGGACACACATCAAATTACCCGATTCCGGCATCGCTAAACTATACGCCTGCAAGGGCAACCAGGTTTGGCAAGATTTGTATATCCCTATTCAGCAGGGGAAATTGCTGCAAAAGCCTTCGCTAGACGATAAACACGCCATGATCATGTACTTCATGATGCTGGATCGTTTCAAAGACGGAAATACAACGAATAACCCATTGCCGCTCGATTCGGTTTTACCGCAAGCGCAGTTTTTGGGTGGCGACTTGGCCGGATTAAACTCCACCATTGAAAGCGGCTACTTCGATTCACTGCATTGCAATACCCTTTGGATTTCGCCCATCAGTGAGAATCCGAAAGGCGCCTACGGACTCTGGGACAAAGGCGGAGTGAGAACACGTTTCTCTGCTTACCACGGCTATTGGCCTGTTTCGTTTACAGCCATAGACCCGCGTTTTGGTAGCGATGACGACCTGCGCCAGGTGATTAGCTCGGCGCACGGTAAAAACTATAAAGTACTGCTGGATTATGTAGCCCACCACGTTCACCAAGAGCATCCGCTCTACCAAGCACACCCCGATTGGGTAACCCAGCTGCATTTGCCGGATGGCAGCTTGAATACCGAACGCTGGGACGAATACCGCCTCACCACCTGGTTTGATGTGTTTTTGCCCACGCTGGATTTGGCCCGACAAGACATTACCGATGCCGTAACCGATTCGGCTTTGTATTGGTTTACGGCTTTTGACCTGGACGGTTTGCGCCACGATGCAACCAAACACGTGCCTTTGAATTACTGGAAGACCTTAACCTATAAGCTCAGAACGAAAACGGAGCGAGGCAGGGCAGGCGACTTGTACCAAATAGGCGAAACTTACGGCAGCAACGAGCTTATTTCGAGCTACCTCGGTTCCGATATGTTGGATGCCCAGTTTGACTTTAACCTTTACGATAGAGCCTTGGAAACCTTTGCGCTGCCAAAAGATTCAGCTAGCGAAGTGAAAGCCTTTGACGCGTTGAAGTCGGCAGTGGAACAAAGTCTTATCTACTACGGTGCGCATCACTTGATGGGCAATATCAGCGGTAACCAAGATAAGCCAAGGTTTATGTCGCTAGCAGACGGCTCCGTGCTTCCCTCAGAAGACACCAAGCTGGCCGGCTATACCCGAAACATACAAGTTCAAGATACCTTGGCTTATAAGCGATTGGCCTTGATGCATGCCTTCAATTTCAGCATTCCGGGCGTGCCTATTGTGTACTACGGCGACGAGATTGGTTTGGCCGGAGGCAATGATCCGGATAACCGCAGAATGATGCGCTTCTCGGGCTTAAATCGACTCGAGCAAGAACTGAAAAATACCGTAGCCGCCTTGGCGAAATACCGTGCTAACTCAGCAGCCATGAAGTTTGGCACTACCCGCGTAATAAGTGGAAGCAATTATATGCTGCTGATTCGCTCTTACCTGAATGAACACAGCGTAATGGTGATAAGTCGAAGTGGCGGCACCATTGCCATAGACTGGCCTAGCGATTTGAAAGCTAAAAAGTGGAATACCGTGCTGGGCGAAGGCTATACTTCAACAGGCTTAAACCTGAAACCCGAATCTTTTATACTCCTAGAAACGCATTAACATGAAAAGAATACTGAGCACCTTAATGCTAGTGTGCAGCGCCTTATTCGTTTCAGCACAGCTGAAGCACCCCGCCGGCACTGAAAACGCATCGATTTACGAGGTGAATATCCGCCAATACACCCCGGAAGGTACCATCAAAGCCTTTATGCCTCACATGAAACGACTGAAAAGCATGGGCATTGATATACTTTGGGTGATGCCGATTCAGCCCATTGGCGTTAAAAACCGCAAAGGCGAATTGGGCAGCTACTATTCCATCAGCGACTATACCGCGGTGAATCCGGAGTTTGGCAATTTAGATGATGTAAAAGCGATGGTGAAACAGGCCCACGACCTGGGCATGACGGTGATTTTAGACTGGGTAGCTAACCACAGTGCTTGGGACAATGTTTGGGTGAAAGACCATCCGGATTGGTATGTTTTGGATTCGGTAGGAGGCTTTACCGTGCCTTACGACTGGACCGACGTAATCAAGTTGAACTACGAAAGCAAAGGTTTGCGCAAAGCGATGTTGGATGCCATGAAGTTCTGGATCAAAGAAACGGATATGGACGGCTTTCGTTGCGATGTAGCTTATGAAGTTCCTATGGATTTTTGGAACAATGCCCGCAAAGAATTGGACCGCATCAAGCCGGTTTTTATGTTGGCCGAAGCAGAAGGTCCGCAATACCATACGGCTGCCTTCGACATGACCTATACCTGGTCTAACCTGCATTTGAACAATCAATTCGCCAAAGGGGAGAAGTCGGTAAGCGATTACCACCGCTTTTGGCATACAGAAGACAGTGCATACGACGCTTCAGCATACCGCATGACTTTCGTGACAAACCACGATGAGAACTCATGGGCAGGGACGGTATTTGAGCGTTATGCCGATAAAGTATTGCCTTTGACCGTATTGTCGTATACCTGGTACGGGATGCCCTTGGTTTATTCCGGACAAGAAGCCGGCTTGGACCGTAGGTTATCTTTCTTTGGCAAAGACAGCATCGATTGGTCTGACTTGAAGTACCAAAACTTTATAGCGAACTTACTTCGCCTTAGAAAGGAAGAACCCGCTTTGTGGAGCGGCAATGCAGAGAATCGTCCGCAGCTGGTATCTACACCGGAGAGTCCGTATTTAGTTTACCGCCGCGCTTCAGGTAACAGCGAAGTTTACGTGGTTTTGAATTTTTCAGCTAAGGCCATTGAAGTGAGCTTAAGTGCAGGCAATACCTACGAGGAGATTGTGGCCGGCTCTGTATGCGGTGCCAATGGCATCAGTGTTCCGGCCGGACAGGCCAGGGTTTACCGTAAAATAAACAAGTAAGATGGCGAAAAGACCACCCTTGAGTTTTTGGCAAATCTGGAACATGAGTTTCGGATTTTTAGGCATTCAGTTCGGCTTTGCCTTGCAGAATGCCAATACGAGCCGCATTTTCCAAAGCTTAGACGCCAAAGAGAGTGAGTTAGCGATCTTGTGGTTGGCCGCACCGGTTACCGGTTTGCTGGTACAACCACTCATCGGTTACTATAGCGATAGAACCTGGCATCCCCGTTGGGGCAGGCGCAGGCCCTTCTTTGCCGTTGGGGCCATCTTGGCTTCCCTTGCGTTGATCTATATGCCCAATGTGAGCACGCTTTGGGTGGCTGCCGGTATGCTCTGGGTGATGGATGCGTCTTTTAATATTTCCATGGAGCCTTTCCGTGCTTTTGTGGGCGATATGTTGCCGCCCAATCAACGGAACCTGGGTTTTTCCATGCAGAGCTTCTTTATCGGTGTTGGGGCAGTGGTGGCCTCGGCTATGCCGTACCTCTTAAATACCCTATTAGACATTCCTAATGTGCCGGAAGCAGGTGAAAGCATCGGACTATCGGTGCGGATGTCGTACTATATCGGCGCCGGGGTTCTCCTGTTTGCCGTATTCTATACCGTATTTACCACCAAAGAATACCCACCCGAAGCGGGCGAGCTGAAGCAAATTCAAGATGCGCCTTTGGTGATTCGCTATAAACCATCTACCTATTTAAGTATTGGTGTGGGCCTCTTGTTACTGGCTTTGGCTTTTGGCAGCTGGGTTTACCTCAAAGGGCTGGAGAAGGAGTTGTACGTGATTTGTGGCATCTTCGGACTCTTTGGTTTGGCTTATGCCATAGCGGCTTTGTTTATGCGAAAGGGCGTTTACCGCCAAGGCTTTGTGCAGATGGTGCGCGATTTCCAGAACATGCCGAAGACCATGATTCAATTGGCTTTTGTGCAGTTCTTTAGTTGGTTCGGGTTGTTTGCCATGTGGATTTATACCACGCCGGCTGTTACCTCGCATATTTATGGTTCTTCAGATACGGCCAGTGAGTTGTACAATAAAGGCGCCGACTGGGTGAGTCTGCTTTTCGCTAGCTACAATGGGGTAGCCGCCATAGCTGCTTTTGGTATCATTTGGTTATCCAACCGCTTTGGAAGAGGCTTAACTCACCTTATCGCCTTGAGTTTAGGCGGTGCTGGACTGATTTCATTCTATTACGTTACAGACCCAAATTGGTTGCTTCTATCGATTAGCGGCATTGGCGTGGCCTGGGCCAGTATTCTTTCGATTCCCTATGCCATGCTCTCAACGTCTATTCCGCAAGAGAAGATGGGTTACTACATGGGTGTTTTCAATTTCTTTATCGTGATTCCACAGATTGTAGCAGCCAGCCTTTTGGGCTTTATGCTCAAAACCTATTTCGATTCGCAGAGCATCTATGCTTTGATCATCGGTGGCGCATCGCTTATACTCAGCGGACTGCTTAGCCTATTGGTCAACGACAAAGACAAAATTGAAATGGCCGACCCGAATAAAGTATAGGTTGAAAGGAGTTCCCAGGAACTTGGTTCTTGGTTCTTGGAACTTGTTTATTGGAACTTGGTTCTTGGCGCTTGTATTTTGGTTCTTGGAACTTGGTTCTTGTTTCTTGGATTTTGGAACTTAAAACTTAACCCTTAAAACGTTCACCCTACCACACCAGTACCACCGTCTCGTTTTGGTAGAGTCCAAGCACAGCCGTGCGAATGCCTTTCAAACCGGGCGCTTCCATTACATCGTATTCTGCATGTCCCAAGGCTTGGTAGAGCTCGGGGTATTCGTTTAGCCAGAACTCCTGACGGTCTGCAGCCGTATTGCAAAGCAATGCTATACCGTGACCGTCTTTGTGTCGGAAGAACAAGTATTTCCCTTTTTGCGGGATATACTGCACTTGAACCGCATCGTCGTCAAAAGCCACATGGTGTTGGCGTAAGTGACTGAGCCTGCGGATGAGCGAGGCTGTTACGGAATCTTCATAGAAATCGGGTGACTCTTGTCCCGGCCAGCCGCCTAGCCAAGGCCTGCGTTTGGTATCGTCGTTGCCCGTTCCCGATTGCAATTGTTCTGTGCCATAAAGAATGGAGGGAATACCGCGAAGCAGGTACATCATCTTTAAAGCACCTTGCATCTTGAGGCTGTCTTTACCAAAGGCGCCATAAGCCCGTGCTACGTCATGGTTATCGATAAAGGTGAGCATTTGACGGGCATTGCCTTCCGGGTACAGGTAATCTTGCGCTAGGGTATAATAGAGCGATGAGATGCCTTCTGTCCAGCCCGGGGTTTCATTGAAACTACGTTGAATGGCAAAGTAGAGTTGGAAATCGATAAGCGAAAAACCCGAATGGTCTTGGTTTCCTTTAGCGAAATAAGCCTGAACGCCCGGCCCGTGATCCCAGACTTCTGCAAAGATGGAAAGCGCAGGCAATTCGCTATTTAAGTAGCGAAGCAAACCGCGCATGCAGTCTTCGTCGGGATAGGCATAGGTATCGATACGGATACCGTCGAGTTTAAACTTGAGTGCCCACCACAAAGCCGATTGGTAGAGGTATTGTCGCACTGCAGGGTTTTCTGTATTCAAATCGGGCATATGCCTATCGAACCATCCTTCTTGAAAAACCTTTTTATCGGATGGGCTGGCATAGGGATCTAAAAGGGTAGGAGCGCGGTAACTTGTTTTCTGAAAACCGTCCCACCAGTGAAACCAAGTGGAGTCGATGAGGTCTTGAAAAAAGCTATGGTGAATGCCCACGTGGTTAAACACCATGTCTTTTACCAATTTCATCTTGCGGGCATGCAGGCTATCGCTTAAAGCAGCGTAGTCCGCCAGGGTACCCAGTCGAGGGTCTACCTTATAATGGTGGGTAATTGCATAACCGTGGTAAGACTCGAGTATTTCGTTGTTTTCAAAAACAGGGTTCATCCAGAGGGTTGTCATGCCCAGGTTTTGGATGTAATCGAGGTTTTGACTGATGCCGGCCAAGTCGCCACCGTGTCGGCCAAAAGCCGAATCAGGCGAATTGCGCTTTTCCAATAGGCCCTTGGGGTAATCGTTTTTCGGATTGCCATTGGCAAAACGATCGGGCATAAGCAGGTATACGATATCGTGCTGGGTAAGTGCTGTTCCTGTAGTTTGGGGTTTAGCTTCCAAGGGGTAAACCAGCTTTTTGCTTTTTCTACCGAGTTTATAGCTTAAGGTAATATTGCCGGGTTTGGCATCTTTGGTCACCGCAAGGTTCAAAAGCACATAATTTGAATTGGATAAGGCCTTGCTGGAGTGGATTATCAGTGCGGGGTCTTCCGACCGCCATTCGCTACTTTGGCCAATTTTCGGACTATTTACAATCACTTGAAAGCTGTCGTGCTGCAAACCTATAAACCAGCTTGGGGGAAAGCATTCTTGGCCGTAAAGCGGTTGAAACAGAATTGTAAAGCAGAGTAGGAGTATATTTTTCATACTGATAATCAGTTCGGTAAGTGGCTTTTAGCGTTAATTTTAAGGAATTGTAAAAAAAACTTAACCAAACTTAGTGTATAAAGTACAATTATTCTAAATTTGATAAAATGGTTAAGTGTACGAGATACACTTCCCTTGCTAAAACACAAACCGAATTACGATGAAAAAACTTTATCTATCCATTTTTTCAATGATGGTAAGTGCTTCACTGTTTGCAGTGAACGTTACCTTCTCCGTTGACATGACCGGACAGACGGTGGATGCCAGCGGTGTACACGTTGCCGGAAGTTTCCAAAGTGAAGCCGGTGCTGCGGGCGATTGGTTGCCTGGAGCAACTGCCCTAGCTGATCAAGGTGGCGGCATTTGGAGCGTAACCGTAGACATCCCGGCCGGGTACTACGAGTACAAGTTTGTTAACGGTATCAACTGGGGACAGGATGAAACACCGGGTAACCTGTGTAAAGTGAACGGAAACAGAGCGATCTCTGTGGGTATTGATCCACTGATGGTGCCTGTTACCTTATTTGGACAATGTGCGGGATCAGATCCAACGGTGCTTTTCCAAGTGAACATGAAAAATGAGTCTTTTCAAAACCCTACCGGTGTTCACCTTGCAGGTGATTTGCAATCTGAAGCAGGTGCTAGTGGCGATTGGGTTCCGGATGAGACCATGTTATTCTCTCCAGACAATGATTCCATCTATAAATTTGTGACCACACTTCCTGTTGGTTCATACGAATACAAATTCTTAAACGGCGATTCTTGGGGCGATGACGAGTCTGTTCCTGCAGCTTGCAATAGCAACGGTAACCGTCCTTTAAACGTAATTGGTGGTGTAGCTCAAGTATTGCCGGCAGTGGAATTCGGACAATGTCCTCCAGGGGTTGTATTCCGTGTGGATATGAGAGGCTTAACCATTTCTGCAAACGGTGTTCACGTTGCAGGTGCATTCCAAGGTTGGGATCCTGCTGCTACTGAAATGACCGATGTAGATAACGACAGCATTTTTGAGGTAACCGTTCAAATGGGTGCCGGTACTTACGAATACAAGTTTATTAACGGTAACGATTCGTCAGATGCAGAAACGGTACCGAACGATTGCCAAGTAGGCGGAAATAGAAGCGTAACCATCACGGGTGGTGTAACACTTCCTGTTGTTAAATTTGGACAGTGTCTTCCTATGGTTACCATTACGGTAGACATGAGCAATGAAACGGTTACTGCTGATTCAGTTCACATTGCAGGTAGCCTTCAAGATGAAGCAGGTGCCAATGGCGACTGGGATCCATCAGCTACTCAAATGACGCATATTGGTAATAATATTTACCAATTCTCTAGCCGCATGCCTGCAGGTACTTATGAGTTTAAGTTTGTAAACGGTAATGCATGGGGTAAAGATGAGTCTGTACCGGGTGCATGTAACCAGAACGGAAACCGCTTTGTGGTGGTTGAAGCTAGCGATGTAGTGATGAATACAGTTTGCTTCGGACAGTGTACACATCCATGTGTTAGCAATCCTGATCCTGCCGATATCACCTTCCGTGTAGACATGAGCAATGAAACCGTTGAAGCTAGCGGTGTTTGGTTGATGGGTGCTATTACCTCTCCAACTTGGCAATCGGGTAGTGTTCAAATGACCGATGGTGATGGTGATAACGTTTACGAAGTAACCATCAACGTAAGCGGTCCGGCTGAATTCCAATACAAATACACCAACGGTGATCCTCGTCAGGCAGCCTTCCAAAACGGTGAAATCGGAAACTTCGATTCATTGGGTTGTGGCGTAGACAACGGTCTGGGTTTGTACAACCGTATCTATACCCGTTCAGGTTCTCCTGAAACCTTGGATATCGTAAGCTATAACCATTGCAGCCGCCTGAGCACAGGTATCGAAGCAAATAGCCTTGCCGGTGCAGTAAAGGTTTATCCTAACCCTGCTGGCGATGTATTGAACATCAACTATGCAGACATGAACGCTGGTGCTTTTGCAGTAGAGTTATTTGATCTGAGCGGCAAATCGATTATGGTATCCAATTCGGCCACTGCCGGAACATTGAGTATGGATGTTTCATCCGTTAAAGCCGGTGCCTATATCGTCTACGTAAAAGACATTGAAACAGGAAAATCCCTTCGCCAGAAGTTGATTATTCAATAAGATCTACATTTTCTACGATCGGAAAGGCCGCCTCGAAAGGGGTGGCTTTTCTTTTTTGGTAAAAGGGCAAAAAAAAAACCAGCCGTTATTCACGACTGGCCTTTCATTTGCTTCTCTGCGGACACGTAGGGATTCGAACCCCAAACCTCCTGATCCGTAGTCAGGTGCTCTATCCAGTTGAGCTACGCATCCCTCTAACGAGGGTGCAAATATAATCGAATTCTGATGTAAAAGGTCAAGTGAAAAATTAATATTGTAATAAAAAATTTAGATGCTCAGAAAATTACTGTTCCTCCTCTTAGTTCTGTTGCAATACTATGCCTCTGCACAGACTTTTTATGTTTCTGGTTATGTGAGAGATGAGGAGTCAGGTGAGCCGCTATCAGGTGTCTTCATTGAGGAACCGGTGGCCAAATTAAAAACCAATACAAATTCTGACGGATACTATATTTTGCCCCTTCCGGCAGGCAATAGGGTGTTAAATTTCACCCATCCGAGGTATATCGACGGCACAGATTCCTTCTATTTAGGTCAAAGTTTGCAACACGATAAAGACCTCGTTATCGCATTTCAATCGGAAGAAGAGGGAGCCGAATACGTGAGCGATAAACAACTCAATCAAGTTTATCCGGGTGAGATTACCATCGATGCCGAAAAACTGCAGTATATCCCTGTATTTCTATCCGAATACGACTTCATTAAGAACCTCCAACTACTACCGGGCGTAAATACGGGTTTGGATGGAAGTAACGGTCTTCACGTTCGAGGATCAGGTCCGGATCAAAACATGTTGCTCTTAGACGGAATGCCGGTTTACAATACGAACCACTATTACGGTTTCTTTTCAGGCTTAAACAACGAGATGATAAAGAGCTTTGATTTTTACAAAGGTCCTTCACCAGCACGCTTCGGTTCTCGCTTGTCGTCTGTATTGAATGTGCAGACCAAAGATGGAAACATGTACGAGGCGCACGGTAATATGGGCATTTCCATGCTGTCGGCTTTTGGCTTTGTAGAAGCACCCATTTTAGAAGGAACAACCAGCATGATTTTTTCAGCTCGTCGCACCTTACCGGGCTTAATTGATTTATTCAACCCATTGGTCAGTGGTGTTGCCAATGAAATTTCAAGTGCCTATTTCTACGATATCAACTTCAAGCTTACCCATAAGCTAAACGCCAAAGACAAACTGCAGTTTTCGGTATTCACTAACCGAGATCGCTACTATGCTGAGTTAACAGATAACTACGTCAACGGTCAAGACAATATCCGCGATATCGCTAGAGATGAAATCAACTGGACTAACCTCAATGCCTCAGCTCGCTATACCAAAGTGCTAAGCAAAAAGGCTTTCGTCAATATTTTGGCCGGCTATTCCAGAAACAGAACCAATTTCATTTCATCTTTTTCAAGAGAAGTGAATGGAGGCGCCGGAGTAAAAGCCGATTACCGTTATAAATCCTCTTTGGAAGACATCGTGCTGAAAGCCGATTTTGAATACTGGAAGTCGCGCGAGCAACGTATTCACTACGGAATATGGCAAACCGGTCACATGTTCAGAACCGGCGACTTAAACGCCACGCAAACCGGTGCGAATGCCTTCGATACCAGTTTAGGCAATACACAAATGGTTTATGCCAATGAGATGGCGGCCTACGTGGAAGATGAAATCAACATTGGTTCTTACATGGTATTAAACTTAGGTCTGCGTGTTTCCTCCTTTGTTTCGAGCGATGCGGCCTTCGTCTTTCCTGAGCCGCGAATCTCAACTTTGTTTAAAACCACAGACAATGGAAGTCTAAAGCTGGCCTACAGCTGGAATACCCAGTATATCCAACAATTGAATAATCCGGGTATCAGCCTACCTACCTATATGTGGGTTCCTTCATCCAACGGATTACGTCCATCGCATGCCCACCAGTTCAATGCCTCGTATGTTACCCGAATCAACGACGACGGCTGGGAATTCGTTACCGATGCCTATTATAACCGCTTGAACAATGTGCTCACCAATGCGGCCGGAACAGACCCAAGCGACTTAAACTTCAATTACGAGTCGAGGGTTACCCAAGGCAGGGGAGATGCTTACGGATTGGAGTTTATGCTTCAAAAGAAATACGGTAGGTTTAGTGGCTGGGTATCGTATACCTTGGCCAGAAGCACCCGTCAGATGGACGATGTGAATAACGGAGAACGCTACGATTACCGCTATGATCGTCGCCATTCCATCAGCACCTCTTTGATCTACAAAACCGATGGTGCTTATGTATTCGCCATCAACGTGGTTTACGGAACCGGCTATGCTTACGATTTTCCTTACGGCGTTTACTTAGACATCAATGGAAATTTGGTCAACGATTACGGTAAGAAGAATTCACTGCGTCTGAGCGATTATTTCCGTATCGATGCCAGCATTATCAACAAGCGTTACAATGCCATGGGAGGCACTCAAGAATTGGTGTTTTCGGCCTATAACCTAACCAACCACTTCAATGCAGCCTATGCCGAAGTAGGTAGCTCAGCATCGGGTATCACGGCACAGGAAGTTTCCTTCCTGGGTTTTATTCCATCCTTCACCTATAAATTCACTTTCTAATGAAGCGTATACTGTTTTTATTCCTTTTTGCCATCGTATTGACAGCATGCGAGAAACGCGATATTCCAACACAGAACATTGCCTACCAAAGCAAATTGGTAGTGAATTCCTTATTCGATAATGAAAATGCCTTTCGGGTATTCGTTTCCAAATCAGAATCATCCCTTTCCGGTATTCGTCCGCAATACCTTAGCAATGCTGAAGTTTTGTTGTTTAAAAACAACGTGTTTATCGATACCTTGGATTACGACCTGGTAGACAACTACTATTTCACCAGTGAGGTAGCTGAGGTAGGGGCACAATACTCGGTGAGGGTGAAGTCGGCCGGCAGCCTACAGGAAGCTTCAGCTATGGCTACTTTGCCTAATTTGCAGAACTTTGGCGGACTAACGTATACCGATAGCATAGGTGTTGATGGAGGCGGACTAATAACCAGTCAACTGAATCTCAACTTTACCGATTTTGCCGGACAATCCAATTACTACCGTTTGAGTTTTCTGTACTTTTCTCCGGCTACACAATCTTTCCTGCCATTCGATTTTGATACAGACGACGAGATTCTGTTGAATCCGGGTACCATCCACGCAGACGACGGATCTTATTTGTTTTCTGACGCCCTTTTTACCGGGAGAACAAGAAATATCACCATCCGTTTCCCGCAAATTACTGCCACAGGTACACCGCGTTATGCCGTTAAGTTTGAGGCACTGAGTGAAGAAGCTTACCGCTACATCACTACCTTAGAGCAATTCCAAGCTCAACAAAGTACCAATAGCCCATTCCAAGAGCCGGTTTTGGTATTCAGCAATATCCAAAATGGTGTAGGCATCTTTGCCGGAAGCACCATCGCTAGAGATACGATTTATTGAGGATTAAGCCCGAAAGTAGAGGCTTCACTTTGTTACGCAACACTTTCGGTCAAGGTTGAGGTTGAGGTTGAGGTTGAGGTTGAGGAGTGAGATTGAGGAGTAATGCCATATCTCGCATTCACAGTTCATAGACCATTTTGTTGTTGCATTGGAAGAAATTAAACCGAATAATTCATTGCGATCTCTGCGTCTCTACGCGATATAAATTCTATTAAGATTGAGTAGTGTCTGTTTGCTACGTTAATACCTATGCACAGAGGATTTAACGCTCAAAGCCCCATGCTCTTTGCCCTTAGCTCTCTGCCCTTAGCTCTCTGCCCTGCGCTCCAGGCCCTTTGCCAATAAAAAAAGGCGCCATAGCGACGCCTTTTCATTTCTATCAATTTTTATTTTCTAGAGGGACAGTTAACAATCAACAGTAAACCTATCAGTCAAACAGTCCTACAATTCCACAGTCCAACAAGACTATTTCACTCCCGTGAACATTCTGCTCCAGCGGATTCCACTGAAGAAGCTGCTAGCGTGTTTGTCGTAGCTAAACCATACAAACCAAGCCTTGCCCACGATATGGTCTTCCGGAACGAAGCCCCAGTAGCGGGAGTCGGCTGAGTTATGGCGGTTATCGCCCATCATCCAGTAATAGTTCATTTTAAAGGTATAGCTGCTGGCTTCTTCACCGTTTAAAAAGACCTTATTTCCTTCTCTGATTTCAAAGGTATTGCCTTCGTATAATTCAATGCAGCGACGGTACATCCAGATGTTTTTGGTATTCAATTCAATGACATCACCGGCTTTTGGAATATAAACCGAGCCGAAATTATCGATGGTCCAGTTATTACTCTTTTTATTGGCCGACCAGTACAAATCTGGGAAAACAGGGAACTCCGGATTAGCATCCATGATTCGTTCAACGGAGTCTACGCCTTGCAGCTGTTTAAACTCTTCAACGCGGTCTTCCGGAATCAAGATTTCAAAATAATCTTGCTCAAAACGAATGTCTTCACCGTTGATGTCGAATTCTTCTTTCAACTGTGCCGGATTAGGTCTAAAACCCGATTTGTATTTCACCTTAAAACGGTGTTGCAAGAAAATGCCTTCCGGCAATGGAGAAAGTTTACCGTTGATGTAAACCGCTTGGTTAATCACCTGCAAAGTATCGCCGGCAATGCCCACGCAACGTTTGATGTAATTTTCTCTTTTGTCAACCGGACGTTTATCGTTTCTGTTTTCCGGTCCCGGGTAATTGAATACAACCACATCGTTTCGGTCAATTTGGTCGGTAGCCGGAAAACGGTAATACGGCAATTCGAAAATTTCCATATAAGAATCGCCACTGCCACCCGGTAAGGTATTGTGCACAAAAGGGAAGGAAACCGGTGTATTGGGCACACGTGTACCGTAATTCCATTTGCTCACAAAGAGGAAGTCGCCCACCATCATGTTCTTCTCCATAGAAGGAGTAGGGATGGTAAAGGCATCCACCATAAAGGTTTTGATGATCGTAGCAGTGATTACAGCAAAGGCAATGGCGTCTACCCATTCGCGACCTTTCGTGTCTTTTTCGCCCTTGCGAACGCGGATCATATAGTAGCCAAAGAGGCAGAGTTCCCAAAAGATGAAATAAGCCAATGAACTAACAATGCTTGCGCCGGCGGCAAAAAGCAGGACTAGTAAAAACAAGAAGTTCAGGGAAGACCAGATGCTGATGTAGATCCACTCTTTGCGGGTGAACTTCTGAATACGCTCTTTAATTTTGTTCATTGACTTGTTCTTGGTTTTTTATCACATTTTCCATCGTAAAGACACCCTTTTTTCCGTGCAGCCATTCTGCGGCTAATACGGCTCCAAAGGCAAATCCGGCTCTACTGTGGGCGGTATGTTTAATTTCTATGGTATCGATGGCGCTGGTATAGCTGATGCTATGTGTTCCAGGCACTTCATCAATACGTTTCGCTAAAATAGGCAAGGTGGTATCACTTACCTCATTTAATTCTTCTTCGTCATCAACACCCTTCCACGATTTCTTCCATTTCAATCGCTCTAATATTTGGGTAGCAAGCGAAATAGCTGTTCCGCTTGGGGCGTCTAGTTTTTGAGTATGGTGAACTTCTTCCATGGTTACATCGTAGTTGGAATAGTCTTTCATCAATTCCGCCAAACGTTTGTTCACCTCAAAGAAGATGTTTACGCCGATGCTGAAGTTGGTTGCGGTGAGGAGGCTTAAACCTTCTGATAGGCAACGTTCTTTCAATTCTGGATACGCTTCGTACCAGCCTGTAGTACCCACTACAACCGGAATGTTTTTACCGAAGCACAGTTCAATATTGCCTACAGCGGCATGCGGAGCAGTAAACTCTATCGCTACATCGGCTAAGTCGAGCATAGCCAATTCTTCATCGCTAGCGCCTTCGTTGATGCGCGCAACAATCTCATGATCGCGTGAGAGGGCAGCGTTTTCAATCGCTCTACCCATTTTACCGTACCCAATTAATGCAATTTTCATAATGTCACGCAAACTTAGGATTTGTCGCCTGCACTCACAACATGCATTGCTCGTCCTGATTATCTTTGTGCCCCATGTCGCGAAAATTACGCATCCTACTTATCCTCATCGGATCACTACTTGTGGTGGCCGGACTTTCCGCCTGGTGGCTTTATGGTGCTGTGTACAACAAGAATACGGCGCAAAACCGCAAGATTCTAATACAGGTGAATGAATCTACAGAATACGATGATGTACAGAAGGCTTTCAAGACTGAAGTGATTCTGGAAAGCAACTTCAAATTCTGGACGGTGGCTAAAATCACGGGTTACGACAAGAAATTTAAACCGGGGCGTTACGCCATCAAACCGGGCATGAGCAATATTGCTATCCTGCGTATGCTTTCGCTAGGCCAACAAGAACAGGTAAAACTGGTATTGAGAGGCAGCTGGACATTGGAAGGCCTGGCTTCGCATGTAAGTGCAGAGTTGGCGGCCGACAGCACCGAATTGATGCAGTTGCTTTTAAGCAAAGCATACCTCGCTCAACACAACTGGAAACCCGAAACCATTCCGGCTCTCTTTATTCCGAATACTTATTTCTTTTACTACAATACTTCTGCTGAGCAATTCTTAGAGCGGATGTTCAAGGAATACGAGAAATTTTGGAACGACAAGCGCAAGCAAAAAGCCCAAGCCATCGATCTAAGTCCGGTGGAGGTGAGTATTTTGGCTTCGATAGTAGACAAAGAAACGGCGAAGCTGGATGAGATGTCGACCGTAGCCGGAGTCTACTTAAACCGCCTGCGCAAAGGCTGGAAACTGGAAGCAGACCCGACGGTGATCTTTGCCGTGGGAAATCCGGATATCCGCCGTGTAACCATTGCTATGACCGAGTATGAATCGCCTTACAATACCTATTTTGTACAAGGGTTACCCCCGGGCCCTATCTGCATTCCGAGTATTCAGGCCATAGATGCGGTTTTGAAAAACAAGCAACACGATTACCTGTTCTTCTGTGCAAAGGAGGATTTTTCAGGATACCATAATTTTACAGACAACTACAAACAACATCAGCTGAACAGCCGCCGCTATCAGCTTGAATTGAATAAAAGAGGAATACGCTAATGTTTGAATCGAAAACACAGATTCGCGTTCGTTACGGAGAAACCGATCAGATGGGATATGTCTACTACGGCAACTACTGCTTGTACTATGAAGTAGGCAGGGTAGAAGCCTTGAGGCAATTGGGCTTGAGTTATAAAGCGATGGAAGAAGAAGGCGTGATGCTTCCGGTGATGGAGGTGAAATCGCGTTACTATAAGCCGGCACGTTACGACGACTTACTCACCATCACCACCAAGTTAACAGCTTTGCCGGGTGCGCGTATCACCTTCGATTTTGAGATACACAATGAGGCGAATGAGTTTTTGCATGAGGGACAGGTTACCCTGGTTTTTGTTGACATGAAAACCAACCGCCCAACTAAGGCACCTGCGAGTTTGCTTCAATCCTTAGAATCGTATTTTTAAGCGATGAACAGGCCCAAGTTCAGGTGGATTAATTTACGCAACCGCTTACCCGAAAGCTGGAAACAGAACCGGGTGCCGGGCATTCCTGAGCTCAATTGGCAATCGCTTTTTTCCTTTTACCTGCGCAAAGCAGATACAGAAGACGTGCGCATGAGGGCAGCGTATATGTCGTTTAATATCATGTTGGCCTTCTTTCCCGCCATCATCTTTTTCTTCACCTTGGTAGCCTACCTGCCGTTTGAAGACGCCCACAAGGATGTACTGCTTTTATTGAAGAACCTCATGCCCGATACAGCCTTCAAGAGTATTTCAGAAACCTTGGAAGACATCGTGGGCAAACAACGGGGCGGCTTACTTTCCTTTGGTTTTATTCTAGCGATTTATTTCTCTACCTCGGCCATCGATAGCATGATTCGTTCGTTTCACCGTTCACTCAAGATTCGCGATAAACGATCCATTGTGAAGAAGCGATTGTATTCCTTTTTAATGAATTTCTTAATCAGCCTGCTGTTGGTATTGGCCTTGGGATTGATTACGCTTGGGCAGGGTGCATTAAGTTGGTTGAGCGATACCGGGGCCGTGAGCAAAGGGATTGTACTCTTTTTACTGAATTCCTTCAATTGGGTTTTGGTGATTGGTTTGATCTTGGTGTCGGTGTCGTTGATGTATACCTACGGACCGATGAACCGCCGAAGCTGGCCTTTTTTCTCCAAAGGTTCCATTATGGCCACCATTTCCATTTTGATTATGTCGGTGGTGCTTTCGCTTTACGTGAACAATTTCAACGCTTACAATAAGATCTACGGCAGCATCGGAACCCTGGTGGTGATTATGCTGTGGATTTACTGGAACAGCCTGATGATCTTGGCTAGCTTCGATTTAAACATCTTGTTAGACGACTTGAAACAAAGGGGTTTACGTAGGGAAGAGCTGGAGCGAAAGCAGCGAGGGAACGTCAAGCTCGACGAAGCCTAAATCTTTATTTCATATTTTTTTTGAAAGGGCTTGTACAAATTCGGCCTTTTTGTACTTTTGCAGCCTGTCGGAGAGATGGCAGAGCGGTCGAATGCGGCGGTCTTGAAAACCGTTGTCTGTAACAGGACCGGGGGTTCGAATCCCTCTCTCTCCGCAAACAAAATGGAAAAACCAGGGTCGAAGACTCTGGTTTTTTGCATTTACCCGAGTCTGAAAGCCCCGATACACCGCAGAACTACCTCAAACAGCATTGCGGATCAAGTCCAAAAGTTGTGGGCTAAGCATATAATTTAGTCAGTCGAAATAGGAAGAAGTTGACGTTTCTGACCCCTCTGTGTTGAGCTCTGA
>SBGR01000002.1 GCA_006226545.1 Bacteroidota bacterium | reverse complement strand
TCACATCGGGACCAGTGAACGCCTCAGAATTAAAACACAATAAACTAGAACAGAAACACCATAGACCATGGATGGGGCAATGACACTCTGTTAAGATGGCTTCGAACTGCTTAACCACAGGGTTCACAGAGTTTTACTCAGAGGGCACAGAGCATTATTCAAAGTTCTTGCTCCTAGAGGGGCGCAAGATTTTGCGCCCCTCTAGGAGAATAAGTTAAAGTTCGTTTACCTGTCCGAAAATGTGACGCAGCGAAGTCGCTACTTTCTGGCCCTTCGCCCTCTGCCCCATGCTCTGTGCCCTGCGTTTTAAAAACTTTTCTCGTATTTCAAATACGGAATCGGGTTTCGGTACCACATCTTCCGCTTGCCTTGGATGGCGGTATCGGCGCGGGAAAAACGGGGGAGGATATCGACCATGCTGTAATGCAAGTGTGGCGCTTTGCCTTGGGCATTGCCTGTATTGCCAACGGTACCAATCTGCTCTCCGGCCTTTACGCGGTCGCCACTGGAAACAGTATACGAATCGAGGTGGGCGTAATAATGCAGCACCATGTTTGGACCAAGTACCACCACAAACTTGCCTCCATTGCCGCCCTCCCCTTTCTTAATTACCATGCCCGACGTGGCCGCTAGCACGGGTTTGCCTTTTTTAGCGAAGATGTCGACGCCCTTATGCGTTACCGAATTGCCCCAGGGGTAATACCAGAAGCTCTTGGCGTTCCAGTCTTTCTCGTCGGCATCCTGCACCGGGATAAAAAACGTTTTGGGCAAGGAATAGCTGTAGATGCCCAGACTCAAAGGAATCAGCAAGAGTGCGAGCAGGATATAGAGGACTTTCTTAAGGCGCATGGTGAAAAATGGGCGGAATAATCCGCCCTTAAACTTAAGCTTTCATTCTGTAACGTATGGCTTCACGAATAAATTCTGCTAGCCCAACTTGAAAATTTTCATAGTAGGCTTTGAAGCGCTCGTCCTCCACATACATCTCAGCCAATTGTGCGAATCGCTCTTCGCTGGTGGGTGTGAACTGATTCAAGTGCTCATAATACCGCTGAATCAAGTCTTGGATTACAGCAGATTCGCTTCCATTATTGGAGTGGTGCGCCAGGGCAGTGACAATTTTCACCCCCTCTTCTTTCAGCTTTTCAAAATCGGCCTTCTCCATCTTCTCCAATCGCTTTTCTGAAGCTTCAAATTCGCTTGGCCATTTTCGCTTGGCCTCTTCTCGGTAGGATGCGGCTGCTTCCGGCCTCATGCCTTCATACAATTCTTCAGTTTTCATGTTGCTTTTCTCTTGCGGATTCTGCTCCCTGGCCAAGGACAGCCGAACCCCTTTCAATAAATTTTGATACTCCTGCAGTTTCGCATGCAATTGCTCCTCCTGCCATTTCAGAGCTTGCGCTCTTTGGTAATGCGGATTCTGCAGCACCAGCTTAATCTCAGCCAAGGGCAATCCTAAAGCCTTGAATACGCGAATTTCTTGCAAACGTTCCAGCGAAGACAAATCGTAGAGCCGGTAACCCGAGTCGCTACGCTCTGTGGCTTGGAGCAGCTTAAGCTTATCGTAATGGTGTAAAGTTTTAACGCTCACTCCCGATAAATCAGCTACCTCCTTCACGGTATACAACTGCACTTGTTTTGTCATGACAGTACAAAGTTAAGCCTGACCTTAGGTGAGGGTTTGCATAGGCGATAAAATTTTGAATAAGGACATGATATCTCCTAATCCTAAAAATCGAAACTGTTCCAAAAAACAAGCTCCAAGTTCCAAATACCAAGAAACAAGTTCCAATAAAACAACTTTGGTTGTCCGAAGCACTTACAGCGCAGAACATTTTGGTTTTTGGCTCTTGGCTTTTGGAATTTTAGTCGAAGCCTCATGCTACAAACTAGCTCATACCTTTTTGGCCAATTTTTCCCTTTATTTTGCCCTATGCTGCAAGACTTCATTCACGACATGCAAAAGCTGGCCATTCCGGAAAAGGTAGCCGGTATGGAAGCCTATTTGAAAGACCAGTTCAAAGTACTTGGCGTGAACAGTCCGGAGAGGAAATCGCTCTACCCCACTTATTTTAATGCGTGGAAGAAGCTCAGCAAAGCCGAGCAAGAACAGATTGCCATTGACCTCTGGAACCAACCTTTTCGTGAGTTTAAGTATGTGTCGATCGATTGGATGCGCCGAGCCGGGCTCTTCAAGCAGCAAGGCAGCATAGCGCTTTTTGAGCGATGCATCTTGGAGGACTCCTGGTGGGATACGGTAGACGGCCTAGCCAGCAACCTGGTAGGCGGCTATTTCTTGAAATTTCCGCAGGAGCGCGATGCCTGGATTGAAAAATGGGACAACGGCGATAACCTATGGCTGCACAGAACCACCCTCATCTTCCAGCTCAAATACAAAGACAAAACCGATCTCGATCTGCTGGATTACCTCATCAAACGACACAAAGACTCCAAGGAGTTCTTTATCCGCAAAGCCATAGGCTGGTCGCTGCGCGAAGTAGCGAAACGTAATCCGCTTTGGGTACTGGAAATTTTAGATACAGTGGAGTTGTCGGGCTTGAGTCAGAGGGAAGCGAGGAAAGGAATCCCGAAGTAGATGTTCCGCTACGCTACACAACACTTCGGGACAAGTAGTGAGTTTTGGGACGCAGGTATTGGGCGGAGGGCGAAGTGCCGAGGGAATGAAGTCCGAAAGTAGATGAAGGGATTTATGATTTATGATCGTTGATTTTTGATTTGAGCGTAGTGATGAATTTTTAATTGGTCTTCGAAAGGACGCAATTATGAATTTTGAAGGTTGAGTTATGAATAGGCCTTAGGATTTTTGATTTATGATCGTTGATTTATGATTTAAAATTTGTCCTTGCCTAATTTTGGTTGTCACTTTTCTTTCAAGCTTAAATCAATGCAACTAGGCATTGACCCCGAAGGGGTGAAACAAAATGGCGGAGGGCGCAGAGCCGAGGGAATGAAGTCCGAAAATAGATGAAGGGATTTTTGATTTATGATCGTTGATTTTTGATTTAAAATTACCCGACTTTCATCCTAGATATTCTTATCAAGCTTAGATCAATCCAACTAGGCATTGACCCCGAAGGGGTCTGACATTGGTAGCACCCAGGTATTCCCCAGACAATCAGAACCCCGAAGGGGTGCAACAAAAAGGCGAAGGGCGCAGAGCGGAGAGCCGAGGGGATGCAGTTTGAGTAACTTTATTGGGCAGATCTATATCCTGTGATGAAGAGGTGATGAGATGAAGGGATTTTTGGATTGAAAAAAAGCAAGGTTTAAATCATTTAAACCTGAAAAGCTTGCGTCACCAAGGGAGTTTTGTCTTTTGTTGATTGGTCGTATTTGATAGCATATTCAATTGACCGATGAAATCGGAGTAGCTCAATATGGCGTTGGGAATGGTATTGATAGCATTCCACCTTCCCTTAGTTCGTGTTTCAAATATGAGTAGAGCGTCTTTGCCGTCGTATACCAAACGATTGTCTTGTTTGCTTATATGCCACGATCCAAACGCCTTGTCGCTGTATTCACTTTCACATAGATTTTCTTCAGCCAATGTCTGAACTGCAAGCTCAAACAGAAATAAATTCCAGTTCTCGGAGATTTGCTTTTCAATATCAAAGGCATCACTTGCTGCCTTGTCAATGGTTTGCTTAAAAGAAGTACCCATTGCCTCAGCCTTCCTTCCATGGGCATCTGTATACGAAACCTTGTAAACGCCATTTGAAATTTCTTCAATATGGCTTGTCCAACCGGGAATAGATAGTTGTTCAAATAAATTCATTTGAGTAAACGTGTTTCTGAATGATTGACTCAATTCCAATATTGGTCCACCTTACTTGAGCCATTTGCCTAGCTTTTCTTTGGCTTCTTCTTTGGTATTGACCCGACCGGCTTTGGAGTCTTCTAATCCAATCTGGACTTTCTCCAATAATAAGAGATGCTCTACAATTTGGTCTACACTTAAGTATTCAGGCAGATTACCCATCGAATTGAAAAGCTGTGTTTTTGCAATCATTTCATAGCAATTTACCCGGTCAAAATGATTCTTGGCGAAGGTGTTTTTATAGTGCTATTTGGAAACTAAAAGTTTCCGCATATCATTTTTGGGATTTCCGTAGTCTGACGATTTAGTTCGACCTGCGCCTGTCATACTATTATTAATGGATGAATTATAATCGAGCAAGGTTCTGTCTTCCCAATACGGATGCTGTTTGCGCACTTCATACTGGTAGATAAAGTCATTGATCGTTCCAATGGTTTTTTTATCGTTGTTCGTTCTTGCAAAACTTATAGGGGTATATTTCTGAATGGTAATTAATACCTCCGAAGCATCAATTACCCTGTCATATTGAAGCTGTTCCGTTAATCGGTTGAAGAATAAAGTGCTAAAGTCCTTAAAATCCGCTTTTCTAACATCTGTAATAAAAACCGCATAATAGGACACGTTGTTAACCAGAATCAAGTTCTTTCTACCTCCGTAATAAAAGAGATGCGCATTCCAATCGCCATACCTATTTTTTCCTTCATCTACTGGATCAAAGAACTTCGGACCGAGAAAATCTTTGAGTTTATGTGAACAGTATAGTTTTGTCATTTCCTTATTAAAAATTTGAGCTGTGACCAATTTTGATTATCCATAGTAGTCAAATAAAGTTAGCCTCTTACCAGAACTATAATCTCGTTAGAGAATTCAGTGAGATGAGCGATGGTTCCTTCTGGTGAACAGTAAGGTAAGTTGAATCAAGATTTAAATCTACAATCACATCAAATTAATTGAGCGATGGTCTTCATCGGCAGGAACATTTTCCCGCTGTCGGGAAGTAATTCAAAACCGTATTTTTCATAAAATCTCTTTGCCCTTTCATTGATAGGATCAACTACCACAGCCATAGCTCCTATGCTTTCATTGGATAAGGTAAAGCTACGGAATAAGGCATCAAGCAAAAGAATTTCACCCAATCCGGTACCTTTGGTATGGATATGCCTGGCCAATCTTCCCAATAGAATAACGGGGGCGCTATAGCTGGGCGGCACTTGTTTCAGGTATTTTTCGGGAATAGCCTCTCGCCCAAGGCTATCACTCGTTAAGGTATAATACCCTAAAACGTTATTGGCATTATCTATGGCGACAAAGCAGTTGGCCAAACGTCTTTTAATATCCTGACTAACTTGCCTATGCAAATAGTCTTTTAAGGAGTCTATTTCACAAACAAACGTCTTTCTATTGTGATGCCTTTCAAGAAGAACTATTTCCACAACTCAGATGACTTCGCCTTGTACCTCTTAGCCGCTTCAACTAAGTTTTCGTTGGGTTTACCATTCCCAAATACAGCATTGAAGAACAATTCTCGGTCTTTTTCAGAGGCTAAAACACGGTCATATTCTGCTACAATTTCCTCTGCTTGTTTCTTCAGAATTCTAACAATAAAGCTGCTAAACGATTTGTCGCCACTCAATTCCTGCGCCCTTTTGAAAATCATTTTATCTTGAGCAGAAACCCGCAACTCTATTCGTTCTTCCTTGTTAATCGTTGTGTCCATGTAATTTACTTTACGCCCCCTCAAATGTACGGTAAATAACCGTACATAACAAATGAAAAAGCGCGTGTTTAAGTTGCATTTCCAAGGCTATGGATGTTGAAAATCCGCTAGCGATGGAAACCCTTCTTTCCATTCCCTTTCTGTGGAATTCCAAATTAGGTAGGGCGGATCAAATCCTTCGGTATAGCTAAGTTCATAACTAGTGTCGGACAGCTTTCTGAATTCAGGATAGGCATGCTCCAATTCAATAATGGTAAACCCGATTTCTTGAAAGGCCGCCCAATCTCCATTTTCAGGCAGTTTTCCCTTTTTCTGCTGGTAGGCTTCAATCCCCTTGATAAGCTCATAGCCTCGACTAATTTCCTTGTGATTGACCAAGTCCAATGGCCTATTGTAAATGAACAGAACTACAGCAATGGCAAGGATTATAATCGGGATGAGGCGTTTGTTCATTTAAATACGAGTTGATTGATTTTTTCAATCTTTTTTGGAATTCTTTTTTGAACACAACGTAACAGTGTGTGGCTAATAAAGGTGCTTTCAGAAATGAATTTCTTCTCCTGACTTACACTCTTTGATTTTACTAATTATTTCTTCTCCGTGCTCAAACGATTGGCAAGGAACGATGATTCTATTTGGAGGGTTTTTAATGTCATTCACCACAGCTAAAGTTCCGGATTTCATTCTGTGAACTTTTAAAGTCCCAATTACTTTCGGTCTTATAAATCTCATTTTGCAGTCATATTTATTAACTCAAGGTTTTCATTCATCAGGTAAAAAAATTTAATAGGAACAACTAATATGACAATTTAAATTGATACAAGAAAACAAATGTTTATTAACCAATTCTATCATTTACTATTCATTTTTTGGAACTTGAATAAAGCAGTTTTCCATTATTTTCGCTATACGATTTTGTAACTCTGGCGTTGGATTATTCATATCACTCAATGTGAATGTTGTGACTATTTTGGATGCATAACAATCTGCAAAATCACTCATACTAAACTTGTATTGTTTAGAAAGTGCCTTAATCTTCTCAACGTTAGAAATACTTGCCTTTAGTATATTAATGTCCCCTTCAGTCCATCCCTTCGAATTTGTTTGTTCGGAAATATTGTCAAACTGAATTGAAAAACAAACCAACTTACTTTTATCTCGATGATTACTAAATTCTAAGGTTATGTTGTGATTATAAAACTTTGCATGATTCACTTTAAAAATCGATTCACTTACTTCAAGGCCTTTAATCTTTTTCAATTGAGCTAAAGAAGAGTTCTGGTCTACGGAAACGTCATTTAATTTCAGAATACCAGAAAATGTAGTTGAGGGTGAAAACGTAAAATTCTGTTTTTCAAAATCTATTGAAATTGAATTAATATTTTTCTGGCTCTACCACGAACCTTGTGAAAATAGGGAAAATGTTGGATTCTTGAAGAATGGATTTGAGAGTGTTTTTGGATAGCATATTAAACTTAGGGGC
>SBGR01000039.1 GCA_006226545.1 Bacteroidota bacterium | reverse complement strand
CCATAGCGCACCTCATGGTATCAAGTATATTATATTTGTATCGTTATGAATGTCTTACTGAAGGCTTTAAACGATCCGATTCGCCGAGAGATACTAGAGATGTTGAAGAAAGGTGACCTCACTGCAGGGGAGATATCCTCAGCTTTTGAGGTAAGCAAGCCAACCATCTCGCATCACCTCGATTTACTCCGTCAGGCTGAATTGGTGGTTAGCATAAAGAAGGGACAATACGTTTATTATTCACTTAATGCCAGCATGCTCGAAGAGCTTTTAGCCTGGATAATGACTTTAAAGAAATGAAAACAGCAGACAAGAAAATTATTGGATTTGCCTGGTGGCAAGAACTTCTCATTTGGATTCCGCTCACCATTCCATTTTTAGCCTATCTGCTTTGGCAAGCCGATTTACCAAGTGAAGTAGCCTCGCATTACGGACTAAACGGCAAACCCGACAGAACCATGAAGCCATTTGAGTTTATGCTCATCATGACGGTGATAGGACTCTTTACAAGTTCAGTTTTGTACATAGCACCTCGAATTGATCCAAAGAAGAACAATTACCCGCATTTCAAAGGACTCTATTTTACCGTGCGCATTTTTGTGAATGTGCTAATGGCGGGCATCGTGGTGATGAGCTACTTGGAGGCCATGGGAAATGCTATTCCAATCCCGCGAATCATTAGTGCTGCTGTGATGCTGCTCTTTCTGATTTTGGGCAATCATCTAGGTAAAGTGCGGAACAACTACTTCGTTGGAATCCGCACACCGTGGACGCTTCAAAACGAAGAAGTATGGCGCAGAACACATCGCTTGGCGGCTAAACTACTGAGTGGAAGTGCAGCCATTTCCATTATTCTGAGCTTTTTTGTAACTGAACCGTTTCTGATGGTATTGATACTGGGAACCGTTCTGATCGGTTTAATTTTCCCAACCGTCTATTCGTATTTTGTCTATCGCTCACTTAAAAGTGAATAAGCCGTAACCGACTGAGCGCTTGTTTGGAATGGTCTTCCAGCTGCAGAATATAACTGCCCGACTTCACTTGCTCCAAGGTATTTTGTTCTGTCAATAAGCCTTGAAGTACCAATCGGCCTTGCATATCATATAAGCTGAACCGGGTGGCAGATTCAGGTGCTGAAGCGATGCTGAACCAATTGCCGGCAGGTTGCGGATAGACTAAGGTGTTTACCTCTTTTGGGGGTAATTGCGGACTGCTTAACGGATAACAGGCTACCGAATCGCTATAGTAAACATTGTAATCGCCCCATTGCAAACCCACCAAGGTACCATTAGCTAAAGCGCTAATTTCCATGCCTTGATAACCCATAGGAGTGATGTCTAGACCGGAGTTCTGCTTTACCCATTCTCCGTTGGGGTATTTGATAATTCCGCCCCCGTTATAGAGTGTATTCATAAAGGAGCCATAGTAGACTGAACATCCGTTGTAGGCTGTATTCAATAGCACTATGTCCATCCAAAAGGAATTGGAACCGGAGAGTTTAATCTGCCTCCATTTGCCCTGCATGTTCAGGTGATTTTTTAAAGTTAAGCGAACGCCTACCGGCGAGTTGGTGCCGGCAGAGCCATGAAAACCAAGGGTAATGGAGTCGCCTTCAAGTAAGAGGCTTCCCGCCTGACGAATATACAGGTCGTCGTTGACCGCATTTTGTCCATCGAAGAGAATAGGCTGTTTTGTCCAGTGTTCTCCTTGATCATCTGAATAGAATAAAGCACCACCTTGTCCATCGTCGGCCGTCAACGTATACAGCCTGCCCTTAGCGTCTTCTTTCAGGTGTTCGATAAAACCATTTCCTTGTAGGCCTAGCGATTTCTTTTGCCAAGTGAGGCCGTTATCAGCTGAGCGCCAGATTCTATCGCCTTTCTGCAAGCTTATTCGGTCGCCGCTTAAGGCAAAGAGGTAGCCACCGGAGCTTTTGAAAAAAACCATCGGAGCATAACTGCCTTGAAAGCGCTGCTTTTGCCAAGTTTGTCCGGCATCGCTAGAACGGTAAACAAACAATGAATCGGCCACCAGCATTAGTGAATCGTTGGTGTACAGTGCATTAGGACGGTAATCGCATTGCAAGAGTTCGTACCAGTTTTTGCCCATGTCATCGCTGCGAAACAAATTTCCTTCACCACTTAAAACATGGATTTGAGTACCCTGGCCTTGAATCAGAAACGGAAATTCCCCCTTCGGAATAGGACTGCATTTTTTCCAGAAATCCTGGGCATTTAGCGATAAGGAAAGACAGAGTAGAAAGAGACCGATGTGAATTCGCATGCAGTTGTAACGTGGAAGAGCGGTGAAACCCCCATTGTGGGTTGTTGGATTGTGGGACTGTAGGATTGTGGGACTGGTTTGTTGATTGTTAAATGTCGATTGTTTTAATGTCTTTATAACTGTTAATCGCCGTAGGGGCGACGCATGTGTCGCCTCTACAGAACACTAAAACCTGAATATCCGTCCCTCCGTCTGTCCGTCTCTCAACCTCAACCCTGGCCGAAAGTGTGGCGCAGCAAAGCGAGGCCTCTACTTTCAGGCCTCAACCTTAATTCTCATTCATTTGCAAATTATATTAGTATTCTAATTATATTAGCAAAGAGAAAACAAGGGGATTATGTCTCACTATTTAGCACAGAATATCAAGTATTTACGAAAAGAGCAGGGCTTAACTCAAGAGGAGTTATCGAATCGTTTGGGCATCAATCGCGCAGCTTTGGGTTCATATGAGGAGGGCAGAGCGGAGCCTAAGCTGGCTGTTTTGCAGTTGATGGCACATTATTTCCGCTGCAGTTTAGACGAGCTTTTGCACCGCGAATTGGAAAAAGGAGGCAAGGCTATGGCGGCAGATGCCAGTGGTAAATCGCTACGTATCTTGCCGGTGGCGGTAGATTCAGAAGAGAAGGAGCGCATCGTATTGGTGCCGGTTAAAGCGGCAGCCGGTTATTTGGAAGGTTTTAGCGATGTGGACTATATCCGCAGTCTGCCATCTTTTACTTTACCCATTCAGGAGTTAGGCAAACAGCGCAGCTACCGTTTGTTTCAGATCAAAGGGGATAGCATGCAGCCTATACCGGATGGCTCCTATATCATTACAGAATACGTGCAAGACTGGCACGACATCAAAGACGAGCAGTGCTATATCTTGGTTACCCGCGATGAAGGCGTGGTCTACAAACGTGTGCTTAATCGCTTGAAGCAAGGAGAGCTCATTCTGAAATCCGATAACCCGGAATACAAACCTTATAGCGTGGATGCCGAGATGATTGCCGAGGTCTGGAAGGCCATAGGCTATATCAGCTTGCAATTGCCCGAAGCCGGAGCAATGCCGCTGGCACCCAATACCATCTTGCAGGCGCTGATGAGCTTGCAGCAAGAGGTGAAAGACATCAATAAGAAAATTAGCAAATAAGTACGCCTAGCATGCCAGCCCGTTCAATTATGCACATGGACCTTGACACCTTCTTCGTGTCGGTAGAGCGTTTGCTCGATAGTCGCCTAGAAGGCAAACCTATTCTGCTAGGTGGCACCAGCGACCGTGGGGTGGTGGCTTCGTGCAGCTACGAGGCCCGAAGCTTTGGTGTGCACTCAGGTATGAGCATGAAGATGGCCCGACAGCTTTGTCCGGAAGGCATTGTCATACGTGGCAACTCCTCCAATTACATGAAGTACTCGGCCATGGTCACGGATATCATCAAAGAGAGCTTTCCGCTTTACGAGAAGACCTCCATCGATGAGTTTTACGTGGACCTGAGCGGCATGGACCGCTTCTTTGGTTGCTTGAAGATGGCTTCAGAATCGCGGAAGCGTATCATCAAAGAAACCGGATTGCCCATTTCCTTTGGGCTTTCGCAAAACAAAACCGTCTCCAAGGTGGCCACCGGAGAGGCTAAGCCCAATAACCAGATTAAGGTAGATACCGGCTTGGAAAAAGCCTTTCTCGCTCCGCTATCGATCAAAAAGATTCCCATGGTGGGCGATAAAACCTACCAGTTGCTGAGTAACCTCGGTGTGAAGCAAATCCGCACCCTGCAACAGATGCAGCCGGAAATGCTCGAAAAGGTCTTGGGTAAAAACGGACTCCTCCTCTGGAAAAAAGCCAATGGCGTGGATACGAGTCCGGTGATTCCGTATACCGAACGCAAATCCATCTCCACCGAACGCACGTTCGACCGCGATACCATTGATGTAGCGAAGCTGAAAGGCATACTCACGGCCATGGCAGAAAACTTGGCTTTCCAGCTGCGGCGCGGCAATAAGGTCTGCGCTTGCGTTACCGTGAAAGTGCGCTACTCCGATTTTAATACCTATACGCTGCAGGCCCATATTCCATATTCCTCAGCCGATCACGTTTTGATTCCGAAGGTGCTGGAGCTCTTTGATCGCTTGTACAATAAGCGATTGCTGGTGCGCTTGATAGGGGTTAGACTGAGCAGTTTGGTGACAGGCTCTTACCAGATGGACCTCTTTTCAGACAACGAGGAGCTTATCAACCTGTACCAAGCCATGGACAAGATTCGAAATCGTTTTGGCGACCGCTCGGTGATGCGGGCTTCGGGCATACAGGCGCGGAGCATCGGTAGGGGAAATCCCTTTACGGGCGACGCGGCGCCATTGTTAGCCAATAGGAGGTCATAGATGTTATCAGTACACAGTTCATATAGCCTTAAGTACGGCATTCTTGCACCGGAAGAACTGCTGCGCCTGCTGCAGGCTCAGGGCTATGAACGGGCTGCACTGACCGATATCAACAATACTTCGGCCTGTGCCGACTTCGTTCGCTTGGCACCCAAATACGGTATAGCGCCGGTGCTGGGCATCGATTTCCGCAATAGCGCTGATCCCTGTTTTATCGCCTTAGCCTGCAACAAGGAAGGCTATAAAAACCTGAACGATTACCTCGCTTTTCACCTGCACCAACACCTGCCCATTCCACGCAAGGCCGTTCCCTTGCCGCATACCTTGGTGGTGTATCCTTTCGCTAAATTTAGAGAACCGGAACCGCTGGAAGAAAACGAATACATCGGGGTTCGCCTAGATGAGCTGAATAAGCTGCGTTTCTCACCTTGGCTGAAGCAACGCCATAAGCTGGTGCTCTGGCATCAGGGCAGTTTTAGAAACCGCAAAGACTTCAATAGCCACCGCTTGCTGCGGGCTATAGATCAAAATACCTTGCTCAGTAAATTGCCCAAACACGAAGAAGGCTCCGATACGGATGTCTTTGTGGGCAAGGCTTGGCTGGAAAAGGCTTTATCCGATTTACCCTGGCTGCTAAGCAATACCGAAAAGTTGCACGAGGCCTGTGCAGTGGAATTCGATTTTGGCGAAAGTGGCGAAAACCACAACCAGAAAACCTATACCGACTCGGTGGCGGAAGACAAAGAGCTGATCAGAAAGCTGTGCAGGGAAGGACTGCCTTACCGCTATCCCAATCCGGATGAACGTATCTATACCCGCATAGAACGGGAGCTAGAAATCATTGAGCAGAAGGGGTTTCTCTCGTATTTTCTCATCAATTGGGACATTGTTCGCTATGCGCGTAACAAGAATTTCTTCTATGTGGGAAGGGGCAGCGGTGCCAACAGCGTGGTGGCCTATCTGCTGCGTATCACCGATGTAGACCCCATTGAACTGGATCTGTATTTTGAGCGATTCATCAACCTTTACCGGCAGAATCCGCCCGATTTCGACGTGGATTTCTCCTGGACTGACCGAGAGAACATCACCTCCTATATCTTCCATCGTTTCCCTCAGGTTACCTTGTTGGGCGCTTACAGCACCTTCCAGTTTAGGGCTGTGGTGCGTGAGCTGGGTAAGGTCTTTGGCTTACCCAAACACGAGATTGATGAGCTGTCGAGAGGGCGATTGGAAAGCCGTAAGCCGGATCACATCACCGACCTTGTTTTGCGCTACGGTACACGTATCCAAGGACTTCCTTCGCACCTGAGCATCCACTCCAGTGGTATTGTAATTAGCGAAAGGCCTATCCACTATTACTGCTCCACCTTTATGCCGCCCAAAGGCTTTCCTACCACACAATTCGACATGGTGGTGGCGGAGGACTTAGGACTCTTTAAGTTCGATATTCTGAGTCAGCGAGGGTTAAGCAAGGTCAAAGACGGGGTGGAGCTGGTTAGGCGGAATCACCCGGATTTGGATCCTATTGATATCCACGATATCAAACGCTTCAAACAAGACGAGCAGGTAAAAGCCCTGTTACGTGAAGGCAAGGCCATAGGCTGCTTTTACGTGGAGTCGCCGGCCATGCGTATGCTGTTGAAGAAGCTGCGTGTCGACGATTATCTGGGCCTGGTAGCCGCCAGCTCCATCATTAGGCCGGGTGTGAGCAAGTCGGGCATGATGCGCGAATACATTGCCCGCCATCGCTTTCCGGAGAAACGCAAAGACGCCCATCCGGTGATGCTCGACATTATGCCAGAGACCTACGGGGTGATGGTTTACCAGGAAGACGTAATCAAGGTAGCGCATTATTTCGCCGGACTCAGCCTGGCAGAAGCCGATGTATTGCGTAGAGCGATGAGTGGAAAATACCGCTCCAGAGAAGAGTTTCAGAAGGTGGAACAGCAGTTTTTTGATAACTGCAAAGCCAAGGGCTATAGCGATGAGATGAGCAGGGAGGTATGGCGACAGATTTCCAGTTTTGCCGGTTACGCCTTCGCTAAAGGGCATTCTGCTTCCTATGCGGTAGAGAGTTACCAGAGCCTCTTTCTCAAAGCCTATTACCCGCTGGAGTATATGGTGGCTACGATTAATAATTTCGGGGGATTCTATTCCACCGAGTTTTATGTGCACGAGGCTAGGATGGAGGGCGGACAGATTCACGCGCCTTGCGTTAACCGCAGCGATTACCCTACCGCTATTTACGGGAAAGACATTTACCTCGGCTGGATGCACGTGGCCGGCTTGGAAACTGATACCGCCATGCGCATGCTGGAAGAACGTGATGTGAACGGTCCTTTTAGCGATTTAAACGATTTCATGGACCGCTTGCCGAGCCTAGGCTTGGAGCAATTGAGCCTGTTTATCCGCATGGACGGCTTTCGCTTTTCTGGCATCGCTAAAAAGGAATTGCTTTGGCAGGCACACCTGCGTTATAGTCCATCGAAGCCCGCCCCGGAGACCCTTCAGCTATTCAAGGCTCGAACAAAAGAATTTAAAATACCCAAGCTGCCACACAGTGAATTGGAAGAGGCCTTTGACCAGATTGAGTTATTGGGATTCCCGCTGTGTAACCCTTTTTATATCCTGGATGAAGAACCGGATAATGCATTAGTATCAAACGATTTACATCGCTTTTTAGGTAAAACAATTTGCGTTTATGGCTACCTAGTCACCGTGAAGGATACAGCGACCACCAAAGGGGATAGAATGAACTTCGGAACCTTCATAGACAGGGCCGGACACTTCTTTGACACGGTTCATTTCCCCGAGATTGCGGCCCGTTTTCCGTTTCGCGGTAGAGCAGTTTATGGCGTGACCGGCAAGGTGGTAGAAGAATTTGGATTTTACATGCTGGAGGTGAGCGCCCTGCGCAAGCTCAAAACCATCAGCGACCCGCGCTACAGTGAGGTGAAGCGCAATTTGGAATATCAATCGAAACAATTGGCATCATGACAGAGGCAAGTAAAGTAATCAAAGGGCGAGGAGCTCAAGTGAATTCAAAGAATCCATTCGATAAACTTGAAAAAGTCAAGGAATTCTGGGAAGGCATAGACGAACAAGAAGACATGGATGAGAAGATTCCATCGGAATACATCGAGGTATTTCCCAAAAGCATATTGAACAAAGTGGATAGTCCGGATATTGGCCTCTCGTGGAGCATGAATCCCTACCAAGGCTGCGAACACGGCTGCATCTATTGTTATGCACGAAACACCCATAACTATTGGGGGTATAGCGCCGGCACCGACTTCGAGCAAAAAGTATTGGTGAAGACCAATGCGGCATCGCTCTTAAGAAAGGAATTAAGCAACGGTAAGTGGGAACCGCAAAGTATCATGTTTTCAGGTAATACCGACTGTTACCAACCCGCCGAACGCAAGTTTCAAGTTACCCGACAAATGCTGGAAGTATTGCTCGATTTCAGGCATCCCGTTGGGCTCATCACTAAAAACTCACTCATCTTACGCGACATAGACATCCTGAAAGAACTTGCTAAGCTCAATTTGGTGAAAGTGCATATCAGCTTCACCACCTTGCAAGAAGACCTGCGCAGAAAGATGGAACCCAGAACGTCTTCGGTGAAATCGAAACTAAAAACCATTGAAACCTTAACAGAAGCAGGTATTCCGGTTGGGGTGATGATGGCGCCCGTTATTCCATCGCTCAACAGTCATGAGGTATTTGAACTGAGCGAAACCGTAGCCAAAGCAGGAGCGGAGTCGATTAACTTTCTGGTTGTGCGTTTGAACGGAGCCATAGGTGAATTGTTTGAAGATTGGGCGCGATTGCATTTCCCTGATCGAGCAGAAAAAATACTGAACCAAGTGAAGTCGCTACACGGAGGTAAATTGAACGACTCGCGCATTGGAGTTCGGATGATGGGCGAAGGGGTATACGCTCAACAATTGCAGGATATGTTCAGTCAAGCCAAAAAACAATATTTTCCCCATGCTCCTAAGCGTCAACTCGATACAAGTCAATTTGTGCGCATGAAAAAAGACCAGCTTATGTTGTTTTAAATCGCAACAAGGCAACTTTAGGTAAGGTAAATCCGTTGCATAGGCAGTTCATCGACTTTGGTCGAATACTCCCGTTTGGGCTATTGTGTTTACCGATTTATAACTAATTTACCTGTACCTATGAAATTAAAAGGCCTTGTTTTTAGCTGTATTATCCTCTTATCTGCCGTATCAACGGCATTCAGCCAAGGATCAGATTCTTCCCAAACCAGCAGCAAAAGGAAATTCTTAGAACATCAAATTGGCCTTGATGCGACTATTTTTATTCAGAATTTCACCTTCAATGGTGGAGGCTTTGTTGGTTCACCTTATGCTTTAAACTACAAGCTACTGTACCAGTTCAAAAAGGGCTTTATTCAATCGGCCGGACTACGTACAGGTCTTGGTTATACCCGAATGGAATCTTCCAGTGAAAACATCATTCAAAAAACCAGCAATGAAAACAAAAGCTTAAGCTACCGTTTTCGCGTAGGTATTGAGGCTCAAAAACGCATTAACAAACATTGGGTGGTGTATTTGGGCTACGATTATGTTGTGAATGAGTCGAATGATTTATTCAAAAACTCCTTTAAGTCCGGAAACAATACCATTACAACTGAAAGCAATACCAAAATGAAATCAGAAGGTTCCGGCCTTGCTTTGGGTGTGCAGTTTAATTTCAATAAACACATTTCCTTGGGAACTGAACTTAGTGTTTATGACCTGAAAGGCACGTCAGAAACCATTTCCCAGAGTGGCAATAATATTCCTCAGGTGAACAAAACCACGTTGAACAGTACCCAAATTATCACTCCCGCTTTTGTCAATTTCATAGTCCGATTCTAAGTTTCATTAACCCCCGATTAACATGAAAAAGAATATTGTAGTACTCAGTTTGTTGCTCAGTCCGGTATTCATTTACCAAGCCTGCCAACGTGAAGACAGCCTTCTAGACGGCATGGATTTGAACTATACCTATTCTGCCGAGCCGGTGCTTCCGGCCACTCCATACAAGTATGATATGGGTTCTGACTTACAAGCCCAATTGGGTAGAGTGCTATTCTACGATAGAGCCTTGTCGTATTCCAGGGAAACCAGTTGTGGCACTTGCCACCAACAGGAATTAGCTTTTACAGACGGCAAACGCTTTAGCGATGGTTTTGTAGGAGGGAAAACCTCACGCAATACCCCGCCTATTTTCAATTTCGCCCGACAAAAGATGGAGTATTTTTGGGACATGCGCCAAAACGATTTAAGCGATATGGTGCTTGATCCTATTCGTCATTCGGTGGAAATGGGCTTTGGAAACATCGATCAACTGATCACACGTTTGAATGGCATAGCCTATTATGCTCCGCTTTTTAAATCAGCCTTTGGAACAGAAGATATTACGGAGCAACGGATGGGTGTGGCTTTAAGCGCATTCATTCAAAACATACGTTCCGTCAATTCCGACTTCGATCAAATGCCGATTGACAATTTTTCATTGGCAGCTCAAAAGGGTTTGAGTTTATTTCATAGCTCAGGTTGCACTAACTGCCATGGCGGTTCTAATTTTAATAACCTAAGCACCGGTAGTTCCCCTGTTTTCGGTGGAGGAATTGGCGGAGGTGGCTGGGGAGGCAATGGCGGCAGCGGTGGAAGCAGTGGCATAGCGAGTATTGCCGATTTTGCCAATATTGGATTGGATCTGAAGTATGCTGATGCGGGCATTCGTCAAGATGTATTGAATACCAAACCGAATAATAAGGGCGAGGTAGCCACTGGCGACGGCCATTTCAAAGTGCCAAGTTTACGTAATATCGCTTTAACGGCACCTTATATGCACGATGGTCGATTCTCTAGTTTGGAGGAAGTGTTAAACCATTACAGCAGTGGAGTGCAAAATCACCCAAGCTTGGATGAACGATTGAAAGAGCATCGAATGGATGCCAACGGTAACTTAATCGCTACCAAAGTAAAACGACTGAATTTCAGTACGGAAGACAAGGTGAACCTCATTGCCTTTTTGAATACGCTAACGGACAATAACCTCATCACAGATAAGCGTTACAGCAATCCGTTTTTGGTTCAGAACCCATAAGTGAAAGTGAAATATGTTGAATTTGAAGGGGAGGCTATTCGGCCTCCTCTTTTGCTAAACGCTCCATCAAACCGCGTTTGTCTACCGGGTATTTCTCAAAACTCCGGGCAATTGCAAAACTCACTGCCGAAACCAGCATAATCGGAATCATTAGATCATATCCTCCGGTAAGCTCAGCAATAAGAAAGATTGCAGTTAATGGCGTATACATGATTCCGGATAGAAGTCCGGCCATACCTACAATCACAAAATTCGATTCATTCAAGTGCGTTATGCCGGTCATGTTTACGGCACGCGAAAAGAAGAACCCCATATACGATCCCACAAACAAAGAAGGAGCGAAGTTACCTCCATTACCGCCGCTGCTCAGGGTAAAACTGGTGGCCACAACCTTGATGAAACCGGTAAAGCCAATAAAGAGCAATACCATCCATTCTTCTTGGATAAATTGGGCAAAGACGCTCGACTCATAAATGGCATCGGCTCTGCCGTGCATCAGGTCTTTGATGCTCTCGTAACCTTCACCAAAAAGCGTTGGAAACATAAAGATGAGCAAAGCTACAACCAATCCGCCACGAACCGCTTTCCACCAAGCATTGTAACGGGAACGCTGGTGAAACTTCTCGATATGCCAGGCCATTCGGCCGTAGTTTACTGAAGCCCAACCGGCAAAAAGTGAAAAGAGGATATACAAAGGAACATTGTGGTAATCAAAGATGAGGGCCTCTTTGTACGACAACAGAATCTCTTCGTTTAGCACAATCATGGATACCAAAGCTCCGCTAACGGATGAGATGATAATCGGAATGAAGGCACTGATGGTAGCCTCAGTCATAATAGCCTCTAGAGCGAATATGACACCGGCTATAGGAGCGTTAAATACGGCCGCAATGCCGGCAGCAGCACCACAAGCCAACATAAGGGTCCGCTCTCTGTGTATTAAGCGGTAAACCCGACCGTAATTGGATCCAATGGCAGCCCCGGTTACTACAATTGGCGACTCCAATCCCGCAGATCCACCGAGTCCAACCGTTATAGAAGAACTGATCAAGTGAGAGTACATGCGGTGCGGAGAAATCAAGCTGTATTTCTTTTTGATGGCGTACAAGACGCTACCAACACCGCGCTCAAAATCGCCCTTCAAGCTGTAGCGGATATAAGCCACGGTGCAGAGTATACCTACCAGTGGACCGAGAAGGTAGGCTAGGTTCTGCCAGTCGTAAGCACTGAGAAGCAAAATCAGTTGCCGTACATAGTGAACTGCCGTTTTCAAGGCGATGGCTGCAATTCCGGCGCTCAACCCGACAAAGACAGCCGACAAGAGGATAAACTGATTACGGGTGAGTTTTTCACCTACCCAAAAAATCACTTTTTCATAGAATCGGATATAGTTCCAGCGGATTTTCATGCCTTGGTGCAAAGATGGGCAAGTCTGAGCGTTCAACCAATTTAGAAGCAGATAAAAATCGAAGCTCAACGTAATTACAGTGATTACGGCGGTTAAATACAGGATTTAGCTTACGCACACAAGTCTTATAATTCTTGGTTTAGCTTTGTTAAATGCAGTGAGCGTAGTAATTTTCGGTCCCCTTAAGTGATCATGAACTACCAGCAATTAGAGCTGCATCCAATTCGAAATTTGGTTGCAGAGCAAATGAGTCTTGCGCGTCAAACCAATAACATACATAGTTTATTCGAACTGGACATTACCTTTCTATTGGAAAAGATTAAAGAGCACAGAAGGCAAGGTCACGTCTTTTCATATTCCACCTACCTTATGTTCTGTTTAGCGCATAGCCTGCAAGAATTTCCGGAAATGCTCGATATGCGTCTGGGGACTAAACACCGCATTCGGTTTACGCAGGTTGATTTGATGACCATTGTAGAACGGAAACAAAAAGGACAAGCTTCCGTACCTATGGGCTATATCATCCGTGATTGTGGCAGGAAATCGCTCGATGAAATCACCGCAGAAATTCGGCATGCACAAAAGATAAACCCACTCGATATTGAAGGAGTTCGCGAACGACGAAAATTGCTAAAACTACCCACATTTCTACGCAAATGGATGCTACGTAGAATTCACAAGGACCCACGGAAATTTGTTCAGTATTACGGTAATGTCAGCTTGAGCTCACTTCACATGGCCGACAATAACCGCTTTTGGTTTGGTATTCCACTTTCGGCTTCTCCGCTTTGTGTGGTGCCTGCAGGAGTGTACAAAAAGGTGGTGAAAAGGGACGGTCAATTTGTAGAACGGGATTTCGCATCCTTTTCCATGACCATCAACCACGATTTATCCGATGGCTCACCAAGTCTCCGGTTCGGGAAGGTTTTCGCGGATAAAATTGAAAATGCATTTGGACTATGAACAGACCTACACATATACCAGGTAAACCCTTTATTGGAAAAACAAAAGATATTCTTGCCGACCCAATTCTCTTTTCTGCTAAACTGGCTTTGGAAAACCTTCCTTTGGTGAGTGTCAAATTGCCGGGCAGGACGCTGTATGTAACGGCAGACGCTGATATAGTTGCTGAAATCTTAGTAAAGGAAGCAGATAAATTCAGCAGAGGAGCCAATTATAAGCGTTTGGCTTTGGTTGGTGGAAATGGATTGATCACATCAGAAGGGGAGTTTTGGAAAAGACAGAGGAGATTAGCACAACCCGGCTTTCACAAAGAACGCATCAATGGTTTCTTAAAAACCTTTATCCAATTGGCTGAAGACATGGATGCGCGATGGGACAAAATGAAAGGTCAAAACATCGTGATGTCGGATGAGATGAGTCGCTTTACCTTAAAAGCAGTGGGTATCACCTTGTTTTCGAATGATATTGAAGCTGAACATCCTGATTTTCCGCAGTATATCCGTGCATTATTGCGTTTTATCAACCTCCGCCATTACCAGATGATTCGATTCCCTATTCACTGGCCAACGCCAAGTAATAAGCGCTTTAGAAAACAGCTGGACTACCTGAATTCTATTATCTACAATCAAATAGATCGAAGAGAAAGTAGCGGCAAGGAATACCATGATTTATTGGACATGTTTCTGTCACAGATTGATGAGGAAACAGGTGAACAAATGAGTCGTGAACATATTCGAAATGAGTTCTTTACTATGGTAGCTGCCGGATATGAAACCAGTTCAGTTGCTTTAACCTGGACCTGGTATATGCTCAACCAAGAGCCAAAATATGCAGCCAAGGTTTACGAAGAAATGGACAGGGTAATTGGCTCCGGACCGGTATTACCGGAGCATTTGCCTCAGTTGGTCTATACTAAAATGTTTGTTCAGGAAACCATGAGGGTTTATCCTCCTGTATTCGCAATACCGAGAAGTATTAAAGACGATATGGAATTGGGAGGCTTTCAACTGAAAGGAAAACAACCTATTCTGATTACACTATACGGATTAAACCGCAATCCCGCTTATTGGAATAATCCGGAAGAATTTAATCCGGAGAATTTCTCTGAAGAAGCAAAACAAAAAAGACATAAACACGCCTACTTGCCCTTTGGCAGCGGACAAAGAATGTGCATCGGATCTGAGTTTGCCATGTACGAAATAATGGCCCTTTTGGCTGTTTTAGCGAGAAAATATAGACCAAAACCTAGACCCGGTTATGTGCCGAAGATGTTGGCATCCATCGCAACAAATGTTACCGAAGGCATGCCAATGATTCTTGAAACTGAATAAATCCCCTATGAAAAACTATATCCATGTTTTAAAATCCAAAATACACCGCGCCACCGTTACGCAGGCTGAGCTGGATTATTTTGGAAGCATTACCATCGATAAAAATCTGATGGATGCTACGGACATTAAACCATTTGAAAAAGTGCTTATTACCAACATGCGTAACGGTGCACGTTTGGAAACCTATGCGCTAGAAGGCACACCCGGAACCGGTGAAATCTGCATGAACGGACCAAGTGCTCATTTGGTTTCGCCTGAAGACGAAATTTTGATTATGACCTTTGCTATGATTCCGGAAGAAATGGCCTCGAATCATATTCCTAAAGTTATTTTTCCGGCAGATCGGAATACCCGTTGGGACGTTTATGAAAGCCAATACCACTGAGCAAACGGTGTTTTATTACCTCACAGAATCGGATAACGAATGGCGTATTCGATTTTGCGAGGCATTTTACCAAGCGTTTTCAAAGCTCCCGGGTAGGGTGCTTCTTGATCAAATTTGGCACATCAACGATGCCACCCAGCAAATCGATTTTAGAATTCCACGGCAGGAAACACAGATTATGCTTTGGCTGCATCAAGATGTGGTATTAGGCGCCGCATGTGGTTGTACGGATGGTGAACAATCCTTCAGTCAGGTGAAGCAATACGGGTTTCAGAATCCTCGTCCCGACTTGAAAACATTTGAAGTGCTCAGCATCTTTAGAAACCGGGAAATGGCCTTGAGCATGCGTATAGTCCCCGACTTTTTAGAGAAGTCGTGTTTCCCGTATTTACGCGAACATCACTTTGAAAACATGATGGCTACCTGCTCAGAACCCATGTGGCCCGTATACCAAAGGTGGGGATGGGACCTCTTACAGGTGAATACCATTAGTGGATTTAAGCGCTATTTCATTTCTAAACGATTGTAAGTCAATCGAAAAAAATTCGATTACCGAAATCAAATTATTAGGAAATCTCAGCGGAATTCTCGTATGTTGGTACTTTAATTTCAATTACATGAGTACTAAGAACACCGGAACTGTAAAGTTCTACAATGAAGCCAAAGGTTATGGCTTTATCAAGCATGACAATTCTTCAAATGAAACCTTCGTTCATGCTACCGGTTTGATCGACAAAGTTCGTCAAGACGATCTAGTTGAGTTTGACCTCCAAGATGGAAAAAAAGGAATGAACGCAGTTAATGTTAGAGTTATAAGCTAAAATTCTTGTTGAACCTGAAACTAAAAAAGCCCCTATCAAGGGGCTTTTTTGGTATATATCGGTTTCGCTTAAATCTCTACATCGTAGTAGAGTTTGTAAAATTTCTTACCGTTCTCGTCGGTGCCGCGCTCAATCATATTGCGGTTTCCATGAATGTAGATGTGGAAGTTCTTGTCGAGTTTTAATACACTCTTAAAGACTTTAGAGTTTTTCTTTACAGCCGCTTCAGAGATATCGAAATCTTCCGTAAACGAGAAGCCGTTTTCCTCTTCATTTTTATTCACAAAACGCTGGAATGAATCGATAACACCCGGATCTTGGAAGATGTTCTGGGCAAATTCGTCTTCGTTAAAGTGGTCTTGCGATTTAAAGTATTCTGCAGAGCGATTCAATAAAGCGATCTGATCTGCCTTGGAGATTTCATACTCTTCACTCAATTGCTTGGTCACAAAGTCTTTGGTCAAATTCACCGCTTGCTCCGTGAAGTGGTAATCGTCTGCACGCGGCACCAAGGCTAGGAAATCGTCTTTCCAATACATGGCATCTTGTACACGTCCGGAACGATCTGCGCAGCATACCTTATAACCCGTTTCCGGATCTTGGTTTAAAATCAAACACGCTTTATCCAATTTATCCAAGCCTAAACCTTCCAAAGCCGTAACGGTATAGGATTCAGGTTCTTGAGCGAATTTCAAGAAGGTATCCAGGTGTTCAATTTTGTAAATACCCAAGGCATCGCTGTGGCGACCATCGCTACCAACGTGACCGAAGTAAACCACACATAAATCGCCTGGCTTGATGCTCGGATGCTCAGATACATCGTATAATAGGTTGGCGATAAACTCGCCTTGTTTCTTCATTTGTTCACCTGGAGCACTGAAAATCTCCGTGCTATAGCGGTACATCGGGTGATTATCAAATGTAGCGTCGTTAGCAAACTGGAAATACTCCGGGTTTTTAAACGGACTGAAAAACAGCTTAATAAGCGATTCCTGAACGCGCTCGTCGGTTGTATCAGTGAAATCAACTGAAAGGCGAAGTCCTTGGTTTTCAAATTTATTCCCCACGCGATGCACTTGCATCAAGCGAATAGAGGTATTGGAGAAATCCAGCATAGCATCGCAAAATACGAAAGGACTTCAATTCTGCATGCAGCTGAGAAGGGAAGTTATAAACCTCTTATCTACGCTTTAGACAGTCACGTGTTCTGCCGACTTCCTAATCTGCAAAACAATCATCTTGGAGGTAGGTGTATTGCTCTTTTCGGCCACACTTTTAATCGGAACCAACACATTGGTTTCGGGGAAATAAGTAGCCGTACAGCGTTCCGGAATACTGAATGGAATAACAATAAAGCGATGGGCCACACGCTCTACGCCATCGTGGTAATTGAATAAATCCACTACATCGCCTTTGTTCAAACCTTCGCGACGCATGTCGTTTTCGTTCATAAAAATCACCCGACGCTCATTGGTAATGCCCCGGTAGCGGTCGTTTAGTCCATAAATGGTGGTATTGAATTGATCGTGTGAGCGAATGGTCATCATGCGGTATTCGCCGTCGTCGATCGGTTCAATCTGTGGCCTAGATACGGTAAACTCTGCTTTGCCACTGATGGTATTGAATTGGCCGTCGCGCGCACTATTGGGAAGGTAAAATCCACCCGGTTCACGTACACGTTTATTGTAATTGTCAAATCCGGGAATGCTACGTTCTATGGCATCACGGATATGATCGTTATGTGTTAAGAAGAGGTCCCAATCTACTTTGCTCTCCTGACCCAATACGGCTTTGGCCATCAAGCATACTATGGATGACTCACTCAATAAATCGTCTGAAACAGGCTTTAGGCTGCCTTTCGATTTTTGAATCACACCCATGGAATTTTCGCAGGAGATAAATTGTTCCTCACCGTTTAATTCATCCTTATCGCTTCGGCCCAAACAAGGCAGTATCAAAGCCTCTTCACCGTGAATTAGGTGAGAGCGGTTGAGTTTGGTAGACACGTGAACGGTCAGTTGACAATTCTCCAATGCCTTAGCGGTATAGTTGGTATCCGGCGTAGCCGACAAGAAATTGCCACCCATGGCGAAAAAGACTTTGGCTTTGCCTTCGTACATCGCGTGGATACAGTCAACGGTATCGTAGCCGTGTCGGCGAGGAGTTTTGATATCAAAAGCCTTGTCTAGTCTATCCAAGAAGGCATCGCTTGGTTTCTCGTAAATGCCCATGGTCCGATCGCCTTGTACGTTGGAGTGGCCTCTTACCGGACAAGTGCCGGCACCGGGTTTACCAATACTGCCTTTCATTAAAAGTAGGTTCACTACTTCTTTAATGGTATTGACGGCATTTTTATGCTGCGTCAGTCCCATGGCCCAGCAGGCAATGATTTTTTTACTGTTGCGCAGGTATTCTGCTGCTTGTTCAATCTGTAGGAGTGGAATACCGCTGATTTGCTCCAATTCCTGGAGGTCTTGCGCTTCAATGTGTTTTTTCCAGTCTTCGTAACCAAGACTGTGCTTCGCTATAAAATCGTGGTCTAAAACGGTTCCCGGTGCTTGTGCTTCGTAGAATAGAAGGTATTTAGCGATGGCCTGCATCAAAGCCATATCGCCATTTATCTGCACCTGTAAAAACAAGTCGGTTAAGCGAGCCTTGATGCCCAGGGCGCCTTTCAAGGTTTGCGGATTACTAAACCCGATTAAACCGGTCTCAGGCAGTGGATTGATGCTGATGATCTTGGCGCCATTCTCCTTGGCTTTTTGCAAGGCCGAAAGCATTCGCGGGTGATTGGTTCCCGGATTTTGTCCGATGATGAGAATCACCTCCGCTTCGTAAAAGTCTTCCAACTTAACCGAACCTTTCCCTATACCAAGCGATTCAGTCAAGGCCACACCGCTCGATTCGTGGCACATGTTTGAGCAATCGGGGAGGTTATTGGTACCAAATTCACGCACAAAGAGTTGGTATAAAAAAGCCGCTTCATTGCTGGTTCTGCCGCTGGTATAGAAGATAGCTTCATCAGGCGATTCTAAGCTTCTCAAGTGATCAGCCATGATATTGAACGCGGTGGTCCAGTTGATGCGTTGGTAATGCGTAGCCCCCTTAGGAAGGTACATCGGGTGAGCGATGCGCCCTTTTTTTCCTATTTCATAATCGTTCAATTCTGCCAAGTCGGCCACTGAATTGGCCGCGAAAAAGCTTGCATCCAATCGTTTGCTGGTTGCTTCTTCAGCGATGGCCTTGGCGCCGTTCTCACAGTATTCTGCAATAGGAGAGCGCTCATCGTCGGGATCAGGCCAAGCGCAACCCGGACAGTCAAACCCGTCTTTTTGGTTCACCTTAAACAAGGCTTTCAGTCCGCGCATGGCATCCATCTCGCCAAAGACGTGCTGCATGGAACTAATCACAGCTGGAATGCCTGCTGCCGTCGTTTTTGGACTGCTTAGTTTAATGCCGGTAAAGGTTTCCGGATTCTCGGGGTTGGGACGATTTGCTTTGCTCATTTGTGTTGATCGGCCATGGGGTTCGGGTACATATCCGATTGATCTTCAGACGTATTATCGAGACATTGGAAGTCTTTCTCCAGTAAAAGGTAGAGTTCCTTTCCGTCGTTTAAAGTTACGGTAGAATCGAAGCCAACACGTTGTGTGGCTATCCATTCATCGGCCCAATGCTGTGGCATTTGTACCATGATTTCACCGTTTTCATAGGTGGCCTGCAGGTGGGTAATATCGTGTCGGGCTACAATGCCGTAGCGAAACACCGAATTTAAAAAATGGGTTTCGTGGGTATAGTAGCCTTCTTGTCCGAAGAAATCAATTTCAGACTTACTGAGTCTAATGCGGACTGAATCGCCTTTAATTCTAATCTTCATGTGCTTCAAATTTAAGAAATCCGTTCTGCTCCGGTATAGATATTCATGCGCTCTTCACGTAAGAAACCAATCAAGGTGATATTGGCTTCGTCGGCTAATTCTATCGCTAAACTGGAAGGAGCGCCAACAGCGGCTACTACTTGAATGCCGGCCATGGAGGCTTTTTGCACCAATTCAAAACTGGCTCTTCCGCTGAGCAGAAGTATTGATTTATCTAAGGGAAGGCCATCCTTTAAAAAGAAATGACCCACCAGTTTATCCAATGCATTATGACGCCCAACGTCTTCTCTTAATGCGAGCAATTCGCCATCCGGGTTAAACAAAGCAGCAGCGTGAATGGCGCCGGTCGAATCAAATTGCGCTTGAGCGGCTCTGAGCTTAGCAGGTAAGGTACTGATGAGCGATGCCTCCACTTTTAATCCGGGATTCAGGAACCGAGTTTCAACCAAACTCTGCACCAGGTCGATGCTTGTTTTACCGCATACGCCACAGCTGGAGGTGGTATAGAAATGCCTTGAAAGCAAGTCCATGTTCACTTCAATGCCGGCTTTAAGGTTTACTTGTATAATGTTATCAATCTGCGATTTACGGAATCCGGAATCGATGCGATGAAAGCCTTCAATATCGTTTGGGTGTTTCACCAAGTTCTCCGTAAACAGAAACCCGGCTGCCAATTCTTCGTCGTTGCCCGGCGTGCGCATGGTAACGCTCACATTACTTCGTTCACGTGAAGCCTCTTTGTAATAGCCTAAACGTATTTCCAAAGGTTCTTCCACCGATATAGCATCATCGGCAGTGCTGATGGCTCCGGCATTCCAGCGGTGAATGGGTTTGGTGATTTGAGCGCGCGACATTAGGCAAATGTAAGTTTTCCGCTGCGGATAATCTCCCGAACACGCAAGCTGTCTTCCGGTCTATCTGCACTCATTAAACTGAAGTATTCCGGGGCTTCAATTAAGGGAATATCCAACGACTTGATTATACGTCTTAGCGAATCCTCACCTTGCCGAAAGGCTTCCAGCAAAAGCGGATAGGCCTCCTTGCGGTATAAGGCAATCAAAGGTTCAGCCTGTTTGCTTTCTTTGGTTTGGAAGGCGAGAATAGGGCTATTTGTTTCACTAGAAAGTAAGTATAAGAGGGTAGATGTTTGCAGCAACGGATAGTCGCCACCTACAACAAGGAGGTCGCGATCAGGGAAAAAATGAAAGAGGCTCAAGAGGCCGCTGATGGGACCGTGGTCTTTGTACTCCGGTAAATCGCTAAAACAATCTTCTTCCTTAACTTCTGTATTGCCCGTAGAAACAACTATGCCTCTGCAGAAAGGGTTGAGCAATGATTTGAGATGTTCTTTTTGTGGTTTGCCGTGGTAATCGATTTCACATTTGTCAACACCCATTCTAGCGCTTTGTCCGCCGCATAAAATCACACCCAAGGGTTTAACTGTATTCATTTGATCGCGCTAAGATGGTGTACCACTTTATAGGAATCGGGTTGGTAATGAGCGATGAAATCGGCTAAGAGGAAATCGCGTACCACCGCGATAATCTGTCCTTTAACCTTGCCGGCCCGCCATAAATTTAGCAATTGCGAGAAAGCAGGTTCCCATCCTTTTTGTTGGTTCATCTCCAATTTACCAATTTCATCCACTACAATGTAATCTTGAAAAAGGGCATCAGACAATAAGGCCTCACTTCCGGTCTGAAAGGCCTCGTTGGCAAAGCGAAATCGCCCAATGGAGGTATAGGACATGGCGGTATTCTCCGGTAATTCAAAGGCGGAATATTGTCGGTTGCGTAAACACAACAAGTGACGTACGTCGCTGCGGTCTGGGGTGAGAAAGCCGCCGATGCTGGTTTGCTGAGCACACCATTTTTCCAGTTCTGTGGTTTTTCCGCTGCGTATAGGTCGGCTAAACAGTATCAGTGCTTTCATGGTAAAGGGCTAAAACCAAAAGGGATAACATAAAATGTGCGTACCTACGCCACCAATTGCGCTCTGCTTTGGCTAACTGCCAGGTTACGGGCACTAACGTACGAAGTTCAGCTTGATGTCCCAAAGCCGCCTGAAAATCGGGCAGGGATTCCATTCTGTTTTGCAGGCGCGATAATAGCTTTCTGAGCAGTGGAGGGACTACGTACAAGAAAACAATCAACAGACTAAGCGTGCGGGCTAGGCTTAAAGTCGACTTCAACAGTGCCTGCTCTTTGGAATATTCGAGAAAGAAGCTGAAGCTTAAAAATGCCAGTATGAATACCACGCCAATCCATTTTAGCGAGCCCTTGCGTTTGCCTGGCTTAAGCGGACGAGGATTCGACTGGTTTTCGCTAATGCGTTTTAAAATCTGAGTCTTTTCTCGTTCAATGCGTTCAGGTAAGCGAAGGGTCCAGCGCCACAAAACCAAGGCCCAGAGGGTATACAGTAGAATGTAGGTTCCGATGAGCGTCCAGGTAAAATGAGTGGTGAGCTCTGAATGAATTGAAAGGTCTTTCGCTATAGAGGCCACCATCTTATCTAAGGCTTCCCAAAGGCTGCTACCGTAAAGCAGTGTGGCAACAATGAATTTCTGAATGGCCGATTCCCACATCGCTAGCAAAAAGAAAACAAGGATCTGCACCACGCGTGGCAAAGGCAAAGCGAAGCAAACAATGGCCATTAATCCTTGAAAGGCCACAGCCAGGTAAGCCGGTGGTGGCGAATGCGGACTCACCAAAAACTTGATGCTCAAAACGATCAAAAGGCTTTGCAGAAGTATGCTTGCTTTGTTTTGGCAATACCAAGCAATAAGGCTAAGTATCACAATGGCCGAGCCGCCTAAGACAATGCCGGTAAAAGGAATCTCTAAGGCGTGCATATAGGCACCAATGCCCGATTCGATCAAAGCCCATAAGGCCGTTAAGCGAATGATTTGAACAGAAAGAATGGGTGAATTGCTCGGCATGAATCAGGGTAGAAAATTAAGCATTAATTCTACTCGAGCTGCAATAATTCAGGTTTGAAGCTGATGCAGGTCATGTTTCAATTGCCCGGAAGTAACGAACTTGCATCAAAAGATAAAATATGAACTACCAAGAATTGTATCCGGCCCTGGGGAAATTATTCTATGCCATTGCTTCCTCGGATGGAAAAGTAGAGAAAGCTGAAACACTTCGCTTGAAAGAAGACCTAGACGCCATTTGGCTTCCGATGGAAAGTAGCACTGATCTTTACGGCAGTGACGCCGCCCATAGCATTTGGTTCAATTTTGAATTGTGCTTCGATGGTGAATGGGAAGCAGCGGATGCCTGGGCTGAGTTTTTAGGTTATTACCGCATCCACGAATCCGCTTTCGATGCTGAATTGAAATCGCGCATCAACAAAAGCGCGGCAGCCATAGCGCATTCCTTCAGTGGATTTAATAAAGCCGAGTTGGAATACCTGTCTAAACTACATTTAACATTGAACGAATCATGAAGGAAATCACTCGAATTGGTGTATGGCTGGACCATACCAAAGCACACTTGATAGAATACCATCCGTTTGCCGAACAGATTCAGACGGTGTTTTCGCCCGAAATGGAGTCTAGAGAAGGAGCGGAGTTTAAAACCAATTTTGGCGACAGAGCTTCCAATAATGAAGATCGACTCGCCAATAAAACACAGAATCAGCACCATGAATTCTATAAATTACTGGAGAAATCACTTTTGCCATACGACGAAATTTTGCTATTCGGATCGGGCAATGCGCGGAATGAGTTCAAAAATATTCTGAAAGCAGACAAAGCCTTTCAAGCGAAAACCATATTTGTAGAAGCCGCGGAGCACCTGAGTGAGAACCAGTTGAAAGCCTATGTGCGCGACTATTTTCGGGCACTGGATGTAAAGCGATCTTCCTAGCAAAAAAGATAATAGTTGCATTTGGTAAGTATTGCCGTACCTTTGTATCGTTTTAGTATAAGTCATTCTGTTGTCGAAGCGGTTATTCTCCGCAGTTTTACTTCTTCTTCATCTGTTTAGCTAAAGTATTCATCTGCAAAGCATGTTTCTGGAATGAAAACATGTGGCTATAAGCGGATGCTTAACCTAGTACATGAAAAGAAAAAGTAATGCAGGCAGAAGTTCAGAAAGCCGTCCACCCGTAAAACGCAGGGGACAATCCGGACCGAGGCCTTCCCGTAAAGCGGGTAAAAAAGCCAAAGAATTAAACCCAAAGCACTTTATGAACGAGGCCAAAAGCCTGGTTCAAGTAGCTTATACCCCGAGTAGGGCGATACAAGACATGCCTGTTGATGCAATTTTGCTTAAAAACATGGCAGCTAAAGGCTTTGTTTCACCTACTGAAATTCAAGATAAAAGTTTGGAAAGCATCCTTTCCGGAGCTGATTTCTTGGGAATCGCTAAAACAGGTACAGGCAAAACCGGCGCTTTTTTAGTTCCGTTATTGCATCAGTACCTCGGACAGAAATACCACAATCAAGTTTTGATTATCCTACCAACCCGTGAATTGGCGGTACAGGTACAAGATGAGTTTGATAGCTTGAGTAAAGGCACAGGATTAAAAGCCTGTAGTCTGATTGGAGGAACCTCTGTTCCGGCAGATATACGCAAACTTCGCTCAGGTGTTCATTTTGTTATTGGCACACCGGGCCGTTTATTGGATTTAGCGAAACAAGGCGAGCTGAAATTGGCTTCGTTTAGAACTTTGGTTTTGGATGAATTTGATCGATTGCTCGACATGGGCTTTATCCGCGATATTGAAAGAATAGTAGAAAACATGCGAAACAGAAAACAGAGCATTCTCTTTTCTGCCACCATGACGCGCGAACAAGAGCCTGCCATCAACCGCATTTTGGACCATCCGGTTCAGGTGAAGGTGAGCGATGGACAAAGTACTGCAGAGCATATTCAGCAGGAAGTAATTGAAGTGCGCGAAAGCGATAATAAATTTGAAATGTTGATCCAGCTTTTAGATCAACCTGAATTTCAAAAAGTATTGGTCTTTGCTGAAACCAAACGTGGCGTAAGCGGACTGCATAAAAAAATGACCAGAAGAGGATTGAAAGTAGGGCAGATTCACGGCGATAAGTCGCAGAACTACCGCCAGAATACCTTAAATTCATTTCGTTCCGGACAAATTAATATCTTGTTGGCTACCGACGTAGCAGCGCGCGGATTGGATATTCCAGACGTGTCGCACGTTATTAACTACCAAGCACCAGGGTCTTTGGATTCGTATATTCACCGCATCGGACGTACCGGTAGAGCGGGGAAAACGGGCAAAGCCTACACCTTTATCACTGCAACCAACGTTTAATTTATATATGGCAAAATCATCTCATACATTTCAAAAAAGAAAACGCGAACTGGACAAAAAGAAGAAAAGAGAAGAAAAACTCCAGAAGAAGATTGATAAGAAATTCGAAACTCCAGCTACATTTGAAGAGATGGTGACCAATGTTGATGAAATTCAACCAAACGATGGAACAGATTACAGCGAGACTGAAGAAAGTCAAGCTGAAGACTAGCAATATATTTTAATACCTATATCATGAAAGAAGGAACAGTTAAATTCTTCAACAACGCCAAAGGTTTTGGCTTTATCGTACCTAGCACCGGTGGTGCTGACATCTTTGTACACGAAAGCGGTTTGAAAGACGACATCCGTGAAAACGACCGTGTAGAATACGAAGAAGAGCAAGGTAGAAAAGGCCTTAACGCTGTCAACGTTAGAAGAATCGGATAATTTTTTTAGTAAAATACCCGACAGTCTTATCCCGGTCCGTTCGACCGGGATTTTTTTTATCCCAAAAACGATAAACCTTCCGGACGGTAGAGAAACCAACCGGTTAAACTGCGCCTTTTCACCTGTGTTGGAAGTACTTCGTGTTCCAATGCTGCGCTTTTAAACACGACAATTCTACCGTAAATCGGTTCAATGTCCAGGTGTTCCTCTCCCTTGTAAATTCGCAATTCTCCGCCATCGCCTGCTTTCCAATTCGGGTTTAAATAAAGAATAAAAGTGATGATGCGGTTATTTCTTTCCTTGAACTGATCCAAGTGACGTTTGTAAAAACTGCCTTCAGGGTAAATAGCGAAATGAAATTCGGCCGACTCTAAATTGAGGAATAAGCCACGGTTGAAGAGGAGTCGCCATTCCTCCATCAATTGAATAAATGCTTCTTCTGCCGGATGTTTCCCTGATTCGAGCCATTGAATATAATCACCGCGAATGCCTTCTTGAATTTGGTATTGACCCAAAGTGCCGATGCCGGCTTTTTCAAGCTCGTCTTCCTGCCATAACTGGTCTAAGCGATCTTTTAATGATTCAAGCAATATTGCTTCGAATGCGGAATCAACCACGGCGAAATCCCTCTCGGCCAAGTGGTCTAGCAGCTGCTCCCAGTTCACTATGTCTTTCTGTTCAGCAAACATACTTTGTTCGCGCTGAGTTTTATAACAAAAAAAAAGCCCACCGATTAAACAGTGGGCTAACAACTCCGGTTAGAAATGAAAAAAGCGTTTACCCCTGCATTTCGGCAGGTGAAACCGGAGCCGGTACGATATTGCGAACAGGTTTACTGCTCTTCAAGTAGTAGAAGATGGCTTTGATGTCATCATCACTTAGGTTCTTTAAATTTGGCCAAGGCATCGGTGGGAGTAGCATTCGGCCATTTTCCAAGCCTTTCGATTTGCCTTCACGTAAAGCTCTGGTGAATTGCTCCAAAGTCCAGTTACCAATACCGGTTGCATCGGAAGAAATATTAGAAGCATAGCTGATGCCCCAAGGACCTAATGCTGCGGTAAGCGAATGGTTGAACATGGCATAGTCAGAAGTCAGTTTATAATCTCCTTTAAACGGCTGCTCAGCCGGGTGACCGGAAAAACGAACCTCCATATCCGGCGCTGGACCGAATTCAGTCATTTTCTTTGGGGTATGGCAATCGTCGCAACCAATGGCATTCACCATGTAAGCGCCGCTTTCCAAAAGCTTTAAACTATCCGCTACCGGATTTACTTCAACGGTTTTGGATGCGTCGTTCGACGTGTTTTGTTGGGTACAGGCTAAGGCCAATACGCTGAGGCCTATCGCGCTAAGAATGATCTTTTTCATAGTTTACAATACCACAAAGTTGCGACTGATTTAATCGCGGGCATTGTAAAAAACCGACATCTTACTGAATCGATTTCCACCAAAAGGAATCGGCTGTTTTTGTATTAGGACTAAGCATTTCACCGGGATAAGGTATTTCAAAATTGAGTCCGGCTTGTTGTGCCGCCTCACTAAAACGTTCCACCGGCTCTTGCCAGCTGTGCATCGCCAAAGCAAATCCGCCCCAGTGTACCGGAATAACGCGGTCTGCCTGCATTTCAACCGAAGCGCTAACTGCCTCTTCCGGATACATGTGAATCTGGTGCCAGAGCGCATTGTATTGTCCATTTTCTACCAAAATCACATCGGCTTTGCCTAAGCGTGCTTTCACTTCTTTAAAGTGATCACCGTAACCGCCATCGCCACTGAAATAGAGTTTGGCGGCCGAATTTTGCAAATAGAATCCGCCCCAAAGCGACTTAGCTCTGTCGCGCGTGCCTCTGCCTGAAAAGTGCCTGGATGGAGTAAAGTGAAGCGATACTTCTTCCAATTGCACATGATCCCACCAGTCCAATTCGGTGATATCACAGGCCGGAATACCCCATTTTTCTAAATGTCGGCCAACACCCAACGCCGTAATGTACTTGGCTTGATGCGGCAACAAGGCTTGTATGCTGGCGAAATCGAGGTGGTCGTAGTGGTCGTGACTCATCAGTACATAATCCACCTTGGGAATTTGCTTCAAGTATTCCAAGGCATTCGACTCAAATCGTTTGGTTTTGAAGGGAGCGATGGGCGAGGCGTTCGGACCCATCATCGGATCAATCAGCCATGTTTTACCTGCAAAACGGATGAGGACAGCGGAATGTCCAAGCCAGATAATCTTATAGTCTTCATCATCGCTGGTAAAGGCTTGCCAGTCGAGAGCGCGGATGGGAATGTCTTGTTTCGGTACCCGTCCGGCACGATCCAGAAACTGCTTTTTCAACATGCCCGGAACGTCTTTAAGTCCCAAAGCCATCGTGGTTTCCTCCAAGTTCATAAAACGGTCTTCTTTCCAGTTTGGCGACTGTGCATAACGACGCTGCAGGCTCGTATTTGGCTTGGCACCAAAATGAATTCGCACTTGAAAAAACACAATTACAACCAGTGCAAGGAGGGCATACAAGAATAACATAGTACAAAGGTAGAGGCTGCATCCTCTCCAAAATTTGCATTACGTCTAGCGGTGAAATTTAGCAGGTTAAGAGATGAAAACAGTACGTGAACAGCTAGTACGCCTTGCGAATATGCTCGATCAATTCCAGGTTTAACTTCCACGCATCGCGGTCCAGTACGGAAACCGCAATAGTGGTTGAATCGGCTGGAAAGTATTGTACCATGGTTCCCCAGAAACCACCGTGACCGTAGGCTGAATCTTGCTCGCTAAACCAACGCATTTGGCCATATCCGTAAGGGGAGACTTCACCCGAGTTGAGGTAGACATCGGATGTATAAAGGGTCAGGGTCTGGGCATTCTTAAACAGTTTGCCCTGATATACTAAACGTGTGAAATGGGCCAGGTCTTCCAGGTTGCAGCGAATACCACCACCACCGTAAAGATCAAAGCTGGCATCTTGGCTATAACTGTCGGCATGGTAAGAACTGGCGAATTGCTGCACTAGTTGTTCTTGATTTTCCCGTCTTTCCAGTTGATTGAAATAAACATTATCCAACCCGTGTTTATCCAATTGAAGTAAATCGCGAATAGCTGTATAGAACGGCTTACCGCATTGCTGTTCCAATAGTTCACCCAAGAGTAAAAAATTGATGTCGCCATGGGCATACAAGTCGCCGGGCTCACCCAGTTTTTGAGTGCTGAAGGCCAGGTCAATCTGTTCATTGCGGGTCCAATGGTAGCCGGGTTCTTTTACAGTCCGTTCTTGAAAGCGTGAGGTTTCCACGTAATCGGCTATTCCGGCGGTGCAAGAGAGCAGATGTCCGAAGGTGATAAGCGCTGTATTATAGCCCGCAGCTCGCATCTGGCTGTCGCGTTCTGAGGAAAGAAAATCGTGGATTGGCGTATGAATGGATAAGTCCTTTGATTCGAGCCATGCCATGGTGGCGGCTGAGGTAAAGAGTTTGGTGATACTTGCAATGAGTAGCGGAGAAGTCGCTGTTAACTTGCTGGAATCATGCGATTTAAAACCACCCCAATTCAATTGGTTTCTGGGCGATTCAACGTGAACAAGTAGTCCGCGCGACTCCGGATGAGCCAGGTACAGGGAGTCTACTAGCTGCTGTAATTTATCAATTTCTTGAACAGGTCTAGAGCAAGCTTGTAAGCCAAGGAAGTAGAGTGAAATACCTATCGCAGCTAAACGCATATTCGAATTAATTGATTCCAATTGGTTTGCCCAAATTCCACTCGATTTATAGGCGAAGTCGCGCCAAAAGAAAATCCCCCTGTTCACTTAAAGAAGCAGGGGGACGCTCAGTATTGGGGTAGCACTTAAGCTACCAGTTCTTCAATCTGCGTATGGGATGTGGAAGCAATCACTTCTTTGTGCCAACTCAAGTTTTTATGGTATTGATGGGCCACTTTGCCGTTTTCATCCAGCTGGAATAAGTGGATCCAGCCATTGTCTACCAAATTGCGAATGCTTTGGTGTTTTTCCAGTATTCGGTTAATGGCTTCTAAAGGTGCTTCAATCAGTACATTCAACTTCAAAGGCTCGTGTTGAAACTCCGTTCCGTTGTGAATGGATTGTACCGGTAAGCCGATGCGTAGATCGCTTGAATGGCCTTCCAAGACGCCAATCCCCGCTGTGATATTGTGCAAGGTTTTATTGCCTGCTCCAAAGTGTTTTTGGTCGACGGTAGAGGCGAAGTACTGCAGGTTAATCCAGCTGGTCACTACCATCGGGGCGGTCATAATGCCTTCCAGCACCTTAAACTCGGCATCATCTTGCCAGGTATACGAATGCAAGAAGCTGCGTCCGCCTAAGTCGATGGCACTAGTGCGCTTACGGTCGGCGATGACAAATGCTGAGCAGCCGGTGAGTCCCCATTCCGGACGAATCTCCGACCAGTCTTTGCTGCGGCGTTTGATGAGTTTATCAATCGACTCCAGCGGATTGATGCCCAGGCTGAGCGAACGTTCTTTGCGGGCCAATTCGCCGGCTTCGTTCAGCTTGAGTTTCAGCTCCAGCATCTCACGTTCTCTGCCTGCAATCCATTCGCTATCGTAAATCAGCGAAATTTCATCCGTGGTGGTATCGTGCAATCCGGCAATGAACAAGGTCTCTGCAGGAATAAAGATGCCATCCGAAGTCAAGGCCTGACGGATGGATTTATCGTTTAAGATTCCGGCAGCCACTCGGGCATTTACTTCACCGGCATGTCCGCCGCAAGCGCCACAATCCAAACCCGTTGCGTGTGGGTTATTGGTGGTATTTGCGCCGTGACCCACGATCAGAATCCAGTTAGCGAAACCTTTGGTTAGCGATAAACCTTTCAGGGTATTCTTTGCTAGGCTGAGCTTTTGCTCAAAGCTGATGCCTTCGAGATTCGGGGTGGCTTTGCGTTGATCGAGCCAAGCTTTGGATAAGCCTGCCTCGTTCGGGTTTTTTAGTGGTCTGCTCCAAGCAAAACTATTGGCTACGAGCTTCGGTAAGAAACTTAAGCCCAGCGGACTCACAAAGCTGAAGCAGCTGATGGCGCTCGACTTGAAATAGTATTTGAGTTTTTTCAGTTGGATGCGCCATGTTCTGTTTTCGGCCTCAACGTGGTCTTCTATACTACAGGCTTCTGTGACTTGGTAAGTAGGTTTGAGTAATACCGGACATTGATCTTGTGCCGATTCAAAGCCCAGTGGCGTATAGCTTACCGGCATACCGAAGAATCCGGCATAACCCAAAGTAGCTATGCTTTTGTCTACTTTCTCCAGGTTTCTTCGAATCACTTCAGAGCGAACGTCGATGCAGAATGCAGCCTGCACCTTGATTTGTGCAGCTTCGCTAGGTGCCTTAGCATGGGCAAACTGCTGTTTCAGCTGACGTTGGTAAGCCAATTCAAAGGCTTCTTGTAAGATGAGGAGTGGATCTACTTGAGTCGATTTCTGAGCGAAATGGGTACGGGATTTTTCCCATTGCTGCATCAGATTTGGGATTTCCACAGCTTCAAGCAAAGCGCGTTCACAGGAAACCAAAATCGCTAGAAACTCAGGCAATTGCGTGTCTTCTTTTCCCGCTAAGCGATTGTCCCAGTCGGTTTGAGCGATATACGCCGACCAGCCACTGTGTTGGTACAGAAGGCGGCCAAAGTAGGAGGCCAACTCAGTTTCCTGAATGCCCAGTTTCTCTAATCCTTCGTTTAAGGCAGTAAAGGCATCGCTAGGCAAGCTCCGCACAAAGGCTCTACTGTTCTTCAGTCCCGACAGTTCCAATGAGCGATCCAATGCAAACTCGGCTTTCCATGCTTCGTATAATCCCAAGTTTTGAAAGGGACTTTTCCAGATGGCTTGTTTCGTATCGAAGTAAGAAGCTGCCCAGTGACTGATGCGCTTTTTGATCATCTTAGCCCAGGTCTTTTCGCTAAGCGAATCGGCTACAGAAGCCAAGGTAGGAAAGCGGTCGGTTGATTTAGTTTTGGTTTTTTGCGACTCCGCGGTCAGTAAGAACTGATCCAAGTCGGTATGCATGCCATGGCGCACCAAGGCTTCGCGTAAATCGGATGCTTGAATATACTGTTCGCGGTACTTTTTCAGGTAGTAATCGGCTTCCAGGGTGAAGTTCAATCCGGATTGCTTCTTCAGCTCTGCGGCCGCTTCATGAAAAGGTTTATCGGCGTAAGCTTGGTATGGATTCACCGCCACAAAATGATCCAAAGGGAAATAGGGTGCTACCTTAGCACAAGCCCTTTGCAGTTCCGTTTTGAGAAGTTCCTTGTTCATGTTTTTAGTTTTTCTTTTGTCCGAGTTTCCAAGTGCCAATCAGGCGATCGAAAACGGTATTGACGTAAAGTCCGTTTTTAAAGTGGACGTAAACTGCCTGTTTGAGTCCGGCCGACCATTCGATGGGCATTAATTGTCCTAAGATGACCAGGGTATACACCAAAACCACCGCAAAGGCGGCAATGAGTGGAGTGGTGGCTAGGCTGACCTCCGGAATTTGCGCTTCAATGAGGTGATGCAATACGGCTTCTAAACTGAAGAAGGCCAGGAGCACGGTGAGCGCAAAAGCGAAGGCGCGTGCTTTAAAAGTCTTGGAGCTATCGGAATCCCAGGCATTTACCAGGATATAGCTGATGCCTAAGATGATGACAATGCCCAATAAGAGCATGGCGGTATCGCCTTTCAAATCGGTTTGGAAGAGGTAGGCAAAGCCGAAAAAGAGGGAGATGGAGCTCAATAATGCCAGTATGATGATTCCGGTATTTCCTTGGCGCAAAGAAGGGCGAACCTTGTTGGCGCGTTGCTGTTCAATGATGCTACCGGAAGACAAGAAGGCGTGTGCTTTGTAGATGGAATGGGCCATCAGGTGAAGCAAACCTGCCGGATAAAGTCCCAATCCACACATGAACAAGCTAAAGCCCATGTGGCCGGCACTCGAATAACTTAAGAAGGTTTTGATGGAGTTTTGCGACATGTATACCACCGATCCGTATAAGGCAGTGAAACCACCCACGGCTATCAAAAGCGTTTGTACATCGGGGTTGAGTTGAATCAGGTAGGAGAGACGAATAACCAAATAAGGACCGGCGTTGAGGAGTCCGGCGTGCAATAGCGCCGAAACCGGCGTGGGCGTTTCCATCACTTCAATCAGCCATCCGTGGAGTGGGAATTGTGCCGACTTAAACACGGCTGCCAATACAATGCTCCAGCTGGCCAGTTGGAGTCGGAAACTGAGTGGACCCGACTGCATTTGCAGTTGAGCGAAGAGAACCTCCAGGCTATCGCTTTTAAATTCTTGGTAAACGGCTACTACGGCAATCACCAGAAACAACTCGCTAAAGCGGGCCATGAGAAATTTCTTGCGGGCTGCGATGATGGCACCGGAGCGATTAGGGTAAAATAGGAGTAGGCGGTTAAGTGCTACGCTGGTGATAAACCAGCCGAGAAGTAACATGCTGAGGCTGCCTGCGATGATCACAAGTTGAACCGAGGCGATGGTAGCGGCCAATCTGCCGGTAAAGGCACCCTGGCGTTCGTCGCCATCCATGTACTTTAAACTGTATTTGATCACAAAGAAGCCGATCACCGAAACCATACTGAGCATGGTGATACTCAATTGATCCAGTCGGATAAACCAGGCGTAATCAGCGATGTGCAGCACTTGTATGGTTTGAACTCCCTGAAGTATCAGTTGGGTAATGAGTATTCCCGATACCAGGATAGAGCCGGCACCGGCGCTCAGAGCCAAGCGGTTGAGCAGAAGGGGGCGGGAGCCCGACTGGTAGGCCGAAAGCAAGGCTATAAATAGAAAGGCCAGCAGCGGGGAAAGGGCAATGAGTCCAATCGTTTCGGGTGTCATGCTTATTTGTTTAAGCGAATGGTGATTTTCGACTCAATGGTGAAACTCTGGTTCTTCTTGTTTTTGCCTTGTATAAAGCTGCGTGCCTCTTGTACCGCTTGTTTGAGGTATTCCAGACGTTCGCTGATTTCCTCGTCTAACTCGCCGAAACGCACTTGATCGCTGAAGTTGCGCATGGAGAGGAACTTGATCTTTTCATCGAGCAGGTGACAAACGATTTCAGCGCCTTCAGCAGCATTATAGGTTCCGTTAATCAAATCTATTTCAATGCTTTGTGGAGCAGCGGAGGATTGTTGAGTTTGAGTTTTATTCGCCATGGTTTTGCTTTTTCTAAGAACAAAAGTGGTCTAATCAGTTCATAAGTTTTTATTTATAATTATTATTGAAAGTATAAACAAACGTTATGAATTACACCATTCACCAATTACAGATCTTCTTGAAGGTGATTCAGACCAAAAGTATTACCAAGGCTTCGGAGGAATTATTCATGACTCAGCCGGCGGTTTCCATACAGCTTAAGAAGTTTCAGGAGCAGTTTAATGTTCCGTTAACGGAAGTAGTTGGTCGCAATTTGCGCATTACCGATTTCGGGATGGAGATAGGCCGCATTGCCGAGCGCGCTTTGGGCGAATTGGAGCATATCAAATTCAAGACAGGGGAGTACGAAGGGTTGCTTACCGGACGCATCAAGATATCGGCAGCCTCCACCGGTAAGTATGTGATTCCTTATTTCTTAAGCGATTTTTTGAGCGAAAACCCGGGCATCGATTTGATCCTCGACGTGACCAATAAAAGCATGGTGCTGGAGAGTTTATTGAAGAATGAAACCGACTTCGCTTTGGTATCGATTCTACCGCAGGGCATGAACATCGAAGAGGAGGTTTTGATAGCGAATAAGCTTTACCTGGTGGGCAATTCGCCGGAGCGGGTGGAATCCAAGCCGTGGATTTACCGGGAGCAAGGTTCAGCCACCCGGAAGGTGATGGAGGAGTACCTGGCCCATGCTGAATCGGGCCACCGCCGACAGCTGGAGCTGACCTCAAACGAAGCCGTGAAGCAAGCCGTGATGGCAGGTTTGGGCTATTCCATTATGCCTCTGATTGGGATTCACAATGAGATGGACAACGGACAATTGTTTATTTACCCCGTAGAAGGCTTGCCCATCACCACACAATGGCGACTCATCTGGATGAAAGGGAAGAAGCTGGCACCCGCCTGCGAAGCCTATTTAAGCTATCTCCGCGAACACAAAAAGCAAATCACTGAAGAACAGTTCGGCTGGTATGGGAGGTATTAGGGAAAGTATTATCATAACTTTATTAGTGAAATTAAATATACATTTGTGTAGAATGTACGCAATAATTGAATTCTATGAAATTAGCCGTTGATGCTGTCGTTTTTGGTTATGGACCTTCACCTAAAGTTTCTGTATTGTTGGTAAAACGTAAATACGATCCATTTAAAAATCATTGGGCTATTCCGGGAGGTTTTGTTGAAGAAGAAGAAGGGCTAGAAGAAGCCGTTTACCGTGAATTAGAGGAAGAAACGGGAATAAAACTCAATTACTTAGAGCAATTGTATTCTTTTGGCAATCCCAAACGCGACCCTAGGGAGCGAATAGTTTCCATTGCATACTTTGGTTTGGTTAGACCGGATGCTTATAACGTTGTAGCGGCAACTGATGCTAAAGAAGCTGAATGGCATAGTATCGATCATTTACCTGAATTGGCTTTCGATCATGATACTATTCTAGAGACTGCCATCAGAAGACTTAGATCTAAAATTACTTATGAACCTATAGGTTTTGAACTATTGGATGAGACATTTCCTTTCTCAGACCTTGAGAATCTATATACTTCCTTGTTGGGAAGGGAAATCGATAGAAGGAATTTCAGGAAGAAAATATTGAGTCTTGGTATGTTGGATGAGTTGGAAATAAAGGTGAAAAAAGGTGCCGGTAGGCCGGCTAATTTATTCCAATTTAACAAGGAACGTTATTTCCAGTTAAAAAATGATGGGTTCGTTTTTGAATTATAAAGAGTTCTATATCAGTTAGATAGAATAATAAGCGTAAAATAAACGCAAATATATTTGGATTCTAGATTTGAGTAGTTGCATATTTGCGTAAGTATAACGCAAATTAAATATTACTACTATGTTCGGTTTCAATTACATCAAATTCGATTCAATGAATCACGTGATACTTTACCAAAATGGTAAGGTCAAAAAGGAGGGAAGAGGTTTGGCATTTTTTTATTTCGCTCCAAATTCTTCAATTGTATCTATTCCAATGGAAAGCAACGATTTTCAATTTGTTTTCAAAGAAACAACCAAAGATTTTCAAGAGGTTTCCATTCAAGGGCAAATCACTTTTAAAGTAGTGGACCCGAAACAATTGTCAGAAAGTCTAGATTTTACCGTGAATGCTAAAAGACAATATATTAAAGGTGATTTTGAAAAGATTCAACAACGTATAATCAATGAATCACAAACGGCAAGTGCGGCGGTAATTCAAGGACTAACATTGCGTGAGTCGCTCAGAAACTTACGAGAAATAGAATCAAGTATTCTCGAAAGTATCCGAAAATCTAAAACTGTTCAAATGTTAGGATTAGAGATCATGGGTGTAAATGTACTTGGGGTGACACCAACACCAGAAATGGCTAGGGCTTTAGAGGCGCAAACAAGAGAATCATTGCAAAAAGAAGCAGATCAAGCTATATACGAAAGAAGAAACTTTGCCGTAGAGCAAGAGCGAATGATAAAGGAGAGTGAATTAAATACAGAAATAGCTGTTGAGGAAAAGCAAAAGCAAATTGCTGAAAAGCAGATGGAAACAGAGGTAGTGAAACTTCAAAATGACCAAGGGCTCAAAGAAATGTCAATGAAATCGAACATCTTCTTAGAAGAACAAAAGCAGACGCTTATCGACTTGAAAGTAAAAAATGAGAAAAAGGAAGCCGATGCGCATGAATATATCCTAACAGCATCACTGAAACCATATAAAGAACTCGATTGGAAAACCTTAATGGCCATAAACTCAAAAGGCATGCAAGCCAAGGATAATATTGCATTGGCTTTCAGAGAATTGGCTGAGAATGCTAATAAAATTGGAAGCATCAATATTTCTCCAGAATTGCTAGATTCAATTCTAAGCACGAAAAAATAGAATTCAAATGACCTTTGATAAAGCAATCGTTATCCGGGATAAAACAAGGCTTGAGCTTTTGGTCGAACGCTTTAACTCAAAAGCCCAAGCTAAGTTTTACTTGGAAAGTATAGGTGCAGACTTTGGCAGTTATGAATTGGAGCACAGTATGTTCTATTCTGCTTTAAATGAAGTAGAGAGGTCATTAAGCCAATATTTGAAAAATAAAATCCTATTCAGATCATTTGTCCCAACTTACCTTTTTACAAAGCAAGATTTGATTATTGTGGTGGGACAAGATGGTTTGGTGGCAAATACCGCAAAGTATGTTAACGGGCTTCCAATTATTGCAATCAATCCAAATCCCAATGAATACGACGGAGTATTATTACCTTTTAAAGTAAAAGAAGCTGAGAAAATCATCGGACAAATGATTAAAGGTTATAGTGAAACCCGCACTGTAAGCATGGCAGAGGCTAAACTGCAAGATGGCCAGCGACTTTTAGCTTTTAATGATTTCTACATTGGTGCGGCATCTCACGTATCGTCGAGGTACAAAATTATTTACGGTGAACGCTCTGAAATTCAATCATCTAGTGGCGTACTAGTGTCTACCGGAGCTGGATCTACTGGTTGGCTCAGTTCGGTATTCAATATGACGAATAATGTGAATGCGATTGGTGGTAATGTGAAAACATCCTTGGGATTTCAAATGAATTGGGATGATGAGCACTTAATCTTTGTGGTTCGTGAACCATTCAGAAGTCAAGCGAGTGGTGTGGATTTAGGATATGGAATTGTTAGCGGCAGTGAAAAACTTTGTATTGAATCTCGAATGCCAAATAATGGAGTAGTTTTTAGTGGTGGAGGT
>SBGR01000050.1 GCA_006226545.1 Bacteroidota bacterium | reverse complement strand
TACGGTATTCAACAGCATGTTTACGTAGATACGGTAGATTTTTCTAGTATCAGCTGCTGCGGGTGGTGAGCTATTAGCTGGAGGTGCTGGAGGTGTTGGAGGAAGTTTAATTCTTCCTGCTATGGGAATAGCTGCTTTAGCATATTTATCGTATGAAGCTGGCACGTGGATTTCTGAACACTTAATGTCGGATATTGTCCCTGGCATTGCTACTGCTTTAGAACAACTTGGAGTGGATAAAAATGATATTTTAATAAATCCAGATTACATCTCGACTGAGTATAGTGCACATGGCGACAAAAATATTAATCACAATATTCATATTGTGTATTCAATTAGTGGGACTAATACCAGTACAGGAGCCACAGAAATATTGAAATTTGGAATTTCTGATTATACAAGGTATGGTGAAACAAGGCCTGCTAAACAAGTGCAAGTTTTGGCTTTAGATTATGAAGGTAGGTTGGCTGGTTTAAGCTATGAGATACTATGTTATACTCATGGGAGAGTCGCTGCGCTAGGAATGGAAAAGGCACTTGTAAGTCGTTATAATCCAATATCATTACACTTACCATATGCATTAATAGAACAAGATAAACCAGAACCCGTAGAATTGGAACCTTAATAATCAGGAAGCCTTGGCGTTTTTAACTATATTTATTAAATGAAAATTGATATTATTCTTCACAATCAAAATTATGGATATCCCGGAGTTTCAAATGGGATAGAGGGGATAGTGAACTATGTACTTGGAAAGTATAATGTAATAAATAGCAGTATTAAATATAGGATTGAGATAGTTTTCTTTGATGAAGATAAGGATGAAATCGTAGTTCGTAAATCTCCAAAGAGGTTGACTATTGTCTTGCATAAGAAGATAGTGCTAGTTAACAATCCAAGAACTAATAATGATTGGGGAAGCTTCATTCCGATATTTGAGGAAGTATATAACCTTTTATCTAACAATCAATTAGCTGACATGATTCATGTATCAAATCTGAAATTATCTAAAAAATTTCTCATGGAGAAGATTGTGAATTATTATGAATGGCAGTTGCCCTTAAATGTTGTCTTCAAAGGAACTTTGCGAAATAAAAAGAGAATCAGATTATTTTATACACCTAAAATTGACTCCTTTTATTTTTTTATTTGTCCTGAATTAGAGAATGATGAATGTCCCAATAGTTCAAAAGTTATTTTTTTTCATGGTATTCCTGGTTTAGTCTATTCTGGTTATAGTTTTTATAAATATTCATATGAAGATGATAAAGTTATTGTTAGCGATAATCTTGGTTTAATCAAAGTGGAGATTAGTGTAAAAACCAAAGAAGTGAAATGGAGAATTCCTAATAAATCGTTTGATTATCATTTTGATACTTTGTTGGGATTGCAATCAAAAACTTGTGAGGATCAATATGATTTTAGAAATGGGATTGTTAAATATGATTAGGGATTTATAAGTATTGTTGATTTATTTTTATGTATTTTGGAAGTATTATTGTATTGCTTAATTCAACATTAGTCCCCATTAAGTTACCACTTATTTGGACAACACAGTAATGTTTAATAGTCTTTCAAAGATTTCTTTACCAAAGTGTTTTCGGTTTAATTTTTAAGAAAATTCTGCTAGATAACGAGTTAGGTTTTTCTTTTTTTATGGAATGGTAGATCCCAAGCAGAGTCCGTTTTAAGTTGGCAGTTAGTACCCCCGATCCAAGGTAGTTGGTAAGCCTCCAGCCATGCTGAAATTTTTTGGATTGGCATGTGAGAACTTTTTGGATTCGGATCAAAACCAAATTTAATAACTTCTACAACCCTTGCCCTTCGGAAAATTTGTCCTTTCCGAGCATAATGTCCGGTTATCCGTAAACGTGCTATTTTTCATTCGTCTTCCTGATTTCTAAATTAACGATTTTCAATTATTAACCGTTACTATTTTAAGGGAAGCCTTCACCTTAATTTAGTCCTAATACCTTCGACCTTCCTTCCCCGCATTTTCATTCATAAATTGGCAAACCTTGTTCATAGGGTTGTAATTAACTAGTACACAATAGCTAAGGTTATAAGTCGTTTAAATATGTGAATTATTTTATCAATTGGAGCAGCAGAATGGCTCTTACATGGCTCATATTTGAAGTGAAAATGAACCTAATTCTTAATCCTTGTTTTGTCGGTTAGTATGAGCGTCAAACAGAAATTACCCATCCTATTCTTTCTCATACTCTTTGCCTTTCTTCCTCAAAAAGCGGAAGCCACGCACGTTATGGGGACCGATTTTGCCTACGAGTGCTTGGGCAACGGGAAGTACCGAATCATCTTAAACCTTTACCGCGATTGCAACGGCATCAACCTAGCCGCCTCAGAAAATTATTTTTACCGATGTGAAAATGGAACCGGCGCTGTCTCGCGTACTGCCCGTCGTATCAGTATAACCGATGTAACCGGAATTGATTCTTCCTGCGGTGTTGTTTCCAAATGTACCCCCGGCTCCAACTTCGGCTACGGTATTCAACAGCATGTTTACGTTGATACAGTCGATTTCTCAAGCCTCAATTGCTGCGAGGTAGTAGTGTACTATAGCGTATGTTGCCGTAACAATGGTATCTCCACCGGTGCCAGTGGTCAGAATTTTTATTCGCAGATGACCATCAACAAATGCGCTTCAACCTGCAATAGCTCCCCTAAGTATACCAATTACCCGGTGGCCATTGTGTGTAGAAATCAGGATGTGGTGCTTAACAGTGGCGCAGTAGACACCATAGATGTTGGTGATTCCCTAAGTTATGAGCTAACCACATCGCTTACCGGCGCAACCACCAATGTTACCTATACCGGACAATTTGCCTACAATAGACCGTTAACTTTCTGGGGCTTCCCTAATCAGAATCAAGCTTTGCCGGGCGGGTTTCACATGGACCCCACCACGGGCGATTTATCATTTCGTCCGACGGTGCTGAATCAAATCTCTGTGGTTGCGATTAAAGTAAAAGAATGGCGAAAAGACGCATCGGGAATATGGCAGCAGATAGGGGAGTCGCGTCGGGATTTGCAAGTCATTGTTATCAACTGCCTAACACCAACGGGCAACCCCAATTCGCTACCGGTTCTGAATGCCTTGCCACCGGCAAAGGTATGTTCTGGCGATTCCATCTGCATGAAGATCGTAACCAGCGACGCAGATGCGGCAGATTCGGTAAAGCTGTCTTGGAACAAAGGAATTCCCGGAGCCACGTTCAGCATCGCTAACCCCGGTGGAAAAATAGACACGGCCTTTGTTTGCTGGAGACCCGGCGTTACCGATACTTCTTCTGTACCCTATGCATTTACGGTCACGGCCCGCGATAATGCCTGTCCTTTTGCAGGTTCATCAACCCGCGCTTACGCCATTCAGGTGGGATTAAAGCCTGAAACACAGATGAGCTATTCGGTAGATACCTGCGGACTCATTGAAATGAACTCCGTACCACAAACAGTCTATGTAGATCCGGTATATACCTGGCTTATTACAGATGCATCAAACGATACCATTTTTTATTCCGCGTCTTTGGCGAAAAACGCTTATGCCTTTTTGGATCCGGGCAAGTATTACGTTTACCATAAGATAGCAACAGCGTTTCCGTGTTTTTCAGAGTTTCGCGACAGTTTCGAAATTGCGCCCTATCCGGTGATTCGCAGCTCTTTGCCAAACGATACATCGGTATGCCAGTATTCTACCATCAACTTGAGTTCTACCGTTAATGGCGGTGTAGCACCTTTGCGTTATTCATGGAATACATCGCTAGCAGATACCAGCGACCAGCTCAGCTTGGTTATCGATAGAGATTCGTTGTTGGTAGTAACGGTAAGTGATAAATACGGTTGTTACCACCGCGATACCGTTACCGCCACATCGCTAGAACTGCCGAAGTCTAAAATCCACATTGATGAGTCGAGTCAGTGTTTGAAGGGTAACCAATTTTCCTTTATCGATTCCACCGCCATTTCTTCCGGTACACTCAGCAGAACATGGCATTTTGGAAATGGCGATACCAGCACTTCGCTGAACCCGGTTTACTCCTATAGTGCCTACGATACTTTCCAAATCGCCCTGTATAGCGAAAGCAATTTAGGCTGCCTAGATACCGCTTATGATTCTGTTTGGGTGCATCCACAGGCCATTCCTAAAATACAAGTCAACGATTCCGCCCAGTGTTTATGGGGCAATAGCTACCAATTCGACGCGTTGGCCAGCAGCATGCCTTACGAGCAGATCACGAAATGGTACTGGAACTTCGGAGATACCACCACCGATACGCTTCAAATAGCCCAAAAGGTTTATTCCCGCTTTGGCTATATGCAGGTGCAGCTGGTTACCGAAACACAAAGCGCTTGTTTGGATACGGTGAGGCAAGTGGTGCGGGTGAATCCCAATCCAGTCGCTAAAATTGGCATCAGCGATTCTTTACTTTGCCTGAGCGGAAATGACATTCAACTGAATGCATCCAACTCTTATGTAGACGATGGTTACATCAACTCCATTTCTTGGCTGAAAGGGGATGGGAGTGCCGATACCGGCTGGGTACCGATGCGTCACCAATACGCCTATTCTGATACGTTTTTTGTTCGGATGACCTTGCTGTCAGATCAGCAATGTGGCGATACCGCTTGGCAAAAAGTGGTTATCCACCCTCAAGCCCAAATCAATTTAAGCGTGGATACGACCGATGCCTGTTTGCGCGGTAATCAGTTTAATTTCAATGCTTCGGCGAGCACCCTGAGTTCGGGGAGTATTTCCAATTATGCTTGGAACTTTGATGATGCACAGTTTGGCAACGGCGCCACGGTAAGTCACGGCTATGCAGGGGCAGATACCTTCCACGTTCGCTTAATCACCACCACGGCTTTAATGTGTAGTGATACAGCCTATCAATATGTTATTACGCACCCTCAGGCGGTACCGGATTTCATCTCCAATGCCGATTCGCAGTGCCTTAACTTAAACGATTTTAGTTTTAATGCTTCCGGTAGCAGCATTGCTTGGGGGTATATTAAAGACCTTACTTGGGACTTCGGCAATGGCCAAACCGATACGGGTTGGTTGATTCCTTCGGTAGTATACCAGAACGCCGGACCATTTGCCGTTCAATTGGTTACGCAAAGCGACTATGGATGCCGAGATACCTTGGTAAAAGGCCGACAGGTGCATCCGCGTGCGGTGCCAAGCATACAGTCCAATTATTTTGATCATTGTTTCAGCTTTCATGCATTTCAGTTTGATGGTTCGGGCTCTAGCATTCCGTGGGGCTCCGTCGCTAACTACAACTGGACCTTGGAAGACGGTTCCATACTGAATGGCATTCAACCGGCTGCTTATTCTTTCGCTAGTGCCGATTCATTTGATGTTAGGTTGATAACCACCAGCAATTACGGCTGCTTAGATACGGTCTATTCTGAAGTAGTAGTGCATCCGATGCCGGTTTCTAACTTGGTATACAACGAAGATCAGCATTGTATGTCGGGTAACGATTTTCGCTTTGATGCCGGCGCTAGTTCGGTAGTCACCGGAAGCATCGCTCAATACGATTGGGATTATGGCGACGGTAATGCGGATAATGGATCGCTTATTCCACACAAAACCTATGCAGCGCACGGTACGTATACGCTTAAGCTAAGGATAGAAAGTGCCTTGGGCTGCGCCGACTCGCTAAACCAGACCATCGTGGTGCATCCGCAGATGGTTCCTCAAATTCAGATTGTCGATTCCTTTGTATGTGTGCGCGGTAACTTCTTCGATTTGAACGCTTCTTCTTCCAGTATTCCGTTAGGCTCTATTACGGGTTATCAGTGGGATTTTAGCGATGGGTCAACGCAAAACGGAGTCAATATTGGAGTGAAGAACTTCAATTACTACGATACCTTTGATATCCGATTAAGAACCCTTTCCGATCAAGGCTGTACAGATTCGATATTCAGAAGGATTGTAGTCTACCCACAACCAACAGCCCGTTTTGTAGTGAATGATTCGATACAATGTTTCGATCAATATCAGGCCTTCTCCTTCGATGCCAGCAGCAGCTCAGTGCCAAGTCCGTGGGCCGGAATCACAGAATACGCTTGGACTTCGAGCGATGTAACACAGTATACCGGTGTACAATGGCAGAACAAAGCCTATGCAAGCAGAGGGGTGTATACCACACAACTCCGGGTGAAATCGCAAGATGGGTGCAGAGACACGGTAGAAAAACAGGTTCACTTCTATCCGGCCATGCAGCCGTCATTCACCACACCGGATACAGCGCAGTGTTTCAATGAACACGATTTTGTATTTGATGCCTCAGTCAGCAGCATACCGCTGGGTTCTATTCAGCAGTATACCTGGAAATACGAGGATTTATCTTCATCAACCGGGATGATCAGTCCTTCGAAGCGCTTTGCCAATTTTGATACATTTACGGTTTGGTTGGTCACCACAAGCAACGAGTTTTGTGAAGACTCGGTGAGTAGGGAAATCATCGTTTTTGAGTCGCCTAAAGCCGATTTCTCCGTACCGGAAACCTGTCTTAAACAAGCCTCTGTTTTTACCGATTTGTCGGTGATTGGCCACGATACACTTATAGCTTGGTATTGGGATTTTGGCAACCAACAGAGTGATACTGTTCAGCATCCGATTCACTATTACAAGGCGACCAACAAGTATGATGTAATGCTTCGGGTGGAATCGAATAACAACTGTTTCCACGATACGGTGATGCAAGATATGGCCTGGGTTAAGCCTTTGCCGGTATCTAGGTTCAATTACCAGCGTGCCGATTTTGATTTCGAGATTATGCAATACGATTTTACCGACCTTTCTAGCGATGCCTTAACTTGGAATTGGGATTTTGGTGATGGTCAGCAAAGCTTGATTCAGCATAATACCATTGAGTACGACGATACGGCACATTACCTGGTTCAGTTGATTGTATCGAATTCATACGCTTGCCTGGATACAAGCTACCAAACGGTTTGGGCCTTGCCTGAGTTTTTGGTTTACGTCCCGAATGCCTTTACGCCCAATGGCGATCTAAAAAATGAAGGATTTGCACCGAAGGCTACAGCTTATTATGAGCGTTATTCCATGAAAATCTACAACCGTTGGGGACAGTTGATGTTTGAAACAGATGATTTGTCGAAGTCGTGGGATGGAACCTTCAACGGAGCTATTTGCGATATGGGATTGTATACGTATGCCATCACCATTATCGATCTTTACGGCAAAGCATACTACTTGAAAGGGAATATTACCTTGATGAGGTGATTTAGTTGAAAGCATAATTGTGCTTTAAGATTCCTAAGTTCTTTTCTGTAGTTTTGGGATGACAAAATCCTAGAACCGTGGACTTAAGATTATTTGAAATCTTGAAGGCTGCAGAAATTGGGGCGCCGGCTTTGAACCAAGCTGGTCCTGAAGAACTGAAGGCCTTGGAGCGCAGATTAGAAAATCTGCCTCAGTTGAATTCAAAGTACAGCGATAGCGATATATACTTTGCTGTAAAAGCGATTCAAGCATGTCCAAATGCCTTGTATTTTCTGCTCAGCAATGAAATTTTTCAATCGATTCTAAAATCCGATTTCCGCCATTTGTTTAATGCCCGAATTGAGTTTCCGGATGAACCCATTTTTACCGAGTTAAAACATTTATTCTCCAAGTACTTGCAGTCAGAATTGGAGGAAGGATTACCACTTTTGATTCAGCGAAAAAAGTGGAATAGCGTTCATTCTTGGCTTAAGTTAAAATCACTTTTTTCTTCAGAATTAAGCAGAGAACTGGAAGAAGCGATGCTAAAGTCGATGCGAGAACTCTTGTCTGAACTTAAGGGATTGTCGTGGTCAAAAGGGGATGAACGAATAGATGAAGTACTAAACAATACCCGGTTTTATGCGGTTTTGCATGAACTGGATTCACCGAAATTACAGGAATTAATCTTTGCTTACTTGGCGGAGTTGAAAAAGCCGGGTTCTCGTTTGGGGAATAAAGCGGCCGTATCCCGATTCCTGTTTCACCTGCATCTCTATCAACCCAATAATCCGGAATTAAAAAGCCTTATTGAGGCTATATCAAATGCTAAACTCCCTAAAAAGTTCAAAGTGGATCATTCAGATCCCAATAAGCGAATAAAGGTGAAAGCCTCTGTTGGGTTTGGGGCCATATTGGTATTGATCCTTATTAGCGTTCGCTTTGTTAGGCAAGTGAATCGAATTAATGAGAGCTTTCACGATCCGGTAGAAGAACTGGCTGAGAAACTCAAAGCCATCGAAGAGGTTGAGGCAGACAAATACACAAAGAACTTGATGAAGGAATACTTGGATTTTGGTCCGGAACAAGTCGGGTTGAGTAGTTTGAAAAACCATTCATTTTGTCTGGCATACGAGGAGGGTTCTAAGACTTCCTTTGCCACCAAGGAGACTAAACATGGCCAAATTGTAAGTGGTTCCTTTCTGTTAGAAGAAGGTATTACACCGTATAAGTCGATGCACTTTAAAAATGCAACGGATCAGGATATGGTTCTTCGGGTTATTCTTTCACAGAAGCCGTTTACCAAAGAATCAAAAAGCATTGATGAATTAAAAAAGACATCGGTTGTTGTGAAGGCAGGTAAAGTCATCTCCATTCATGAGCCTGTTGTGCAGTTCTTTCTGGCCAGTGGTAAGGACTTGGGATGGTTGAATAATGGACAAGAATATTCCGGTAATGTGGATTGGGCTTTCTGCAAAATAGATCCGCTGGATATAGCACTGGTTAACCGCACCTTTGTTTGCAATGAGCATGTAGCCACAGAAGGAGGTACCCTTCAAATTAAAAAGTCGGAGAAGGCGTATTCAATAGAGTGGTCTGGCAAACCAAACCGCATTTACGACCTTAAGCGAAAAGAGTATATCGTGAACCATTCGCCAAATTATATAACCAAGGCTCGATAGTATCAAGTGCCAAGGTGCTATCCCAATTAATGATTTTCATTGAGGATTTAACGGTTTATAAGCATGTCAGAGAAATTAATCTTACCCCTATTTGAAGTCCTAAATAGTGCAGAAATAAAACCTGAGATTCTTCGGAGTGCAGGATACGACGAACTATTGCAGCTTAAAAAGAAGCTATTGGATATTGCACAGTCCAATGCTTCAATTGATGTATTTGATGCCATGCATGCCGGTCAAGTTTTGGTTGAATTTCCGCAGGTGATAGCCTATCTCCTTGAAAATGCATCTTTCGTCAAGTTGCTTAAGGAAGAGTATGATCTTGCCCCAATCTCATTTCCAGAAGGTAGTTTACTCGATGAGTTGAAGGTCTTGTTTGATCAACATCTCATGCAACAAGTTAGACCTGTTGTTGAATCTAATTTGTTAAGTTACAATTGGCTTGGATTCAATTCGTGGCTAAAGTTAATGCCCGTTTTCCCCTTTGCTTATTCAACTGAATTAAAGCAGAAGTTTAATGAAGTTGTTAGACGCTTTTTGTTGAATTTGGAACGTGTAACATGGACTGCGGAAGATTTCAGGACTTATGCATTTATTCATGACGTGCAGTTTTACTATGCATTGCAAACATTGGATTCGTTCGAGTTGAATTCACTCATTCAAGATTATTTGTTGCGTACGGAACTAAATAATAGTTTACCGTTGAATGCTGAAGCTCGCTTGATCGTGTTAAGTAAGCTTCACTTATACAAGCCTGATGATTTAGAATTTGCCCTTAAGCTGGAGAAACAAGGTAAAGGCAAATTTGATACGGACATTAAAGAGCTTGATAACCCACCCACGCGGCATTCATCGGGCAACTTTGCTGTAGGTATTGGGGTATTTCTTACTGTAATCATATTTACGTTTAGAATTGTTGGATTAGAGAATTCGACAAGAAAGCTAAGTCGTACTCAAAAAGAACGTGAAAGAAGTGAAAGTGACCAGAAAATCAGGGAACTTAGTGAAGCTTTTGCCAAGGAAACTAGTTTTTTTCTTGAACAATCTAGTTTGGCGTTCCCGGAACATTTTTCGTTCTGCGAAAATAGGGAAGAACAATCGGAGTCTCCTGTTTTAAGCCTGTCAAAATTGTACACTTCAAAAGAGACAATCAATGGGCAGCTTTTAGATGGCGAGCCCTTACTAATTGATAACAGTTTCGACTACAAACCAGTATGTTTCGCTAATTTTACCAACCAAGATGTGGTTGTACATGCCAAGTTATCCCTCAATTCTTTTGTGAAAATTCAGGGTAAATTGCCGAGTAAAAAACATAGTTCAGTGGTTATAAAACCTGGTGACTCCCTTCATTTTCAAGAACCTTTAACACAATTCTTCATAGCGAGCGGTAAGCATTTGTTTTGGAATGCATCGGAATACCGGAATCCAATGGGAATTCGTTGGGCATTTTGTGAAGTTAGTTCTGCTGACTCTAGTTTAATCCGGCAGTCTTTCACGTGCAAACCAGATTTACGTCAATTCGGTGGCCGACTAGAAATACGTCGAGTTAAAGACAGTTATCAATTGAAGTGGTACGGTACAGAGAATCAGATTTACAACCGAAAGAATGGTTACTTTATTACAACGCAAGAACCCTATACAATAAGAGGGAATTGAGTTGTAGAAAATTATAAGCATAAAGCTGTGAGGTTTTTAGTAAAGTAACACTTGGAATAGGAAGCCTACAAAATTCCCTCGCTGTCCTGAGTTTGTAACAGAGGATAAAGTTGTTCATGAACTGACTAGTTTAGGCACTTCTTCACGTCAAGCTAGATGATAATTTGACTTTCGCCTGACTCACCAAACTTTTTGAGAGGCTAGTTTTGTTCTTGACGACATCGCTAACAAAAATTCCAAGGAGATGTCTTTTTCGAAGTAACCAAAATGGTTACTATTTTGTATCTTCGTATAGGTTTAACTGATGAACATTTACAATCGGAGCAGTGTTACGGCTTTTTATGCTAAAAATGCCAACTGTAAGTCTGCCTTGGAAAAGTGGTACCACGATGTATTGGCTGCTAACTGGACAAAACCCTCTGATGTTGTAAAAGATTTTAATACCGCTCGTACCCTAAAGAACAACCGCGCTGTATTTGAAATCAACGGCAATGATTACCGGTTGATCGCGGAAATCAACTACCAAAAGGCCTGGGTCTTTATAAAGTTTATAGGGTCTCACGCCGAATACGATAAGGTGAATGCAGAAACAGTTAATCTCTTTTAATAAGTGGAATGCGTTATACGAATGGATATGAATTTGAAAATCTTAAAATCAGAAGCAGAGTACAAAGAAGCGCTCAAACGCTTTGAACAACTCTTCAATGCTCCGCAAGGCTCTGCAGAAAGTGATGAGGCGGATGTCTTAGCGCTTCTCATTCAAGATTACGAAGACAAACAGTTTGTGATTGCGGCTCCAACGCCTATTGAGGCTATCAAATACCGCATGGAACAGCAGGGTTTAAGCAATAAAGATCTCGCTGAAATACTGGGGTTTAAAAGTCGTGTTACCGATATCTTTAAACAAAATCGCAAACTAAATTTAGCGATGATCAGAAAACTCCATGAAGCCTTGCATATTCCCTTGGAAACCTTGGTGAAAGAATACTAAAGATCAGCTGACTTAGGTCGGTGTTTTAGTCAATTTCCATCAAACCTTCTCCATTTTCTCCCGAAATTCATCCTGACTCATTCTTTGTGCTCCGCTGCTCAACCTCATTCTTCAATACCCCATTCAGCAACTGAAATAGACACTTGGTAAACAAAAAAGTGCTATATTTCAAATTAGAGCTAATTTAAGCTTACCAAAACCAAACCTCTAAGCGCACGCAGTCCCTGTATGCTGAGCGAGAATTTGATATATCGGCTGTTCCTGCACACCCTTCTCCCGTTGGGTATTGGGCTCTTTATTTACCTTTATTACCGTGATACTCCGTTGCTTTTTGAGCAGTGGTTAGGCTTGGAGCATCAAGTAGGCAGTAGAACAAATGAATTAGGCAATTGGTCGTCTTTCTTTCGTTATAACTTACCCGACGGACTCTGGTTCTACGCCTTGCTTTCGGCCATCATTCTGATTTGGGGAAAACTGCCCTACCGAAACGATTTCTTTTTGGTGTTCAGCACTGTCTTCGCATTACCCTACCTATTGGAAACCGGACAATACCTAAAGTGGTTTTCCGGCACCTTTGACGTCATCGATATGTTGGTCTATTCGGCTTTCGGATTGCTGGCGATATTTCTGCATTATAAAACCCTAACCAAACCCTCTCATGACTAGATTAAGTGCCTATTTTCTCAGCTTCGCTGTTGTCATTACCTTCCTGATCTTTGCCTTTGGCAGTGCCACCCAAAAGGCGCCACCGGTGAACTATGGCGCATTGTACGTGCCTCAAGAAAGCGGGTATAAATTCTATAAAATCACAGACGACTTAGACGGAATCTGTTCCGGTTTTGGCGTTGGTTATCAAAGGTATTACTCCAACCTAAACACCAATATCATTGATGTATCACGCAGCGAAAAACTCATTACCTACCAAGGCGTTTCATCCAAGAACGGTAGCCGGGAAGCCAATATGTATTTGAGAAAGACCGAATCGGTGAAGTTGAAGCAGCAACGTACTTTTCAACCTTGGACATTTGGTCCGGCCATTTCCCAAGACGATAAGATGATAGCGTATAGCCAGACCAAAGACAATAAAACCAATATCTATATTGTGGGTGCCGAGTCGGGAGCCAAAATTCAACAGGTAACCAATACTTCGACCTTCACCAATAACCCTGTATTTTTCCCTGATAACTCCAAGGTCTTATTCACTGAACGTGAGAAGGTGGGGCAGGTATACAACGCCAAAACGCAGCAATACGATAATACATACGATCGCTTTTTATGGTCGTACGATTTGAAAAAGGGCACCTTGATTCAATACGGTAAAGGAAGCCAAGCCGATTTTTTCCCGGATGGCCAACAGGTAGTATGTGTGCGAAACGATTATGAGCTATGGATTCTCAACCTGGAAACAGGGCAAGAATATTCTCTTTTAAGCGATAATATCAAAGGCTATGCGCAACCGGTTGTTTCACCGGATGGTAAACGTGTTGCTTTTGTTAGCCTCAGTGTATTGAAAGACAAAACAAACAACTGGGATATCTTCACCATCAACGCCGATGGAACGGGTATGACACAAATTACCTTTCACCATGGCAACGATTTTAACCCGAAGTGGTCTAAGGATGGTAAATCACTTTACTTTGTTTCCCAACGCGGATCCGGTCCGGGGAACTACAATATTTGGAAAGTTACGATTGAATGAGCAGTTCACTATAACGTAAAAAACCCGGGAGACCGGGTTTTTTTATGGGTTAAGGGGCTGAAACTTTTCGATTTCATACCGGGTTCTGAAGCGAATTGCAGCTGGTAAAAGGTGGGGGCAAACAAATTCAATCCGGCAATGTGTAAACGCAATTGCGCTAAACGGGACTCACCGAAATTCGGCATTTGTCGAATGGCTATTTTTTTACTTCTGGGGAATTTTTGTAGCCTACAAAATCGATAGATAATGAAAATTACATTTACCTTACTTTTTTGCTTGCTTTTCACAAGTATGCAAGCGCAAACCAATACTTGGGAGTGGGCCATTACCGTGCCTCACATGGGTCAAACCAGTGAAATGCGTGGTATAGCTGCCGACAAAGAAGGAAACTCCATTGTGGTTGGACAAATGCGTGAACCATTCTCCGGGTTCCAACAAGGAGTAGCCATCGCTAAATACGATGCAAAAGGCGTTCGTCAGTGGACGTATAACTTGCCAGGTGCATACTTCAATGGCGACAAGGCCATGAAAGCCACCTGCGATGATGATCTCAATATTTACGCACTCATAACCTATACAACCAAAGTATTGGTGGTAGATGGAGATAGCGTAGACAATAGCGATATGGCATTGCTGAAATTGGATAAGGATGGCACGCTTCAATTTATCAAGGCAGCAGGTAGCTCGGCAGAAGACAAGGTTTACGGAATGGAAGTGAAAGGCAATGAACTTTGGGTTCGTGCTATTGGCAACGGCGGATTCGACAGAGATGGCATCTCCTATACTTTTCCAATGTGGGGACGGCCATACTTTATGGTTTACGACCTAGCCGGCAGCGTTAAAGCGTCGAGCATTTTGGGTATTGGTTACACAGAGCCTGTGCATTACTTAGAGCAATCAGGAAGCGATTACTTTGGTTATATCGGTGGTGTCACGGTTACAAAATTCAAGGCCAACACAACAAACCATACTCCTGCCGTAGAGAAAACGCTGGACCTGAAAAATATGAATGGTGGCGGTCAATTGCAGGTGATGGATATAAAAGGGACTGAAAACGGAAGAATTTACGCAACCGGATTTTTTAAAAGTCGCTATATCCTTTTGGAAGGGGACACGCTTCATAACCTGAACAATACTTATCCAACTTGCTTTTTGATTGAAATGGATCAGGATTTAAAAGTGAAGAACCACATTTTGTACTACGATGAATACGGCATTCAACGTCAGAATGAAATCCAGAAATTAACGGTTTACAAGAATGAGAAAATTGCAGTGATGAACTACTTCGCTAGAAATTTACATTTCCCGAATGATTCATTGGTAGCGGCCAACCTGGAGTGGTGTGCATCTGTGGTAGAACTTAACTTAGACCTAAGTGTAAGAACCATGAATCAAGTGAATGTGAAAGACAAGGCAGGTTGGGACTCGCGCGATTTTGGCTACGACGGCCTTGGTAATCTATTCTGCTTGTTCACCCACGAAGAAGACATGTATTTTAACCAAACCTTAGTGAAATCAGCTAATAAGTCGTGGGCTCACCTCAGTGCTTTGGGTAAGTTGGGAACAGGACAAAGTGTATCGGCTAGAAAGCTAACTAAGGAAATCGGGTTTAAAGTATATCCAAACCCAAGCACAGGCACCTTATCCATTGAAAGTGAATCAGGCGTTGCTGCAGTAAAGATTTACGACCTCAGTGGTAAGCTGCTGTTGACTTCCGGCTCCGCTACAACAATGGATATCCAATCCTTGAAAGCAGGTGTTTATGTTTTGGAACTGGAAAATTCTTTGGGACAAAAAACAGCGACCCGCATAGTTAAAACGGATCGATAAACCAGTGCCTCAAAGTTTCAAGGAACTTTGATTTAGTGTGAATTCGCCAGAGACGGGCTATCTCGGGTTAACTACCTGAGGTAGCCCTATATTTTTGGGTTAGCACTTTAAAGCAAAAAACCCGGGAAACCGGGTTTTTAAGGGCAAAACAAAAACAGACTACTGTTTAAGCTCTTTCAGCCAGGCTTCGGCAAAGTTGCGACCGGCCTGTATTGTTTCTTTACCGGCACGAAAACATTGTTTCCAATCGGATGATTTCGCTTCCAATTCTTCCTTCACAAAGTATTTTTTTCCGTTGCGTTCTACCAAGTTGGCGTCGAATGGAATATCAGCTGTAAACGCTAAGAAGGCTTCCAGTCTGAGCTTTACCATGTCTTTCACTAAAGGAGGATTGATTTTAGCGAATTCAATAGAATCATTCATAAACTGCGCTTGTTCTTCCGGACTCATCCCTACTTGAACTACATAAAGACTGTATTCCGGGTGATTCGGGTTTTGAATGATTTCCATTTCCTTTTTTAACTCGGCAATGGTCATGTCGTAAAGTGGTTTATACTCGTCATCCGCCGCTTCACGATCCGCTTCCATGGTTTTGATTTCTTTCTTCAGTTCCGCTATGCGTTCTGCAATGTCTTGGCCTTTCGGACGTTGTGGCTGGTTTTCCTCAAGGTATTGTTTGTAGGAAGCCGCAAACTCAAGACTATTAATATCCTTCTTGATTTCAGCGCCCAAGCGTTTAACCAACTCAGCTCTTTTTTCAACCGGCGTCATTTTTAAACTAGGCTGGTTGGGCAGGCTGAGGTATTCGCGAATGATGTTTTCTCGGATGCGAAGTTTGCCTTCCCAAGCCGGAATTTGCAGCGTTGTGAAGATGTCTTCTTCCAAACGATCCAGTTGTTTCTGCGCGGATATACTCAGAAAAGCAATGCAGATAAGTGAAGCGATGCTTAGGCTAGCGATAATCTTTTTCATGTTCAGATAGGCTTATGGCAGTTTGATAAATTCCACTCGGCGGTTTTTGGCTTTGCCTTCGCGGGTGCTGTTTTCAGCGATGGGAGCGGTTTCGCCTTTACCCGCAGTGTTCAGCCTATCGGCGTCTATTTTGAATCGCTCTATCAAGGCTTTTTTTACCGCTTCGGCACGTTGTTCAGAGAGTTTCTGGTTAAGTGCTTCGTCGCCGTCGCTATCGGTATGTCCGATGATGTTGAACTTGGTTTCAGGTTTGGCCAACATCGCTTGTGCAATTTCTTTTAGAATAGGGTAGGACTCCGGACGAATCACCGCCGAGTTCACATCGAATAAAATGCCGTTGGTGCTGTATTTGCCTTCATCCAAGAGCTTTTTGCGGGTGTCTTCCACGCCCTTAGCGATTTTGATTTTGCTCACGTAAACACCAATTTCCTGGTCGCTATAACTGCTTTCAGAAACGGCAAACATCAATTGATTCCACTTGGTATTGGCAGGCAAGGCTTTGGGTAAGTCGAGCACTTTGTTTTCATCCAACCAGAGTCGAATGCGTTCTTTTTGCACTTGAACGCTCACGTGTACCTGCTGCTTTAGTTTGTTTTCCAGCTTGGGATAAGGTTTCTCGCCGGAGTGGAAAAACACGCTCCCGTTTTGGAAACTTTCCAAGGTGAGTTGCGAATTTCCTTCCAGCTGAGCAGATAGGTTCGTCAACCAATACGAACCTTGGTAATAGGAATTTAAAAGGCTCCGGTCTGCTGGCTTAACAGAACCGGAAGCCACTATCCCGAAGGAGACTACCGGGAAAAAAGCATTATTCGAAGTGAAGTCGAGAAAGAGGTCAAATTCCAAGGTGAAATCGCTTGAGAACTCTTTTACATTATCGGTAAGGAATTGGGCATTTTGCAAAAGCTTAACGCCATAGCGTTTATCTGCACCAAACTGAACTACCTCACCGCTGCCGGTGGTATTCCAGCCAGTGGGGAATTCACCTAGATTTTCCTGTTCAAACTCGTTGCTGTAGAGAATCTCTGTTCCCGGAATAAAATCAAATTTAGAGTAGAGTGCCAAGCTGTCCTCGGCTGTAGTCTTTGCTTCCGCGACATCATTGGCCGGAACAAAAGCCAAAGAACAAATAGCGGCCATAATACCGCCTAACCATGCTGTTTTCATTTTGCTCAAATTGAGGAATCACCTCGGCAAGGAGGTAATTTCGGAGCAAAACTAGGAGCTAGCGAAGCGCTTGGATTGTAAAAAACCGACAACCGAAATCAGCGACCAAATTTAGAATCGAAACGAGCTTTTTTTGATTGTTTTTGACGATCTTATTTTCTTTATGACCAAATTCGGAAAATCGAAACAGCTTGGTGCCGTCGTAGGGTGGTTACTGCTCAGTTGTGATTTGCTTTAGCTCATAGAAGTGTTTGTTTTAATGGAATTCGCTTATCCTCCTGCGTCGGATTCAACTAATGGAATTCGGAGATTCGAAACAGCCTTCGGGCATGTACAATAAATGCGATACCTGTTGTGATTTGCTTTAGCTCATAGAAGTGTTTGTTTTGATGGAATTCGCTGATCCTCCTGCGTCGGATTCAACTAATGGAATTCGGAGATTCGAAACAGTGACAGCCCTTGGAGCTGAAACCATTTATGGGTTGTGATTTGCTTTCAACTAATGGAATTCGGAGATTCGAAACAGTATGATTCATATTCAGCATCCCGCGCAGCCAGTTGTGATTTGCTTTCAACTAATGGAATTCGGAGATTCGAAACAGTATTCAGCAGACAAGCCCATGTAGTTTCCGTGTTGTGATTTGCTTTCAACTAATGGAATTCGGAGATTCGAAACAGTCTAGCACTTTTGAAGACACGCCGCAAGATTGTTGTGATTTGCTTTCAACTAATGGAATTCGGAGATTCGAAACAGTATTGATAATATCGACGGCGGCGCTAAATTTGTTGTGATTTGCTTTCAACTAATGGAATTCGGAGATTCGAAACAGTTATTCAGCTTGCTTCCTTACTTAAGCTGGGGTTGTGATTTGCTTTCAACTAATGGAATTCGGAGATTCGAAACAGTAAGTTGAAGTTTGGGTCTAAAAGCTGAACAGTTGTGATTTGCTTTCAACTAATGGAATTCGGAGATTCGAAACAGTAGCCGTCCTAATGATGGAATCGGGTTAGTAGTTGTGATTTGCTTTCAACTAATGGAATTCGGAGATTCGAAACAGTGAGGTCGAAGACCTTGCTTTGCAGAACGTAGTTGTGATTTGCTTTCAACTAATGGAATTCGGAGATTCGAAACAGTATTTACTACAGAAACGCTAACGGCCTATATGTTGTGATTTGCTTTCAACTAATGGAATTCGGAGATTCGAAACAGTGTCCGCGCTCCCGGTGCTCGCTTGAATATGTTGTGATTTGCTTTCAACTAATGGAATTCGGAGATTCGAAACAGTACACATATTAGTAACTCAATTTAGCTGACAGTTGTGATTTGCTTTCAACTAATGGAATTCGGAGATTCGAAACAGTACAAGTATCTGTACACATACCACATCACTAGTTGTGATTTGCTTTCAACTAATGGAATTCGGAGATTCGAAACAGTGTTCCCGAAACTCCGCCCCTGCCAATTTCTGTTGTGATTTGCTTTCAACTAATGGAATTCGGAGATTCGAAACAGTTGCGCTCTATTTTTGCAAATGATGAAACTTGTTGTGATTTGCTTTCAACTAATGGAATTCGGAGATTCGAAACAGTCGGAGAAGTACGGAGAAAAGACTATCGACTGTTGTGATTTGCTTTCAACTAATGGAATTCGGAGATTCGAAACAGTGTATTCAGAGGCGTTGCCTTCACGTAGGCAGTTGTGATTTGCTTTCAACTAATGGAATTCGGAGATTCGAAACAGTAAATATCAAGCTATCCCAATAGCTAATCCTGTTGTGATTTGCTTTCAACTAATGGAATTCGGAGATTCGAAACAGCCGACCCTAGACAATTCGAAAACCTCGCCGCGTTGTGATTTGCTTTCAACTAATGGAATTCGGAGATTCGAAACAGCCAAAAGCGGTTTTCATCATCATCAATCTTTGTTGTGATTTGCTTTCAACTAATGGAATTCGGAGATTCGAAACAGCAGAACTTCCGTGAACGTATGTACACCCCCCGTTGTGATTTGCTTTCAACTAATGGAATTCGGAGATTCGAAACAGCATCACAACGCGCTTTCCATTGATAAAAGCTGTTGTGATTTGCTTTCAACTAATGGAATTCGGAGATTCGAAACAGCGGCAACAGCGAAGACCTGGACAAGCTGGTTGTTGTGATTTGCTTTCAACTAATGGAATTCGGAGATTCGAAACAGCCGAAGGCCGAAACACCACAACAGGCAGAGGGTTGTGATTTGCTTTCAACTAATGGAATTCGGAGATTCGAAACAGCGAGCGCTTGGGTTTAGCCAGTTCAGTCAGAGTTGTGATTTGCTTTCAACTAATGGAATTCGGAGATTCGAAACAGCGAGATTGAAGCAGAGCACAAGGCCAAAGCAGTTGTGATTTGCTTTCAACTAATGGAATTCGGAGATTCGAAACAGCATACCCTGCTTCAAGTCCCTGAATTCCATTTCATTAAGTCGAGAAATAGGATGGAAAAATGAATGGCAAATTGGATGTCGACTGATTGGTTTTTAAAACATTTCCAATTGTAGGTTAGGGGTTTCAAGCTTTTCTTTCTTTACGCCCCTGAAAATCTCCATTGCACCAAACTGTTTATCGGTAATGCACAAAATGCCAATTTGCCCGGCTTTTGGAAGTTCTTTTTTTACCCGTTTGATGTGCACTTCAGCATTTTCTCTGCTAGGGCAATGCCTCAAGTAAATAGAAAATTGAAACATGGTAAATCCGTCGACCAAAAGTTTTTTTCTAAATTCAGCATAAGCCTTTCTGTCTTTTTTAGTGTCTGTTGGTAAATCAAAAAAGACGAGTATCCACATAATTCGATAGGCATTGAGTCTTTCTTGTTTCACAAGATTTGAGGATAGGATATCTTTCTAAGCTCACCTTCAAAACACTTGGCTAAGCTGGCTGTACTTCGTTGAACGGCAAGCATCAATGGACTTCGAAGGCCATCAATATAAACGTCGACCGATGGAATCTGAAGCAATTCTTTCTTTAAAGAGGTATGCAAGCCTTCGGGTTTTCCATGTTCAGCAATAATCTCCAAAACAATTAGATCCACATAGGGCCTGAATGGTTCCATAATATCATCTGCTAGGCAATAGGGATTGTATTGATTGCGGTGGTGTATTCCAAATGCAGGAAACAAACCGCTTCCAACCAATGCTCTGGCCACACAGGCTCTCAGTATAGCGTAGCCATAATTCAATAAATTATTGGGAGAAAGACCACTTCGGTCGCGAATAAACTCAGGGTCTTTAAAAACAGTTTTCCAATAATAGGCGGCGGCGCGACCTTCATGGTTTTCTGTATCTCCCGATTTTACTTCTGTAGACCAGTAACGCATGTTCTCTTCAGGAACTCCTTGTTTGCGTAATACGGCAGCCTGATTTTCAATTTTCGCTTTAACGGTTTGTTGCCATAATTGTTTCCTCAATGGAACAGAACTTTCTATTTGTTCTTTGTGCCTAGCACTTTGAAGTGTATGGCCATCCAAATTTAGCCATAGCCCCAACGGCATGTGTTTTTGATCACAAGCTACTATAGCGGCATTATTTTGCAGAAGTTTGGCCATCAATTGCTGTGAAAGGGTAATTTGGGGGTTGTCAAGAATCACCATTCCTATATCTTCTATAGGAATGGTCTTTTTCTCCTTCTCTTTTTCAGGGAAATCAATAACCAGTTGTTCTAAGTGAGTACTCAAGTAAGCTGGGTTTTCAAAGAAAAGGGTGCGTTTAATCATATTGCATAGCCTGTTATGTTACCAATTCTATCCACGTTCAGTTTGACGCAAACCTCCTTTATTCTTTGATCTCCAAGCAGTGTGATTTCCTGTTTATTTAGGCTTCCAAACTCACCGATTTTAGTTTTAGCATCATAGTTTTTTATTAATGCTGAGACATTGACTGGAATAAAATGACATTCGTTTCCTGTACTACTCACCATTTTATAGATTCTACCTATCTGTTCCTTACTTAAATTTTTAAAATCAATTCCATTTAGGTTTTCTTTTTCGTCATGAGTGGGAACATAAACTAGATCATTGGGCGACAGATAAAAAACAAGTTTATCTCCTTTGTCATTGGTTTCAGGAACGGAATACTCACCTTGTTTTTGGCGCTCAATAACTACGTTTAGCGGTATTGTATCGTAGTTACGTTTTTCATTTTCATCACGGTACACAGCAAAGAAGAGGTTCGTTCCTTTGGCGGATTCAACATATTTTGATTTCTTATTACCTGTTTGACCAAGCGGAAATTTGCTACCTACCTCAAATAACCTCACTTTTAATATAGGTTGGTGAGATTTACCATCATTGAATTGAGCGATGTTTTTATTCAATTCCTCTAATCCTTCTGGAGAGAATGCCAGCTCAGGTTGATTGTTTTTGTATGCAAGGAAACTCTTGAGAATTTTTTGAATTCCTGTATCCGTTATGGATTCAATGGTTTTGAGATTAAAGGAAGTGTCGATGTTTTTTCTTGTGGCTGTTAGTATTTTTCCTTTTGGAACCTTAATTCTCGGTAAGTTAATCTTCCCAGAAACGGTGTCTTTGTGCATGGGCTTACGAATAGCCCAACTATCACCTTTCACTTGTGAAATAAAGTCCTTTTTTAATCTACCGTTTTTGTCATATCTGAGATTTCCGTTTTCATCTCGATAGCTTTCGTATTTATTCGTGGTTTTATTGATTACACGAACGTTTTGTTTAAAACTAATTATAATTTTTCCCAATTCATTCCTAGCGTCTGTTGTGAAGTCTTGCCAAGGCTTCTTAAATTCGGTGAAACGGTCTCTTATTTTACCTTCTGTATCGGCCCACTTTTCAGTATTCCGCAATTTTCGCTGTAAGTCATAACGTTTCACATCTGATTTTGCCGATTGATTGTTCAGTAAATTAACATGGTCTTTTGTAGCGCAAGCGATGACAAGCGCATCTAAAGCATGGTGCCGATGATCAATCCTTTTTTTCTGAAATCCTTTTGATAACTCTAATGGAATCGTCGGAATGATATGACCTTCTTTGTTTTTGGAAGTAAAATCCGTGCTATTTGTTAGCTTATTCATTCTTTCAAAGCGTGTTAAAATCAAATCATTCCACACATCATTCAACCCCCAATCTTGTTTGAGTTTTGATGTTATTTTCCCGTTGCCTGGAATAATGTTTTTGGAGTTTGCTCCATCGTCATCCTTATCGGAACGAACAATATTTGAAAGTAGGTTTGAAATATACTTACTGATATAACGAGTGTCATTAAGTTGACGCTCAATCATTTGATCTGGTATTTCGTCGAGTAGAAGCTTAGTTCGTTTTCCTCTGTTTTTATCATAGTATTGGTTAATGAAGTCTCGGTATTCAGCTTCAGTAAAAATTTTCACGGTATTTCCTTTTCCAGTTTCAACAATTCGTCCATGATGAGCTTTAATAAATTCTAATCCTAATTGGTTGCTTTTTAATTGGTTCACAGCCGATTCACAAATTACTTTATTGGTAAGACTGTCATCGAAGTACCTACTTTGGGGAATAATGTGTTCAATTTGATAGTCTTCGGAAAATAATCTACTCAAAGGAATCATCATACCAGTGTATGGTGAACGGTATTTTTGTTCAAGCCATAGTTTATAACGAGTGAGTTCTGAACTTGAAGGGTTGGCCGTTCGACTTATTTTAACTATTTCATCAGGGACTTCGACTCCTGAGTTTAATACACCTTCTTCATAGATTTTAAGCGCCTCTTGTTGCATTGGAGAATACGGACGAACATTTTCTACGTTCGAATCATTTTTAAGTTCAGCTAACAATGCCTTGATACGTAAATTGGTATTTTCATTATCCGATATCTGGGTAGTAATGCGTTTACGGTCATTTGCCGTGTTCTTCATTTCTCTTCCTAATTCAATATGAATTTCATCAAAGAAGCTTTCTGATGAAGCTCCATATTTCACCCAAATTTCTCGAACAACTCTTAAGGTTTCAGTAACAACTTGCTCAACAATAGGATTGCGAAGTGAATGTTGTTTGAATTCATTCAAGAATTCTTCTAATTCTTTAACTGACTTCCATTTTCCAGTCAGAGCAGCTTCTGAATGGCGGTCATATACTATGTATTGAGCGAGCCAAAGTTGAAGGCCTTGAAATTCAAGGTGATTAGAAAGGTTAATAGCTTTTTCACGAACTCGTTCTTTTATACCCTCGTCGTACTCACCGGTCAAAATTTTATCAATTCTATTCTGTGTGCTTACCTCTATATTGCTCCAATTCCAATATTTCCCTAGTCGCATCAATGGGAGCAATTTTCTAATCGCTTTTTCAGAATATGAACCGTAATCATTTTCAAAGGGTTTGAAGTTTCTGAAATTCTCTACAAATGAGTTTTCATCAAGGTTGTATTTATGTGAGAATGATTTTAAGGCTTTTTCAAACTGAGTTTTATCCGAGACAGAATAGATGATGTGCCATAAGTGGTATTCAATATTTGGAGTAGCGAAATTGGATGGGAGATTTTTTACTTTTTGTAATCGGCGGGATATTTCATGTCCTGTTTCGTTGCAGGGGTATTTTTTTGATGTATCACTTAATGAATCGTAAACGTAATTCCACCGGTACTTGTTTATTTCAGCAGCCAGAGCCTTACCTTTCAGGTCTTTGAAAAAGAATTTGAGTAGATCTTTGTGGTCAACTTCTTTTCTACTCATCAGAAATTCAAATAGACTTTCCAAGTCTTCCGTATTTTTCAAGAATTCTGATGTTACATCTTTATCATCACTTTTAGTATAAATCTTCAAATTGTATAGCCACTGCCAAACTCTGAATTCTTGAAACAATGGATGTGATTTAGGTATCGTTTTCAAATACTCTTTTATCTCATTTCCATCTGCATTTCTATATGTTCTAAACTCTAATGAACATCGCCCAATAGTTGATTTTTTACTTTTTAATGGGCGTTGGTAAAAGATGATATCATTTACAAAAAGGTGTACAAAATCTTTTTTACTGAGCTGGAGTTGATGAGCATCGTTTAGGCGATATAGTTCTCTGATGCAGTTGTTGTATAGATTCTCGCTAAAAAGTTCCGGCTGAAGTTCAATTTGCTTTTTCAGAATGGCTTTAAGTTCCTCCCTGTAAAATTTTCGTTCAATTGTTCTGACAAGCTTACCTCTAATTTTTTGATTGGGTTTTTGAAGCAACATGTCATAAATGTAGGCTCCTACAGTTTTGGTTGAATTATCAATGTCCTGCTCCGTTTTCTTTTTAAGTAGCGTCCAGTCATCATCACTCGGTGCGCGGAAACTTCTTTTTTCTGATCCTTCCTTGTCGGTTTTCACAGTCCCGTCATCATTGAGGTCAGTGGTTACTATAAAATCTCGAACTTTTCCCTTCCAGTCAGCTAAATCAATTTTGCTAGATCGTCTGTAAATCCACCCGTTTTCTAAATGCAATGAATACCATAAGTCGCCTTTATTATTCGGTTTTTCATCGGCAACTACTTCAACTATTTTTAAAGAATGGAATTCAACCAGTTTGTTTGGATTATCTTCTTCTTCCTCTCCCCGAGATTGATAGTATCCTCTCTTCTGATTGAAGTTCAGTATAATCCAGGCTAATTCTTCCTTGCTTATTTTATGAGTTATAGCCTTTTTCCGTAGAAAATATATTGTCCAATCATAAGGGATTTTAATGCTCTCACCATGTTTGTTTTTGTTGGTAAAAAGCGAAGGTTGATGTTCTTTGAATTCTGAAAGCATTTCTTCAAAGGATTTTTTGAAGAGAAAATCGAATTTGTTATTGGGCATCTCTCTCCAAGCTAGCTTTGGTTCGGCCTCGGATATAAATTGACCTAAACGTTGCTTAAAATCTATTTGACTTGAATAATGTTCAGGTAGAAAACCCAGGATGTTCAATACTCTATGTATTCGCTGCCTTCTCAGTAAGTGTCTTTCTCTTAATCTTCTGACACTTCTGTATGAGGTTCTGGTTTTAGTTTGAGAAACTGAATTTCCTTTGTCGAATTCCCCTAGAATATCTGCACTCATAGGAATTATTCTGCTTCCCATTCCCAAAATTTTACCTTGGTTCTTTTCAAAGTCCTTTTCAATCAATGCCCAGCCGATGGAGTTAGTCCCCAAATCCAATCCCAATATTTTTTTCGTTGTCATCTTCTAAATTCTTTTATACATTCGTTTTTGAAAGCAAATCACAATAAGGATTATTCCGTTGTGAAAACATTTAGTGCCTCGGCTATCTCCGGGGCTTTTTTATTTAATTTCATCTTCTTATTAGTTGTATGTAAGCTCTCTCTTTTCATGAGCTACGTATCAGATCCAATTGAACTAACAAAGCCTTATCAAGGTATGCTGTTAGGTATTTAAACATAGATTCGCCGCTCCTATTTCCTTTTGGAAAAGAGTCACAATCAGATCGACTGCTTCTATTTAGCTCAGGGGAGTATTCACTCTGAACAGAATCAGTATAAAATCGGATAGAATAGTGATTTGCACCACTACTGCACATTTTAATTTCTAGAGTGCATAAGCCGGAATTTGAAACCGGTATTAAAGGTTTTGTCGTGGCATCGCCAATGCGTAGGTTGAATGTAGCTCTTTTCAATTTTAAGAAGTGGGGGATTAAATCTTAAAACTCTCTATTCAGCTTGATATACGAGAATAGTAATCAGTATCTAACTCAATTTCTCTATATACTTAGCTAGGTACAATATAGGATATTATTGGATTAGGTAGAACATATTTAGCTCATTCAAGCTGGAAAGATGAAAAGTAGTGTTTTCAGCGACCAAATTTAGAATCGAAACGAGCTTTTTGTTCCGCTCTGAGCGAGGCGAAGTCGGCTGGTTTATTGAGCTTCCAGCGTTTATGCGACCAAAGCCAAGCTTCCGGTCGGCGGCAGATTTGCTCTTCTTGTTTAGCGATGAGCGCTTCCATGATTTCACCGTGCTTCAAGCCTTTTACATCGCTAAAAAGTAAGGTGGGTACAGCTTTGTAATGGCCGCGTTTCACCAATTGAATATCGAGGTAAACCACCGTCATATCGAAGAGGTGGGCCATGAATTCCGGACCATACGCAAAGGGTGTATCTACCCCAAAGAATTTGGTCCAATAGGCATGATCCGGTGCCGGCGACTGATCGCTTAAGGTAAGAACGGCTACCGGTGATTGGGCCATGGCTGCTTCTATACGTTCGCGGTAATTGCGGTTGTGTATGACTTCCATACCGAATCGTTCACGTAGTCCGTTGATTTTGGTATTGAGGTAGGCCTTTTTTATTTTTTTACCGATGCCCATGGCTTGGTGTGGCATCAACAACGATTGTGCAGTGATAAAGAACTCCCAGTTTTCGAAATGGGAGGAAATCAACATGACACTTTTGCCCTCGGCATACAATCGCTCAAAAAGCTCAGGATTCTCGAGGTGCATGCGGCGCTTTAATTCCTTTTTACCGATGCCCAAATTACGGATACCTTCGGCCACGAGGTAGCTCAAGTGGCGGTAATTGCGGTGTCTAAGGTCCTTTACCTGTTTGTCTGTAAATTCAGGGAAAACCCGTTTGATATTGGCATTGATCACCTGCTTGCGGTAGCCTAAAACAGAACGAAGCACAAAGTATACAACATAGCTAAGGCCATAGAGTATAAACAAAGGCAACCGCGAAAATGGCCAAATGAGGAGGTAGTAGACCAACATGTGGGGCAAAGTAAATGAATTACAAATTCCAATGTTCAATTTCCGCAAGCCATTATTCAAATTCCATAACCCACTAGACAGGATAGGGAACACCTGCTTTTAGCATTCTTGTCTGCTAGCTCTTGATCCGTAACTTCTTAAATCTTGACTCTACCGAAACAAAGAAAGCCCCCGCAAATGCAGGGGCTCATCCGGATAGTTGTATCTACCTTAGAACTATCGCAGTAAGGTTACGGTACCGCTAAACTCATACTCTTTACCCTCCAAAGAGGTTACAATAACGCGGTAAACGTAGACGTCTTGTTGGGCAGGAACACCTTTGTATTGGCCGTCCCAGCCTTCGTTGATATCATTGGATCTGTACACTTCTTCGCCCCAGCGGGTATACACGTGAACCTCAAAGGTTTTGAATTCGCGGGCAACGATATAGAAGCGGTTGTTCATGGAGTCGCCCATGCCGTCTGGTGTAAACGCATTCGGGATGAAGACCGTAATTTCCGGACGAATAATTAATAGGCGACTGGTACTGTCTGTACATCCGTTATCAGCGGTAACCTGCATCCAAACACGGTAGGTACCGGTATCGCCGGCATCCTTCACCGGATAGGTATAAACCGGGTTTTGTTGTGTGGATGTACCGAAGTTTCGGTCGCCAAATTTCCATTCCCAACTTACCAAGGAGGCTCCACCTTCGATACTACTTTCGTCAAAGAAGGCTATCTCAGGTAAAGAGATAGGCGTGATTTCTCTGCTCATGCTAAACAGTGCTTCCGGACTTGGAAGTACCGTAACCTGAACCGGAGTAGCATTGTTTACACAAGAGCCAAAAGCAGGCGTATTGGTCACCTTGAGGTTAATGGTATACTGACCGTATTTAGGGTATTCTTTGCGGATGGAAAGCAGGTTATCGCTTCCTGTTCTGATATCGCCATCGCCGAAATCCCAGATATACTCTGCACCCGGATCGGCATTGCTTTGCGCATCCAATTCAAGCACCAAAGTTTCGCAGCCTTCATACGGACCGGCCGGTAGGCTTATCTGAGGTAAGGCAATGATGTTAATGGTTTTGGTAGCTTGAGCCGGCGGACAGAAATTATTGTTAGTCGTCACGGCGCTGAGGCTAAACCCGAGCTGAGTACGGTCTTGACTACCCGGGTAATAGCTGATAGTCTGCTGGTCGCTGGTACTGGTTCCGCTTTGTGCATCACCAAATAAACCGTCGCCGCTGGAGCTCAGCAGGCTTCCGCTGGCATGGGTGAGTTTCAGCTCCACAGGGAATGCCTCACCTTGGCATGCTTTATCCAAAGTAACCAATTCGATTTGCGGTTGATTTTGTGCGAAAACCTGAATCTGATCTTCTGCAGAACACTGGCTGCTGGCGTCAGTATAACTATAGCGAAGGGTATGCGTTTGGCCTAATCCGGCAGTAACAGGATCGAAGTCGGTACCACTAACGCCAGGACCGGTCCAAGTTCCACCAAGCAGGTTAGTCTGATTTCTCAGGTCGAGCAATCCAGCCGACTCACACCAGCCACCAAGGGCCGTGAGTTTCAGCTCAGGCAGGCCTTTCACCAATAGATCTACGCTATCGCCTTTGGCACATCCTTCCGGTGAAGTATACGAATAGTAGAAGCGAACGTAGGTGCCCGGTATGGCAAACTTGGCCGTGCTTGGGTCGAGCGATTGAGGATCAAAATTATTCACCTGTTGGTTGAGGCTATTGGTCCAGATACCTCCGGCCGGACTTGGGTTGGCAGCGTTTAAGTTTACCGCTTGGTCGCTATAACAAATCGGACTCAAGAATCCGGCATCGGTCTGTGGCACTACGTTCACCTTGATATAGGTGGTATCGGTATTTAAACAACCGCTTAGGCTGGCCTTGTATTCAAATACAACAGGATAGGTGCTTCCCGGAGTAAGTGCGCTGATGTTCAGTGATTTGTTGTGGACGTTAGCTCCTGTTATCGCTAAATTGACTTGAGCATTGTTGTTCGCTGAATACCAACGCGGGGTACCGCCAACCGTGCTGCTTGGCATTTGTTTGATGCTATTAAGCAAAATCACGCCTTGGTCTGCACAGTAGGTCGGGTTTTTATCGAGCACCACTTGCGGCAGTGGATTCACCTTTACATTCACTTTTTCTTCGTTGGTACAGCCAAAATTGTCTGTTACACGGTAGATGAGTTCATGTCCGGCGATAGGATTCGGATTGTCTACGTTTTTAGGGTAGAAGTAGTTGTTCTGCACAATATCCGTTTCTTGATCACTGCGCCAATCGCCGCTCATCAACGTAGGGTATTGCAAGAAGCTGGTTAGGTTCACCTGGCTCTCGTTGTGGCAATACGGACCTTGTGCTGCAAGTACAATCTCAGGCAGTTCGCGTTTTGTAATTTTTACCGAATCAAAGGCAGAGCAGGTTAGGCCATCTTCTGTTTTAAAACCTTGGTATACCAAACCTGTATTTTGGGTAATGGGCCTTTCGTAAACTGAACCGGTATAGATTGGTGTTCCCGGGTTTGCAGGATTAAATCCGGCTAGGTTAAACCATTGAATGTTATTGGCATTGCTTACGGTTAATATGGCCGTATCGCCATCACAAACAGGGCCGGCCCCGCTTAATTGCATTTCTACTTTGGTCACCTTGAGTTCAAAACTGTCAACCGAAGAACAGCCTAGTTCATCGCTCACCTTAACGGTATAGATTCCGGCATTTTTAAGTTCGGTTTGAGCCGATGTATCGCCATTGCTCCACAAGAAATTGAAGAGGCTATCGGAGCCTGCATTTAGCAAGTAGACGTCGCCGTTGCAGATGCGTTGGTCAGGACCGAGGTCTACATCCGGCAGATTTCGATGCACTACATTGATGCTATCGTAATTCCGACAACCATTGCCGTCGAGTATGCGCACCAGGTAGCTTACATTGCTATCCGGCTGTATGGAATAACTGCTTGCTGTACTGATTACAGAACTCACACCGCTATCCAATACTTGCGCCCATTCGTATTGGAAAGGGGCATTGCCTCCAATTTGCTGAGCGTTGAGCTGGAGGCTGCTGCCGGCACAGAGGAAGGTATCGCTAGGCAATTTCACCCGCACAAATTCAGGCACCTCAATGCTATCGATAAAGATATTGATACACGGTGTGGAGGTTTGTAAGGTGAGGAATACCCGGTGAATGCCGGGCTGAAGGAAGGCCGTGTCTTTCTGGGATGAGGAGCTAAAGACGCCAACATTATTGCTATCGCGTATCACCCAAGAATGACTCAGCCCTAAGTACTGTTTGATTGGTGTATAGTCGATGGCCACCTTGCCGCAGGTGAGCAATTGAATCTGCCGATCGGCCTTGGGAGTCTCCCGCACAAAAATGGAATAGGATCGGACGGCCTGCCCGGGGAGTGTACAGGCATCGTCTTTGGCCGTGACCGTAAAGGTATACGGAATATTGCTCACATGGGCATCGGTTGGAGTCCAACAAACCGCACCTGAAGCATGTTTTGTTTGTCCGTTATTGTTGGTGAAAGTGGCTCCCGGAATACCTCGGTTCCAGCTTATTTTAACTGTATCGTTCGGGTCATCATCGTCTGTGATAATCGACATACAAACCTGTTGATTGGCACAAGCCTGTTTGGTATATGGACCTTCAAGTTTAGGTACATTGTTGTTTGGGCAGTCGATTACAATGACCTGCATGTCTCGGCGTGTTATGCCAATAACCGTCATCACACCATTAACTCGTCGCCATTCCTTCACTTCTATAACCAATACAGCCACCTGATCGCGTATCGTTGGTCTGAAGCGAATATCACCCGTAATTGAATCGAGGTGGATGCCTGCGGGATCAGGAAGATGTGCCATAGGGAAGCCGAAAAATGTTATCGGTCTTGTTGGCGAGAAGGGCGGCAAGTACGTAGCCTGAACACCGGCATTGATAAGGGCAGGAGCCCAGTGGTAGCTGAGCGAGTCGCCGGCATCAATGGTATCTAATGCACCGTTATTAAACACAAAATCTTGGTTACGGCAAACAATGGCCACCGGAGGATTGGTAAAGTCGGGTGAGCTATTGCACGGCGTAACGCATTTATTGAGTTTCGCCTCCGTATAGAAGTTTTGATTGGCCATGCCGGTAGAGATATTACTACCTCGGGCATTTTGTGCCCAGCTGATGGTCCATTCGCAGCAACTGTAGCTGCTTAAGTCGATGGTGCCTTGAAAAACATGTTCCTCAATGCCATAGGGGAAGGTGCCTGTGCATCGGCTTTGAACCGGACAACGGGGATCAATTCCGGTTACGTCGCGAACCGAAATTTTAGTCTGGGCTACTTGCAGGTTATTAGAACCACATCGAACATTGATTGGAGAAGTACTTAAGGCTACACCATTGCAATCGCGGTAAACCCGAACTGTAATTTGGTAGCGACCATTACCCAAGCAACGGTAGATGATATCGCTGCCAACCAAGTGAGTGGCCCTGACCTCCTGCAGAGCTGCACTGAGGAAAATAAATGCCCCAAGTGCCAATAATTTAATGAACTTTTTCATACGCTATTTAGGAATTAGAGTGGGCTAATCGAGCTTATCGTTGCCTGACGTTCGTCGGATTTTGCCTAGAGCAGGGAAATTCAGTTCATTTTGTGTTAGTTTGCGACTGATGAAAATCGCGATTGACTTTGACGGTGTTTTACATGGCTATTCCAATGGCTGGGGCGACGGAACCATTTATGATCCACCCGTTCCCGGAGCTACTGAAGCCATGAAAAAACTGAAAGAACAAGGGCATACCTTGTACATCTTTTCTACCCGAACAAATCCCATTTTTAAGAAAAAGAAAGAAGATTCGGTAGATCAAAAAGTGATGATGGAAGAGTGGATGAAGCAACACGATATCCCTTTTGATAAAGTGTGGACCTTTGGCAAGCCTATGGCTGATTTGTTTATCGATGACAGAGCCATTGGGTTTAGAGGCGATTGGCAAGCTACACTGCAAGATGTGAGCGATTTTAAAGTTTGGAACCGTACAGAAGAATGAAAGAGTTTATCACCTTTTTGATGAGGTATGTACCTCGTCCGATATTGATTCGTTTTAGTTACCTCTTCAACAAAGTCTCTCCGATTTTGATGAAAGGCGATAAGGTGGAATGCCCCATTTGTGAAGGCCATTTCCGCTCTTTCCTACCTTACGGAACGGTGAAGAGAAGGGACAATGTACTTTGTCCTAAATGCCTTTCACTTGAACGTCACCGTCTATTGCACCTTTTCTTAAACCAAAAAACCGATTTCTATACGGCTAAACATAAGCTCTTGCACATTGCGCCGGAGCAGTGTTTTTACAAGCGATTCAGAAAGCAGGAGAATTTGGATTACCTCACCGGCGACTTATACTCTCCTTTGGCTGATGTGAAAATGGACATCCACGAGATGCCGTTTGAAGACGGTCGTTTTGATATTGTATTGTGCAACCACGTTTTAGAACACGTAGACGATGATGCGCAGGCCATGCGCGAAATCTACCGCGTATTGAAACCGGGTGGCTGGGCAGTGATGCAGGTTCCTCTAGACGATACCCGCGAAGAAACCTACGAAGACCCAAGCATTACCAGTCCGGAAGACCGCGAGAAACATTTCTGGCAAAAGGACCACGTGCGTTTGTTTGGTTTGGATTACCCGAAACGATTGGAGAAAGCCGGCTTTAAAGTAGAACCGGTTAACCTTTGGGAAGAATTGGGTGCCGGGCTCCGTGAACGCTACCGTTTGATGGAAGGCGAAATTATCTATTGGGCTAAGAAAGAATCTTAGTTTTTTCTGCCATTCGTTTACCTGTGATTTTGAGAGTGGTATGCCATTGCTTTTGGCCTAGTCTCAAGTCGCTAAATCCATTATTTATTTCCTGTTTACCTGTCTGTGTTCTACCAAGACAGGAGGTTTAAATTTCCTTGAGTATACCTGTTTTGGATTTTGTTTCGAGAGCCAGCGGAATTGATTTTTGGCGCTCAAAACCTGACTAGGGCGATTTAACCGATAGTCATGTTCCATTTTCTATTAACTTTCAGGCAACCAATGTTCAGCCCTTGGGTCTAATAGCTGAACAGTGAACGACGGTATCCTGAATATTACAGATTCCATACAAAATGAGCTGAGCAAAGCGACCGATAACCCGGTTGCTCTGTTGATACAGCGTTGCATTGATGGAGATCAGGCGGCACAGCGGCAGATGTTTATGCAGTTAGCCCCCCGAATGAAAGTAGTATGCCTCAGGTATGCCGGAGATCCTGATCTGGCCAAGGATTTCATGCAAGAAGGCTTTATCCGCTTTTTTGAAAAACTCAAACAGTTTAAAGGCAATTCAAGCATAGAAACTTGGGCAACCCGGCTGTTCATGAACAATTGCATCAGCCTACTCAACAAAGACAAAAAGCGTAGGCTAAGTCAGGAGAGCTGGGATGATAATATCGATGTTGAAGACGATACCGAATTGGATGAGCTCCCGTATACGGAAGCTTACCTCCTGCAGAAAATCACGGAACTACCGGATGGTTACCGCACGGTATTGAACCTGTATGTGTTTGAACAGCAGAGTCACCAAGAAATTGCCGACTTACTCGGCATCTCGGTGAATACCAGTAAAACCCAATTTTTTAAAGCGAAAAAGGCATTGAAGTTACTGCTTGAGGAGGGCAGGACTTCATGAACAATGAAAATCATACTATGGAAGCATTACTTAGGCAATCGCTAAGTGAGTACACCCTGCCGGTGGAGGAACAAGATTGGCAGGATTTCCTCGCTTTTGCCGCCAAGAAAAAAAGCAGACGAGGAGGAATCTGGTGGGCCTTAGCCCTTACCTTGTTATGCTGCACCGGCCTGCTGGCGTATCAGTATACCCAGCATAAAGGTTCAGAAGAAACAGAGCATTCCTCTTCGAACGCTGTCTTTGTTCCGGAAACAGAAAATGGAACCACCTCTACCATTACGGAAGTGGAACCTCAATCTGCCGCGTCTCCAACAGATGCGATAGGAACAAGTGCGTCCAATATTGATTCTAATTTGCCTGTTGAACCAGCCTCCACCGGTTCAGAGCAAACGCCTACTTTAAATATTGATTTCGGTCAATTCCCTACCCCCGACTTCACTCAGGTGACAGCATCGGTCAGCTTTAGATCGCATTCATTGCCTGAATTCAGTAGAAACAACCCCATCAGCATCTCTTCCTTGATGGGCTTACCCGGTTTTATTTCAGCCAGCGAACCTGCTATAGCGCTAAAACCTTGGCCTAAGAAGGAGTCCGATAAAGAAGACAAACGTCCTCCTTTCCCAATCAATACGCTTTCTGTGTACTTCAGCTATTCTCAGGTATTCGGACAAAGTGATTGGTCTTTGAACAATGGAGGAGAGGAGTTTGTACACCGTCAGTTCAGTGCAGCCTTAACAAGCAATAGCCTGGCCATTAGCGGAAATGGATTTGAGTTAGGCTTCAGGTTGCCTTTATCCACCAAACCTGTTTTGCGAAACATCAGCCTCAGTGGCGGCTTTGAATACGCCACGCGAGAGCAGAGAAGCAATTTTGAGTTTTATTCGAGCGAGTTTCCGGTGATTGACACCGCCAACCGCATCGTTGCCTATATCCCTGATACCTTTGCCACCTTAAATCAGGTTGGTATAAATCAGATGTACAGCTCTTTGTCGGTGCCTATTCAAGTGCAGTTGGCCAGGAGTTTTGGCAATAATTTAAACTTGGGATTAAGGGCCGGAGTGCAGTTCTCTCGTTTTCAGAATACCGCTCAAGCACAGGTAGATCCAATTACATTTGAACCGGTTACAACAGAAAAAGCACTTCAAACCTATAGTTTGTCCTATACTTTTGGTTTCTTCGGGGAATACCGCGTACTACGTAATTGGGGAGTGATGTTATCCGTTGATCGACGGTATTACAGACCCATTTACCAAACCGGTGAATACCTAAACAACCAACCTAAACTTTTTGATACTCGCTTCAGTATAATCCGATATTTATGATGAACCGTATACGTTTACTTCTAGTCAGTCTCTTGCTTTTGCCCGTATTCGCCTCGGCTCAATTTGATGAGGTACCTAGCCCCTACAACGGGGGCATTCTTGCTTTTGAAAACAGGGGGAATAGCCTTTTGGTAGTGGATAGAGGAGATAGCTTGGCTTTCAATACAAGACAAATAGCCCTGCGTTGGGTTAATGAGAATGGTACCATTAAATCCTCAATCAAAGGGAATTATGGAATTGAATTCGATACGTTGATTCACATAAACTCAGTGACTCAATCCGGAAACGACGTATACGTAAACGTGAGAGGTTATATAGCCGGATTTGAACGCGACCGGGTTTTTCACTATGATACAGCAAGCAAAACTTGGACTGTCCTAAACGCCCTCTCCACTTATATGGATGGGAATTTGGGTACAGGCAATGTATATGCTCTGAAAGCCTTCGATGGTAACTTGGTTGTGGCAGGCGGATTATTTGATGGAGGTAGTAATAACCGCATCCTTACCTATTTCCCCACTGGTGATTCTGTGGATGTACTAGCATTCACCGATACCGCCGTAAAGGGCTTGCACATTCAGAATGGCGTTTTGTATGCCTGGGGTTATTTTACCATTTCAAATGGTACCGTTCAAACCGGGGGCTTATTAAGTTTTCCAAATTCAACTACCTGGCAAGATCCGTTCACCTTCGACAATAATACAAGGTATGAACACGTGAGCTGGTTGTCGAATACCGAAATGCTAATTCAAGACATTAGCACTACAGTCTCCTACCTGAATAATGGAACGCTTACGGCATTGCCACAAATTGGAGGGACGCTTAATTCAGCTGTCCGATTTGGTAATCGATTGTTTGTTACCTCAGAGAATTCAACATCCCGAATCTTGGTCTACGAGGACCTAATAAAGGATTGGGCTTTTGTAGATACCAGCGACAACTTCGCTAAACACCACCTCGCTCAAGTAAACAATAGTTTGATGCACGTTTCGCTTAATTCAACTTTCCACCGCACAAAGAAATTCACCCGTTTAGGGGCAATCCTCAAAACCCATGTTTACTTGGATGCCAATGAAAATTGCCAACGTGATGCAAATGAATTGGCTATCCCTGGAATTTTTATTCATGAAACCTCAGGTGCATTTGGTGTATTGACAAATCAGGATGGAAGGTCTTTTCAGTATGTGAATCCGGGCAGCTATTACATGGACACTATTCAAGGATTAAACAACCTTACCCGGAATACGTGTACGAGCGACACGGTGGAGATTGGAGCCAATGATGATACGGTATACTATGAGGTGCCTCTAAAATTTATTAACCCGAACATGGTTTACGACGCAGACCTTATTTCTGTGATTGGCTTCCGTGCAAGACAAGGCTTTACCGAACGGTATACCATTCGCGTGAAGAATAGAGGTGCGCAAGCCAAAGCCTGCGATTTTTACATCCGCATCCCAGACGACTTCCATCGGGTGAACCTATCGGTGCCCATTATTGATTCCGTGCCGAAGCGCTATAAGTTTCAGTTGAATTTGAATCCCGGACAAGAAACCTTCATCAATTTAGATTGTAAAATCCCGGTGAACTTGCCCGCTAGAACATGGCATGAGTTTGAGTTGTATAGCGATTCAAGTTGCGGTTTGGAAATAATGGAGAAACTCAAGGTTGAAGTTCGTGGAGCCTATGATCCAAACGACAAACAAAGTTCTGAAAAGCCACTAATGCCAAAGGATACCAAGAAGCTTCGTTACCATATTCGCTTTCAGAATACCGGTTCCGATACGGCCTATCGGGTTCGCATCATAGATACGGTTGACCGTAATTTAGCGATGAATGCGATACGTGTAAAAACAGCCTCCCATGCACACCGGATTGAAGTACTGCATCAACAAGGCAGTTCGGTTTATGCATTGCATTTCATCTTCGACAATATTTTATTGCCAGATAGCACTACCGATGAGCAGGGTAGCCACGGCTATGTTCAATACGAAGTAGCCTTGAAAAATGGCTTTAGCGATAAGGATACGGTATTCAATACAGCGCATATCTTCTTTGATTACCAATCGGCCATCATTACCAATACAGTTGAGAATTCGTTTGATACCAGCAGTCCGAACTATATCCCGCCTTCGAGAGACTATAGCCACCTGATTGACTTATACCCTAACCCAAGTTCAAGCTTGGTGCACATCAAAAACAATTTAGGAAGGCCAATTAACTTGGTGATTACAGATACGCGCGGACGTATTATTGGGTATAGCCATTGTGGGCCATTGAGCGATGTCAACTTCAATTGTGAGACCTTGGCACCCGGAATCTATTACATGACTTCTACCGACAAACTAATTCGAAAGCGATTTGTGGTAGTAAAAGACTAACCGCATTGCGGTGGGGATAAATAAGAAAAGCCGACTCAATTGAGTC
>SBGR01000004.1 GCA_006226545.1 Bacteroidota bacterium | reverse complement strand
AGTTCAGAGCTTGAGTGCGAAGTGCGGACTTTCCCTCTATTAAGTCAAGCAAAAGACCTAATTTACAAGTCCGTTTCCCTAAGCGTCCCGACGAACTCGCTATGCTCGTTGTCGGGATTTCCAACCAGCACGGGGACCGATATGGTTAATTTTAAATCGACACAATGAAGCTATTCGACTTCTTTAAAAATAAGGAAAATGACACGTTTCGGATAACCGAGCCTGACCAACTGTGGGTTGAAGATAATTTTAGATGGTTAATCAATATTTTTGGATACCCTTACCGAGAAAGTGAACAAATCCTTCTTTCAGAAAACTATTTTCCAAAGACCTTTAAAAGCGACAAAGTTTCAATTGAAAATATCATTAAAGACTTGTGTTCACTGCTTCAAATTCAAAAAGAGAAGATATCTTTTGAAGTCGTTAACGACATTAGAGATTCTTATGGTATGCCCTACGAAATAGAAGGAAAACCATTTGAAACAGATTTAGAAATTGAGGACGATAAATATAAAATCTACATAGCGAACAGCCTTCATAAACAGCCCAAAAGACTAATTCATAGTTTGGTTTATGAATTTATCAGAATCAAACTTACAGACAATAAACTCCAATACGACACAGGTGATGACACAGACTTGTTTATATACTTGGCAGGAATATATTTTGGTTTTGGAGTTTTACTTTCTCAAAACCTAAAAGACACAGGTAGAGTTGATGATGGATTTTGGGAAACCAAATGGAATTACATTTCAGAAATACCAAATGAAATAATGGCATTTGCCCTTGCAACATATTCAAAATTAATCGAGCAAGACACACCAAAATGGAAAGATGATTTGCCAAGTGATTTGAAAAGCCAATTTGGAAAAGCAATAAAATACTTAAACGACAACCCAAGTGAACTTTATGATAAGCAAGAACTCGAATCTAATGAATTGTTCAAAACGTCATACGACCTGTATTTAAAGAACGACTTTGAAGGAGCAATTGCAAATCTCCAAAAAATACTATTCTTGACCAATGATGATGTAATGAAAGCCGATGTTTACAACAACTTAGGCTATTACTGTATAAGGCTCAAAAATTATGAACAATCTGTTTCTTACTTGAAAAGTTCAATTAATATAATGCCGGAATATGGATATGCGAGCGACAATTTAGGTTATGCCCTAATTCAACTAGGTAAATTGGAAGAAGGAAAAGAGTTTTTAGAAAAAGCATTGAAGACAGAAAACAACGACATAGCTTATACTTATAGAAATTATGCCCTTTATTATCAAGCCATAGGAGAATTGAATAAAGCAGAAGATTATTTCAAAAAGTCATTTGAATCAATAACAGACTCAGTTGACCTTTTAGAGTATCACTATGCAGAATTTTTAATGAAGACTGGAGAGACAGAAAAAGGACTTGAATTTTTGAAGAAAGCAGTTGAAAAAGGAGAACCCGAAGCAATCGAAAGAATGAATGAAATCAAGAAAAACTAACCATAACAGCAGCTACCTAAAAGTGGCGGTTCAGTGGTTAAATCAAGCTATGTGCTTCTACAAAAGTTTGTGGGTGGTTGATCCCGCAGCTACGGGACTTCAAAATCGCCACCTTCGGGTAGCTGCAAACCGTTACCTCTGCTTAAATAACGCTTGCTGAAAGTTATCTTATGAGTTAACTTTGTTTAGTGGCTAGGACAATCATCTTTTTCGAGAACCACTTCATTGATTTTTACCAGAAACAAGACAAAAAGGTCAAGGAAAAAATTCAATATGTGCTGGAACTCGTGAAGCAAGTGGAACGTGTTCCCGTGAAATTCCTTAAACACTTAACCGGTACAGATGGCTTGTATGAAAGTAGAGTTGAATATCAATCTAATGTATACAGAATCTTCTGTTGCTTTGATCAAGGTCAATTGGTTGTATTGTTCAATGGATTCCATAAGAAAACACAAAAAACGCCTCAATCGGAAATTGAAAAGGCCACCACTATTAAAAACAGATACTTCAATTCAAAACAATGAAAGACTACAAAGACATAAAGACTTTTGATGAGCTAATTGAAGCAGAACACGGAAAAATTGGCTCTGAAACCAGGAATAAATACGATGAGAATGCACAAATGTTCATCGTTTCTGAAATGCTTAAAGCAGCTAGAAAGGAAGCTAACCTCACTCAAGAGCAACTTGCCGAAAAAGCTGGAACAAAAAAGAGTTATATCTCGAAACTCGAGAATGGAAAAGGGAACATTCAACTTTCAACGCTTATTCGAATCTTTGAACAAGGCTTGAATCGAAGAATTGGATTAACATTTCTATAAATAAAAATAGCACCACAACATTGTACAAGTGCCACGCCCGAACGGCTACGTCGAGTTCAGAGTTTGAGTACGGAGTGCGGACTTTCCCTCTATTAAGTCAAGCAAAAGACCTAATTTACAAGTCCGTTTCCTTATGCGTCCCGACGAATTCGCTCTGCTCGTTGTCGAGATCTCCAACCAGCACGGGGACCGTTGGCCGCAAGCATATAATCTCACCAAGTCATGCCTCCAAAACCTGAATATTGGACACTCAAACAAGAGAAAGTAAAAGAACTTATCAATGAAATGGAAATGCTTGCCGACCGAATATTTGAAAGTCTTAATTCATTAAGAATCCAAAAAACGAATCCTTATAGCAACTGGAAGATAGGTCTCGAGCAAGGTTGGATTGGATTTACTATTGAAAAACTTGAATCCGAAATACTCATTATGTTGGGAGTTTCACTTAAAGATGAGGAGACATTAACATTTGGACTCGAATTAAAATATTGGAATCCCAATCAGCCAGATCATACGCTTGTCATAGCTTATGAATCCGAGTTCGAAAGTCTAAATAATCTCAAAGCGAGAGAAAGCGAATTGAAAGAGAAACTCATATCTGAGATAATGAAAATTCCATCTAACGGTTAAATGCCAACTAGCCAACACCGTGCAAGCGCCAAGCCCCAAACGGCTGCGCCGAGTTCAGAGCTTGAGTACGGAGTGCGGACTTTCCCTCTATTAAGTCAAGCAAAAGACCTAATTTACAAGTCCGTTTCCTTATGCGTCCCGACGAACTCGCTTTGCTCGTTGTCGGGATTTCCAACCAGCACAGGCGCCATTAGGCGGCTACTAGCATAATTAGTTAAAAGTCCAATACATTACTTATCTTTGACGTTAGTATCGCAATACGGAATCAATGATAAAGAGTTTTGGAGATAAAGAATCAGAGAAAATATGGAATGGGATTCGGTCTAAAAAACTTCCAATTGAAATTCAAGATGTAGCGAGACGAAAGTTAAGAATGATAAATAATGCATATGATATTCTTGATTTAAAAATTCCACCTGCAAATCGATTGGAAAAGCTAAAAGGGAATTTATCCGATTATCACAGTATTAGAATAAATAACCAATGGCGCATTATGTTTAAGTGGTTAAATAATGATGCATTTGAGGTTAAAATTATTGACTATCATTAAACAAGAATTAAATGGAAAAGTTAAAAAATATACACCCAGGTGAGATACTCCTTGAAGAGTTCCTAATCCCAATGGATTTGACGGCATACCGTTTGGCCAAAGAAACTTTTCTGCCTCAAACTCGAATTTCCGAGATAATTAAAGGTAATCGACGCATTTCCGCCGATACAGCATTAAGGTTCTCCAAATTCTTTGGTACCACGGCTAAGTTTTGGCTTGGCCTTCAAGATGACTATGATCTTGAGGAAGAAAGAAATCAGAAGCTTAAAGAATTGAGCGAAATCAAAACCTACAAAGAAAACGCCGCCTAACAATGCGGCTTCGCCGAGTTCAGAGTTTGAGTACGGAGTGTGAATCGCTTAATCATTTGCATCACTCCTAAACTCAAGAGAAATACCTAATTTAGTCTCCAACTTGAGGAATCCAATCTAGCACTTGGAAAATGATGCCTTAAGTCCTCGCTTATGAACCGATTTCCGTTAAAGCGATGGATTACAACAATGCTATTCAATGAATTTAGGGAGACTTAAAAACAACATTCAACTGGAGCTGAAGTGGGCAAGCTACTATTTGGCATTCGCAGTCATCGTTTCAATTGTATTTGCATTGCTTGAGATACTTTTAGTTCAATACAGTTCCTCTCTCGCTTTCCCAAAGCTGACACTCAACCTAATCGTTTTGGTAGTATGTATCGTCAAGTGCCTACAAGAAAAACAGGCTGCCTTCCGATTGCCCTTCCTTGATAAACTGAAATCTACTTTCAATTTGCTTGCGTTTTACTTCCTCTTGCAATCCCTGCTTTTCAATCCAACAAGCCTATTTATCATCCCTAAAAAGGACGTGGAATTACGAGAGACATCAGAGGATCTACCTGAAACTTATGGAAACTCACTGAAAGACTTACTCGCATTCATCCAGAAAAAGCTACATCGCTAAGTTGATTGTTTATCACTAGTCATTCAAAGTGGAATGAGTCGATAATGACACTCCACACATTTTTCTTGCGAAGCACTTCCTAAGGCTCTCACTATACTGTGAAAAACACTAATTTAGCACCGAACTTAAAGGATCCAATCGGACCCCCTGAACCAATTCTTTGCCTAAACGAATGCCGTGCATGGTTTAATGGTTAGAGTAGGTGCCAAGACGGTGATTGCCAGCATCCATTAAAGCCAGAATGAAAAACAAAAAACTATATCCTACCCCCATGGAAAAACATGCATTGCGCAAGGCATCGATTCGAAATCTCGTAGTTGCCTTAGTTTGCCTTTCCTTTACTTCCTTACTAAACGACTTGAATGCACAAGTGCGTTTGCGTGTAAGAATCGTTTCCGGAACTTCAGCCACCACCTGCACGGATGGTGCATTTGGAGGCCCACCCGAACCGCAGTGGCGCGTTAAAATTGCCAACCAAACCGCGATCACTTATCCAATGACCGGATCTTGCTTTACCAACCCACCTTATACTCAATACGATGAGACTTATGACTGTCCGTCTAACTACCCTTCGAGCTTGCAAGTTTGCTTTGATGCGTTTGAAGACGACGGAGCCAATTGTATCGTTAGTGCTTCCTGTTTGCAATCCGTTTGTCAAAACTATACTACACCGGCACCGGGAGACTCCAGCACCTTCACCTTAAGCATACCGTCTGGAACCAGTACAGGTTCGGTTACTTTTACCCTTTACGCAACCGGCTCTTGGAACTATGTAGGAACTGATACCAGAACCGAGTGTAATTCCTATACCTGGATAGACGGAAACACCTATACCTCAAGCAATAATACCGCAACCCATACCTTACTAGGTGCCGCTGCCAATGGATGTGATTCAACGGTTAACTTGGATCTTACCATTGTACAATCCGCTACAGGCACTGACACAAGAACAGAATGCAATTCGTATATGTGGATTGATGGGAACCATTATACTTCGAGCAACAATACAGCAACACATACTATTGTTGGCGGTGCCGCAAACGGCTGCGACTCGCTTGTTTCCCTGAATTTGACCATCGTTAATTCGGCTACAGGCACTGACACTAGAACAGAATGCAATTCGTATTTGTGGATTGACGGGAACAATTATACATCGAGCAACAATACTGCAACTCATACTATTGTTGGTGGTGCCGCAAACGGTTGCGACTCGCTCGTTTCCCTGAATTTGACCATCGTTAATTCGGCTACAGGCACTGACACAAGAACAGAATGTAATTCGTATACGTGGATTGACGGAAACAATTATACGGCAAGCAACAATACAGCAACACATACTATTTTTGGCGGTGCTGCAAACGGTTGCGACTCGCTCGTTTCCCTGAATTTGACCATCGTAAATTCGGCTACAGGCACAGACACAAGAACAGAATGCAATTCGTATACGTGGATTGATGGGAACAATTATACGGCAAGCAACAATACAGCAACACATACTATTGTTGGCGGTGCCGCAAACGGCTGCGATTCCGTGGTATCGCTTGATTTGACCATCAACCGTGTTTCTGACCTGAGCACATCGGTTTCCGGCATTACCATAACTGCCAATAATACAGCCGCTACCTACCGGTGGTTGGATTGCGATGATAGTAATTCAGTAATTCCATCGGAGACGGGACAAACTTTTACAGCAAAGAGAGATGGTCATTATGCCGTTGAATTAACCGAAAATGGCTGCGTCGACACATCAGAATGCGTTACAATTTTCACCGTTGGCATTCTGGAGAATAGTTTCGGTCCTGATCTATTGATCTACCCAAATCCAACAACAGGAAACTTCTCCTTAGATCTTGGAGCCGTTTATGAAAATTCACATGTTTCAATAAACGATATCGCAGGCAAATTGATTGCTTCAAAAACCATGACCCAGTCGCAGATTCTGAATCTTTCAATCCAAGAACCGAGTGGAGTATACATTATAACCGTTCAAGCCGGAGGCAAAAAGGCCATTATCCGCCTAGTGAAACAATAAAACATTTCTCAAGATATAAGCGGCATCATTACAGCCGCTTATTCTTGAATAGTGGGTTTGCTTAAAATCCGATTAATTGACTACCAAGCCCCAAACGGCTTTGCCGAGTTCAGAGTTTGAGTACGGAGTGCGAATCGTTTAATCACTTGTATCACATCCAAACTCAAGTGATTTACTTATTCTGGAAGTCCATTTTCCGGTCCGTCCAGACGAATTCGCTCTGCTCGTTGTCGAGATTTACAACCAGCGCAGGGACCGTTGTACGCATTTCATCTCTGCTTTAGAAATAGTATCTTTGAGTGAAGATTAGTAAAATGGAATCCATTATCTTAAAAAGCGAATCAAAAGAAAGCCTTAGTTTGCTTCTTAAGCTTGCAAAAAAGCTTGGAATTGAAGGCGCATTCTTATCTGAAGAAGCCGTTGAAGATATTTCCTTGGTCAACGCTATGAAAAAAGGTCGCACAGGCGAACTTGTAGATACCAATCTTTTCATTCAAAATCTTAAAAAGTGAATTTGCTCATCGACAAGTCCTTCGACAAGGATTTGAAAAAAATCAAAGACAAATCACTTCGAATCAAAGTAGCAAACTCCCTTGAATCCATAATGGATGCTGAGTCTTTAGACCAATTAAAGCAAGTCAAGTAACTTAAAAGCGAAGACAATTTCTACAGAATTAAAATTGGAGACTACAGACTAGGATTTGTGATTGAAGCAGAAACCATTACTGTTCTTCGGTTTCTTCACAGAAAGGACATTTATAAATACTTCCCCAAATAAACTAACGCCACACATCACAACGCTAGCGTCAATCCCAATGCGTCTACGCCGGGATCAGAGTTTGAGAACGGAGTGCGAATCGCTTAATCACTTGTATCACATCTAAACTCAAGTGATTTACTTAATTTGGAAGTCCGTTTTCCGGTCCGTCCAAACGAATTCGCTCTGCTCGTTGTCGGGATTTACAACCAGCACGGGGACCGTCAGACTGTCTAAAAACTAATTTTTCTAGTGGATATGTGGATATAGACTTTTCAATACTTCTAAGGTTTGGTAGTAA
>SBGR01000048.1 GCA_006226545.1 Bacteroidota bacterium | reverse complement strand
GCAAATCAAAGATACTTACAAATATCTATTCTAGAAAAAATAAAAATAACATTCTCTTTTCTATAGACACATTCGCTACAAATAACTCATTCGATTTGAAAGACTCTTTCATTTCAAATTACTATTGGAAAAACACAATAGAATCTTTAAAAATAGAATTATCTAAGGCCAACAACAGATGGATGACACATCAGAGTAATCTTCTACGTGAAGAATTGATGTTCTCAAATTTACAAGATATTCATAGAGAATATGGCAGAACAATTTTGTTTGGACATAATGGTCACATCAACAAAACATGCCAAACATTTTCATCTGAACAACTCGGCTGTAAAATCAATCATATATATAAGTATTATACTATCGGGAGTGATATTAAACAAGGATATTTTTCGGCCTTTGATCCTACAGACAGTTTATGGTTTATAGAAAAAAAATGCTTCAAGATTAATTCCAAAAGTCAAGCACGTATTATTGATAAGATTGACTTTAATAACCTACAATATAAGATCATTGATACCAAGTTAAACTTTAAAAATCTAAAGAAAAGGGAGAAGTTATTATCCATAGGAGCGTTTTACTCAAATAGCATTAGCGATAGAGATGAAAATTATCAATTTAACAAGTATCGACTGACGATCGGATTCGATGCATTAGTACTAATACAAAATAGTACTTGTAACTAAACAACCTTTTAAATGGGTGGCCAAAAAGCCCTACCGAGACGTGTCGACCTTTTTAGGATAGCATCATATTAAGCTTTCCATAAATTGCGTCGGGTCTTCCTGACATCACCCTCGGAAAAGTTGAAATTTCAGAATGACGAGGGTTCTAGAAGTTTATAACCTCTGTTTAGATCTGAAGTTGGAGAGTTCTCATATGCCTAGTCTTAATCTTCTGCCCTGCTACATGTGTTTATTGTCCTGAGTTACAAACTCAGGACAGCGGGGGACAATTGTCGAACTTTTCAATCTAGCTCACAAACTATTTTTTCAACTTAAATGTCCGGTCTTCCGGACATTACCATCGGAAAAGATGAATTTTCTGAAGTACTAGGGTTCTATAAGTTATTAACCTCTGTTTAGATCTGAATTTGGGGAGTTCTCATATGCCTAGCTTTAATCTTCTGCCATGCTACATGTGTTTATATGTCCTGTTTACAAACTCAGGACAGCAAGGGGAAGAATTCCGACGGTTTCAATATGTTCTTCACCTTAAATCGTTTGAGATTGATGTGAGCTCTCCATTTTCAAATATAAAATCAATAGTGGGATCCATCATATATTGATACTCAGCATTACATTGATTATCAGGCAATGTACATTTGCTTTTGTAAAAATACGAAAAGTACAAATGGCCAGGCTTGACCATAACAAATGTATACTCCGGTATACCAAAAATTTTAAGAACCTCATTTACGGAAACCTTGCTTTGAAGAAACCCATTTTCCCGTAATGCTAAGACGTCGCCAATCATTGTCTCTCTTAAGCCCTTACACCCCATAGTGTCGGCTCTCCACTTTTCAAACCGAATTGTCAAATTATCCTCGTTATGATTATTAACCCACACATTATTGCATGAAAACAGAAACAAGGCACCAGCCAGAATCGATAAACTATTGCGATATATCTTTCCCATTTGCGTCATAGTATGAATTGGTTGCGCTTCCTGTTGTCTCAGTCTTCTTGTCTTTTTTCCGGTTTATTGAAGAGCTGCCATTTAATTTATTCAAGCAATCCAAACCCTACAAAAGTCCCGAAATACAATCTTAAGAAAGCACAGATTTGTGGTATAACAAAAAAAGGCCTCCATTTCTGGAAGCCTTTGTGAATTTTAGTAGCCCGTAGGGGAATCGAACCCCTCTTACCAGGATGAAAACCTGGCGTCCTAACCGATAGACGAACGGGCCAATTGCCATTCGAGGGTGCAAATGTACATCAGATTTTGAATATTGCAACTGTACCCAAAATATTTTTCAAGAGAATCGCTAAAAACATCGCTAAGCAATTCATTTTCATAGCCATTAATTTTGGGAGGACTATCCTTCTTTTCTTTTATTATTCTCTTAACTTTGCGGCACTTTTTAAAATATTCTCCACAAATTCAATAAGATGAAAGTAGGAATCAATGGATTCGGCCGTATCGGTCGCCTTGTATTTAGAGCTGCGATTAACAACCCAAAGGTTGAAATCGTAGGTATCAATGACCTTATCGATGTAGACTACATGGCCTACATGCTGAAGTACGATTCAACTCACGGTCGTTTCGATGGTGAGGTAAGTGTTGACAATGGTAACTTGGTTGTAAACGGTAAAAAGATCCGTGTAACTGCTGAGCGTAACCCGGCTGACTTGAAGTGGAATGAAATCGGCGCTGAGTACGTGGTAGAATCTACCGGCTTATTCTTGACTCAAGAATCGGCTCAAGCTCACATCACTGCCGGTGCTAAAAAAGTAATCATGTCTGCTCCTGCTAAAGACGATACCCCAACTTTCGTTATGGGTGTTAACCAAGAGAAGTTGACTGCCGACATGAACATCGTTTCTAACGCATCTTGTACTACCAACTGCTTGGCTCCAGTAGCTAAAGTTTTGAACGATAACTTCGGTATCTTGGAAGGTTTGATGACTACCGTTCACGCTGTAACTGCAACGCAGAAAACAGTTGACGGTCCTTCAGCTAAAGACTGGAGAGGCGGACGCGGTGCTTACCAAAACATCATCCCATCTTCTACCGGTGCTGCTAAAGCAGTAGGTTTGGTTATTCCTGAATTGAAAGGAAAATTAACCGGTATGTCTTTCCGTGTACCAACTCCTAACGTATCTGTAGTAGACTTGACTTGCCGTTTAGAGAAGCCTGCTTCTTACGAGCAAATTAAAGCCGCTATGAAATCAGCTTCTGAAGGTGCTTTGAAAGGCATCTTGGGTTATACTGAAGACCAAGTGGTATCAAACGACTTCTTAGGTGATGCACGTACCTCTATCTTCGATGCGGGTGCCGGTATCTCTTTGAACGATAACTTTGTAAAAGTGGTTAGCTGGTACGATAACGAGTGGGGTTACTCCAACAAACTCGTTGACCTGATGATCCACATGAGCACTTTGTAAGAAGGGCTTTAACATTATACAAGAAACCCCGCTTCAATGAAGTGGGGTTTTTTATTAGGTGATTTCGTAAAATATTTAACTTGCAAGCGAAACCACTGAACTATGAAATCACGAATCAAGGCTTGGTCAAGCCTGCATAAGCTAATTACAGCTTCTTTAATTTATGCCGTACTAGCACATACCAATGCGCAAGCTCAAACTCCGCAGTTGGTGTACGATGCAAACCAGAAAAAAGTCAATCCCTTAGCAAGCGAAATACAAGCAACTGCCGCAGATCATTTTTATTTCTCTGCTAAAACTCAGAAACATGGCAACACCATTTGGTTTAGCGATGGAACAATTGGAGGCACTATGGCAAACAGTGCTTGGGAAAAGGCTTCGGGAAATACCCTAACGGCATATCCGCTAAATGAGGGAACACTCATTCGCTACAGAAATACGAACAATCGATTTGAAATGGTTTATTGCCGCCACTCAGACGGGGCCTATTTCACTATTGGAGATAGTTCCATCAAAGACTTCATCTCCATTTCCCGCGTAGTTCAAAGAGGAGATACAGCCTACTTTTCTGGGAGATTAAACGGACAAATTAATGCTCACTTTTACCGTTTTGCCGAAGGCGATTCAATCATCCAAACCTTTATGGATGGTTCAATCATGGGCTATACCAACGCCGTGGAGGTATATCCGGTAAATGGAAAAGTTTGCTTTCAACATTACAATCAAACCTATGGCAATGAATGGTGGGTTACGGATGGAACAACTAATGGAACACATTTATTGAAAGAAATTGAACCCGGTACCGCCAATAATTTCATCAACGACCCTTTTATCTTAAATGACAGACTCTACTTTTCTGCGACTTCAACTGCTAATGGAGTTGAACTTTGGGAAACTGATGGCACCTCAAATGGGACCAGCATTAAAAAGGAGACAGTGGCCGGCGCAGGAAACTCCTATGCCGGAGTGCACTGTATAAATGGAGATACAGCATTGATTAGTTTATGGAATCCGGATGGTAGCAAGAGCATGTACCTGCTATTTTCAGGCTCTTCGCTCCTCCCATTCTTCCAATACGGAAGCACTGGCTTTGCTCTGATTGAATCAGCCTACTGGAATGCCGGACATGCGTTATTCATTGTTCAGGAAAATCAAGTCAATAGCTGCTATATCTCTGATGGCACCGCACTCGGAACACAAGCCATCAACCTTCAACTAGACCCCAGTTATATTCTCTCTAATATTCAATTAGGAGATGAACATGCTTTTATACGTGTTTACAAATCGTGGCAAGAAACCGGCATTGTCGCTTTACCTATCCATGACATCAACCGGCAAATCTGGTACAAGAACTCGGATGGCGATAGCCTGGTAGATAAAGGCGAGTGGAATAGCAGGGCTCTTGTTTTAGGCAACAACCTTTACAGCATGGAATACGGACAGGTAGACCACAATGAATTAGCGAAGTACAGTATTGAGGCTAACCAAATTAAGAGAACCGTAATTTCCTCAATAACTGCAGAAACAGAATCGCTAAATAATTTGCAGCATGCCCTTACCGATGAAGGCTTATACTTCACACACTTCAGCGACTCAATACAGTTTTACCACAGTGATGGCACACCATCTAGCACCACTCAAATTGCACGAATTAAAAACGGCAAACTGATTCAATTCGACAGCAATGAAGTATTCCTTCTCAATTACAAGGACACCACAACTTTGCATCGAATAAATGGGTCGAATGTGGATGCTCAAATTGCTTGGAGCATGGGTGGACCATACAACTTAGACCAACCTTATAAAATTGGAGGTACGTACTACTTTATTCGCCAAGCTAATTTCGAAGCAGATTTTTACAAGTATTCAAACACTACAGGCTTGGGTCAAGCCTTTGATTTTGCTCCGCAAGCATCTGATAACGCTTCAATCATAGGAAAATGGCAAGACCGGCTGATTCTTTCTGCTCGAGATCAAAATCCTGGGAACCAAGACCTTTGGCTTTTCAATTCAGTGAATGGCCAAGCCCAAAAAATCGTGCAAATGGATGCACAGTATGGTGAAATCCAGAAAACGTATCATTTCACTGACTCCGGATTCTACTATTTCACTTTCGTATATCAGCTAAATCAATACGTTACTCGCATTTGGTTTTACAACTTGCATACACTGCAAAACAGCCTATTATCAACCTCAAGTATCTGTTGTTCCAACCCACCTTCTCTGAACAGTACAACCCATTTAATTGGGTCAAGGCTACTCTGGATCCGCGGTGATAATGTTATGATTCAGACAGACGCAACGAGCGGTATGACCAGCGAAATCAGGACAGCCAACGGGGATAGCCTCACCGCCTTTAATTTTATTGGATCCATTGGCAATCAAGTCCTGTTTATTGAACATACCCCCTCTTACCAAAAGGCATACAGCATGATTGACCTCAATACTCTTCGCAAATACAACCTACAAGATTCCATTCCCGACTTAGCCTCTGTTCCAAAGTTTGCTATGTTTGGCTTGAATACATTTATAAACAAAAACAGGCTCTATTTTACGGGTAAGTCGGCAAACCCATCTGTTGGCCAATTATGGGCGTATGATTCCACAACCAAGCTAACCAAAAACCTAACGAATCTGGAGTATTTCGCGCTGCAACATGGCGAACCTCAGATTATTGGGCATAAAAAGGAAACCCTCTATTTTTCCTTAGTTCATCCGGATTACGGACATGAGCTATGGAGTTTTCATCTTGGATGCGCCGGTGTTGGTGCAGAAATAGAACAAGCTTGTCAATCGGAGTTATTTACCGGCAAGGCACTCTTGGAAACTTATGAGCGGGCTTTTACTCAAGTATATTGGAAATTCTCCAATGGCGACTCTGCCATAGGTAATCAATTCAGTTATACTTTGAATGACACCAATGCGTTTGGCATCACGCTAATCGCGGAGGCTGGTCCAAATTGCCGAGTTGAAATTCCTTTTTCACGTAAAGCCCAAGTTCGAAGCACTCCAAGCTATCAAGTATCAGAAGATTCATTGTGTTTTTTAAACAACGAGTTTCAAATCACCGCCAACGACCCTAACCCAAATAAAGCATTCTCTTGGACATGGGAGTCAAGCTCAAATTCAAGCTCCTCGGTTTGGCGTCATCATTTTACGGGCATGGGACAAAAAACCGTGAAAGTTAAATCGAGCATCAATGGGGCTTGTCCGGATTCAGCTAGTTTTCTCCTGACTGTATTACCAAGCCCGTCGAAGCCCTCCGTATTTGGGCCGCAAACGAGCCAACAGCATGCCACCGACACCTTTTACATTGCCGGAGAGCCCGCCACGAGCTACAACTGGCAAAGTCAGTACGGTCAAATGTTGAATAATCAAGGTGACACATTCGCTGTATTCAAATGGACTGGCGGATTGGGTTATGCCGATGTTCAAGTTTCCGCATTAAATCAAGTAGGATGCGGATCAGACACAAGCATCTTTACATTGAGCTTAGAACCAAATTCAACTGATTACGTGAATTCTGAAAAGCTTTTGGTATACCCGAATCCATTTGAAAAAGATTTAAGTCTTTCCGGAATTTCGGAATCAGCCACCTTGCGCATTACAAGTGCCAATGGACAAGTTTTACTTTTAATCGAGGCAAAACCGGAAAATGGTATTATCAACCTTCAAACAAGCCAACTCACCCCGGGTACTTACATTCTGAGTGTGATACAAAACAACCATATACTTCATTTTCCGTTGATTAAACAATAACAGGATTAAAAGAAACCCCGTCCAATGTGGATGGGGTTTTTTATTTTTATACCACCATGAAACATGTTCTCTACTTCCTTTTTATTTCCCTTTTAGCGTTGGCTTGTCAAAATCAGGATAAACCTGTGGAAGATCATACGGATGTAGAATCCGAAATAATCAACGACAAGATTGGCCCACTTTGGCGAAAGGCCAAGTTTGACAGCGCTGTTGGCATCATCTTAAATGGCGACAACAAACTTTACTTCAATCTAGATGCTATGGATAGCAGCTATGCACCGGAAACCCGAAGACGACTATCAGATGCGCAACTTCATGCCCTGAGCGCTCAGCTTTCCGGACAAGTTGAAGTTGAATCGGAACCCAGCGAGTGCTTTCAACCCTACCACGGCATTTTCTTTTACCAAAACGGGGAAGTGGCCGGACGACTCGCCATGTGTTTTTCGTGCAATACATTTTATACCAATCCTGAAAATAGCGGCAACATCAACTTACACATGCTTAAAAAAATGTTTAGCGATTGGGGGCTGCCTACCTACGACTGGAATAACGAGGCTGAAACTGCTTCAAGCACCACAAAGTATGGGGATTACTTTAGGTAGGCGTGGAGTGAAACTAAATAAGATCCAAAAGTCCTAAAGTCTTAACGTCTAATTGTCCGTCTCTCCGACTCTCCCATCTCAACTCGCACCAACAAAAAAAGCGGCCATAAGCCGCTTTCTTTTGTTTCCGTGGTGTGGGTTCCGACGAGCTCGCTCTCGCTCCATGTCGGAATCTGCGAGCGGGATCCCTGTCTGCCGAAGCGACAGCGCAGGCAGGGAACCGACGACACAAGGATTTTCACTGAAAACCACAAATCCAGGTCTCCGATTAGCTCGCTTTCACTCCATGTCAGAATCTA
>SBGR01000022.1 GCA_006226545.1 Bacteroidota bacterium | reverse complement strand
CAACACATGTGTTGGGATTTGAGTCATTGTACACCCGAAGGGATTCGAACCCCCATCGTTGGTACCGGAAACCAAAATTCTATCCATTGAACTACGGGTGCAGGATAGTTGATGGTCGATAGACCATGGTACTAATTAAAAGGATAACTTCTATGGTCCATGGACTATGGTCTATGGACAGTTAACCTTCGCAGCAAATATAGGGCGCATTCACGATTCGCATTATCTTTGCCCAAAATTTTAGCTATGTCAGATTTTAAAACACCATCGCAGTCCACCACCATCATGAACGAATTGGTATTGCCTAACGATACCAATACCTTGAACAACCTAATGGGGGGGAGACTATTGCATTGGATGGATATCGTATCTGCTATCGCTGCTCAAAAACACAGCAATAGAACGGTGGTTACGGCTTCCGTTGATTCGGTATCTTTTAACCAGTCTATCGCATTAGGTGATGTGGTTACCTTAAAATCGTATGTTACCCGTGCTTTCAGAACTTCCATGGAGGTATTTATTGAGGTATGGTGTGAGAATATCCCAAAAGGGACTCGCTTTAAGTGCAATGAGGCCTATTATACTTTCGTAGCAGTAGATGGTAACGGTCGCCCGATCTCTGTACCTGAAATCAAACCGGAAACCGAAGAAGAAATCACCAAATACGATGGTGCACTTCGTCGCCGTCAGCTCCGACTAATCCTCGCCGGTAGAATGGTGCCAGACGATGCAAATGAGTTGAGAGCGCTGTTTATGAAAGACTAATGGATTTTTGATTTTTGATTTGTGATTTGTGATTTGGAACTTGTGATTTGGAATTTGGAACTTGTGATTTGGAATTAACCTAATAAGTAGCACGAGAATTCTATTCCCTTGTAACGCGAATGAGAAAGTATTTCCCGACTCAATCCTACAACAAACAATCAACAGTTAACAAAGCCGATTCAACAATCAAACAGTCCCACAATCCTACTTCCAAATTCGTCCACTAAAAGCGGCATTTTCAAAAGTTCCAACATTTTCAAGGCGTCTGTTTTTTTTAAGGAGGAAAATCCTACTTTTGCAGCGCAAATAAACCAGTCATTATAACATGTCAAATCAAGGCAAAATAGCACAGATCATCGGACCGGTTGTAGACGTTAGCTTCGACGCAGAAGGCGCTAAGCTTCCAAACATCTACGACGCCCTCTACGTAGAGAAAGAAGACGGGACTCGCGTGATCCTTGAAATTCAGCAACATTTGGGTGAGAACATGGTAAGAACCGTTGCGATGGATTCTACCGAAGGACTTCTCCGTGGTATGTTGGCAACCGATACAGGTGCCCCTATCAGCGTGCCTGTTGGTGAAAACATCAAAGGTCGTTTGTTGAACGTAGTTGGTGATACCATCGATGGTTTGGGAACACTTGAAAACCAAAACAGACGTGCCATCCACCAGGATGCACCGAAATACGAAGACTTGTCTACGCAGTCTGAGCCGCTTTTCACCGGTATCAAGGTAATCGACTTGCTCGAGCCTTATGCAAAAGGTGGTAAGATTGGTTTGTTTGGTGGTGCCGGTGTAGGTAAAACCGTATTGATTCAGGAGTTGATCAACAACATCGCGAAAGCATACGAAGGTATGTCAGTATTCGCCGGTGTAGGTGAGCGTACTCGTGAAGGAAATGACTTGCTCCGTGAGATGATCGAATCCAATATCGTTCGATACGGAAAAGAGTTTGTTGAAGAAAATGAAGAGCATGGCGGATGGGATACATCCAAAGTGGATATGGAACAATTGAAAGACTCACAAGCAACCTTCGTGTTCGGTCAGATGAACGAACCTCCAGGAGCACGTGCTCGTGTGGCTTTGACTGGTCTTTCTATCGCGGAATACTTCCGTGATGGTGACGGACAAGGTCAAGGTAAAGACATCTTGTTCTTTATCGATAACATCTTCCGTTTTACCCAGGCCGGTTCTGAGGTATCAGCCCTTTTGGGACGTATGCCTTCAGCGGTAGGTTACCAGCCAACTTTGGCTACGGAGATGGGTTCCATGCAGGAACGTATTACCTCTACTAAACGTGGATCCATTACTTCAGTTCAGGCCGTTTACGTACCGGCGGATGACTTGACTGACCCGGCACCGGCTACAACCTTTGCCCACTTGGATGCCACTACCGTATTGTCTCGTAAAATTTCAGAGTTGGGTATCTATCCAGCGGTGGATCCATTGGATTCAACCTCTCGTATCTTGACTCGTGAAATCGTAGGTGATGCACACTACGATACTGCTCAACGTGTGAAAATGTTGTTGCAGCGTTACAAAGAATTGCAAGATATCATCGCGATCTTGGGTATGGACGAATTGTCTGAAGACGATAAACTCGTTGTACACAGAGCTCGTCGTGTTCAGCGTTTCTTGTCTCAACCGTTCTTCGTTGCGGCTCAGTTTACCGGCTTGGAAGGTAAATTGGTAGACATCAACGATACCATCAAAGGATTTAACATGATCATGGATGGTGAGTTGGATCAATACCCAGAGGCAGCTTTCAACTTGAAAGGTACCATCGAAGATGTAATTGAGGCAGGCGAAAAAATGATAGCCGTTAACGCGTAAGGAGGTAAACCATGATGTTGGAAATAATCACACCAGACAAAGTTCTTTACAATGGCGAAGTGAACGCAGTTCAACTTCCGGGTAGCAAAGGTTCTTTCGAGGTGTTGAATAACCACGCTGCCATCATCTCTAGCCTTGACAAAGGCAAGGTGAGAGTGAAAGACGCTGAAGGAACACACTTCATCGAAATCAGCGGCGGAATCGTGGAAGTAATCAACAATAAAATTATCGTATTAACCTAATTAGGTTTTGATAAAACCTTAAAAGCCTTCTTACTTGGTGAGGAGGCTTTTTCTTTTTAATTCGGTATAAGAAAATTCAGTTTTCCTCGTTTTTCGTGCAGTGTTGGTCAAATGAGTAAATGATTCTGCGTTAAATCGTGTATCATGCACTTGTTTAAAAAACACCTATCCTGAACCGTGATAAACTGCCCGTGAAGCACCTATACCTTTCCCTGCTCTGTATTGTATTTCTTTTAAGCGCAAAGACATCGCTAGCTCAAAATGCCGGTATTAAAGGTTTTCTAGCCGATTCAGCCACCAAGACGCCAGTTGATTATGCCACCGTTGCGGTATTTAACCTAAACGATTCCAGCATTGTCAACTTTGCCTTAACCGATGCCAAAGGAGGGTTTGAATTGAGTAGGTTGCCGCTGAAAACTCCATTGCGACTTTTTATTTCACACGTGCTATACGGCTCCATGCGAATCAATTTGAAGTTTGATTCAGATACCGTTCGCGATTTAGATACACTCTACCTGGTAGAAAATACCGCCATGCTGGGAGAAGCGGTGATATCGTGGGAACAACCGCCTATCCTTATCCGCAACGATACCGTCGAATTCAATGCCGATGCTTTTATAAACCGTCCAGGCTCCATGGTGGAAGACCTGCTCAAGCGAATTCCGGGAATGGAGTTTAGCGATGACGGGAAGATTACTGTCAATGGCAAGGAGGTATCCAAGATAACCCTGGATAGCAAAGACTTCTTTACCGAAGACCCGGTTATTCTGTTAAAAAACCTACCGGCCAAAGCCATTCAAACGGTTCAGGTAAGCGAAGAAAAAGACGATCGAGGCAAGCCCACCAATTCGGGTAAGGTGACCATCAATTTGAAATTGAAGTCGTGGGCTAAAACCGGACATTTCGGTAAAGCCTATGCCGGTTATGGTAGCGATGATCGGTATGAAGCCGGGGCCATTTGGAATTTCTTTCGCGATACCCTGCAGGTTTCAGTTTTGGCTTACGGTAATAATTTAAGCAATGCGGGCTTCTCGTATTCAGACCTCATGCAATTGGGTGGATTCAATCGCTCAGGATCAAATACTACCATTTATTATGGCGATGGCAGAGTAGAAATGGATGGCATTAGCACAGGAGGAGGGAGTGGAATCACAGAAAGTGCAGGCGCAGGCTTAAACCTGAACTACGATATTCCACTGAAACTGAAAGTATCGGGCTCTTATTTCTTTGGTTATACCAATACGTATAATTTCCAGCAGACTCTGACAAATACAAACATGACCGATTCCAGTTTGATCAGACAATCGAATCTGGATGAGATCAGCCGACGCTACCAACATAGCTTGCAGGCGAAATTATCTTGGACTCCCGATAGCATCCACCAGTTTAAATATACTCCGGGGTTTTCCTTTCAACATGGGAATAACCTTTCTACTCGTATCATACAATCGGAATATTCAAATCAAAGTGGCTCAAATTCGCTAAACACAACCTTAAGCGATAGCAATAATTCAAATGCATTTTCAGGTGGAGCTTCCTGGAGTGGCAAATGGGTTAAATGGGAACATTCCATTTACCAATACCATTCTTTCCGAAAAGGAGGATTGGATGGTAATAATCTAATCAGGCAGTTCTATGCAGATACCAACCTGATTAACTTCAGTTCAAATCAGGTACGAAGCAACCAAACAGACAATACCAATTTGAGTCAAGGTTATACGGCAACCAAGTTTATCAACGATTCAACCAGCCTCGATTTCGGTGTTGATGTAAAATTGGAGAAATCCGTACAGAATACCACAGTACACCAAAATGATTCAAATGGCTTTCCGCAGTATATTCTGCTGCCGTCGCTCAGCACGCAATTTCATTCGGATAGGAGAGAATACAATTCGGGCTTCTTTTATACCCGAGGTTTAAAGCGTGATTGGCAACTGAACGCATCATTTGAGTTAGGTGTATTGCAATTGCAATTGGAAAACAAAATGAACGCAGCCAAAACGAATAAGTCTTTTCTACTGATGCCGGCACAGTTGAGCTTTCGGAAGAATACTCCGGTAGGAGTTTGGCATCTATCATTGGATTACGAGCCGGAAACACCCTATAACTGGGATTTATTGGACGTAGCAGATAACCGAAACCCAAATTCAGTTCGTATTGGTAATTCCAATTTGAATGTATCCGATAATTATTCGGTAGGTGGCCGTTATTTCGGCTCCATTGGTAAGTCGGGAATTAGTGTTTGGAGCTATGCCAGTTACAATGTGGCGTTGCGACAAATCATATACAGAACCAAGGTTACCGAAAGTGGCAATACAGAAACGCGTCCTGAAAATTTAGCGAGCGATAAAGTGCAACGCTCCAGCTCTGGTTACATGAGTTTAAGCAAACGTTTCAATTCAAAATCCTGGTCACATCGCTTAGGTGCTAGTTTAAATTATTGGGCTTCCAATGGCTATACTGCCTTTAACGATGACTTCTATACCCAAGGCAATTACCATATCAGTAGTGCGCTTTCCTATACCTTAGAAAAAAAGGATGTCTTGGACATGACCGTACGTTACCAGCGAGGATACGGTGTTTCATCTGTACAAGACCTAAACTCCTCCAATAAGCAAAACTCGGATCAAGTTCGATGCGATGTTTGGTGGGCTATGTCGAAAAAGAACTGGGTGGAAATGAAGTATACCTTCAATGTACAACGGGTCTTAAACTCAACAACAATCCCGCAACAGTATGCTTTGCTCAATGTCTCCTTTACACGACTGATATTCAAGGACAACCGAGGTCAACTCAGGCTGAGTGTTTTTGATGTTTTGGGACAAAATACCCATGTGAGACGGTGGGTTTACCTAAACAATTCGGTTGAATCTCAATCGAATGTGGTAACCCGTTATGCGATGTTGAGCTTTGTTTATAACCTGCATCAGTTTAAAACAAGCGGTAGGTCGAAAAGAGGGTATGAGTTCTGGTAAATAAATGGTCTAGTATTTTCTAAACCAGCTACGCATTTTAATCTGCATCACCCCGAGCAATGCTTCTTTAAAGATGCCTTTGCTCATTTTCGATTCTCCTTCTGAACGATCGGTAAAGATGATAGGCACTTCCACCAGCTTGAAGCCATACTTGGAAGCCGTGAATTTCATCTCAATCTGAAACGCGTAGCCTTTAAATCGAATTTGATCCAATGGAATAGTCTCCAATACTGCACGTTTATAACATACGAAGCCGGCGGTGGTATCTTGTATTTTCAATCCCGTAACAAAGCGCACATAGACAGAGGCAAAATACGACATCAAAACGCGTCCCATAGGCCAGTTAACCACGTTTACACCGGTAACATAACGGGAGCCAATCGACATATCAGCGCCGTTGACACAGGCTTCGTGAAGTTTGATCAAGTCTTCCGGGTTATGCGAAAAATCGGCATCCATCTCAAAGATGTATTCGTATTGATGTGCTAAGGCCCATTCAAATCCAGCGATATACGCACGACCTAAACCGTCTTTTTGCTTGCGCGAAAGGAGGTGAAGGCGGTCAGAAAAAGATGCTTGGTAGGATTTAACAATTTCCGCAGTGCCGTCGGGCGAATTGTCGTCTACCACCAAAACATGAAAACCGCCATCTAGCGACATGACCTTTTCGATCATCTTGGCGATGTTTTCCCTTTCTTTATAGGTTGGAATGATGACTAATTTCTCCGGCACGGTACTTAAATGATTGCCGAAAATAGGCTATCTATGCAGAAGTAGCAATAGCTGAAAGAAAATTTGTAGAAGAGCTTATGGGAAGTAAAATTGTGTTTTTTGATCGTGATGGGGTAATTAACAAAGAGATAGACCGCTACATTGAAAAGGTAGAAGAGTTTGAAATTCTACCCGGTATTGGCGAGGCTTTATCCACCTTAAAACAAAGAGGCTATAAACTGGTATTGGTGACGAATCAGGGCGGTATAGCGAAAGGACTATACGGTCATGAGGAGGTTAGAACCATGCATGCAATGCTTCAAAACTACTTGTCAGATTTTGATGCTCAACTTGATTTACTCTACTATTCACCGCACCATCCGGATTACGGTAATTCATTAAATAGAAAGCCGGGTTCCATGATGGTAGAACGGGGCCTAGCCCGACTCGATGGAGACCCAAGTCAATGTGTGATCATTGGCGATAAAGTACGCGACATGGATGCCGGAGCTGCGGCAGGTGTTAGGGGAATCTTAATTGAACCAAACACAGATATTCGAACAATCTTAAATCAGATACCATAAAAAAAGCCGCTTTTGAGCGGCTTTTCTATTTAAATAGCTAGATGCTTATTGGCCTGAAGCCTTTTTGTGATCTTCTAAGAACTTTGCCAAACCACTGTCGGTAAGTGGGTGGTTCAATAAGGCTAAGATAGCACTCAATGGAGCTGTAATAACGTTAGCACCGATTTCAGCACATTTCACAATATGCAATGGGCTACGAACTGAAGCAGCTAAGATTTGCGACTCATATCCTTGAATAGCGAAGATCTGCGACATGGAAGCGATGAGTTCCAAACCGTTTTGAGAGATATCGTCTAAACGTCCGATGAACGGAGAGATATACGTTGCACCTGCTTTAGCAGCTAAAATGGCTTGTCCCGGAGTGAATACCAAGGTGCAATTGGTTTTTACGCCGTTTTGCGACAAAAAGTTGATGGCTTTGATACCATCTTTGATCATCGGTACTTTAACCACGATTTTCTCATCGATAGCTGCCAAAACTTCCGCTTCGCGCAACATACCTTCGTAATCGGTTGAGATAACTTCAGCAGAAACATCTCCGTCTACTATGTCGCAAATGGCTTTGTAGTGAGCAAGAACCTGATCAGTGCCCGTGATGCCTTCTTTAGCCATCAGGGAAGGGTTCGTGGTAACCCCATCAAGAATACCCAAATCCTGCGCTTCGCGAATCTGGTCGAGGTTGGCGGTATCAATGAAAAATTTCATGCCGCAAATTTGCTGCTTTGTAAGCAGTTAAGCAAGAGAAGAGAAAATAAGGATGGAGGATTTTGTAGGGGCGAAAAAGGTCTCGCTCCTACACAGAATAAATATCAAATGAATGGGAATGCAATGCATTGCGTCCCCATAAGGAACAGTCAACAACTAACAGTCAACAAAACCAGTCATACAGTCCAACAATCCAACAGTCTAACATTATAATCACCTGACTACCATCGTCTATGGTCCATGGTCTACGGTCGGGTTTTCAAATGCCAAAAATCTACTTACCTTTGCAGCGGCAAGGACGAACGACCAGCTCCTGCTGAATCCCCCAGGTCTTGACGGAAGCAAGGGTAGGCGGTTGTAGCGGTGCGATTTGGACTTGCCTTTTTTTGTGCATTGAGGTTAAGGATGAGGTTGAGGTTGAGGTTGAGTATTTTCTAACCACCTACTACAAATTCTAATTACACCCTAGCTCACCCTAGACATTCTTCAGTTCACATTCTTCAGTTCACATTCAACGGTTAACCTTTAACATCCAATTACCGATTTCTCCATTCTTTTCCATTAATTTTTATATTTGTCGTCCGCATGATCGACAACATTAACTGGTACAAGAGTTGGTTCAACTCTCCTTTTTATCCTATTCTTTACCAGAATCGCGATTCTCGTGATGCTCGGGAACTGATAGATAACCTTATTCCAACTTTAGAGGTTGGAGAGAATACACGTTTTCTAGATTTAGCCTGCGGTAGAGGCCGACATGCCATTTACCTGAACTCTAAAGGATTTGATGTTACCGGACTCGATATGAGTAAAAGCTCGGTATTGGAAGCATCGCAGCACATCAACATGAACCTGCGGTTTTTAGTTGGTGATATGCGCAATATTCCTTTTGAGAATCACTTTGATATTGTAATGAACCTCTTCACGAGCTTTGGCTATTTTGAAGATGCCATTGATAACCTCACCACCTTGAAGTCGGTTTACCAAGCATTGAAACCGGAAGGTGTGTTTATTCTCGATTTCTTCAATACACCGCGTATTCTAAAAGAAATGGTGGAAGAGGAGAAGAAAGAAATTCAAGGGGTGGAGTTTCACATTGCCCGCACTTACGTGGATGGTAAGATTAGAAAGCAAATTGAGTTTGAACACAATGACTCCGATTATTACTTCGAAGAACGTGTGGAGGCATTGCACCTCGACGATTTCAAACGCCTCTTTGAAGAAGCTGGCTTTCAAGTGAAAGTCACTTACGGAGATTATGCTTTAAATCCTTACAATGCTGAGACTTCCGAACGTATCATCGTAATCGGTAGCAAGTAAAAATGGAAACCCTCAAAGCTTGGGATTATGCCTGCTTCACATGGGTGAATCGCGACAGCGCCAATGCTTTTTTCGATTTTATCATGCCTTGGATGCGTGAAGCCAAAATCTGGATTCCGCTTTACCTTTTGCTTGTTGGACTTTTAGTTGTTCGCTATAAAAAACACTTTTGGATTCCGCTCGTTTTTGCTGTGGCAGCCGTAGCCTCTGCAGACCGCATCAGTTCAGGATTGTTTAAGCCGGGCTTTGAACGGTTGAGACCATGCCATGATCCGGAATTGAGCGAGACCCTGGTGCTCCGTAAATTAGACGGGAACTGCGGCGGACAATACGGTTTCATCTCTTCGCATGCAGCAAATCACATGGCTTTGGCTTTGTTTGTTTTCTTGCTTTACCGAAGAAGAAAACGCAGCAAATATTTCGCTAGTTTATTCCTTTGGGCCTTTGCCATCAGCTATGCTCAGGTATACGTTGGAGTTCATTTTCCCGGCGATGTGCTGGTCGGAATGAGCTTGGGCTTGCTCTTGGGCTGGATGGCTTATTACCTTTGTCAACGAATTTTAGAAAAACTGAATTATGAATTTTGAATACATCATCGTCAAGCCGACATACGCAGAACATATTGCTTTGATCCAATTGAACCGTCCCAAAGAGTTGAATGCACTCAACTTGCAATTGATGGGAGAGGTGAGGGATGCGTTAAAATCGCTCGATGAAGACGATAATGTACGTGTGATTATCATTACAGGTAACGAAAGAGCCTTTGCTGCCGGTGCAGATATCAAACAGATGAGCGATAAAAACGCCATCGACATGCTTAAGATTGATCAATTCAGTACTTGGGATCAGATTAAAAAGACTAAAAAGCCCATCATTGCAGCCGTGTCTGGATTTGCTTTAGGTGGTGGTTGTGAGTTGGTTATGCATTGCGACTGCGTAGTCGCTTCAGAAACAGCGCAGTTCGGACAACCTGAAATTAAAATTGGAGTGATGCCTGGAGCAGGTGGTACCCAACGTTTACCACGTGCCGTTGGAAAAGCCTTAGCGATGGAAATGGTATTGACAGGCGAATTCATTTCGGCTGAGCGTGCTTTGCAAGCCGGATTGATTAATAAAATTGTTCCGGTAGAGCTGCTCATGGATGAATCTGTGAAAATGGCTAAATCCATGGCTAGGAATTCACCAATTGCACTTCAGATGGCAAAAGAGGCCGTTTTAAAATCGTTCGAAAACAGCTTGACAGAAGGATTGTACTTGGAAAGAAAGAATTTCTATATGCTCTTCGCTACAGAAGATCAGAAGGAAGGAATGGCTGCTTTTGTAGAAAAAAGAAAGCCCGAATTCAAAGGGAGATAAAACCAAATCGCAGGATTTTCGTATTTTATACAAAGACTAATCTATGAAAATCAAAATCCTATTCCTCAGTTTAAGTGTTTTTTGCTTCGTCTATTCTGCCAAGGCTCAAGAAGCTGGAATTAGAAAAGGAAGCCGCTTCGCTTTGGGTTCATCGCAGTTTGAATCACCAAATTTCTTTGAGATCCCTAATCAGAAATTTTTATTCGAAGCTTCAGGTATGTTGCTGTATGGCCTTAACTCCTATATTGGATTGAGAGCGGATTTGCAGTTTAGTTATACCTCCGTTTTAGCTAAAGGGCAGTTGTACGACGGAGGTCTTTTTAATGAAGACGAACATCCGGAAGAAGCCTATAAACTCTTCAGTGTCAATCTTCCACTTGTTTTCCGATTGTCTACCGGCGGAAGTGTTCTGCGTCCGTATGCAGAAGCAGGTTACATGTTGCAAGCCAATTTGTTTGGTTCAGAATCCAGAACATTTGAAAATTCAGAAATGCAAAGTCAATATGGTTTTGAGGAGAGAAGCATGAATTCCCTGAACAATTTCGGTTCATTTCTGGTTGCAGGAGCTGGGATTGAACTAAAGGCAAATGCGGCACAGACGTATTTCTTGGAAGCCAGAATTTACCACCCTACGGGTATTTTGGGTCGGGTAGATACTAAATCCTTTACCTACAGCGCCTTTTCGATTGGTGGTGGGGTCCTTTTTTAAGGATTTCAGATGAGCATGTAAAGCTTTCATAAAGACATAGGTAAGCCCAAATAAAAGCAATACCTTTGCGGACCTTTTTAAAACAACATGCTGAACATCCGCAACATCGCTATTATTGCTCACGTAGACCACGGAAAGACTACGCTTGTAGACAAAATTCTTTATCAGACCAACCTTTTCAGAGAGAACGAAGAAAAGGGAGAATTGATCCTTGATAACAACGATTTGGAACGTGAGCGTGGTATCACCATCTTTTCCAAGAACGTTTCCGTTCAGTACAAAGGAACTAAAATCAACATTATCGATACCCCTGGTCACGCCGACTTCGGTGGTGAGGTAGAACGGGTATTGAAAATGGCCGACGGTGTGGTTTTATTGGTAGACGCCTTTGAAGGCCCGATGCCACAAACTCGCTTCGTACTCCACAAAGCGTTAAGCTTAGGCTTGAAACCGATTGTAGTGGTAAATAAAGTAGATAAACCAAACTGTCGTCCGGAAGAAGTACACGAATCCGTATTCGAATTGTTCTTCCACCTGGATGCTACAGACGAGCAGTTGGAATTCCCAACCGTTTACGGTTCATCTAAACAAGGTTGGTTCGGTCCGAAATGGAATGAGCCAACAGAAGACATCTCCTACCTACTAGATGTTATCTTAGAAAAGGTACCTGCTCCAAATCCTCCACAAGGAAACTTGCAAATGCAAATTACCTCGCTCGACTTCAGCAACTTCGTTGGACGTATTGCGATTGGTAAAGTGCACAGAGGTTTGATTAAAACCGGAGCGCCAATCAAATTGGTGAGAAACGATGGTAGCATCGTTCAGAATAGAATTAAAGAACTCTTCACTTTTGAAGGTTTAGGCCGTAAGAAAGTGGATGAAGTTACCGCAGGTGATATTGCTGCTGTTGTAGGTTTGGACGATTTCCAGATTGGAGATACCATCGCCGACTTCGAAAGTCCGGAGGGCATGGAGCCAATCAAAGTAGACGAGCCAACCATGAGCATGTTGTTCTCAGTAAACAACTCACCATTCTTCGGTAAAGAAGGAAAATTCGTTACCTCACGCCAGCTGCGCGATCGTCTCTTCAAAGAGATGGAGAAAAACCTCGCTTTGCGTGTAGATGAAACCGACTCAGCCGATTCATTCCTAGTATACGGTCGTGGTATTCTTCACTTGTCAATCCTAATTGAGACCATGCGTCGCGAAGGCTACGAATTAACCGTAGGTCAGCCACGTGTAATCATCAAAGAAATTGACGGCGTGAAGTCGGAGCCATACGAATCATTGGTAATTGACGTGCCGGATGAATTCTCCGGAAAAGCCATCGACTTGGTAACCTTACGTAAAGCAGAAATGCTGAACATGGAAACCAAAGGCGAGCGTAAACAAATTGAGTTTATTGTTCCATCTCGTGGTTTGATTGGATTGCGTTCACAAATGTTAACCGCTACTGCAGGTGAAGCTATCATGGCTCACCGTTTTAGCGAATACCGCCCATGGAAAGGTCAGATCCCTGGCCGTATCAACGGTGTTATGTATTCTATTGATAAAGGTACAGTGAAGGCTTACTCTTTGGACAAACTCCAAGACAGAGGTAAATTCTTTGTTGAGCCGGGCGAAGAAATCTATCCGGGAATGATCTTGGGTGAAAACTCCAGACCAGACGATTTAGGTGTGAACTTGGTAAAAGCCAAACAGCTTACCAACATGCGTGCTGCCGGAAAAGACGATAGTACCCGCATCGCTCCAAAAATTGTATTCTCATTGGAAGAGGCAATGGAATACATCCAAGAAGACGAGTGTATTGAGGTAACTCCTCAAAGCATCCGCTTGCGTAAAGTAATCTTGGATGAGGTTGAACGTAAGCGTCGCGAAAAATCGATCTCAAGTAACTAATTTAGACTGATGCAACTCTTAGACGGAAAAGTATTAGCGAAAGCCATTAAGGCTGAATTGAAAGAGCAGGTAGCAGGCTACTTGGCTCAAGGAAGAAGAAAACCACACCTCTGCGCCATTTTGGTAGGAGAGGACGGGGCCAGCAAAACTTACGTTGCCAGCAAAGCGCGCGACTGTGATGAGTTGGGTATGGATTCGTCTGTGCTTCATTTTCCGGCTGATATCCGTCAAGAAGAACTTCTGGCTGAAATAGAAAAGGTAAACAACAATCCGGCTATCGATGGTCTGATTGTGCAAATGCCTGTTCCTAAACACATCGATTCCCTTTTGGTTATGAATACCATCGATCCAAGCAAGGACGTAGATGGTTTTCATCCGGTTAACGTGGGCAAGATGTTCAAAGGATTGCCAACCTATCTTCCGGCAACACCTTATGGCATCATGATGATGTTGGAACGCTATCAAATTGAAACAGCAGGTAAACACTGCGTGGTGATTGGCAGAAGTGATATCGTGGGCAAACCCATGGCTGCCTTGTTGATGCAAAACACGTATCCGGGCAATTGTACCGTGACCATTTGTCACAGTCGCACGGCAGACCTAGCAGAACATTGCCGCAGAGCGGATATTGTTATAGCTGCTTTAGGCAAACCGGGCTTCGTAAAGGCCGACATGGTGAAAGAAGGTGCAGTAGTTATCGATGTGGGTATCACCCGTGTAGATGCAGATAACGAAAGAGGCTATGTGATTAAAGGTGATGTGGAATTTGATGAGGTAGCCCCTAAGAGCTCGTTTATTACACCGGTACCGGGTGGTGTAGGTTTAATGACCCGCATTGGGTTATTGCAGAATACCTTAAACGCATACAAGGTTCACGAAGGCATTCAATAAGTCTAGAAAACTATAATTTGAAAGGCATAGAGAAGGACAGAAAGTCCTGATTCTATGCCTTTTCTTTTTGGTACACGCTTTGAATTAGAGAAAACAAATGTCTATACAATCAAATACAGAAATTCTCTACTTCTTTGATCCACTTTGTGGTTGGTGCTACGGGTATTCACCGGTAATGAAAGAATTGTACGAGAAGCATAAAGACGAATGGCGCTTTCGCGTGTTCTCCGGAGGAATGATGATGGGTAACAGAGCAGGTCGCCTCGACGATGTGGCTCCATTTGTTAAAACGGCTTACCGTGATGTGGAAACCCGCACCGGAGTTAAGTTTGGCGATGCCTTTATTGAGGAAGCTCAGAAGGGGGATATCATCCTTAGTTCATTGGAACCGTCAATTGTCTTAGCCGTTTTTAAATCCTTTGAAACAGGAAAAGATTTGCTGATGGCTTCGGCCTTGCAAAGGGCCATTTACTTTGACGGGGTAGAATCCAAAAACCTGGAAGCCTTCGTTCCGTATGCCGTTGAACTCGGAGTGGATGAAGCGGAATTTAAATACCGCTTGTCGCGTCCGGAATACCACGATAAAGCATTCGACGATTTCAGAACTACCCAGCGCTTTGGTATTCAAGGTTATCCGGCTACGGTATTGGTGCACGAAGATCAATATTACTTGCTTGGAAACGGCTATACACCTTTGGAAAGCATCGAAGCACGTATCGCAGCAGTCTTGCAAAACGATGCGAAAGAGGGCGCATAAGCGGCTCTAATATTAGACTCTGAATATTCCATTCCTTCGCCTATTTTTGCAGCCTCATGGAGCATATTAGGAACTTCTGCATTATTGCGCATATTGACCACGGAAAAAGTACACTAGCGGATCGCCTGTTAGAACATACCCGGACAGTAGACACCCGGAACATGAAGGCACAGACGCTAGACGACATGGACTTGGAACGTGAACGTGGTATTACCATTAAGAGTCACGCCATTAAAATGCAGTACACATTGGAGGGCAAACCTTATGTGCTTAACCTAATTGATACACCGGGTCACGTCGATTTTTCATACGAAGTTTCCCGTTCCATTGCTGCTTGCGAAGGCGCATTGCTTATTGTTGATGCGGCACAAGGTATTCAGGCACAGACCATCTCTAACTTGTATTTAGCGATAGATCAAGGCTTGGAGATTATTCCAATCTTAAACAAGATGGACCTTCCGGGTGCAATGCCTGAAGAAGTGAAAGACCAGATTGTTGATTTGATCGGATGCAGTCGCGATGAGATTATTCCTGCCAGCGGTAAAACAGGTTTGGGGGTGGATGCTATTCTGGAAGCGATTGTAAACCGTGTTCCTGCGCCAAAAGGCGACCCGAACAAGCCGCTCAAAGCCTTGATCTTCGATAGTGTTTTTAACTCGTATCGTGGAATCATCGCTTACTTTAAAGTGGTAGACGGTTCCATCAAAACCCACGATGAGGTTAAGTTTATGGCAACCGGTCGCAAATACGACGCTGAAGAGATTGGTGCATTACTATTGGATAGAAAACCAACACCTGAAGTAAAGACAGGCGATGTAGGTTATATTATTTCCGGTATTAAAGAAGCCCGCGAGGTTAAGGTAGGAGATACCATCACCTTGATAAATAATCCAACCCCGGAACCGATCAAAGGTTTTGAGGATGTAAAACCGATGGTATTTGCCGGTATTTATCCGGTAGACACTGAAGACTTCGAAGAACTTCGCGAGTCCATGTACAAGCTGCAATTGAATGATGCTTCTTTGGTTTTCGAACCGGAATCATCTGTGGCCTTAGGATTTGGCTTCCGTTGTGGATTCTTGGGCATGCTCCACATGGAGATTATCCAGGAACGATTGGAACGGGAATTCAACATGACCGTTATCACTACGGTTCCGAACGTATCTTACAATGCCTATACCACCGACGGTGAAATGAACATTGTTCGTAATCCAACCGATTTACCGGATCCATCTAAACTGATTAAGGTAGAAGAACCTTATATCTCAGCCAGCATCATTACGAGCTCTGAGTTTGTAGGGAATATCCTTTCCTTGTGTATCGGAAGAAGAGGGATGTTGAAGAATCAAACCTACCTCACTCCAACCCGTGTGGAGTTGACTTTCGATTTGCCTTTGGCTGAAGTAGTATTCGACTTTTACGATAAGTTAAAATCCCTTTCCAAAGGGTATGCTTCTTTCGATTACCATCCAATAGGTTACCAAGAATCAAAGTTGGTGAAATTGGATATCTTCATCAACAAGCAACCGGTTGATGCTTTGTCTGCGGTTATCCACCGCGATAGAGCCTACGAGTGGGGCAAAAAGATTTGTGAGAAGTTGAAGGAATTGATTCCAAGACAACAGTTCGAGATAGCGATTCAGGCTGGTATCGGCGCTAAAATCATCGCTAGAGAATCCATTTCAGCCTTGCGTAAAGACGTAACAGCAAAATGTTACGGTGGAGATATCTCGCGTAAACGTAAGCTCCTAGAAAAGCAGAAAAAAGGTAAGAAGAGAATGCGCCAAGTAGGTAATGTGGAGATTCCACAGCAAGCCTTTATGGCGGTTTTGAAAATCGATTAATAGCAATTCACTATAAAAGAAAAATCCCGGCTCTGAAGAGAACCGGGATTTTTTTATGCTGTCTTATTAATGCTTAACGAACAATCAATTTCTGACTGAAGCTCGCTGTTCCATCGCTCAAACGTACATGGTAAACGCCAGATTCGAGTCCGGAGATTTCCATTGCATCTTGGCTGCTGCCTGAAAGTGTGCGTACAGCTTTACCTTGAGCATCGTAAACTACCACGTTTAAGTTAGCGATAGGCGCTAAACTCTGAATGCGGAAGCTTCCGGTAGAAGGGTTAGGATAAAGGCTCACTACATCGCTCAAATTCAATTGCTGAACGCCCAATGGGCCGATATTGATGTAATTCGCTTTGGCTTCTGAATCTGTACCGTTGGTATTACCCGCTTGTAGGATAACAGTATAAACACCAACAGCCGTGAATTGAACATTCGGATTTTGCGATTTATTATCGGTTCCGTTCACATAAGAATGCGATGATGGTACGATAGTCCATGTCCAGCTGGAAGGCGTATTGGTACTTTGATCAGTAAAGTTGATAATATCACCTACCGTTCCGTTGGTTTTGCTTGCCACAAACTCAGCAACTGGAGGATCATTGGTGCTGATCGCAGAAATATTGATATAGCCGTTGCGGGTCTTTACATTATTACCATAAGCATTGGTTGCCGTAAGGGTAACCGAATAGGAACCGGTCTGAGTAAACTGCAATTCCGGGTTCTCGCTGTTGGCATTGGTACCGTTCACGTAGTTGAAGTTAGAGTTTGGACTAATGGCCCAGCTCCAGCTTGTAGCACCATTCGATTGGTCGGTCAATTTTACCGTTACATTTACGTTGGTTGACGTTGGTGAAGCGAAGAAGTCGGCAACCGGAGTAAAATCGATTGCACGAATAACGTGGTTCCCTCTATCGGCTACATACAAGATGTTTCCGGTATTGTTGAAGGTCATGTGCCAAGGCTTATAAAAGCGTGAGGCCGTATCATTACCGTCTTGGTGTGCTGTTGCATCTTGGTATTTACCTGCAATGGTAGAAACAGTTGTACCTGAGATTTTACGGATCACATTGGATTGGCCATCCCATCCTTCGCTCACGTAGATATTACCGTTATTATCAACTGCAATACCGGTAGGGTAGCGGAACTTGGCAACAGAAATATTTCCGTCTTCATGTCCGAAACCGGCGTTGGTACCCAAGCCTGCTACTGTAGTAACTACGCCCGTGGTGGTATGAACCTTACGAACTTTATTGTTCCAGCTGTCTGCAACAACAATGTGATTCGCATCGTAGATGGCAATTGCAGTGATATTATTGAATTGTGCTGCAGTACCCGTTCCATCTACATCGCCAGCATTCCCTTTTAATCCGGCTAAGGTTGTAACAGTGCCGCCAGGGGTGATTTTACGGATTACTTCATTGTAGTTATCGGCAACGTAGATATTTCCGCTTGCATCAATGCAAACATCTGTCGGGTGGTCAAAACGTGCTGCAGACCCAGTTGCATCTACTAAGTCACCAAACCCGGCAGGGGGTGGAGGACCGACAAAGGTTGAAGCTGCTTGTGTGCTACCGTAACCGTTAAATGAACTCAGGTTACGAATAACGTGGTTATTAAAATCAGCGATAAAGAAAGTACCGCTTCCATTCATGGCAATACCATTTGGTTCATCAAACTTGGATTGGTTTCCGGATTGATTTACATAGCCCATAGATTGACCATTCATCGGATCTAAGGCATTACCGGATCTATGGTAAACACTTCCTGTGCTTGGGTCATAAACTCTGATTCTATGCGATGGGTCGGCTTCAGTCCACCAAATGCGGCCTTGAGGATCAACCAAAACTCCAAACGGACTTGTTAATTGAGCGTTGGCAACGGTTTCGGTTAGAATGTTAAACCCGGCTGTTCCCGGACTTCCCACCACAGTTGTAACAACCTGTGCTTTGGAGGATAAACCCAGAGCAAGGGCTGTAAGCAATAATAAATTTTTCTTCATAGTTTGATATTGTTCTTATAGTTGAAGTGCACCTGAATCCAAATAACTCTGGACATTGCTTTCAATTTGAGCCAAGATATCATCATAACTTCTTTTTTGGAAGTTTTCGGCGGTTACTTTTTCGTACAATTCGACGTAGCGGTCGGTAACAGTCTCTACAAATTCCTCTGTCATCTCCGGAATTTTTTGTCCGGCTTCTCCTTTGAAATCATGCTCAATAAGCCACTGGCGCACAAATTCTTTCGATAACTGCTTTTGCTGTTTGCCGGCTTTTTGATTGGCTTCGTATTCGTTCAAATAGAAATAGCGAGAGGAGTCTGGCGTATGCACTTCGTCCATCAAAATGATCTTGCCGTCTTTGTTATGCCCGAACTCGTATTTGGTGTCTACCAAGATTAAGCCCCTGGCTTCAGCAATCTCAGTTCCTCTTTGGTAGAGCTTACGGGTATACGCTTCCATTTGCTCGAGGTCTTTTTTCTTCACCAATTTTTGATCTAGGATTTCCTGCATGGAAATGTCCATATCATGTCCGCTGCTGGCTTTTACCGTAGGCGTGATAATTGGTTCATCAAACTTCTGATTCTCTTTTAATCCTTCCGGAAGTTTAACGCCGCAAACTTCACGTTTACCTGCTTTGTATTCGCGCCATGCGTGGCCGGTAAGGTAACCTCTAATCACCATTTCGATCAGAATGGGCTGGCAACGGTAGCCAATGGTCACATTCGGGTCGGGAGTGGCAATCTTCCAGTTAGGCACCACATCAGCGGTATCGTCTAACATCTTCGCGGCAATCTGATTCAAAATTTGGCCTTTGTAGGGAATCGGCTTCGGCATCACATGGTCGAATGCCGAGATTCTATCGCAGGCAATCACGATCAAATACTCGTCGTTGATATTGTATACATCCCGGACTTTACCTCGGTAGAAGTCTTTCTGGTTTTTAAAAAAGTAATTGGTTGATATAAGCGCGTTTGTCATTTTCCTTCTTCGTTTTCAGAATCGTATGCTTTGATAATTTCTTTCACTAATTTATGCCTTACCACGTCATTTACACTCAATTCCGCGATTTTTATTCCCTTGATGTTTTTCAATATCCGAACGGCTTTAAGCAAGCCGGAGTGTTGCTTCTTAGGTAAGTCTATTTGGCTTAGGTCGCCGGTAATAATCACTTTAGCGTGAGGTCCCATACGGGTGAGGAACATCTTCAACTGCATGTCTGTTGCGTTTTGGGCTTCATCCAAAATCACAAAACAATTGTCGAGCGTTCTACCCCGCATAAAAGCCATCGGTGCTATTTCAATCACCCTGCTTTCAATCAAGGCCTTCAGCTTATCTGCCAAAATCATATCGTCGAGGGCGTCGTATAGCGGACGTAAGTACGGATCGATTTTCTCTTTTAAGTCGCCAGGCAAGAAGCCTAGGTTTTCTCCGGCTTCAACCGCCGGTCTGGCTAAGATGATGCGTTTGATTTCTTTGTTCTTTAAGGCTTTTACGGCCAAGGCAACTGCAGTATAGGTTTTACCCGTACCGGCAGGTCCAAGCGCAAAAACGATATCGTTTTTCATCACGTACTCCACCAGTTTTTTCTGGTTTTCGGTACGTGCTCTGATTACTTTGCCGTTCGGGCCGTGAACAATGATATTGTCTTCCCCAAAATGAAAGCTTTCTTCCGATTGCTCTTTTTCGTGGAAATCATGTCCGGATTCTTTCAGGTGAAGCAGTTCATGAAACTTTTGTTCAGTCAATTTTCCCTTGGCTCTCACGTAATTCACCAAAAGAAGTAGTTCATCGCTAAACTTTTCAATGTCTTTTTCTTTCCCTGAGAGTTTAACGATATTTCCTCTCGAAATAATTTTTAAGCCGCTAAAACGCTGTTGTAGAAGCTTTTGAAAGATGTTATTACTGCCCCAAAGGTCCAATGGATCGATTTCGTCCAGTATGATGCTTTTTTCGTTCAATGAATTCTGTGGTATTTTGCGGCACCAAAAATAGGGTAATACTCGTATAAGTTGTCAACAGTCAGTCTCATCTCCGATATAGGTTCAGAAAGCCATGAATTGGCTCGCTTCCGCATGCGGTTCAAGCGCGAACTCCCAGATTTGGCCTTGGAGTGCATCAAGACCGATGTGCAAAGAGGAAGTATCTCCGATGCAGCCTTTGTTTTAGACGCTTTATTACCCGAGTTCCCGGCAGGAAGTATCCACATTATCGACGTGGAGTCTGACCTCCATCGATTTGGGCCGGCACTGTTCGGTAAGGTAAAAGACCAGTGGGTCATTTGTGCCAATAACGGACTCCTATCCTTACTCGAAGAAGCCCCCGAATTCATTGCTGCAGAGCAAAATGGGTGGTCGAAAGAAGGTGGGGTCAATGCCTTGCTTCGTACCTTTCTACCGATGGCCAAACAATTGTCGGAACAGGGCGATAAGGGCATGAAGAGCTTTACCGAAATTCAGGAAAAGGCCAGGTTGCAGCCGGTTATAACCGACAATGAAGTAAGGGCTACCGTAATTTACAACGACCATTTTGGCAATGCCATCACCAACCTGAAAAAAGAAGACTTAGACCAGGTAGCGAAGGGCAAACGTATGGCCATTATTTTAGGTAGACACGATAGACTCACGCGCATCAGTCAGTTTTTTGGCGAAGCCGAAGAAGGGGATGTGGTGGCCACGTGGACCGAAGACAATTACCTCCAAATTGGAATTTACCACGGAGATGCTGCTAGGCTATTGGGTCTAGCAAAAGGAAAAATGATAACAGTAGAATTGGTATGATCAGTAGGTTAGTAAAGATGACGTTTAGAGAAGAGGCCATTGCCGACTTCAAGCAGGTTTTTGAAGATTCCAGGAATTTGATTCGGGCATTTCCGGGTAATAATCACGTGGAATTGCTACAAGACGTAAACGACCCGCGTATCTTCTTTACCTTTTCGCTTTGGGACAGTGAAGAAGCCCTGAACAATTACCGTCACTCTGAATTGTTTGAAGCCACTTGGGCCAAGACCAAAATTCTATTCGACGATAAGCCGGCGGCTTGGAGCACGGAGAAATTGGCTGAAGGTCAGCTGTAAACACGGTTGCCAAAAATGGCAGAACCCACTCTAACCATGGTACTGCCTTCCTTAACGGCAATTTTATAATCGCCACTCATACCCATGCTTAAGCTTGTCCAGTTGCAGTGGTGGTGCGAGCTGTAGGCTGCACTGATTTCATCGTACAGTTTGCGCAGTCCGCGGAATTCCTTTGCTATTTGCTGTTCGTTTTCCGTAAAGGTGGCCATGCCCATGAGTCCGCTAACGGTAATGTTAGTGAGCGATGCGAAATCAGGATGTTCGAGTAAAGCCTTTAATTCATCGCTATCTAAGCCAAACTTAGTTTCCTCTTCAGCGATGTGCATCTGAAGTAAAACCTGAATGTTTCTGTCGTGTTTAGAAGCCTGCTTGTTCACTTCTTGCAACAGCTTGAGAGAATCTATGCTGTGAATGAGGTGGACGTACGGAGCGAGGTATTTGACTTTATTGCTTTGCAAATGACCAACCTGATGCCAAAGGATGGATTCAGGTAATTGCGCATGTTTATCGGTCATCTCTTGCACTTTGTTTTCGCCAAAATGGATTTGCCCGGCTTCCAGCGCTTCTTGAATGGCAGAAACAGGTTTTGTTTTTGAAATCGCTACCAAGGTTACAGAACTCGGTAAATCAGATTGTATGGCTTTGAGGTTTTCGCTTATGGACATTCTCTAGAAACTCCTTAATTTGCTAACGTGAAAAAGCTGGTCTTGTTTGCAAGTATAGCCTTATTCTTCAGTTTTTGCGACTCGAACAATAAGGTACCTGAATCGGTTATCGGTCCGGAGAAAATGAGTGAAGTATTGAGCGATATCCACCTTGCGGATGGCGCCATGAAAGCCAATTACATCATTGGCGATTCAGCCAAACGTATTGCGCCATACCTGTACAAGGAAGTGATGGAAAAGCACGGAGTGGATTCGGCTAAGTTTCAAGAAAGCCTCAATTTCTACTTCGAATACCCGGAAAAAATGGAATACGTTTACCGCCTGGTAAATGAAAAATTAAGCAAACTAGAGTCTGGTATCAAATGAGGATATTCCTTTCCCTTATAAGCTTTGCACTGTTTTTTTTAGCTTGCAGCGAGTCTAAACACGATTTTAAAAACCTCAGGTTGGAGCAAGATACATTGCTCACTTTAGACGCTATTCCATCCCAATTTATAGCCCCCCGAAAGGTGCAGGTTTGGCTTCCTGCAGGTTACGGCACTCAAGCCGGACAAAACTACAAGCTAATTGTCATGCTGAACGGAAGTGAGGTTTTCGGAACCAATAATTCCACTCAAACATGGAATGCCGATGGCATCATGGATTCATTGCAAAAACGGCTACTTATTGAGCCAACTATTGTTGCAAGCGTTTGGGAAGGAGAACATGCATTATTAGAGTGGACGCCTCGTTTAGAAGATAAAAATGGTAATCCGGCCACGCTAAGCTCATCGCTTAAAAGTTTTCTAACTGATGAGGGTATTGTTGCCAATGGATTGGAGCTGAACACAAATTATTCAGAATACATAGCGAAGGAATTATGGCCTTACTTACAGTCGCACTTTTCCATCTCCAAAGACCCGAAAAACAATACGGTAATTGGGGGAGGACGTGCGGCATTAGCGGCATTTAAACTCTTTACTAAATATCCAAACCTGATAGGAAATGCGGGATGTCTTTCGCCGGAATGGAACCTGCCACATGGGTACGGGGATGAATTTGTGAAGTTAGTGTCTTCAATCGCTCCAGAACCAGGGAATCGTCGCTTGTATTTCGACTACGGCACAGCTGGAACGGATGCTCAACAGAAACAGTTTCAACAACGCATTGATTTGACTTTGACAAAACAAGGTTACTTCAGAGGCAAACATTACTTGAGTTTAGAGATAAAAGGTGCAGAACCTAGTCCGGATTATTGGAGAATAAGACTGCATAAGCCTTTTCAATTTCTGCAGCGTAAATAGTTGACATTGTCTTTTAGATAGTCGAATTCAATGTAATAACAACTATTTTTGCAGCATGAAATTGGATATCCTGGCATTCGCAGCGCACCCTGACGATGTTGAATTGACCGCCTCCGGTACTATGCTTCACCACAAAGCACTGGGCTATAAAATTGGTATTGTAGATTTAACGCGAGGCGAATTAGGTACGCGCGGCACAGCAGAAGACCGGGATAGGGAAGCAGCAGATGCTTCCAAAATAATGCAATTGGATGTTCGCGAGAACTTGGGAATGGCTGATGGATTCTTCGAAAACAACCAAGCCAATAAATTGAAAATCATTGAAGCGATTCGGGCTTACCGTCCGGATACTGTATTGTGCAATGCAGTAACAGACCGTCACATTGATCACGGGAGAGCATCTACCTTGGTTTCGGAGGCTTGTTTCTTAAGTGGACTGCGCAAGATTGAAACCAGCAGAGAGGGCGTAGCACAAGAAGCTTGGAGGCCACGCCAGGTTTTGCATTATATCCAAGATCGCTATATCAAACCGGATTTGATTGTTGACATTACGCCTTATTTTGAGCAGAAGATGCAATGTGTGATGGCGTTCAAAACGCAGTTCTACGACCCAAGTTCGGCAGAACCAGAAACACCAATCAGTGGTAAGGACTTTATCAATTATTTGGAATCGCGCTCCAGAGAAATGGGCCGCTATATCAATACGAGCTACGGAGAAGGCTTTACGGTAGAGAGACCAGCCGGAATAGCTGATTTAACTAAACTTATCTAAAAGCGCCTATAAACCCGCAGCGAAGAGCATCTTTTGATGCAATTCCAATACCTGCGGAATGAGTTGGTGTTTGCCGTCGTTCTGAATGACGAAATCGGCAGCTTCCAAACGTTGTTTTTCACTCCATTGTTTTTTCATGCGGGCCTTGATGGCCTCAGCGCTGGTATTGTCGCGCTTCATGCTGCGTTCAATGCGCAATTGTTGTGGGGCGCTGACCGTGACTACATAATCTAAATCGCGGAAACTACCCGATTCAAACATCAGCGCGGCTTCTTTGATCACGTAAGGGCTAGTTTGTTCAGCACTCCAACGGGCAAAATCGCGAAACACAGCCGGGTGTACGGCTGCATTCAGTGCTTCTAACTTGGCGGCATCTTGAAACACGATAGACGCGATTAGAGCCCTATTTAGGCTGCCGTCGGCAGTATAGGCCTCTTCGCCAAATAGCGCTTTAACAGCTTTTATCAATTCCCGGTCTTCTGTCATCAGGGCCTTGGCTCGGTCGTCTGCAGAATAGATGGGAATGTTTAGCGATTTAAAGATTTCACAGACAGTAGATTTTCCGCTGCCAATTCCGCCGGTGATGCCTAGTTTTAACATGGAGTATAAAAGAAAAGTCCCGACTAGCGGGACTTTTATCTATTTAGCTTTTTGGATAAACTGCTTTAGTGGATTCCATGGAGACCGCTGATTTTTCAATTTTCAGTCTGCCTTGGTTTTCTGTTTCAATGGTATAGGTGGTTTCAGAGTCTTCGATAATCTTACCGTGAATTCCGGATACCAATACCACTTTATCTCCTTTACCGATGCCGGCTCTGAATTTTTTGTTTTCCTTGTTGCGGCGCATTTGCGGCCATACCATAAAGGCAAAGAAAACAACCAACATTAAGATAAGACCAGTGGTATTCATACCGCCGCCTTGTCCGCCACCGGCAGGAGGACCCATTAAAAGAAGGGTTTGTAAAATCATATTTTAGTATTGTTGTTGAGGTGCTTGATTCGTTGGATTAACATTCACTACAATACGCAAGCTGCGTGGGTTAGGAATGGCGTTTGAGCTGATGGTAACGGCTTTTTCATGGCGACCGCTTCCTTTACCTTGGCTATTGTATACCACGGTAATTTTGCTGGATTCTCCCGGTTTGATAGGGTCTTTAGGCCAGGTTGGAACGGTACAACCACACGGAGCAGTAGCATTCGAAATAATTAAGTCTGCTTTACCGGTATTGGTGAATTTAAAATCGCAGCTTACACTTTCCCCTTCGCTGATAGACTGAGGGAACTCGTAAGTTTCTTTTTCAAACGAAAGCACTGGCATATCGCCACTTTCTCCTGTTGGGTCTTCAGCAGTTTTGGCAGTTTCTACCATATCAGGAGTAACCTGACCTTCAGTAGAAGTGGCAGAACTGTTTTCGGTAGCATTGGCATTTTGCTCAGTACCGTTTGATTCTTGTGTATTGGTTTTCGCTTGATCTCCGCAAGCAGCCAACAATACAGCAGCTCCAAAAATGTAAAGTGTCTTTTTCATACGGCTAAAATTATTGTTTTCCTCGTATTTGGCGCAAGGATTATTCCACTAATCCGCGGCCTTTTTTCTTGATTTTTCCTTCCGCCTTCATTTCGTTCATCAACTTGTCGAGAATACCGTTCAAGAAGATGCTTGATTTAGGCGTGCTGTATACTTTAGAGATATCCAAGTATTCATTGATGCTTACTTTGATTGGAATGGTTGGGAACTCAAGGAGTTCGCACAAGGCCATTTCCATTAAGATCAAATCTACATCAGCAATACGGTCGGTATCCCATTTTTTGGTCTTCTCCGAAATCATCTCTACAAACTCATCGCGGTAGCGAAGGGTATAGGCGAAGAGGTTATTGCAGAAGTCCCAATCTTCATCAGGCTCATCGCTCAAAGGACGAAGTGCTAGCGGGCTGTCTTGTTCTTCCAAAGCGTCGATGGTTTTGATCAAGGCATTGTAAACCGCTTTTTGGTCGTCGTTCCAATGAATGAAGAGGTCTTCCATGAGGATATTCATCTCTTCTTGCTTTGGCAAAAAGTCTTTGTAGAAGGAAAGAATGAGTTCTTTCTGTATTTCAAAGCTTTTGCTATCGGCACTCAGGTAGTTCTGGAAAAACTTGGAGGTTTTAAATCCGTTAAATACCATGCGCATCACGTCTTTGTTATCAGACCAATTGATGCCGGCTTTCTTCACCTTGGTTTTGAGATCTTCACTACGCTCCAGGATATTGATGAGTTTGTTGTAGATGAACGTACGTCCGGTTTCAATGTCGCGCTTAGAAGGGACATACAATACTTCTTCCGGGTTCTGTTCATTTTCTACATAGTAACGCAGCTCGAGTGGGAGGGAGAGCAAAAAGATGTACTCGTCTTCCATTCGGTTAACACTGCGTTCAAGGAACGATTGGGCGGCCTTCTTATCACGACTTTCGTCTTGATGGTATGCGTATAGGGCCTGAAACACTTTTATACGCAATAGTCTTCTGTTCAACATCGCTTAAAACGGGATGCAAATTTAGCACTTGGCCTTGTATATAAAAGGCAGAAAACAAAAAAAGCGAGCCGAAGCCCGCTTTCCTTGCAGTATTTGCTATAAAATCTTAGTGCATGTGGCCTTCGTGACCTTCATGATTCATGTGCATGTGAGCTGAATCGTGCGGCATATCACCGTGCATGGCTGAATCGCCTTTTGCATGATGCTCGCAAGCTTCTTTGTCTTCACCATCTGCACAGCATGCTTTTTTATCTGCTTTTTCACCGTGGTGTTCACAGCCTTCAGCTTTAGCTCCGTGTGCACAAGAAGCATCAGCCGGGCAACCTTTTGCACCGTGTTCGATGCAAATGCTTTGCTCTTGTCCTGGCTTCTCGCAGCAATCGCCACCGGCACCGTGTGCAGTTTTCATGCTGATATGTGGAGCAATAATCAGGGCTACGATAGACATCAATTTAATCAAGATGTTCATGGAAGGACCTGAAGTGTCTTTGAATGGATCACCCACTGTATCACCTGTTACGGATGCTTTGTGCGGCTCAGATTTTTTGTAGTAAGTTTCTCCGTCGATGTCAACACCAGCTTCGAATGATTTCTTAGCGTTATCCCAGGCACCACCGGCATTGTTCTGGAACATACCCATCAATACACCGCTCACGGTAACACCGGCTAATAAACCACCTAATACTTCCGGACCGAAGGCAAAACCTACAACGATAGGAGTAATCAAGGTGATCGCACCCGGCTTCAACATTTCACGGATAGAAGCTCTGGTAGAGATCTCAACACATTTTTCGTATTCAGGTTTCGCTTTGTATTCCATGATTCCTGGAATTTCGCGGAACTGACGGCGAACTTCGTTCACCATGTCCATCGCTGCTCTACCTACCGCTGCAATAGCGAAAGAAGAGAAGATGAAAGGAATCATCGCACCAACGAATAAACCAGCCAATACATCGGCTTGGTAAATGTCGATTTTATCGATACCACTCACACCGCAGAATGCAGCAAAGAGGGCAAGTGAAGTCAAAGCAGCAGAAGCAATAGCGAAACCTTTACCTGTAGCAGCGGTAGTATTACCAACAGCATCCAAGTTATCCGTTCTACCACGAACTTCTTCAGGTAATTGGCTCATTTCAGCAATACCACCGGCGTTATCGGCAATAGGACCGAAGGCGTCGATAGCCAACTGCATAGCCGTAGTGGCCATCATACCGGCAGCTGCAATCGCAACACCGTAAAGTCCGGCAAACTCATAAGAACCGTAGATACCGGCTGCCAATACAATCATTGGAATAGCGGTAGATTCCATACCTACTGCCAAACCACCGATAATGTTGGTAGCGTGTCCGGTAGCAGATTGTTTGATAATGCTCATTACAGGGCGTTTGCCCATGGAAGTATAGTATTCAGTGATGATACTCATTAAAGCACCAACCACAAGTCCTACAACGATGGCGAAGAATACATCATTTGAAGTGAAGGTTACACCACGTAATTCGATGGTTCCTGCTGGTAATAACCAGTTCACCAAGAAATAAGAAGCAACACCGGTCAAGATGATAGAAGACCAGTTACCTAGGTTCAATGCTTTTTGAACGTTGTCGTTTTCGCCTTTAACACGAACGAACATCATACCGATGATAGAGAAGATTAAGCCCATACCGGCCAATAACATTGGCAACAATACAGGAGCGATACCACCTACATTATCAACTGAAATGATTTCACGTCCCAAAACCATGGTAGCGAGGATGGTTGCAACATAAGAACCGAACAAATCGGCCCCCATACCGGCAACGTCACCTACGTTATCACCTACGTTATCGGCAATGGTAGCCGGGTTACGTACGTCGTCTTCAGGAATACCTGCTTCAACTTTACCTACAAGGTCAGCTCCAACGTCGGCAGCTTTGGTGTAAATACCACCACCTACACGAGCGAAGAGGGCAATCGACTCAGCTCCCAAAGAGAAACCGGCCAAAACCTCAAGGGCTTTTTCCATATCCAAGCCGTTAACGTCGCCCGGAGTTACATACATATTATAGAATACGATGAACAAAGAACCGAGACCTAAAACGGCTAAACCTGCTACACCAAGACCCATAACAGAACCACCAGTGAACGAAACTTTCAATGCTTTAGGCAAGGAAGTACGCGCAGCCTGTGTTGTACGGATATTGGATTTGGTAGCGATGTTCATACCAATCCAGCCAGCAAAAGCTGAGAATACAGCTCCGATGACAAATGAAATAGCAATAATTGGTGAAGAGTTTTCTACGCTAGTACCAGACCAAGCCAGCAATACTCCGGCTATAATTACGAAGTAGGTCAATACTTTCCACTCTGCACGTAAGAAAGCCATTGCGCCTGAGGCGATGTAGCCGGCTAGCTCTCTCATGTTTTCATCTCCGGTGTCTTGTTTCGACACCCAGGCTGACTTCACAGCCATGACCAAGATCCCTATAACTCCTAGGGCTGGCACAAGGTAAATCAGGTTATCCATTCAGATTCTTTTTTTATCGGTCGGCAAAAATACGATTTCTACACATTAATGAAAGTAAATCAATGCAGTGTCTTCCTGTAATTTGCCTGTTTGCGCAAAAATAGAATTCCGTCACTTCTATCATTAGCATTATTTTCCTGACAATCGACTTGTCAATTTGCGGCCATGCGATGGCTGATTCTATTCTTTGTTTGCTGCGGACCACTCTGGACAAAAGCACAGTTCTACCTTCCTCAAAATGCCATCAACCCGGCAGAGCCAAATGTTTACCTAGTCGGCTCAAACCGGGGACTTATGCTGGAAAAGCCCGGATTACTATTTCGTTCCAAGGGTTTGCTTTCCGGATTGGATGCCTATTCACTCGGTCTGGATTTGGTGCAGGTGAATCAAAAACGAAGTCTAAACTATGGATTTCAAGTTCAAGCGGCACAAGTGGCCGGAATCAGTTCGCTGGAGTTTGGACTATTTGGTGTGAAACAATGGAAGCCGTTTACCACGGCCATGCACATTGCCTACTTTCTAGCGATGCCGGGAGGGGAATACACGCGTTTTCAATTAGCGAAAAGCGATTTTCAACTGACACTGCCTATGCGCGATTGGCAGTTTGCCGCTAAGCTCCACCTGGATTTTTCACTTGGACAAGACCAAACGCTTCAGCGATCACTGGCCATTGGACTGCACCGCAACCTAAACGATAGAACCAGTCTCGGTATCTATACACATCAAAATTTAGAACGAGAGTCGGAATTCTACCTCAGCTTACGACAGCGATGGGAGAATGAGTTCAGCGTAGAATTTAGAATCAACCAAAAGGCTAATCCGGGATTTGGTTTGGTATGGAAAGCCAAAGCTGCTGATATCCGACTCTTCGTTCAATACCGCCCATATCAACTTACACAATGGCAAAATGAAATACTGGTGGATTAGCATAGTATTACTCTGTCGGCCCATATCAGGATTGGCGCAGGAAGCAGAAGGCGACTTTTGGCAAGAAGAGGTTCCTAGTTTGGAGGAAGAGGATATACTGCGAAGACAAAGCCATTATCGAATCAATATCAATACAGCAAGCTTGGAAGAGTGGATGAGTTTGCCCGGCGCTTCAATCGATTTTATTCAAGCCGTTTTAGTTTACCGAAAGCACCACCAGTTTCAATCCATTTACGAACTTCAAATCATCGAAGGCGCTGATTTAGAATGGTTAAAGCAAGTTAAGCGCCGTCTAGTTTGCAATAATGACCAACTGGACATAAGTGCAACAAGACGAGAAATGCTCGTCCGATTTAAGCCTGACTTGTACGGTAGAAAAGGTTTTAGTGATACCGGAGAATCGGCTTTTCTTGGAAAAGCTATACAGCAATATTGGCGGTACCACGATGCAAGAAAGCAATGGGATTGGGGACTCTCAGTAGAACAGGACGCAGGGGAATCCTGGCAAAGAGGTCCGGATCATGTCGGAATGTTTGTGAGATACAGACCGGGGCAAACGCTTAAGTCAGTTGTATTGGGCGACTACCAACTCAGTCTTGGTCAAGGATTGCTGACCCGAAATACGCGACAAATTATCAGCGGTGCCATAGGAGATGGGCTAGTCAGCTGGAATGGCATTTTGCCTTTGGCTTCGGCAAATGAATACCTTTTTAACCGAGGTATTGCATTGGAATATCAATTAGAGTCATGGCAGTTTATCACTGCGTTTTCTCGAAGAAAATTGGATGGACGATTTAAAGAAGAAGGTGGTTATACACTTTACCAGAGTGGTTTGCATCGAAATCGATCTGAGCTTGCTTACCGTAAATCCATATCTGAACAGAAGTTGATGCAACGAATCGCTTGGTCGCTAGGAACATACCAAATGGGATTAAACCTAGTTTGGAATTCGCTAAGCAAGGCAACAGAAGCCAGTGGTGTTAGTTTCGATTACAAATACCAAGGGAATAAAATTTATACGTACGGTGAGTTTTTACTTCGCTCAAAAAAAGAATGGGAAGCACTACACGGTGTATTGTACAGTATGCGCATTGTCGACTTACATTGGCGCTGGTTTGGAACCTCACACCAAAGGCAGTCCACGCTCACATTGAACTTTCCTTTGAAGCGGAAGCAAATCCTGAGCTTACGCTGGCAAAAAGAAAAGCAGTATGCACCAAGCTACCGACTGCAAATTCCGGGGGAGCTATCGTCGTTTTGGTTGACAGGCCCAATTCCCAATTGGATTAAACTGAAAGGTTCGTGGCGATTAGCCTATGAAACACAATACCGTGATCAAAGCGGCAATCAGGAAACAATTAAAGTGATTCAATACCACCGTTGGCTTAGGGCACGCCTCCATTTTCATTTACTGGATAATGAGGAGTGGAGGTTGGATTACCGATTTGAATGGGTGAAGCACGAAGTACAATCCATCGCTAAAACAGGACAACTAAACTACCTGCAATTGAGCTATGCGTTAAAAGACTGGAGTCTCTTTCTTCGCTATACCTTGTTTCAAACGGCCGATTACGATACACGTTTGTATGCCTATGAGCAGGATTTGCCCTATGTGTTCAGTGTTCCTTTGTTTTATGGAAAAGGCCAGCGCCTAGCACTCATGGCGAAAAAGAAGTTTAAACGGTATACCTGTGTAGGAAAATGGACCTTAACTGCCTTTCCGGAAATTAAGGAGTCGGGAAGTGGAGCGGATTCCTATGCAGGTAAAGTCTTGCATCAATTCAGTTTGCAATTCTCATGTTCATGGTAACTACTGAACTTGCATGCGGGCCACCCGAGTCTGACCATTTTGGTCATGCAGAATGACAGCATAAAATCCGGAGCTAAACTGAGCTAAGTTGATTTCATTTCCTGTCTGACTAAATTCTACCGCTTTACCTTGCTGATCGTAGATGGTTTGAACCGTTTGTTCCGATGTGAGCTGAAATTGTCCTCTATTCGGGTTGGGGTAAATCACCTGCGATTCTTCTTTCAAGTAACTTACGCTGCTCGGAACACTGCGCCAACGGTTGATGTGATCCCAAAGCTCACTATCGAAAGAAGATGGACCTAAAACCGGCGTTCCTGTTTCGTTTCCAACACGCACCACAACAAGTTTTTCAGAAGGAACAATGTATATTTTTTGATCGTTTTTACCCAAAGCGGCGTACATGTCGGACGGGCCAGAAGAGATTAGAGATCCTTTGAATCGTAGTTGGATTTGAGGTACCATAAACGTATCCTTCCCATTGAGCCACCAGAGCAGTCCGTATGCGGGATTGATGCTTTGTGACGAAACAGTCATACTATCGAAATATTGGGTATTCTGGAGTAGGGTATTCTGGTTCCAAATTCCTCGGTTTAACATCAGTAATCCAAATCTTGCCATAGAACGAGGCTTGCTATAAAACACATGATCCAGCCAAACTCCAGTCATTCCCGTATTTACACCCAAATTTTCAGACGTAAATGCGGTCATGGATTTACCACTTTGTCCTTCTATGATATCGTGGACGAGATGGTATGGGCCATTGTGGTAAGCCCAGCGTGTGCCGGGGTCTGACTTAAACTTCAGGCAAGATGGGTCAGTGCAATCCACATCCGGCACAGCATCGTCTAATCCACTGCTCATGCTGAGTAAATGCCAAAGTTTGATGGCGTCTTCCTGTTGTTGGGTGCAGCTTGTCCAGCCATTACCCAGGTAAGTATTCACAGGCATGCCAAGGTCAACAAGTCCTTTTTCTTCGGTCATACCCACAAGAAATGAAGTGAGCGATTTGGCGGCGGAAGCCCAATACCAAAAGCTATCCACCGTGAATTGATCGAAGTACTTCTCTACTACAATCTTACCGTCGTATAAAACAATAAAGCCTTTGGAGTTATTGGAGTCCAGAAAAGCATAAAGGCTATCAGTGTAGTTTATGTCGTATTTAAATTCTTGAAAACTAGTTGTTTGCCAGGTATTTCCAATGAGAGGTGGGAAGTAGGAAATCTGCGATTTTGCATGGAATACCAGGCTGAAGAACAGTAAGAAGAGTAAACTTTTTTTCATGGTTAGCGTTGGAGGAAGAAAGGTAAGAAAAGTTTAATGGCGAATTCGCTTTTGTTTCCCCTTTCATTTTTGGGAGTCAGCCTTGCAGGTTGTATTTTGCCACGATTTTAATGAGAACCATGGATATCGAATTCAATAAGAATGAAGACCAGATGAAACTTCTGATGGACAAGGTGAATAACCGTCTGAAGAAGATTCACGAAGGTGGCGGTGCTAAGTCGGCAGCAAAGCAGAAGGAAAAAGGCAAATTATTGGCCCGTGAAAGGGTAGCTTACTTGATTGACAAAGACAGTGAGTTTTATGAGATCGGTGCTTTTGCAGCAGAAGACATGTACCAAGAATACGGTGGATGTCCGGCAGCCGGTGTGGTAACCGGAATTGGTAAAGTGAGCGGTAGAACCTGCATGATTGTAGCCAATGACGCTACCGTAAAAGCAGGTGCTTGGTTTCCAATGGCCGGTAAAAAGAATTTGCGTGCCCAAGAAATTGCCATGGAAAACCGTCTCCCAATCATCTACTTGGTAGACAGCGCAGGTGTTTTCTTGCCAATGCAGGATGAGATATTCCCGGATAAAGAACATTTCGGACGCATTTTCCGCAATAACGCCATCATGAGTAGCATGGGCATTTTGCAGATATCAGCCATCATGGGTTCTTGCGTAGCGGGTGGTGCTTATTTGCCAATTATGAGCGATGAGGCCATGATTGTAGATAAAACAGGCTCCATCTTCCTAGCAGGCTCTTATTTGGTAAAAGCAGCTATTGGAGAAGATATCGATAATGAAACCTTAGGTGGCGCAACCACACATTGTGAAATCAGCGGTGTTACCGATTATAAATTCCCCGACGATAAAAGCTGTTTGGATCGTATCCGCAGCATCATGGATAAAGTGGGTAAACACGAAGAAGCCGGTTTCGACCGTGCTAAACCTGTTGCACCTCAAAAGAATCCGGAAGACATCATGGGCATTATGCCTGTCGACCGCAGTAAGCCATACGATACCCTTGAAATCATTGAGCGATTGGTTGATGATTCGTCGTTTGAGCAATACAAAGAGCTTTACGGACAAACCATTCTTTGCGGATATGCCCGTATTGATGGTTGGGCTGTTGGTATTGTAGCCAATAACCGCAAGATTGTAAAAAGCAAAAAAGGTGAAATGCAGTTCGGTGGTGTAATCTATTCTGATTCGGCCGACAAAGCAGCGCGCTTCGTGATGAATTGCAATCAGAAGAAGATACCATTGGTGTTCTTGCAAGACGTTACCGGCTTTATGGTGGGTTCACGCTCAGAACACGGCGGTATCATCAAAGACGGAGCAAAGATGGTAAATGCCGTGGCCAACTCGGTAGTGCCTAAGTTCACCATTATCATGGGTAACTCATACGGCGCCGGTAATTACGCCATGTGCGGAAAAGCTTACGATCCTCGCTTTATTGTGAGCTGGCCTACAGGACAAATGGCTGTTATGGGGGGCTCTCAAGCGGCTAAGACTTTATTGCAGATACAAACCGCCAATCTCAAGGCCAAAGGAGAAGTGATTGATGCAGACAAGGAAAAAGCCTTATTGGATGAGATTACGGCACGTTACGACGCACAAACAACGCCTTACTATGCAGCGTCTCGTTTGTGGGTAGATGCCATCATCGATCCACGTTCCACACGCAGCTGGATTTCCATGGGCATCGAGGCTGCTAATCATGCGCCATTGACCCGCGATTACAATGTTGGAGTGATTCAAACCTAGTCCATTGTACAATTACATCGCTATTGAGGGAAATATAGGGGCAGGGAAAACCACCCTGTCCAATATGCTCTCAGCAGAAATGGAAGTGACCTTGCTGCTGGAGCAATTTGAAGACAATAGTTTTCTACCTAAATTCTACAAAGAGCCTTCACGTTACGCATTTCCTTTGGAGATGAGTTTCTTGGCTTCGCGCTTTAACCAGTTAAAAGGGAAATTGAACAATTACTCTTTGTTTGGCGATGGCGTGATTGCCGATTATTGCCTGTTTAAAAGTTTGGTTTTCGCAAAAATCAATTTAGAAGACGATGAATACCATCTGTTTCTGAAGATGTTTGAAATCATAGACGCGCAAATTCCTAAACCTGAGCTGATTGTTTATTTACACAGGCCGGTAACCAAACTAATTCAGCATATCGTAAAACGGGGAAGGAGCTACGAACAAGATATTCCGCCGGATTATTTAGAACAGATTCACGAAGGGTATATGTCGTACCTCAAAGGACTCAAACACCAAAAGGTACTCGTGCTTGAAATTGACGCTATGGATTTTCAACACAAGCCGGAAGATTATATTCACTTGAAGAAGTTGTTGTTTGAACCGCGTGAAGAAGGAATCCAACATTACCGTTTATAATGAAAACCCGATTTCTCCTGCCATACTTACCAGACCAAGATTGGCTAAAAGGCGTGGTTCGCGCAGCTCAGCCTGTATTGGACCTGCAATCGCATTTTGTGAAGCAAACACCGCGCAACAGAGCCTATATAGTAGGTCCGAATGGAGTTCAAGCCTTGGTGGTGCCTATTCAGGGACGAAATAAACGGCAGGCCTTTGAGGACGTAAAAATCGCTTACCAAGAAAACTGGGTGAGGCAACACGTTAATGCAATTCGCAGTGCCTACGGATCTGCGCCTTATTTCGAATACCTTTTTCCTGCCTTGGAAGCCGTTTTAGAATCGAAACCGGAATACCTTAAAGACCTGAACAAAGCCTTATTGCTTGGTATGCTTAAGGCTTTAAAGCTCAAAATCGACTTTAGCGAGTCGCAATCTTTTGAACTGGGCACAGATGAAAAAGACCATCGCTCTGAATTTTTAGAGCGCAACTTGCAAGCTGAAAGCTACCCGCAGGTCTTTCAAGAAAAATTCGGATTTGTTGCCGGATTATCCGGCATTGATCGAATGATGAATGATTTAGCAGGAATCCGTCAAGATGTTAGTTAGATCTCGTGGTAGGACCCCATGTGGCTGAACTTCTCGATTCGCTGCATAACGAGGTCGTCTACTTCCAAAGCCCTTAAGTCTTTGGTCAATCGTTTGATTTCCTTTTTAACAGTAGCGAAAATTTCTGCCGGATTATTGTGGGCACCACCGATTGGTTCTTTTACCACTCCGTCGATCAGGCCGTTTTTCAGCATATCGTCGGATGTCAATTTAAGCGCATCAGCTGCCTTCTCTTTGAAATCCCAGCTTCTCCACAAGATGGAAGAACAAGACTCCGGAGAGATAACAGAATACCAAGTGTATTCTAGCATCATCACACGGTCGCCAATACCAATTCCCAATGCACCACCCGATGCACCTTCACCAATGATGAAGCACAATACAGGTACTTTGAGTTTGGCCATTTCCAAGAGGTTTCTAGCGATGGCTTCACCTTGTCCGCGTTCTTCCGCTTCCAATCCCGGAGAAGCACCCGGTGTATCGATAAAGGTAATAACCGGTTTATTGAATTTCTCGGCCAACTTCATTAGGCGAAGGGCTTTTCTGTAGCCTTCCGGATTTGCCATACCGAAGTTACGCATTTGACGCTGTTTGGTATTTCTGCCTTTTTGGTGACCGATAATCATGTAGGTTTTACCTTCAATCGTACCGAATCCACCAATCATGGCTTTATCGTCTTTTACGTTTCTATCGCCATGCAATTCGAGGAATTCATCGCAAATGCCTTGGATATAGTCGAGCGTGTAGGGACGCTCTGGGTGACGAGAGATTTGTACTTTTTGCCAACCGGTAAGGTTGCTGTACACCTCTTTTTTTGTCTTTTCTATTTCTGCTTCCAACTTAGTGATGGAATCAGACATGTCTACTTTTCCTTTTTCTGCGATAGAGGTGGCTTTCTCCAACTGTTCTTCTAACTCGGCTATCGGCTTTTCAAAATCGAAAGTGGTCATATGTTTCCGTTTTTTGAGCCTGCAAAGTAAAGGGAATTTGGGAAATATGGTCGAAGAATCGGTTTAATAGCCATAATGAGCAGGTTAATAAGGGCTTATACGACTATTAACAGCAAGGCACGGCGATTATTTTCCCAAAAGCAAGTGCTTTAGTTTGTACTTTAGCCGCATTCCCAAGAATCCGAATGCTTGCTTTTGGTCATTGCGAAGTTTGAATTGATCTATATCGAATTGATTCAGGTAGTTCAGTTTGTCGTTATTAAACCGTTGAACAGCCGCTTGATGTAATTTTATATCGATCGCTTGTGTCTCTTTGATTAGTTCAAGTTCGTCTTCACTCAAGGTTGATTTTTTTATGCTCTTTTTAGTTGGATTTAACCGGTAGTAGTATGGAGTTTTTCGCCAACTAAGCTGATGAGCTAAAAGTAAAACAGAAGCATCAAACTCTTCGGTGAGTAATACAAAATCAAAACTTGCCATTCGTTCAAGTGCTTTCGATAGCATTGCTTCCTGGCCTTTTGGTTCTAGGTCAAATGAATCGGGTTCATTGGTAATCCAGCTATTGGATTGAGCTAATATTCGTGTTTGGAGATTGGTGTGCTTTTTTTCCTTGGCATATTCAATATAGTCTCGAATCTGAGTCATGTTTTTCACGTCTTGGTGGGAAACATGGTTGCTTTGCTCTCGAATGAAAGCAAATTGAGAAAGCATCTGGCTAACAGGTTCTCGTAGCATTGTGATTCGTTTGGTATTGGGGTATTTGTCGAATAAATAAGCTGCGTGCCCATGTATTAACTCTACTTGATCAGGATTGATTGGTGATTCAGCTAGCCCGGCTAGACTGTCTAAAGGATTCAAATTCTGATTAATGAAGAACCGGTTTGTATAGTTCTGGCTTAGAATCCAGTTAAGCGTTGATCCGGCTGTTTTAGGAATATGCTCGAAAAGTATCATAGGTTCTTTAAGTGTAGGCAAGTTATGGATCAGGAACAAAACCTGTGGGGTTGATTAATAAAAGATGATTTTTGCATGGATATATTTTATGCACGAGTCATTACACATATTACTGGACCT
>SBGR01000062.1 GCA_006226545.1 Bacteroidota bacterium | reverse complement strand
GAGTTCATGAACTCTTCGTCCAAAGCATAATATGAGCGAAGCAACACCCGGATTGAGCATAACGGACCGCATTCGGCAGGGGGACAAAAAAGCCTTGGCGGAACTATACGATGCTTATTCAGGCATGGTATACGGCGTGGTGCTTAAAATCGTAAGTAATCGCGAATTGGTGGAAGAAATAGTGCAGGATGTGTTTCTGCGGGTTTGGAAAAACATGGAAAATTTTGATCCCACAAAAGCCCGCATTAGCACTTGGATCATCAATATTGCTCGAAACAGAGCCATTGATGAACTCCGCTCAAAATCATTCCGCAACCAAAGCGAAAACCAAACTCTGGAAAATTCCGTAAATGAGGTAGACAGAGCAGAAAGTACGAATCAGAAAGTTGATACCATTGGTATCAAAAACCTAACCCGACACTTAAGACCGGAACAACAGCAATTGATTGAACTGGTTTACTTCGGAGGCTATACCCACGAGGAGGCCGCCGAACATTTAAGCATCCCGTTAGGTACGGTGAAGACCCGTATTCGTAACAGTATTTTGGAACTACGAAAAATTGTAAAAATTGAATCCTAGAAATCTCATACAATCTGGCCTTTTAGAGCTTTATGCTCTAAACCTCTGCTCTCCGGAAGAAAAGATGCAGGTGGAAGAGGCTATGGCGCAAGATGAGACCGTACGCAAAGAATACGATGAAATTTGCGAGGCTCTTGACATGCTAGCCGTTGAATCCAGTATAGAAGCTCCTGCTTCGCTCAAAGAAAAAGTATTGGCTAAAATTGAGGATCCTGCAGAAGCACCTATTGCAAGTGAAACGCCTGCAGAGAAACCTATCGAATTGCCTAAAACTACACCGGCAGAGAAACCACAACCAAAACCTGTTCAATCAGAATCTCCGATTTCCGGCGGAGCTAAAGTGGTAGATCTAAACCGTTGGAAGTACATGTCGGCTGCCGCTGTTGCACTTCTTGTTATTAGCCTAGGCTTTAATGTGAAGTTCTTTAGTGATGTTCAAAATGCCGAAGAACAGATTGGGGTCTTACTGCAAGACAAATATTTGTTGAGCGATGAAAACGGCACCCTCTCTACAGAATACAAAATTCTTAAAGATCGTTTTAGCTTCTTTGAACGCGATAACCTGGTAAGCGCCACCCTCAAAGGCACACCAGAAAATGAAGGCAAAGAGGCTATCGTATTCTGGGATAAATCTAAGGGCGACGTTTTCTTGGTAGCCAATAACCTACCGCCTTTGGGCAAAGACGAACAATACCAGTTGTGGGCTATCGATAATGAAAAACCACTTGGAGCCGGTTTGATTCCTCAAAACCACCAGGAAGGTATTGCCTTTAAAATGAGCAATGTCAGTTCCTCTCAAGCCTTTGCCATCACAGTAGAAAAAGCCGGAGGAGCAGAATCTCCTACGCTCGAAAAGATGGTTGTAGTTGCTACTATCTAGTCAAGCTAATTAACCACTCATCAGGTTGGAAAGGCCATTCACATACTGAATAGCCCAAATGAAGATTGTTGCTTGTTTTTACAAATCAATTCGATAATATTGCAAATGGGTTAGCTTGCAAAAGCAATCCATAGCCCCAAAACAAAACAATGAAACCAATCCTATACCTGGGTATCGTAGCGATTTGCGCCTTGAGCTTGCAAGTATACCTCGAGACTTCTCATCAGGCATTGAACCCTGCCGGAACAGAAGACAATAAGGTAGAAAGTGCCCGATTTAAAATTGAAGATGGAAAAATCTTCTTCCTTACTACCGATAACCAATGGGTAGAACGTGATAATTATATCTGGAGAGCCGATAACGGCATGTACTATAAACACCTACACGGAAAATTGTTTAGCTCCATCGATGGTGAACAATGGCAATTGGTAGCCAACCTAAGCAATCAACAACTAAAAAATAACGAGGCGGTTTACAGGCCTTAATTCATAAAGTAAAGACAATAAAAAAACCGGCGCTTTCACGTCGGTTTTTTTATGCCTTAGTCAATCATTTAACGAAGGTCGATCTCTTTTACCCCTGCAATTTTTGTATAGGTGAAAGTCTTATCAGGAATTTCCAAGTTGTCTACTTGAGTTTTAACTGTACACAATGTCTTGCTTCCTCCACGCATAAAAATCTCATATCCGATAATCTGTTTTGCATTCACGTAGAGCTTGATCTTCGTGTATTCCTTCATCTCTACATCAGTCTTTGGAACCAACTCAATAACATCAGCGGTCTTACCATTAAAGGTTTTGGATTCTACCCAAAGGTATTTGAATCCACTTTCATAGATGGTAAACATGTTGTTAGGTGAAATCTCTTCGTCTTCCGGACGGTAATTGTCGATTTGTACTTCTTTGGATTTCTTAAAGTGGATCCAACGTGTTTTAGAATCGCAGATGATATCAGTCTCATCTGTTTCAATGCGGTACTTCTTCCCTTTTAAAAATAAGGTACCTTCTTTCTTCACCGGCTTTTTCGCATTCGGATCGGTAATGGTCAAGTCAAAGGTCGCTTTTAATGTCTTCAGACCTTTATAGTGTTTGCTAACTTGATTTAAAATCTTCTTCGCTTTGCGCACATTAGCCTGTCCTTGTGCAACTGGTGCAAGACAGATGAGCGAAAGTGAAAGTATAATGGTTCGTAACATGTTGAGTATGATAATTTACTTCGAGTATAGTTTAATTTTCGTTTATGTTATTCAAAAGCTGTTCCAGCTCGAGTTCATCCCTAACTTTTACCTCTCTCGCCTTGCTTCCTTCAAATGCTCCAACGATGCCAGCCTGCTCCAATTGGTCAATTAAACGGCCTGCTCTATTGTATCCCAATTTCAGCCTACGCTGCAACATGGAAGTTGAACCTTGCTGTGTTTGCACCACAATGCGGGCGGCATCTTCAAAGAGTACATCTCTATCGTTCGGATCAAAAGCTTCGTGTCCGCTGCTATCGCCACCCTCTTCTTGAATCTCAGGCAATAAGAAAGCACTGCCATATCCACGCTGATTACCGATAAACTCAGTAATCTCCTCCACCTCCGGCGTATCCACAAACGGACACTGCAATCGGATAATCTCACTTCCATTACTGAAAAGCATATCTCCTTTACCGATCAACTGATCTGCTCCGTTGCCATCGAGGATGGTGCGGCTATCAATTTTAGAGGTAACACGGAAAGCGATCCTGCCCGGGAAGTTAGCCTTGATGGTACCGGTAATTACGTTAACCGACGGACGTTGAGTAGCCAAAATCAAGTGAATACCGATGGCACGCGCCAACTGAGCAAGACGCCCGATTGGGTATTCCACTTCTTTTCCGGCCGTCATCATCAAATCAGCCAACTCATCAATAACCACCACGATATAAGGCAGGTATTTATGCCCTTCGGTAGGAAGCAACTTGCGTTTTAAGAACTTCGCATTGTATTCTTTGATGTTCCTTACCCCTGCATCTTTGAGTAAGTCGTAGCGAGCATCCATCTCCACACAAAGTGAATTCAGGGTATTGGTTACCAATTTTGTATCGGTAATAATCGCTTCACCATCGCCAGGCAGCTTCGCTAAGAAATGCCTTTCAATGTGTTTGTAAAGCGTTAATTCCACCTTCTTCGGATCGACCAAGACGAACTTCACTTCAGCCGGGTGCTTTTTGTAAAGCAATGACACCAAAAGCGCGTTGATACCAACCGACTTACCCTGTCCGGTAGCACCGGCCATCAGCAAGTGTGGCATCTTGGTTAAATCGGTGATGTAGATTTCATTCGAAATGGTTTTACCCAAACAAATAGGTAAATCCATATCGGTATTCTGGAACTTACTGCTTCCAATTACGCCGCGCATTGGCACCATCTCAGGTTTGGTATTTGGCACTTCAATACCGATGGTTCCTCTTCCCGGAATTGGCGCAATGATACGGATACCTAAGGCGGCCAAGCTCAAGGCGATATCGTCTTCCAAGTTTTTGATCTTGGAAATACGTACTCCGGCTTCAGGCACAATTTCGTATAAGGTTACCGTAGGACCAACCGCCGCTTTGATTTGAGCGATGGCAATATTGTAGTTCTTAAGGGTTTCAACGATAAGGTTTTTGTTGTTCTCCAACTCCACGGTATCCACCTCTGCCTTGGCTGTGCCGTAGTCTTTGAGCAAATCGAGCGTTGGCAATTTATAGCCACTGAGCTCCAAACGTGGATCAAATTCAGTATCCAAACCGAAATGTGTTCTTTCCTCTGCCTTTGGTGCTTCTTCGGGAGTCTCCTCTTCTTCAGGCACCTCAATCACTTCCAACTTCAACTCGCCATCGGCCGGCAATTCAGGTTCTACAACAGCAGCAGGCACGGCGGTATCCAGCACAATTTCCGTAGTAGGCTCTTCTTCTACAGGTGTTTCCTCTAGCGAAACCTCTTCCTCCGCAGGCACTTCCATCACCGGCTCAGGCATGGCCTCCGGCTCAGGTTCTTCACGCACCTGCAATTCCATAGCATTGATATCGAGGTCTAGTTCCTCCTCGTTCACTTCTTCTTCCTGCTTCTCTTCCAGCTCGGTTTCTGCTAGCGGAGTTTCCTCTAAAATAGGCTCTCCAACATTCAACTCTTCGCTAGGTGCCACCTCTCTTTTGCCTTGAAGCCAGTTTCTCAACTTGGCATTGATAAAGTTGATATTAAACACCACCACCAAAAACACCAACAGGTACAGAATCAAAAACATACCGGTTCCGGCATAGCCCAATAAGCCACGCATCCATTGGTTAATATGGTAACCGAAAGCACCTCCTAAAAAGTGAAACGAGGAACTGAAGATATAGCCCATGGTAAGCGATACCCAGATTACGCTAAAGAAAGAGTAGCGTAGCATGCGACTAATTGGCAAAAGTGTCACATTGACTAGGAGTCGGAAACCCACCACAAAGAAAATGAGAATAAAAGCAAAGCTACCGATACCAAACCAGCGGTGAATGAACAGGTGAGCCAGTTTTGCCCCCAATAAACCCAACCAGTTTTTAGCGATATCAGGATTGCTCTCAAAATACGCCGACCACGATGAGTCGACCACCACATTCTGATCTGTCTTCCAAGTGAATAAGTAAGAAATGAAAGCGAGTAAAAGCGCGATAGAGCCGAAGCTCAAAAGCAGTCCTACAATCTTTCTAGATCTCTCGTCGCGTAAAAGCAGAATCTCTTTTATCGGCGCCTTCTGGGCGATGTCTTTTTCCTCCTTTTCCGTTTCCGGAATGAAGTCGCCAGTATCTTGTTGTCTAAGTCGGTTACCTTTTGCCATGGTATCTGAGCAAAAATAGTCGGATTCTAGCGAACGCTTTTTAGAGGTTGCACACTAATCCACAGTAAAGCGTACCCCTTCGATGGCCAAGTGTACATTTTCGAACGCGCTTTTTGCCTCTTCCAACAGCGGGGTTAAATCGCGGTAACGAGCCGAAAAATGCCCCAGCAAAAGTTTCGAAGCACCGCACATCTGCGCCATCTGCCCGGCCTCCAAAGCCGTGGTATGGAAGGTCTCTTCCGCTCGTTCCACCAGCTCATGTAAGAAAGTCGATTCGTGGTAAAGCAGGTTAACGCCTTGCAGTATTTCCTTTAAATCGGGACTAAAACGCGTATCGGAGACATAGGCATAGCTGCGAATCTGATCCGGCGCAAAGGTGAGTTCTTCGTTCAAATGCACCTTGCCATCTTCGTCTTTGTAGTCTTTGCCTTCTTTGAGGTCTTTGTAATGAGCGAAAGGGATATTGAGTTCTTCGCAACGTGCCGCATTGATGTGACGCAGCCCTTCCTTCTCGCGAATCAAAAAGCCGGTAGTAGGAATTCGGTGGCGCAATGGAATGCTGAACACCTCAAAATAATTGGTTTCTAAAATCTTAGCCTGCTCTTGGTCTTGGGTAGCCACAAACTTGAGTGGAAACTTGAGGTAAGTCCCTGAAAATTTGAAGTAATCCATGATCATCGCTTCCAAATCAGGCGGACCAAACAAGGTCAATTCTTCTTGTCTTCCTTGAAAATTGATGGTGGCTAAAAGTCCGTGGAGCCCCAAAAAATGGTCTCCATGCAGGTGACTAATAAAAATATAACGGATGCGGTGATGACTGATGCGGTAATGCAGCAATTGGTTTTGCGTTGCTTCCCCACAATCCAGCAGCATCAAAGTATCGCGCACGTTCAAAACCTGAGCACTGGGGTGGCGATCAACGGTTGGCGTGGCAGAACTGCATCCTAAAATTGTAACGTCAAATGACATGATTCATGCGCCTCGAGCGGCTAGCACAAATTTGATTGTTTATTTTTGCAAAGCAAATTTTAAGCGAATTATGAGTAAAACCGCACTAGTAACCGGCGCTACAGCCGGGATAGGATTGGCCATAGCCAAAATGTTAGCCGATGAAGGATATAGACTGATTATCAGCGGACGCCGGGTGGATCGCCTGAATGAACTCGCCAAAGAGTTGAAGGTAGAAACTTACGTGATGCCTTTGGATGTTAGAAACCGCGAAGGCGTAAGTCAGGCCATTGCCGAGCTTCCGGAGAACTGGCAGAAGATTGATGTTTTAGTGAACAATGCCGGATTGGCTGCCGGACTCGCTTCCTTTGAAGACGGCAACCTCGACCATTGGGACCAAATGGTCGACACCAACGTGAAAGGATTATTGTATGTTACCAAAGCGGTGGCGCCCTTGATGATTGAACATAAAACCGGACATATCATCAACATCAGCTCTATTGCCGGTAAAGAGGTGTATGCTTTGGGCAATGTGTATTGCGCTACCAAACATGCTGTAGACGCCTTAAACCGCGGCATGCGCATCGACCTCGCTAAATACCCCATTAAAGTAAGTGGCATCAACCCGGGAGCGGTAGAAACAGAATTCTCTATTGTTCGTTTTGATGGCGATGCTGAAAGAGCGAAGAAAGTATACGAAGGCTTCGAGAACTTGGTAGCCGAAGACATAGCAGAGGCGGCCCGCTTTATCTTGAACAGACCGCCTCATGTAAATATCAATGATTTAACGATTATGCCAACCGCTCAACCAAGCGTGGGCATCATTCACCGTAAATCTTAATCGTTCATTCCAAAGCGAAGCACTACTCCGGCACCAAAATAGGGATTACTCATTCTTGTTTTGGGGCCGGTGCTTAAACGGTTATCACCCAGTTTCCATTCCGTTTTGGAACAATCCAAGGTATAGCCTCCAATGGCTTTTAAGGTTAACCAATCAAAGTTCAAGCACATCTGAATTCGTCCATCCACTATAAAAGCGGGATTGGTGAATTCTGTAACCGTTGCTGAATTAAAGGAAGATCCCTGTCCACTGATCGATTCTTCTCGGTAAGAAAGCCTTTGGTATCCAAGAGCAAGCGTAGGCACCAGGTCGAAATACTTCGATCTAACCAAATCTACTCCTACACCATAACGGTAGCTCCAGCCACTTAAACTCATGTTACGGTTAATTTGTTTGTCAGGACTTAGTCCGGCAGTATCCACAAAGGAGGCATTCAAATTAGCGAATACTCCGAAGGAGTTTTCAATTTGGACCCTTCCATCTAATCGTACCTCATAAGTAAACTCATGCATCAGCAAGGGTGAAGTGATATTGAATTGGGTTGCTGCATTGAAGGCATTTAGATCAATATCATGAAAAACCGCACTATACCCCAAACCGATGCTGCTTTGACTTCCACCGCCTGCAGAGGCTGCGCCTCCCCTTTTCGATTTAGCCACAATCACCATATCAAATTTAGCACTCAAATCTTCGTCGTTGAGGCTATCGATATGGGTATACAGCATGGCTGAACTGGTTTCGTTTTTTCGGGTAAGCTGTACCAGCGATTCAGGAAACTCATCGCCTAAGCCATCGTAGTATAATCCGATCGAAACCAATTGCGCATTCAGTTCCGGGTGGTTACGTGCTACGCGACCGTTAAGCGAATTGAAGAAGCCTAAACCACAGTCTTTCGCTTTCTGATTCTGCGATACATGGCAACGACCAAACTGTCCAAAGCCTTTAGCACTCGGGTGATCTGCAGCAAATTGCACCAGGTTCTTTTCCATATACCCTTCACGCAATGCCCACATGTGTGGCACACGTAAGTCGGTGTATTCAATCCACTGTTTCCATAATTTCATCTCGGCCATCAGCCTCTGAAAGTCGGCCAAGTTTTCACTAAAAAAGGCATGAAACACCTCTTTGTTCAGCTCATAGTTTTGCAGCATCAAAGCTACTGTGGAGCGTGTACTGAAGTCGATATACTCTTCTTCGAAATAGCCGTAATCGTCGAATATTCCGCTGTTAGTTGAGAAATCAAATGGATCGTCGCGTTCATCTGAGCGAAACGCATTGAATTGATCGTATTGTCCTTCGCGGGTTCCGGCAAAGATGCGTGCCGATTCAATAAACATGGCCATGCTATCCGGAATGGCTTTGTTTTCCGGAACCAAGTTCACTAAAACCAACATCGCTAAGGTAATATCCCTTTCAATGTCTAAACCGTAAGCTTGAATCTTAGGCAGACTATCATTGGCTAAATTGGTTGTTCTGAAGTTAGTGAAGAGTTCATAGTACTCCGGACTAAACAAACGTTTAATCGCCGATTCAGCGATGCTGTCTCCTTCTAACATGTACTTATTCAAAAGCCAAGTAGAAGCAAATCCCGCTTCCACAAAGTAATATTCGAAGCCTTTCTCCTTGCGCAGGTAATGCATCATTTTGCCTTCCAGGAGGGTATTGAAACTCAAAGGACGATGGTCTTCTCCGGTAAACACGTAGCGCTTATCGCCAATGGCTTTCGCTAGCACCTCATAGCCGGAAAAGTCAGCTTCATCGCGGATGTTTAAGGTAGCACCACCAATACTGAAGTCGGGCTCAAAAAACACCGGCTTCCGCACCTCGCTTTTCGGGATGTTAACTATCGATTTCTCGGCTGTAGTGGACTGCGCCTGAAGCGCTAAACTCAAACCTAAAGCTAAGACTGAAAAAAGGGATTTATTCATATTCAACATGGAATTGCAACTAAATTCATTGTAAAGAACGACAAAACAAAATGGGGATTGTTTCAATTGTCTCCATCAATTCCACAATCCATCGCCATGGTAAGCCCAACTGCCATCCAAAGCGCAACTACATTCTAGCTTAAATGGTTCACCGGCAAAATGCTGTCGGTACAGTGACAGCCTTTCTTTTAAACTTAAGTCCATAGGATCTCGAAATCCATTTAACTGGTATCCTAGAACAAGAAGAGGCTCATGGATAGGCGGTCTCCAGCCATCGTAATAATCCAGTTGCGTGTGGTATTTGAAATGCATACCTGTGATTTTTTCTGCCATCCAGGTTGTGGGATATGGCTTGCTCTTATCTGCTAATGCCATCTTGATTCTAAACGACTCATACGTATAATCTGTTATAACAGCCAAGCAGAACAACCCCAAAATCAGAATTGTGATTTTAAACGATTTCGCTTGAACACTCTGCACATTTCTCTTGAAATAAGGCCACAGGGTATAAAGTAAAAAATAGTGTGGCACATAAACGAGCAATCCAAGACCGGTAAAAGCCATGATTAATCCCCAGAAGTTCACCTCAGCTAAAAATAGGATACAATACAAACTGGTCAAAGCTATAAAGGCATCCACTATACCCTGCCAAACTCGAAATTTAGTGCAAGGGTGCCAAGGTTTAGTAACTAGAAATACGGCAATACCAATTAAAAGAATGGTAGCCCAAAGACTGGGTACACAGAAAACCTGCATGTAATAATTGTAGGTTACTGCAGCGATGATTAGACCTAGATGTACGATACTGGTAACCAGCGGCTTTTTCAACCAGCGAATGACACGTTTGAACACAGTGTACTAACTCTAATTTCTAGCGGATTAGTGCCTTTAGCTAGGGTTGTTTTTGATTGTTCAATTTTCTCTGATTCCTGATGCGGGATAGCCATACTATGAAGGCCGTATACAACAAGGCATTTAGGGCAGTCGACACAGCGAACACAGCATAATTTGTCCAGCCCAGTTTAGCTAGCACAATCAAGATGAAAAAACTCGGCGCTGCAAAAGCGCCAAAAAAGTTAGCAATGAACGCCGCCTTCGGACCACCCATCCCTTCATCATGAGATAATACGGCCAAGAAAACAATACCTACGAGCAAGAAGAGTCCAACAAAAACAAGCGAGAACGAAAGAATGGACTTATACTTCATGCTAAAATGGATACAACCAATTCCTCTTGACCACCTAAACCAAAATAAGAATAGACCACCAATAGGACGATTAAGATAATCAGAATAAGGAAACTTGTCAGAAACGATTGTCTAACGATGCTCCATTTTTGTTGCTTGCTCAAAACCCCTTTTTTCTCCTTTTCATCTCTGAGGCCATGGTAATAGAAAAAAGCCATCAGAACAGGAAAGACAAATAAGCCAAGAAACAGCGATCCAACAAATACAAAAAGCCCAAAGCCCATTGCCTCCATTCAGCTTTTCATTTGATTAATCCGAAAAACCGGAATCTCACCTTCATCGCTAAATCCCAGTGAGGCATATACACCTTTCCCCAAGGTGGTGGCTTGAATTTCAATTCTTTCTAAGCCTCGGCTTTTCGCCTCCATCAAACAGGCTTGGGTTATTTGTGCGCCATAGCCTCTTTGCCGAAATCCGGACTTGGTCGACACCAGGCATATTCCTCCTAGGCCGTTGTGCTCAAACAACATCGCCGTGGCAACGGCTTGATTTCCTTCAAAGCCAAGGTAAAAACTGCACTGATCTGAATGCACCAAAAATTCAAATAATCCCTCGTTCAGTCTCTCAGCTCCCATCAATTCGGTATTTGCCAGGTTGAGCCATGTCTTTAACTCATCGCGACCAATTACTTTTCTGATTTCAAAATTGGCCAAAGTTGGAAGTTTCTTTAGCGAAGTCAAATCGTGACACATCGCGGTCCAGCTTCCGATTTTATACTGACGATTCCGAGCCTCTTGAAGCAGGTCTTTATCGTCTTTAGCCGGGTTCCCCATCGCTAAACCGGGAATCCTATTCTCAGCTAGCGCTTGTTCCAAAAAGTCCAAATAGCCCGCGGCCGATTTGGTACCTCGCCTCATCGCCCAAAGTTGATTCGGCCATACAGATTTTTGAACGCCAATGGACTTATAGTGTTCGGTTAACTGCAGTTCTGCTCCTGGATAGTTGCCGATGAGGTCGAATAAATGAGTGATGTTTTGCTCTGTATACCTCACTTCAATACGCGGTAGGTGAATGTTCCCTTCAATTTATACTTGCCTCCAAAACGGTATTCCGGCGCCTTCATCTGCAAATTGTGGTATAAGGTGATTGTCGAATCTGTCCAGCTTTGAAGTTCCAACTCGCCTTTGGTGAGGTATTCCGGTTCTGTCATCCATATCGACCAAGCGTCAAACTGAACCCGAGCGATGGTGGTATCAGACAAATTGATTTTTCTTTTCGCTTGAAATGCCGCTGAGTCTATAATACTTATCTCCACCTGCTGGAATAGCCCGTCGGTTTTCTTCTCTTCCGGCACAAACTTCAGTACCGCCTTCCAGTTGCTGTCTTTTACCAGCGTCAACTTCTCTTCGCAGGTGCAGGCTTCCGTCGCATTTAATCGCGTAACACAAGATTGAAAGATCAGAGTAAAGGCTGCGAATAGAAAAACGTAATACTTGAACATTTTAGGGATATAGGTCAGAACGAAAATAAACAATTCGACTCAAAGCCATTGTAGCCTAACCGAAATCCCAATGAGAGAATTCAGCATCCACTTGCTATGGCCATGAAACAAAAAAGCCGGGCATAAACCCAGCTCCTTTGGCTATTTCATTGTGATTGTAAACAGGCCGTAGCCTAAGTCTCTGTTAACTTCGTCAGGCAAGGCACAGCCACTCAACCTTAACCTCAGCCTCAACCTTAACCTTAACCTTAACCTCAACTCTATTTCTTCGTTCCGCCAAACTCCATCAAGTACGCCTTGATAAAGCCGTCTAGTTCTCCGTCGAGTACAGCTTGCGCGTTGGATGTTTCGAAATCGGTACGGTTGTCTTTCACGAGCTTATACGGATGTAGCACATAAGAGCGGATCTGCGATCCCCACTCAATCTTCATCTTGCCGGCTTCGATATTGGCTTTGGCCTCGTTGCGTTTGCGAATTTCAATCTCATACAACTGGCTTCGGAGCATCTGCATGGCACGCTCGCGGTTGGCCTGCTGTGAACGTTCAACCTGACAAACCACCACGATACCGGTAGGCACGTGTTTCAGCTGAACCTTGGTTTCTACCTTGTTCACGTTCTGTCCGCCTGCTCCCCCTGAACGGGAAGTCTGCATTTCAATATCGTTCGGGTTTAAGTCGATTTCAATGGTATCATCCACCAATGGATAGACATAAACAGAAGCGAAAGAAGTATGTCGGCGCGCATTCGAATCAAAAGGCGAGATACGCACCAAGCGGTGTACCCCGTTTTCACCTTTCAGGTAACCGAAGGCAAACTGGCCTTCCACCTGAAGTGCGCACGACTTAATACCCGCACCGTCGCCGGCTTGGTAATCGAGCTCCGTCACTTTAAACCCTTGTTTCTCTGCGTACATGATGTACATACGCATCAGAATCTCCGACCAATCCTGGCTTTCAGTACCTCCGGCGCCGGAGTTGATTTCGATGATGCAAGAAAGCTGGTCTTCCTCGCCGCTGAGCATGTTTTTAAACTCCAGCTCATCGATTTCAGTCAAAGCACTTTGGTAGGCTTCATCTACTTCTTCCGGTGTGGCTTCACCCATGTCTGAAAACTCTTTCAGCACGGCAACGTCTTCCACCAAGGTCTTTACGTGCGCATGAGCGTCGGTCCACACCTTGATACCACGAAGTTTTCTTAGATGTGCTTCCGCACTTTTTGGATCGTCCCAGAAATCGGGTGCTTGAGAAATCGCTTCTCCTTCTTCTACTTGATGTAATTTATTAGGGATGTCAAAGATACCTCCCCAGGGCTTCTACACGGCCCCTCAAATCTTTAAGCTGATCAGATGTCATTGCAGCGGCAAATATAAGTTGGATTGTGGAATTGTAGGACTGTAGGTCCCGATATGCATCGGGAGTGCGACTGTTTTACTGATTTGTTTAATGTTGATTGTAAAATGTATTAGTACTAAACCTAAACCTAAACCTTAACCTCAACATCCCAACCCATTTACCTCTTCCCGCGTTTTGGGATAAAGAACCGATGACTAAGCCCTTCCACATACAAAAACCCTGCAGCGAAAATTGGGAAAAGATGAGTCCGGCGGAGCAAGGACGGCATTGCGCGAAATGCAGTTTGACTGTGCTGGATTTCACTTCCATGAGCGACAACGAAGTATTGAACGTTTTGCACAACCGCCAAGGACAAAGAACCTGCGGAAGGATTAGAAAGAAAATTGAAGTGATCCATTTACCGGAAGTACTTATCTCCGACAGCCAGAATTCTTTTCATTTTCAATCTGCCTCAAGACTATTTACTTTCTCCGTGTGTGCTATGCTCTTAGCGGCTTGCCAGAATAACCCAAATACGCAAAGAGCTGAAACTAGTGCCGACAGTGCCTTAGTTCAAGTCGACTCAAACATTACTGTTCCGGATACCCTGGTTGCTGTCGCCACCGCAATTGACAGCATCAAACATCACCCAAAACCACCTAAACCTGAACCTTATATTGATATTATGGGTGATATAGCTATCGACCCTAGTATTGAAAAAACTTTTATACCCCTCCCCGAAGACTTTGCACAGATTGGTGAGGTTACGCTTCCTGAGGATACTGTTTCAGTTGCTGCGGTCCAGGCGGAATACCCGGGCGGACAAGACAGTCTGTTTCAATTCATTAAACAGCAAATGAACTATCCTAAATCAGCAAAGGACTCCGGAATTGAAGGTAGGGTTATCGCTAAATTTGTTGTGACAACCAGTGGTGAAATCGCCAATATTCAAATAGTCAGATCCATCCCAAATGCGCCTGAGTTTGATACAGAAGTGATTCGCGTTCTAAAGCTGATGCCTAAATGGAAGCCGGCTTTAGACTTCCAAAATCGACCGGTTAATATCTGGTACCATGTTCCGGTTCTTTTTAAACTCAACGACTAAACATCCCTGTCAAATTCGGCTTGTTTCGCTAATTTGCATATGATGAATCGAATTCCGTTTGCCCTATTGATACTGCTCTTCGCGTGTAGCGAACCCGTGAAAGAAACAGAAGCGACACAAGTAGAAAACAAAAGCTCCGAAAGGGTTGATAGTGCAGCTTTGGAAGAGCCTGAAGAATCCAAAACGATAATAATGCCGTATATCGAACCGGACACAAAAAGCGCGGCATTGATCAGCAAATATTTAGCGGATAATGAAAGCAAATTAAGTAGTCCGGATACGTCGCAGCATCTCGCGTACATGACAGATTACCGTGAGCGTGATGGAATAAACTACCTCACCGTGCAAATAGGCATTGACGATGAATTTCGTTTTGCTACCATGCAATGGCTTTTTATTGATACGGCTAAGCATCAGGTCTATGAACTTGATGTAGTAGACGATGTTTTAGTACCTTGGCCTTAAATTATGGAACTGCTTACTCCTTCAATCGGACTTATCTTTTATACCATTCTGACAATTGCTTTAATTATCGGCTTGTTCTTCGGTATCAAACGATTTGTGCCCAATTCCTTGCGGCTGCTTGAGATAGCCTTGGTAGTGATTAGCCTGACCTGCAGCGCTTACCTCAAGGATGATCAATACCATTTCATGGCGCTTCTCCTCTTGATACTGTGTATCATTTGCATCACCACCATCGAAATTGTGATTTATACGAGAAAGGATTGAGACAGGGGAATTCTCGATAAAAAATCTATTTCTTTGTCGCCACGATGAGCAGCCAACGCCGGTATTTTGAGACATTCGACGCCTTTCGCTTCTTTGCCTTCTTTTTGGTGTTCATCTCCCACCTGCCTTTTCCCAACTTCCCCACGCTGGCCTATTTCCAGAGCAGCGGAGGAACAGGCGTAACCTTCTTTTTCGTGCTCAGCGGTTTTCTCATTTCCTACCTACTCATGGAGGAAAAACGACATAATGCGCACATCAGCCTTAAACACTTTTTCATTCGCAGAGTCTTGCGCATTTGGCCACTTTTCTACCTGATGTTGGCCTTTGCCTATGCAACACCCTATATCCTGCAAATCTTAGGACTTAGCTCCTCCGATGAAGGATACAGTCCGAACTGGACCATGAGCCTGCTCTTTCTGGAAAACTACCAAATGATTATCACCGACAGCTTTCCCAATACCTCACCAATGCGGGTGATGTGGTCGCTGTGTATTGAGGAGCATTTTTACATCCTCTGGGGAATCGTGTTTAGCCTAATGCCCTTGCGCTTCACACCTTATTTCATTGGCATTTGCATCGCCATCGCTAATGTGGCGCGCTATTATTTTAAAGCCCATGGATGGAACGACATCGACCTGCTGACCAATATCGACTACTTCGCTTACGGCACTGCCGCGGCCTATGTTCTGCTCTACAAAGAGAGTCTATTGAAACAAATTGGAAGGTGGAGCAAGGCGGTAATCGCTCTAATCACGACCGGCATTCTCTTTTTGGTTTTCCTGTATCCGAATATTTCCTACCCAATTTGGCTGCCGGCAAGTAGCCTCGGACCGCTCTTCGCTTTAATGATACTCTTTACCTTAAGTGAACCGGTGAAACTGCGAATTAGCGATAGAAATGGATTGAGCAAGATGGGCGTGTATACATACGGGCTCTACCTCTACCATACCATTGTAATCAACCTGCTACTGCAATTGAATAAACGTTTCGGATGGGAACTTGATCAAAGTTGGGATGTGCTCGGCTTTACTGCATTGGCTTTAGCGATGACCTTGGTGATCAGCATGGCTTCATTCTACCTGTTTGAGAAGCCCTTTATTCGCTTAAAGAAATACTTCTACCCTAGCCTGCGTTAGCGAGTTCTTGCGCAATGGATTGGTAAACAGCATCGCTTGGAACCTGTCCCGCTAACTTTTCTTTCATCCATTGGTAAACCACTTTGTTTTGGGGCAGTGATAAGCCTTGTAATCCGGCTTCTTGAAGAAGAAATCCGGTGATGGCCTCCAGCTCTGTTGGAGCCCCTCGGCGTAAATCCGCTAACATGGAGGAAGTATTTTCTTCGGTATCCAAAGCCACACGCTCCACCTCAGCCACCGGGTCGGTATAAAGTAAATCAATCGACTTTGCCTTGGCTAGTTCAGCCACTTCCAACGCTAAATCACCTAAGAATGCTTTAAGCGATGCTGATTTAAGCAAAGTCCCGTTGGTAATGCCAAAGGCTCCGGTAAGTGGGTTGATAGCCGCGTTAATCAAGAGCTTGGACCAAAGCAAAGAAACCAGGTCATCGGCTAAATGAACTTCAAATCCTGCAATGCGCAGAATTTCTATAAAACCGGAATCGATGGAGCTCGGTAAAAAAATAGAACCGGTACCTGAAGCTGCCACCCCGGCCAAACCATTGATTTTGGCTCCTTGCAAAGTAGTACCGGCGAATACCGATTGATCTACTTCGCTTTTCAGCTGGGGTACATTTCCAATTCCATTCTGTAAGCTCAATACAAAAGCGCTTGGCTTTTTAGCGATAAGCTGAGATGCTTCTTTCGCGGCTTCAGGCGTTTGCCATGCCTTGACCAATACCAAAACCACGTCAAAATAATGCGGGAAATCGTTCAGCTCAGAAACGCGTAACTGAACTTGACTTTTGCTTCCATCGCGCTCAGTTAAGCTGAGGCCTTCCGACTTCAAGGCATTGAGTCGGGCTTTCCAATGACCAAACATGTGCACTTCTGCCTTTTCATGCAGGCGCGCAGCAAAATAGGAAGCCAAGGCCCCAGAACCGAGTATGGCGATGCGAAGCATAGCGGTAGAATTCCTCTTAAGTGAGGTTATTAGTCGGCCAACTCATGGCCCATCTTAGCCTTCTTGGTGGCCAAGTATTTTTCGTTGTGTACGTTCGGCTTAATCTGAATCGGAATGCGGTCTACAATCTCCAATCCGTAGCCAATCAATCCGGCTCTCTTGGATGGGTTATTGGTAATCAAACGCATTTTAGAAATGCCGAGGTCTCTCAAAATTTGAGCACCGATACCGTAATCGCGTTGATCCATTTTAAAGCCGAGTTTTTCATTGGCTTCAACGGTATCGTAACCTTGTTCTTGGAGTTTATAGGCTTTCAACTTATTCAATAAGCCAATGCCTCTGCCTTCTTGGTTAATGTAAAGGATAACACCTTTGCCTGCTTCGTCTACCATCTGCATGGCGGCATGCAATTGTTCACCGCAATCGCAGCGGCATGAACCGAAGATATCACCGGTTACACAAGAGCTATGCACGCGTACCATCACCGGTTCGTCTTTGTCCCATGTACCTTTGATCAAAGCCAAATGCTCCATGTCGTTATCCAACTGTTTAAACGCAACCAAATCGAAGTTGCCGTAAGCGGTTGGCATCTCTACCGAGATTTCACGTTGAATAAGTGATTCGTTTTTGAGGCGGTATTCGATCAAATCTTTGATGGTAACCAGCTTCAAATCGTGTTTCTTGGCCACCTTCACCAAATCAGGCAGGCGGGCCATGGTACCGTCTTCGTTTAAGATTTCCACGATGCATCCGGCAGGCTTAAAACCGGCCAAACGAGCAAAATCGATGGCCGCTTCGGTATGTCCGGCGCGACGCAATACCCCGTTGGTTTTCGCTTTCAAAGGAAAGATATGCCCAGGCTTACCTAATTCAGATGGTAAGGTATTCGGATTCGCTAAAGCCAAAACCGTTTTAGAACGATCGCTTGCAGAGATACCGGTAGTTACACCTTGGGTAAGTAAGTCGACAGAAACAGTAAATGCCGTTTCGTAAGTGGCGGTGTTTTTACCCACCATTAAGTTCAAATCGAGTTCTGCACAACGCTCTTCCGTGAGTGGAACACAGATCAAACCACGACCCTCTTTGGTCATGAAATTGATCATTTCTGTTGTAACACATTCGGCTGCCGCAAGGAAGTCGCCTTCATTCTCGCGGTCTTCATCATCCACCACGATGATCATTTTTCCATTGCGGATATCCTCAATGGCGGATTCTATTGTATCTAATTGAAATTCGTTGCTCATGATATTGGGTGCAAAAGTACAAAACTAATCGCCTACAGCGCTTATATGCACCCAATTAACCTAGCTTATTTCCGAATGCGTTTAAGGACCATTTGACTTGACCACACTTACTGACTTCGCCGTTTAACCAGCACATATTCAATGGAGTCTCCTTGTGCTGTCGTCTTTACTCGCTTTTCAATTTGTTGCCTCAAGCTTCCAAACCGTGAAAAGTAATAATCCTCGTATTTAGCGAAGTAGGGAAAAGAGGCGGGATTATTGGCCGTGGAGTCCCTACCTCCGCGAAAGCAGTATTCGGATTTCCCCGTTGTTGGTATCAATTCAACCCCACGGTACCAGCGGGTGGTGATTTTCTTAGTCGGCCATTCCAGGGTATAGGAGCTCATGCTGTCTGCCGGAAAATACCAATCGTTGGTAGCCTGCATAAAGCGCATCGGTAAATTGGCTTCTACATTCCAGATATCGTACACATGATTGTCTGCCAAAAGGATATAAAAGGATCCTCCGCTGCGGTCGTATTGGTAATCTCGATTGACCCAATAATGCACATAGCTTCTGCCCTTTCTTGTTTCAACTCCTTGGTATGTCCAATATTCATAGCCAATTAACTGAAACTGATTAGTCGAGTCAAACACATCAAAGGTCATTTGTGTATTTCGGCTTGTATCAATAATACTCAAGCGAGTATCCGGTTCTGGCCCATTAAACAAAACATCTTCTTCGAAATTGCAGCTACCTAATAGCCATAAGCTGCTCAGCAAAACACAGAACTTACCAAACATAGGTGTATTTCAATTTAAGGCTAAACATTCTGGGAAGGAGTCCTAAGTTATACTGGTACTGATCTTCGTTCACGCGCACCACTGTTGAAACGGGCATAAACATCAACGGACTTTTGCCTTGTACGATTGAACCAAAACTCGATCTACTGATGGAAGTGCTGAAATCCAGATTCAAACCGAGTCGGTGATGGGTACCAAACTTTCTACTAATCCCAACATGGAAGCGGGTATAGTTGTGCAATCGGGCTGTGGGGTTGAGGTAATGCGTCGTACTAATACTCGGCATCATAGCTCCATGGTATGATTTATAACTTATTCCACCATCTCCTAAAAAAGAGAAAGGCTTGCTTTGAAAGATGATGCCGGAACTGATGCCCGCCTCAAATTCCCAATTCTTTCTGATTGTCTTTTTATAGGTAATCGAAGGCATGAAGCTCACGTAATCTTGACTGAGTGAAATGCGGAATTGATCCGGTAAAATTTCCCTCTGCGGATTGTTTCGATTAGGAATCACATCGATACTGCGAGTTAAAGTACCCCAATAAAGATTGGCTCCCAACCAAAAATGGCTTCGTCCCAATTGTTTGGAGTAATTCAGATTGAAACCCCAATTTCGGTTCGTGAAAATCCGGCCATCCGGAAGATCGTATGTTGTTCTCAAGAAGCGATTTGGACCAAAAGAAAGCTCTAGACTTCGTTGGGAGTGGCTTGAATTTTGGGCTTGGGCAGCTTGTAAGGTGCATAGAATTGCACCAACTAGTAGAAGGTGTTTCATATTGACTTAGGTTCAGTTCTAGTACTGAAACGCTTTGCCATTTACAAAAGTTACAGCGTAGCTTATTTCCAGGTACCGTTGCCTTTGCCTTGGAGGTACTGCAAAAAGCCGAGGAACAAAGCGATGTTCATGGATAAAAAATGGGAGATAAAGCGAATGGGCGCGATGTGAATATTCATCCAACGCAGCGGGATATCCAGTATCGCTAAAGCATAGCCAAAGCATTGGGTGGCAAAAAGACTGACATAGAGTCTATCCTCGCCTATTAAGGCCAGGTTGCTGAAAAAGGCGATGAGTAATAAAAAAGGCGTGAACCAACGCAATACCTTATGCGACCAATAATAGGTGGCTACCTTACCGGTAAAAGGGTTCTGAAATTTCTTAAGCGCAAAGAAGTTCTGAAAATTGCCCTTCCCGATACGGGTCTTCCGCTTGAATTCTACTTCCGATGCACCGGAAAGTTCCAAAAGGCAGGTGGCCGCATCCGATAAAACCGTTTGGTAGCCTTGCTCCAATACCTTCATGAAAATATAGAAATCGTCTACTAGGAACCCGGCCGGCACCGGAACGTAAACCGCTCTGCGCAAGGCATAGCAAGCACCGTAGGCTCCAATCACAGCACCGTCTACACTTTCACCGCGTTTGAGCATCAGCTCGCGGTCGTTGTAAACCAATTCTTGTCGGGCTACATTGTTTTCTCCATCGGCTTTGCTGATGAACTTAGCCTGCACTCCTCCCACTTTGGCATCGCTAAAGGGACGAACCAAGGCTTTCAACGTATGCGGTTCAAAAAATGTATCGGCATCCGAAAGCACTAAAATTGTTTCTTGCGATTCGCTAACAAGTTGATTGATGATGGCCGGTTTTCCGGTGCGCTCTTCAAATCGACGAAGCTGCACACGAGCATCTGAGGCTGCAAACTGCTTTACAATTTCATCGGTTCTGTCGCTGCTTCGATCTGACCCTACCACGATGCGAATTTTATCGGCCGGGTAGTCTGAATTCAGCATCGACTTCAGCTTTTCTTCCATCACCGCCTCTTCGTTGTAGGCCGCCAATAGCAAAGCCACTTCAGGCCATACTTCCGGATCTTCACCCCTTTCCGTAAAATCATTCGATTTACGCATCATACGCCAAGGAAAGAAGGCATAAGTCTCTGCGATGGCCAGTAATGAAGCGAAAAGGAGTAGTGAAAGTATCATGCGGTGGGCAACAAAGATAGGCAGCGCTTTACATTTCGCTCGATGACTTGACTCAGTTCAAAATTTTCTAGGGCAAATTGCCTGGCTTTTTGAGCGATGTTTTGCCGCAAGGCCTCATCTGATTGCACCAAGGCCGCCGCTTCGGCAAATTCTTCCGCCGTATTCGCTTCCAACAAGTGCTCACCTGATTGGGCGCCAAGACCCTGCAATCCGCGTCGTGTGCTGATCACCACTTTGCCCATGGCCATGGCTTCTATGGTTTTAATACGAATGCCACTGCCGCTTCGAAGAGGCACCAGCATCAGCCCTTTGTCTCTGCTATAGTCCTGCACGTCGGCTACTTCAGCCTCAATGTGGAGTTTGCCTCCATTCTGATTTAGGAAGCGCTCAGGCATCTTTTTACCGGCTAAGTACAATTCCATTTCAGGCATTGCCGAATACATGGCTGGCCAGATTTCATTAAGCGTCCACTCCACGGCCTCTTGGTTGGGCAGCCAATCCATGGAAGCCAAATGGTAGGCTTTCCGGCTATCGCCTAATTCAGTCACGGCTAAATACGGACTCAAATCGAAGCCTACACCACCGTTGAATACCTTGGTATCACCAACACGCTTGCGCATGATACCCGCATCTTCTTCGGTGATGGAAAAGATCAAATCAAATTTCTGCCACAGCGCTTCTTCGTAGGTTTTGAGTCGGGAAGCCAGCAGATTCAAATAGAATTTCTTCAGAGGGTTTTGCTCTCCGGCAGCCATCTCCTGCCAGATCTCATATTCCACATTGTGCTCACGTAACACGCAAGGGACAGGCTGATTCGCCTTGATAACATCAATGTACTGAGCTGCAAAGGCGCCTTCAATGTGCACCCAATCCGGATTAAATACCTCGAGTGACAACTCAATTAGCGATGCAAATTCACCATTGGCAAATCGTGCCGCGTTATAAGAACCCGAACCAAACAAATTGAGCAAAGCTGCCAGAGGTTTGATACTTGTATCGATGCTGATGTATTCCAGTCCGCAATCGCTAAAAAGCGACGGAAGACTTGTTGTATCAACTTGGTCTTTCTGTGGATTGAGGCAAAGCAATTTCACCACGTGCCCGGCTTGCTTAAGCCCCAAAATATTATTGTAGATAGCGATGGCACCTCCATCACGGAGCGGCCAGGGTATTCGATGTGACAGAAAGAGAATTTTCACGTGGTCTTTTTCTGCGGTTTAAGTCGTTTGAATAGCCTAAGGTAAGCATCCCTATTGAACAAAGCGGAATCGCGCGTAGCCTTGAGCGTTAACCAAAATCCTATTGGTGTCAGAATAAACGTTGAAAGCCACATGCCTATCTCGCTAGGTAAAACCAGCTCGCGCACCATTTTTTCGCCCACAATATTCAACATGTAAAAGATGAGGAAGAAGATGATGGCAATTACCACCGGCAATCCAAATCCGCCTTTTCTCACAATTGCTCCCAGTGGCGCTCCGATGAAGAACAGCACCAAGCAGGCTATCGATAAGGTAAACTTTTGCCACCAAACCATTTCGTATTTGGCTTGCAGGTAACGCACCGGCATGATATCCGTTTTACCCCAATCTACTTGTCCGTTTACACTGCGCATCTCGCTCAATGCTTGGGAAATCACCTCCTTGTGTTTTCTTCCGTAGACCAGGCTATCAAATGAAAACACATCCGGGTTTAACAGAGAATCGGGTATATAGGTGAGGGTATCTTTGAAATGTAGGCTACGGTGGAAATTGATTTTGAACATCACCTGTCGGCGCAGAATTTCCCGGTGTAAGCTATCGATGCCTTCTTCCAGCTGATGCAATTTCTTGTAGCGCCAAAAATCTTTGAATAAACCTAAGTCTGTTCTGGTGAGGTTGAAGTCTTTGAGGTCAAATACCACCTCCTGTTCCCGGAAGCTCATCTGGTTAAATTGCTGCCGGTTATAGAAATCGGGTTGATTCACCATCTCCTCGTAACGCTTCCCGTTGAAGAGTTTAAAAAAGAGGTATCGTTTATCGTCTGAATAGGAAATCTCTCCCGATTCGGCCACTACCACAGCGGTATTTCCTCGCCCCTTGGTGTGATCGTAGATAATCACATCGCTTACAAATGCGCCGTCTTTGGATTTCTCTGAAACCTTGATGCTGTAATCTTCGATGCCATTGTAAAATACCCCTTCTTTTAAATCGAAGGCCGGCTTCTTCTGCATTACATCGTAGTATAGTCCACCCCACTTGAGGTTCGCCACCGGAATCACTTTAACTGAAAACCAAAGGGCGAACATTGACACCCCGAGAATGACAAAAAACAGCGGACGAAAGACACGTCGCAATGGAATGCCTGCCGACTTAATAACGGTGAGTTCGTATTTCTCTCCCAGGTTCCCGAATGTCATGATGGAAGCCAAGAGAATGGCCAATGGCATGGCCAGCGGAATCAAGTTTGCCGTTGAATAGAATAGGAATTCAAGAATAACGTACCATTCCAGCCCTTTACCAGCTAGATCATCGATATACTTCCAAAGATGCTGCAGCAATAGCACCACCAACGAAATGCAGAAGGTGGCTGCAAAGGGTTGCAGGAAAGACCTGAGGATAAATACATCTAGCTTCTTAAAGCGCATGCCGGGGTTCTGGCAAAAGTACGACCAGAATCAGGAATTTTTCTTGCGTTGCAGAAGGAAATACACCACAACAACCGCCAACAAAGCCAAAATACCGGCAATGGCGTAAACATTCCATTGTGCAGGTGGCTCAGGTAGGGCCTCCGCTTTAAAATCGCTTGCCTTTTTCTGAAGGTCTTCCGGACTCATGCCCTGCAAGCGATCCAAGCGTGCTTTGAGTAAATCGCTATTTAGTCCAAATACCTTCGCTTGTTCATAATAGAATTTGGCAGCTTCCAAGCTAGTTTCCAGCGCTACAACATTGGCATAATCGAACAAGAGCATGCCCATCAAGGTATCAGGTGCCTGGATGAAAAACAGACGCTCTTGCAATTGGTAACCCAGTTGAGATTGGAGCTCAGCGAGGTTCATGCCGTAGGTATTCTCCGGAAGATCCAATTGTCCGAAGTCGAGGTTCAAAGCACCGGCCTCGGTTAGGTAAGCCGGGTTCTTCTCTTTGGAGATTTTATAGCGAAGGAGCATCACGTGAACCCACTCGCTTCCCTGATGTGATTGAGCATTGATGGCTATCGCTCTGCGAATCCAATGTAAGGCACTTTCGTTTTTACCCAACAATTCGTAGGCTGTGCCAAGGTTAGCTGCAATGGCGTAAAGCTGCAGGCTATCGGTTATGGAAGTATCCTGGCTGAGTTCCGCCAACATTCCTTCGGCAGTACCCGGATCACCCAAGCGTATCAAAGTCAAGCAATAGTTCACCTTGCTTTCTACCGACATTCCTCCGGGTTCCATATCAGCATAGAACTTACGAAGTGCATGCAACTCATCTTTGCTGTATTTGGCCACTTGGAGCAATGGACCAAAGCCTTCCGACTTGGCATTGAGCTTTGGAATCTCCTGGATGATAGGTTCATCCAACCCATTCAAACAAGCCTCAACACGGTAGGAATAAAAAATGCTCCAAAGGAGGAGCATAGGTAAAAACAATTTTTTCATAACAACTTAAGATCCAATGGCCATTTTCAGCTGCTGTACTTGGGCTTCCCAAAGCTGTGAGCTACTGGCTTCATCTCCTTCATCGCAAAAGTCGGTAATTATAAGCGCAACATCATTGGTTAAATCGTCGATGCTGATTTCCATTTCGAAGTATTCATCTTCCGGGCCATCTTGCCAGCGGTAGCGAACCACTTTGTTGTTTTGTGACTTGACTAGTTCGGCACTTTGATCGGCGCCATCCCATTTAAACACGTAAATCCCGGAATGAACATCTACGTCTTCACAAAACCATTCGGCTAAGCCGGAAGGGCTATGCAAGTAATTAAAGAGAATATTGGGAGAAGATTTAACTTCAATCTCCAGGGTGTACTTTACTCTTTTCGGCATTCTTAAGCTCCTTTCGTTGGGCAGCCAATTCTTAATTATGAGTTATGAACGTGAGATTTCAACGTCTTTGTGGGGTGGCTACTGAGCAAATATATATTTTTGCGGTAAATATCAAATACTTATTTGAAAGCCTTTCTACGCCATAACAGCTGGTTCTTTATTCCGTATTTGGTCTTGTTGACCTATGCGACTATCGAATTGATTTTAAACGACAAAGGCAGCTTTGTTGTATTCTTGGACCAAGTACATAAACCGTGGCTCGACCACGTATTTGTGCAGTATACCAACTTGGGTGATGGACTTTTTGCGCTATTCATCTGCGCTATGGCCCTCTTTAAAAGCAGGAAGGAATTCTTTACGCTAGCGGCTGCCCTGCTTAGTTTGGGCATGTTAATACAATCGCTAAAAACATTTTTCGGAGAGGTTCCTAGGCCTAGAAACTTTTTTCATGGCATCTACGAATTCAGGGAAATTCAGTGGTTGGATGAGCATTTGGTGAACAGTATGCCTTCCGGACATACAGCCGCAGCCTTTTGCCTTTTTGCCCTATTGGCCTTTTTCAGCCGAAAAAAATCCTTTGGCTATGCTGCCTTTGCCGGAGCCGCTTTTGTAGGCTTCTCCCGCATGTACCTCGCTCAGCATTTCTTATCTGATGTGATTGCCGGAAGTTTCATCGGTACCGCCGTTGCTGTTTTATTTTACTGGATCTACCAACGCATACCGGCCGGACCACATTTCAATCGCCCATTAATCAGACTCCCTTTTGAAAAAGCTTAATCCTTTTCTCCTTCTTGCCCTGGTATCAGCTGTATTTTTTTTACCGGCCTTGGGCAGTGTGCATTTATTTGATTGGGATGAAATCAATTTTGCAGAATCAGCTAGGGAGATGTTGGTGAGCGGCGATTACAGCGGTGTTCAAGTAAATTTTCGTCCCTTTTGGGAAAAGCCTCCCCTCTTTATCTGGATGCAAGCCCTGAGCATGAAAGTATTTGGCGTAAACGAGTTCGCTGCCCGTTTCCCAAATGCGGTAGCCGGTTTCCTCAGCCTTTCTTTTATCTTCTTCTACGGCAAAAAACACTTCGGCACACGCATGGGCTGGCTTTGGGTTTTAGCGATGCTGGGCTCCTTTACGCCGCAGCTGTATTTCAAAAGTGGCATCATCGATCCATTTTTTAACCTTTTCATCTTTGCCGGCATCGTGATGTTGGCTGAAGGAGCTAACCTCGATAAAAGACCCCGTAAGAAGTTCAATGCCCTAGCCGGCTTCTTCATCGGACTAGCCTTGCTTACCAAGGGACCGGTTGCCCTGCTGGTAGCCATGCTTTGCGTAGCCTTGTACTTTGTTTACCGTGGATTCCGCTTTTTCTTCGATATCTGGGATATCCTTTTGTTCGCACTAACCTGTGCAGCTGTTTCCTTTGTTTGGTACGGCATGGAGGTGATGGAAAACGGCATCTGGTTTTTGGCTGAATTCCTTCGCTACCAAAAAGAGCTTGCCTCGCAAAGTGTGGCAAGTCATGGCCAACCTTGGTTTTACCACCCGCTCGTACTGCTTTTCGGCGCTTTTCCTGCCTCGGTAATTGCCTTACGTTCCTTTGCAGAGAACCTCACCTGGACACAAGAACAGAAGAATTTCAGAACATGGATGGCGGTTTTATTTTGGGTTGTGCTGATTCTATTCAGCATCGTGAAAACCAAAATCATCCACTACTCTTCACTTTGCTATTTGCCGCTCACCTTCTTAGCCGCTTTGGTTATGGACGCCACAATTCAACAGCGCATTCAATACCGAAGATTCAACGTCTATTTGGTCTTGATCATTGGTTTGATGATGAGCTTAGCCTTCATTGGTATTCCTCTTATTGGCATTGTTCCGGAATGGAAAGCTTCGCTTATCGCTCAACTCAAAGATCCTTTCGCTGCGGCTAACTTCGGGCTAGAGAGCATTTGGGACTTCAAATCTATCCTACCGGGAAGCATCTTACTTATCGGCACCATTACAGCCTTTGTATTGCTTTTCCGCAGGAACCTGGAAAAAGCGTATCCTGTATTATTCATTATCGGACTTCTTGCCTTGCAAGGGTTTATGCTTTGGGTAGTACCGGGCATTGAACACCACAGTCAGGGACCGGCTATTGAATTCATTGAGAGCCACCAAGACGAAGACGTCTATGTAGAAGTTTTAGGTTATAAGAGCTACGCCCAATTGTTTTACAGTCAAATTGCCCCTTTGAGCGATACCGTGTCGTACAATGCTTACGTTGCCGCTCACCCAAACGATTACCAGAACATGGCGTCGCGCGATATTCCGGCCTTGCTTTACCGCGATTGGCTGATGTATGGCGATATCGATAAGCCGGCTTATTTCTTGAGCAAGATCCAGCACAAAGCCGAATTCAGTGCCATTCCTACTTTGGAAGTGATTGGAGAAAAAGGCGGTTTCGTATTCTACCGCCGTAAGCCTTAATTGCTAGCGAACTCGGATGGATTGACCGGCTCGAATCATCGTTCCGCGCATACCGTTCAAACGTTGAATGCTGCGCACGGAAGTGCCGTACCTGCGAGCGATATGTCCTAAAGTTTCCCCGCTGCGCACCTTATGGTATTTCGCTGAGTTGATCTTCTTCACTTCTTTGATGTGATCGAAGAGGTTTTTATCGATAACCAAACTATCGCTACGAAGTTTATTGTTATCAAAATCGAAGACTTTATCCGGGTTGAAGGCGATGCCCTTGTAGCGGACTTCAAAATGCAAATGCGGACCGGTACTTCTTCCGGTATTTCCGCCTAATCCAATCGGTTCACCGGCGCGGATGGCCATTCCGGGCACCACCAATAACTTGCTGAAGTGCGCATAGATGGTTTCCAGTCCGTTATAATGCCTTACCACCACCACATAACCGTAAGAGCGGCTGTATTGAGCGATGCGGATAACACCGTCAAAAACAGCGTATACCGGATCACCAATTTGAAGTTTTAAGTCGGTGCCGTAATGGAATTTCAACCTTCTGCGCCAGCGACGAACCCCAAAGCCTGAGGTAATTCGCCCGACGGTAGGTGGATGAAAGAAACAGTCTTCTCCGTCTACCAATTGCAAAACCGTACTATCGCAGATGGAGTCTAGGTGACTCTGATACGGGTGGATGGTATGCATGTCCCAACGCTGGTAAACTTCCGTTGCCGGAGCCAGCGTGGTATCGAAGTAGTAACCTGCTTCGTATAAAAAATCTTCCAGGTAATTGTCCAGTTGGATGTCTTCCGTGCTCACTGAATCCACCACCAATGAATCGGAGATCAACTCCGTTTCATCTTCGCTGTATTCGTCGTCTTCTACTTGCGCCCACAAAGGCTGTCCGGCAAGAAGGCCGAAACACAGAAACAAAAAAATCAGTTTTAACTTCACGTATTCCTCAGCTACGATTCAAAATTTTCAAGGCTGCGAATTTATCCTTTTCCAGCTGTTCTTTCAGTTCTGCGATGCCATTAAATCGCATTTCATCCCTTAAGCGCGCTACAAACTCAACCTGCAGCGCTTCTCCGTAAAGGTCTTCATTGAAATCGAATAAATGCACTTCAAAGGCATGTTGCCTGTTATTGAAGGTCGGTTGTTTACCGATATTGGCCATACCGCCAATCACTTGTCCTTTCCAGAATGCATTCACGGCATAGACGCCATCGCCCGGAACAAGTTTAAAGTATTCGGGTACTTCAATATTGGCTGTAGGAAATCCTATCTCCTTCCCTTTTTTATGTCCGCTAACCACCACTCCACTAGCACGGTAGGCATAACCTAAAAAAGTATTGGCGGTGAGCAAATCCCCTTCTTGCAGGGCTTTTCTGATTTTGGTAGAACTGATGGTTACCGCGTCAATGTCTTCTGCGGTGATCTCCTCTACGGTAAAGTCGTAGACCGGCGCCAGTTCTTTGAGGTGCTCAAAAGAGCCTTCCCTGTTTTTGCCAAAGCGGTGATCGTAGCCAATCACCATGGTATGCATGCCCAACTTACCAATCAAAACATCGCGCACAAAGTCTTCAGCGTTTTGCCTTGAAAACTCCTTGGTAAAAGGGATGATTAACAGGTGATCCAAGCCTTCGTTGGCCAGGTGTTCTATTTTTTCTTCTATGGTTTCAAGCAGCCTCAGGCTATTGTCGTCGGGTTGTAAAACCATACGTGGATGCGGAAAAAAGGTAAGCAGCACGGTTTCGCCGCCTTCTCGTTTAGCGATGCCCTTCAGCTGGTGCAATATCTTCTGATGCCCAAGGTGCACCCCGTCAAAGGTACCTTGGGTCACGATTGCCTTTTCCAGCCTCTCGAACTCGTTAAAACTTCTATAAACCTTCATCGCCTCTTCGTTCTGCGTATATCTCGTCTACCAGCTCCATTAGGTTTCTGGCATCGCTCAATTTAAACTCTCCTATTCGCGTTCTCACCAGCCTATTCAAGTAGGCACCGCTGTTCAGCGCCTTGCCTAAATCGTAAGCTAAAGATCGGATATAGGTTCCTTTAGAACAAACCACCCTAAAATCTACTTCCGGCCAACGCACCGCTGTGATTTCAAACTCACGGATATACACTTGCCTTGGCTCTAACTTCACTTCTTTGCCTTGTCTGGCTAAGTCGTAAGCGCGTTTACCCCCAACCTTCAAAGCACTGAAGATGGGAGGCATCTGAGCGATATCGCCTGTCATGGCTTTTGCCTGATTTTTTAAATCCTCTTCTGTGATGTGTTCCCAAGGAAAGGTGGCGTCTATTTCGCTTTCCGCATCGTATGATGGAGTGGTTGCTCCAAGCACCAAGGTACCTTCGTATTCTTTCTCTGCGCCCATGAATTCATCAATCTTCTTGGTGAATTTACCGGTGCACAAGATGAGCAAGCCTGTGGCCATAGGGTCTAATGTTCCGGCATGACCAATCTTCTTGATGCGAATGGCATGGCGCAGCTTTTTCACTACATCGAAGGATGTCCAGTCTTTTGGTTTGTCTACCAAAAGGACTTTACCCGATTCAAAATCACTTGACATTTCTAAATCACGTGGAGGTCGTAACCCATCGCTAACAAAATCAAAATAGCGGCACCGAGGATGATGCGGTAGTATCCGAAGGCCTTGAAGCCGTAACGGGTTAAGAAGCCAATAAAGCCTTTGATGGCAATCATCGCTACAACAAATGCGATTACGTTACCTATTAAAAGCGGTTGTATGTCTTCGGCTTTAAATCCGAAGTCTAAATGGTATTTCAACATCTTGTAGCCGGTGGCGGCTAACATGGTAGGCACAGCCAGGAAAAATGAAAACTCAGCTGCTGCCTTGCGCGACATCTTTCTTGTTAAACCACCAATGATGGTAGCGGCTGAACGCGATACACCCGGAATCATGGCAATTACCTGAAACAATCCTATGCTTACCGCGTCTTTGTTGTCTACCTCTTCTTTGCCTTCAGCCGGAAACCAGCGGTCAACAAAAACGAGCACGATACCGCCCAAGAGCAAGCTGATGGCCACGGTAAGTGAGCTTTCCAGCAAAGCATCAATATAATCATTCAGCAGCAATCCGAAGATGGCCGCCGGCAGGAACGCGATAAAAAGTTTGAGGTAGAAATCGAATGATTTCAAAAAACGTTTGTAGTAGAGTACCAATACCGAAAGAATAGCCCCAAACTGGATGGCCACGGTAAACATCTTTACAAACTCATTGTGTTGAATCCCCATGGCTGAGGATCCGAGAATCATATGCCCTGTAGAGCTCACCGGAAGAAACTCGGTAAGCCCTTCAATGATGGCGAGTATAACCGCCTCAACAATCTCCATTAACCTATTTTTTCTTGTAGAATATAGCGAAGACTTCCACTACAAAACCGAGCAAAACCAAGATAGGTGCTACGGTGATCTTTGTGCTGGAGAAGATATCTTCCTTACCCGACATCAACATAAATCCGATGGCGATGATTACCACACCAGCCAACATAATCAGGTAGTTTTCGCGACCGAACAAGAGTCCGTCTTGGCTTTTGCCTTCGGCGTTGCCCGCTTCTTTTGTGCTTTTTGTGCTCATATCAGTAAAGTTCTTCCAGTTTTAAACGAAGGTATTTGCGCGTGGCGAACCAGCTGCAAACAAAGGTAAGTAATATTCCAGCTCCCAAGATGATGCCTGCAATGATGCCTAATTCCACATAACTCACCAAGGATTGCGGATCAGGAATATAGGTTGAAAGCAGGTACAGTACACCGCTCAAGATGAGGCCGGAAATAACAAATCCGTAGATACCGTGCATAATCGACTTACCGATAAACGGCCTGATAATAAACCAGCGACGTGCACCCACCAGCTGCATGCTGCGAATGATAAATCGCTTGGAATACAGGTCGAGTCTTATGGTACTATTGATTAACGTAATAGCGATGATGGTAAACAGAACACCCAGGATAGCGATGCCACCCAATAGCTTTTGTGAGTTGGCTTCAATTTGATCCAGTTGACTACTTTGGTACGTAGCATCTTTGACCAATGCCTGATCGCTCAACCATTTCTTGGTGGCTGCTAAATTTTGTTGGTTAGCCTGATCACTATGAAACTTCACTTCGAGGTCTCCACCCAGAGGATTATACCCCAAGGTTTGAATGAAATCTTGCCCTAAGTCCACTTTCATCTCGTTGGCTGCCTCTTCGCTGGTCGTCCACTTCACCGATTTAATCGACTTATTCAATTCCAGTTCTTGCACCAATTCTTTCACCTGCTGCTCATGGGCATCGAGATGCAGATAAGCCGTAAGCGTCACATTTTCTTTTAGGTAATCTTTCATCTTATTGGCACTGAAGGCCAATAACAGAAACAATCCAAGCATCAAGAGCACCATGGAGATGCTTAAAATTGAAGGAATAAAGGATGGATTTTTTCTGCGTGTGTTTTTCAAGGCTAAGACCTTTCTGTTGCTTGCGAAAATAGCCCTTTTTTCCAGATTCGCCATACTGCGCGGCTTTATGTAAATTCGCAGCCTTAATAGCAATTCATGGCATCTTATAATCCGGCATCATTAGAGAAAAAGTGGCAACAGACCTGGGCAGAAAAAGGCCTATACCGTGCTGAAAATGAATCCGATAAACCAAAGTTCTATGTCTTAGACATGTTCCCTTACCCTTCCGGGGCAGGCTTACACGTGGGGCATCCGCTTGGGTATATCGCTTCCGATATTTACGCACGTTACAAGCGTTTGCAAGGTTTTAATGTGCTTCACCCAATGGGTTACGATGCCTTCGGTTTACCTGCTGAGCAGTATGCCATCCAAACCGGACAGCATCCGGCCATCACTACCGAAGAGAACATTAAACGATACCGCGAGCAGCTCGATAAAATCGGGTTTAGCTTCGACTGGGATCGCCAAGTAAAAACCTGCGATGCAGACTATTACCACTGGACACAGTGGATCTTTTTGAAATTATACGATGCCTGGTTTAACCCAAGCAAACAAAAGGCAGAGCCTATTAGCGAGCTGTTGAACATCCTCAGCACACAAGGTTATGCCGGCAATAGCGACGACGCCCTTACCGGTAGTTTTGAATTGGATATCCCGGCTTTCTCTGCCGCAGATTGGAATTCATTTACCGAAGCACAGCAGGAAGAAGTATTACTCAATTTCCGTTTGGCTTATTTGAGCGAAACCTACGTAAACTGGTGCCCTGCGCTCGGCACCGTACTCGCCAACGAAGAGGTGAAAGACGGTGTGAGTGAACGCGGCGGACACCCGGTTGAACGTAAAAAAATGAAGCAGTGGAGCTTGCGCATCACCGCTTATTCAGAGCGTTTACTGGAAGGTTTGAACCGCATCGACTGGAGCGAATCCATTAAAGATACCCAACGCAACTGGATTGGAAAGTCGGAAGGCTGCTCCATTTTCTTTGATGTAGAAGGCAGCAATGAAAAGATTGAAGTATTCACCACCCGCCCCGATACCTTGTTTGGTGTTAGCTTTTTAACCCTTGCTCCGGAGCATTCTTTAGTATCTGACATCACCCCTGCTGAGCGCAGAATGGTAGTGAATGAGTATATCAATAAAGCGAAAAACAGAACTGAACGTGAACGTATGTCGGATGTAAAACACATCTCCGGCGAGTTTACCGGTGCCTATGCCATTCATCCTTTTACCGGTAAAAAAGTACCGATTTGGGTAGGCGATTACGTTTTGGCCGGATACGGCACAGGTGCTGTAATGGCGGTTCCGGGTCACGATAGCCGCGACCATGCTTTCGCTAAACATTTCGGACTCGAAATTATTCAAGTAGTAAAAGGCCAAGGCGAACACGATATCCAAGCTGAATCTTACGATGCCAAAGACGGTGAACTCATCAATTCCGATTTCTTGAATGGCATGCAAGTGAAAGCGGCTGTGAAAAAGATGATTGGTGAGATAGAAGCGAAAGGTTTGGGCAAAGGAAAAACCAATTACCGATTGCGCGATGCGATTTTCGGACGCCAACGTTATTGGGGAGAACCTATTCCTATTCGTTATGAGAATGGTTTACCCAAAGCTTTAACCACCGACCAACTGCCGCTCGAACTGCCGGAAGTAGATAAGTTCTTACCTACCGAAGACGGCGAGCCGCCATTGGCTAGAGCCAAAGACTGGAAGTTTGAAACGACTACCATGCCGGGCTGGGCTGGTTCCAGCTGGTATTTCTTGCGTTACATGGATCCGCAGAACCCGGGTGCCTTTGCAGACCGCAAAGCCTTGGATTACTGGCAAGACGTCGACCTTTATATTGGCGGTTCAGAACACGCAACCGGCCACTTATTGTATGCGCGTTTCTGGATGAAATTCCTTTTCGATTTAGGATTAGTCCCTGTGGATGAGCCATTTAAAAAACTCATCAACCAAGGTATGATTCAAGGGTATTCTGCCGTAGTGAATAAGCTACCGCTTTTGGAAAAGTATACCTTATACATCTCCAATGAACTGGCTGCCGAATGGAAGAAGACGGATGTGATTCCGGATTTCTTAAAAGCTGAACTAGCGAAACATGGCGCAGGTGAGGTTTCAGTGAATCACTTGATTCAAGAGCGCATCGATATCCGCCTCGCTAAAGGAGAATTTGACTTAGACATTGAAGGATTCAAACAGAGCTTCCATTACGAAGCCAACGGTGAATTCATACAATCGGGAAAAACTTTCTTACTGGCCCGTGAGGTAGAGAAAATGTCGAAGCGTTGGTATAACGTAGTGAACCCAGACGATATCTGTGAAGAATACGGCGCCGATACCTTGCGGATGTATGAGATGTTCTTAGGACCATTGGAGATGTCGAAACCTTGGAATACCAATGGTATCGAAGGCGTTTACCGCTTCTTGGGTAAGTTCTGGAAACTCTTCTACGATGAAAACGATCAATTGAAGATTCAAGACAGTCCGGCTGAAAAAGCTGAACTGAAAATCTTGCATAAAGCCATCAAGAAGGTGAAAGAAGACATCGAGAGCTTCTCGTTCAATACGTCTATCTCAACCTTCATGATTACCTGCAACGAATTGGGCAATCTGAAATGTGCCAAGCGTGAAATCCTAGAGCCTTTGCTTGTGATCATGGCACCTTTCGCCCCGCATATCACCGAAGAATTGTGGCAAGCCATTGGCCATAGCACCAGCGTGCATCAAGCCACCTTCCCTGAGTTCAAAGAGGAATACTTGGTGGAGAACAGCTACAGCTATCCGGTGTCCATTAACGGTAAAACCAGAACTCAAATTGAATTTGCTTTGGATGTTTCAGAGGAAGAGGTAAAAGCAACAGTCTTGGCCGATGAAACTGTTCAGAAATGGGTGGAAGGCAAAGAATTGCGCAAGTTCATCTTCGTTAAAGGACGCATCATCAATTTGGTGGTGTAGTAAAGATTCAAGTAGTGGGATGGTCTGGAAATGATAGATAAGCTATCGATCCAACATTCCCACTTCCTACAGTCCAACTAGCTCCGCGCTATTCTTTCTCATCGATCTTGCTGGTAAGCAAGCTGAGTGCGAAGTTCACCCCAATGGATGGAATGAGTGCTTTGTTGTCGCCTTTGTAGACGGAAGTCAGTGGTAAATTGATCACCGGCTGCACGTGAGCGCGGTATTTCGGGCTGATACGGTACTCTACCCTTCCTGCCAAATGAAGCTGCACACCAAAGGCCTGTTTGTCGTATAGGTTACCCACTACAAATCGGTTTTTACCGTCGTAGCCAAAGCCCCTGCTTTTCGCTACCACCTTATCCCAAACGGTATAGGAAAAAGAGATTCCCGGCGAGAAATAATAGCGCAGGGAAATGGACTTTCTGAGCGAAATGATTTCCGTATTGAACAAAACCGGTAAATCGATGCGGTGGTTGCGGAAGAAGAAATCGTAATACGAAGGGTCTCCATACAGCGCCGTACTTACTTTGGGCAAATCGGGGTGTACCTTATCGTTAAACTCCAGGTTTTTGCTTCTTCGCTGGAAGCCATAGGTGCTATAACCTATTCCGGTTTGGAGTGTCCAGTATTTATTGATGTATTGCACAAACCACAGTTGCGGAGCGATTCCGGCAAAGCCACGTTCTCCTTGCATCAACGAATCATAGGCACCGTCGTATTTTATCCAAACACGACTTGAATAAAAGACCTGTCCCCCAATACCTAATTGGCTTTCCCTTTTTTGAGCGATAAGCAAAGTAGGCAAACAAAGCAAACAGAGGAACAGGAGTCTTTTCATGAAGAAAGTGATTTCAGGCTTTCCTCCAAGGTACGAAGTTTTGTTAATGCGTCGTCTTTTTTCTGACGTTCACGTTCTACCAATTCCGGTTTAGCATTCGCTACAAACTTTTCATTGGAAAGCTTCGCCTCTACTGATTTCAAGAACCCTTTCAAGTATTCGATTTCCTTTTCAGCCTTTTCCTTCTCTTCCTCCACGTTAATCTGTTCTTGCAGGTAAACGTATAGTCCGTCAGTGCCCACCATCAATGGAGTGGTGCCGGCCGGCTGCTCTGTTACAAAGCTGATAGCCTCCACATTGGCCAGTTTCTGTATGAGTGATTCAAAGCTGGTATAATGCGACTTATTCTCTGCGCTACTGCAGGCTAGGGCAATCTGTAGAGTTTCTTTTGGAGAAAGTCCTTTTTGATTACGCAAAGCCCTTACCTGAGAAATCAATTGAATGAATTGACTTGAGGCCTCTTGCTTCACATTCGATTTAGGGTAATTGGCAACAATAACGGCTTGCTCCGGATTACCATCAAATAAGCCGTGGTAAATTTCTTCTGTGATGAATGGCATAAACGGATGCAACATCTTCATCAAATCCGCCATAAAGCCTTGCGCCCTGGTATACGACTCAGCACTAATTTTCTCACCGAAAGCCGGTTTGATCATCTCGAGGTACCAAGAACAGTAATCGTCCCAAATAAGTTTGTACATCTCCATCAAAGCCTCGGAAAGTTTGAAATCGGCGAGTTTCTCTTCTACCGTCTTCAAAGATTCCATAAACTTGGCTTCAAACCAGTCGTGCGCTAACTGATCTGAACTTGGCATCGCTTCCGTTGATGTTTCCCACCCTTTGATAAGGCGGAATGCATTCCAGATTTTATTGCAGAAGTTTCGTCCTTGTTCAATCTTAGACTCATCGAATAGCAGGTCGTTTCCGGCAGGTGCGGCAAGGAGAATACCCATGCGCACTCCATCTGTTCCGTACTGGTCCATCAAGTCTAATACATCAGGACTATTTCCTAGCGATTTAGACATCTTACGCCCCTGTTTATCGCGTACAATACCGGTAAAGTATACCTTGTGGAATGGCTTATCGTTTCTGAATTCGTAGCCGGCCATAACCATACGGGCAACCCAGAAGAAGATGATATCCGGGCCGGTAACCAATACCGATGTTGGATAAAAGGCTTTTATCGCAGCATTATTCAGATCTTTCAATCCGTCGAATACGGTGATTGGCCAAAGCCAGCTCGAGAACCAAGTATCTACTACATCTTCATCTTGGCGTAAATCGTCGATACCGTAGTTATTACCTTGTTCGGCAAAGAGGTTAACAGCCTCTTCTGCTGAATGTGCTACCACGAAATTACCGGAATTATCATACCAAGCAGGAATACGTTGTCCCCACCAAAGCTGACGAGAGATACACCAGTCCTTGATGTTTTCAATCCAGTGACGGTAAGTATTCTTAAACTTCGCCGGCAAAAGTGTGATTTCATCGTCCATCACCTTCGATAGCACCTCCGGGTTACGCTCCATGAATTTCTTCATGTCTACGAACCATTGCAATGAGATACGCGGCTCAACCACGGCTGAGGTACGTTCTGAGATACTTACTTGCGATGCATAGTCTTCTGTTTTCAGCAGAAAACCTTGTTCTTCTAACTCAACAGCGATGGATTTTCTCGCCTTAAAGCGATCTTCACCTACGTGGATGATGGCTTTTTCATTTAACTCCCCTTTTTCATTGAGGATATCGATGATTTCAAGTTTGTGTTTTTGACCTAAGTCAAAGTCGTTTTTATCGTGTGCAGGGGTCACCTTCAAACAGCCTGTACCAAAATCCATGGTCACGTATTCATCGGTGATAATAGGAATACTGCGGTTGATTAAAGGAATGATGGCTTTTTTACCGTGTAGGTGCTTGTACCGCTCGTCTTCCGGGTGAACACAAATGGCGGAATCAGCCATGATAGTTTCCGGACGTGATGTAGCGATGGTAACGTATTCTCCGCCCATACCTTCAATTAGGTATTGAACGTAGTAAAGTTTTAGTGTTGTTTCTTTTGGCAGTACCTCTTCGTCGGAGAGTGCAGTTAACCCAACCGGATCCCAGTTAACCATTCGCTCACCGCGGTAGATTAACCCTTCGCGGTAGAGGTGAATAAATGTTTCGGTAACGGCTTCACTCATGGACTCTTCCATGGTGAAACGGGTACGGTCCCAATCGCAAGAAGCACCCAATTTTTTAAGCTGCTCTAAGATGATTCCTCCGTATTTTTCCTTCCACTCGAAAGCATATTCCAGAAATCGTTCACGGCCTACCTCTTGTTTATTGAGGCCCATCTCGCGAAGCATATTTACCACTTTCGCTTCTGTAGCAATTGACGCATGGTCTGTTCCAGGTACCCAGCAGGCTTCAAAACCGTTCATACGGGCATGACGAATCAACACATCCTGAATGGTATTGTTCAGCATGTGCCCCATGTGTAAGACACCGGTGACGTTAGGCGGAGGAATGACAATGCTAAACTTTGGTTTAGGGCTGTGTTCGTCGGCTTTAAAGAAGCCTTGTTCAAGCCAGAAGTCATACCACTTCTTTTCTACGCCATTCGGCTGATACGTCTTTGCGATTTCCATTGGGCTGCGAAATTAAGGAATCCCTCAGAATTGAGCTTGTTTTATAAGGGATACTCAGTGCATTATAAAAAAGAAACCCCGACACACAAAGTGGTCGGGGTTCCAAGCCAGAGATTATATGATTACTTGTTCAGGGTAATCCGTGCATTGTAAACTCCCTCGGCACTTACCACTTTTACAAGGTATAC
>SBGR01000013.1 GCA_006226545.1 Bacteroidota bacterium | reverse complement strand
TAAATTGTAGTAGTCGAGAACCGCTTAAACGATATTCCGCTCAGACAGGTACCCGAATAGAAAAGGGGCTATCTCGACTTTTGAGACAGCCCCTTTCTTAAATATCATTTCTGACTTAGTCTTTCCATTCTGCGATGAACAAGTTGGTATCGTGTGTACCGCCGTTGTTTCTGTTCGAAGAGAAGATAAGGCTTTTGCCGTCAAAGGAGAACATAGGGAAAGCATCGAAACCGTCGTCGGCTGTTACTTTCTCTAAGCCTGTTCCGTCTAGGTTGATCAGGTAAAGGTGGAAAGGAAATCCTCTTTCACTCTGGTGGTTAGATGAGAAGATGATTTTCTCACCGGAAGGGTGGAAGTATGGAGCCCAGTTCGCTTGACCCAATGAAGTTACTTGCTTCATGTCTGAACCGTCTACATTGCAAACGTAGATTTCCATATTGGTTGGAGCTACCAATCCTTTGCTCAAAAGTTCTTTGTAGCTGGCTTGCTCTTCCTCAGTTTTCGGACGAGATGCACGGAATACCAATTTGCTTCCATCCGGAGAGAAGAATGCGCCACCGTCGTATCCAAGGTCGAAAGTGATACGTTTTACGTTGCTACCGTCAATGTCCATGGTATACAAATCCAAATCACCGTCGCGGGTGGAGGTGAAAACGATTTTATCGCCTTTCGGAGATACTGTAGCTTCTGCATCGTATCCCGGGGTATTGGTCAATTGTTTTACGATATTGCCTTGTAGGTCGGCAATGAAGATATCGTAGCTAGGGTAAATGCCCCAGAGGTATGGATCACCCTTTTTTCTTTCTGGATCTTTCGGGCACTCATCTCCACCCAAGTGGGTAGAAGCGTATATGATGGTGGTATCACCCGGCATAAAGAATGAACAAGTTGTGCGGCCTTTGCCTGTGCTGACCATTTGCGGACGGGTATACTGCATGTCAGTATTGCCCAATTCAAAGGTGAAGATTTGATCACACTGCAATCCCCAAGCCTTATTATTGCTTTGGAAGCTTACTTTTTTGTTGTCGAAGCTGAAGTAGGCCTCGGCATTGTCGCCGCCAAATGTCAACTGCTTCAAACTAGCAAAGTGCTTTTCGCTAGGGTAAATAAGCGAAGCTACGCTGTCTGTACTTTCTTCTTTTGCTTCTTCTTGCTTTGGAGCTGGATTACTGCATGCTGCAAAGAGGCATGCTGCACCGGCCATTACCAGGTATTTTTTCATCTTATTTAGATTGTTTCTAAGTTGCAAATATGAACATTCTTAACTGAATAAAGGCTGATAAATGTCAATCTTATTTTTATTTGCAACATTGTTGCATTATCGTATTTTTGTCGCATGAAACATTGGATTGCACTCAGCACTTTTATACTTTTAGGATTGGCTTCATGTTCAGATGATAAACCCGAACAAGACCTGATTCGTCCTACTATAACTTGGCTCAATACTTTACCGGACAGCTTGAACGGCGGAAATGCCCTGGAGCTGGAATTGGGCTTAGCAGATGATGAGGCATTAAGTCAGTTGAAAATAGAGATACACGATAACTTCGATAACCATACCCACCGTAAAGGAGGGGTTTTGCCTTTCGCTTGGGACAGCATTATTAACCTACAAGGCCTAAGTCAGGTGGTGAATTTATCCATCCCTGTTCCTGCCGATATTGCTGCCGGCAACTACGATGTTTTGGTGCAAGCCATTGATCAGGCCGGAAACGAAGCTGCCCCGGAAGTGAAAAGTATCTACCTTACAAATGCCATTGATAGCGAATTACCACAAATTCAGAACGTTGTTTGGACACCGGCTGAAGTAGCGGGTGAAATTACCTTAAGCGGTGCCAACGCAAGTTTAAAACTCGATGCAACCTTGAGTGATAACCTCGCTTTGGATGGTGCGGAGCTGACAGTAACCCGCGAATCGGATGAAAAGCTGGTTTACGATTACGATGAAGAAGCGCCGTCTTCCAATTACCAGTTTTCACATCAGTTTAACTTTGATGCAGCTTGGGGAGCAGGTGCTTACCACGTGGTATTGAAGCTAAAAGACGTGAAAGGAAACAGCGCCGAAATAGAGGCAGAGGTACAGTATATACCTTAAATTAATTTTGAGAATTAAGAATGTAGTTTTAAATTCACGGTATTGGGATATAAACAGAGCTGAGCTTTACCTGTTGCTTAACTCTTATTTTCCAAGGGATTGCATTCGCAAATCAAATCTACATCTCCATAGAACCCCTTGAGTAATCGAGGGGTTTTTATTTTGAAGTAAGGTTGAGGTTGAGGTTAAGGTTAAGGTCGAGGTTAAGGTTGAGCTTAAGGTTGAGCTTAAGGTTGAGCTTAAGGTTAAGGTCTTACATTTAACAATCAACAGTAAACAAAATCAGTCCAACAGTCCAACAGTCCTACAATCCAACAATCCTACTTCACCTTGGGTCCTTTCGGCATGAGTGGTCTTACTTCGTAATTCACCACATGGTAATTATCCGGTGTTTCGAGCACTTGAATCATGGCAGTGGCCACGTCTTCCGGCATAAGCATATAGTCGTGGGGTTTGATGCCCGGACTGTTTCTAAAGAAATCAGTTTTAACACTGCCCGGATAAAGGGTGGTTACCTTAATGCCATCGTAGCGCACTTCTTGGTAAAGCGATCCCATCATCGCCTTCACGGCAAATTTGGTGGCACAGTAGACGCCCACTTCCGGGTAGGCTTCCAATCCTGCCGTGGAAGAAATGGTAATGATATGGCCGTACTGTTGTTTCTTCATGTGCGGAAGAACCAGTTTGCTGGCATAGAAAACGCCGTTCACATTCACTTGCATCATCTCGTCAAATTGTTCGAGGCTGATGTCTTCCATTTTGCCAAAATAGCCCAGACCGGCATTGTTGATTAGAATATGCACTTCGTTATTCCAACCCGATAAGATTTGCTGCATCGCGGAGTCCAAAGCCTGGAAGTTGCGCACGTCACAAGCCATAAACTGCAAGTTCTCATGTTGGTAGTCGGGAGCGGTCATGCCAATGCCGGCCACGCTAACGCCTTTTTCCAATAATCCTAAAGCGAGTGCTTTTCCAATTCCTTTGCTGATGCCGGTGATGATGGCTTTTTTTCCTTCGAGTTGCATACCACAAAACAACACATTCCAATTGAAATTGTTGTCTAGCGATGGGCACGTAACATGCGTTCTTTTCCCTGCATGTCGTTTCTAAGCTCTAGCGATGAGTAGTTTAGGCTCGCCATTAAGCTCAACATTTCTTGTCCGAAGTTGGCGTTGATCTCGTAAAAAAGTTGTCCGCCGGGCTGCATCGCTTGCAATCCAAACCGGGCTATCGATCGGTAAAATAGCAAAGGGTCGGCATCGCTCACAAAGAGTGCGGTATGCGGTTCATGCTGCATTACATTTTGGTGCATAGCCAGCTTTTCAGCTTCCGTTATATAAGGCGGATTTGATACCACCAAATCGAATTGACCCAGCGCATCCCATTGATCGCTATCAAGTATATCCACTTGTTTAAACTGCGCATTGGAGTGCAGTTGTTCGGTATTTTTTTGAGCGATACGGAGCGCATCTGCACTGATATCGACACCCCAGACTTCCGCTTGCGGGAAAACGTTGCTGAGGGCAATCGCTAAACAACCGCTGCCGGTGCCAATGTCGATTATCCGTTTAGGTGTTTGGTTTTGGTAGCTCTTACTTATCCAGTCAACCAGTTCTTCGGTTTCCGGACGAGGAATCAAAACCCCCGGTCCAACTTGGTATTTCTCACCCATGAACCAAGCATGGCCTAGGATGTACTGAACAGGTTCTCCGGTAAGAAGTCGGGATTGGATGCTCTGGATTTGTTCCACTTGTTCATTCGGAACGGTTTCATTTCTATGCAGTCGCCATTGACTTCTATTCCAGCCGTTGAGTTCTTCCAGCACCAGCTCGCCAATGGCCAGCGCTTCATCGTCATCGTAAACCTGTTGCAGGTTGAGTTGGAGGTTTTGCAGTAGTTCAGCGAAACTTGGCATCCGGTCAAAGGTAGAAAAAAGCTATTTTCGAGCGGTGAGCGAGCAGGAAAAATTCATGCATAGAGCCTTGTACTTGGCCTCTTTGGGCCGAGCGCAAGTAAGTCCGAATCCGATGGTAGGCTGTGTGATTGTGCACGCGGGTGAAATCATTGGCGAAGGTTACCATGAAGTTTACGGCGGACCGCATGCGGAAGTGAACGCTATAAACCACGTAAAAGACAAAAGCCTGCTGCGCGAATCCACGGTATACGTGAGCTTAGAGCCTTGCGCTCACCACGGTAAGACGCCACCCTGTGCCGATTTGCTCGTTTCCTCCGGAGTAAAAAAAGTGGTTGTAGCCATGTTGGATCCTTACGAGGAAGTGGCGGGAAAGGGCATCGCTAAACTGCAGGCCGCCGGCATAGAAGTAGAACTTGGGGTTTTGGAGACGGAAGCCCGCAACCTGAACGCTCGTTTCTTAACGCGCGTAGAAAAGCAAAGACCTTATGTCATTTTAAAATGGGCCCAAAGCAAAGATGGCTTTATGGGCAGTGGCACCAAAGAGCGAGTCCTTTTGAGCGATAAGCCGGCTCAGACCTTGGTGCACCAATGGCGAAGTGAAGAGCAAGCTATTTTAGTAGGCAGTCGTACTGCGCTTCTGGATAACCCGCAGTTGGATGTGCGCTTGGTGACGGGAAAAAATCCGCAACGTATTTTGATTGATCCGAAAGCGGAGGTGCCGGAAACGCTTAAGATGCTGCAAGGCGATGGCGCCTGGGTTTATACTTCATCGCTAGATAAGCAAGAAGGCAATAGCCAGTGGATTGCACTCCAAACGTCAGATAAGCGAGCTTTTCTTCAAGCGATGCTCCGTGATTTGGCCCAACGTAAAGTCAACTCTGTTTTTGTAGAAGGAGGCGCTTCTGTTTTAGCATCTTTCCTTGAAAGCGGTTTGTATGATGAAATCCGCATCGTGGAAAGTGCTAAAATTCTTGGAAAAGGGCTATCTGCTCCTAAGCTGAGCCTACAGCTGGAGGAAAAACTTGATCTGGGTGAGGACCGTATTCTTAGTTACCGGCTTCCTTGATATACACTAAGATCGACTTGATCTCATCGTCGCTGAGGTGTTCATTGCTGTTCATCACCATGCGGTTATTGTCTTCGTAAACCTGCTTAGCGAGGGGATCGCCGGCTTTGATCATAGCCTGTGAATTCTTAATGAACTTAATCAACCAAGCTTCTTCGTAGCGTGAGTTGGCACCTTGTAGGGCTGGTCCAATGAGTTTTTTATCGAGGTAATGGCAGGCAGCACAATTGCTTTCGTACAAGCTTTTGCCTTGGGTGCCAAGATCGCTCAATACCGGATTGGCCGGTGCGGCATTTTCTTCCGTTTGAACAGGTGTTGCCGGCGCCGGCTGACTTTGTTGTGGTTGGCTTCCACCGCCACAAGCGGCAAGAATAAGGAGGCTGCTGAGTACTAAAAGGGGCTTCATCATAACGAGTCAAAGTTAAGTAGGACCTGAGCTGCAATCAAGACTTAGTTGAATAAAACTGGGACGATACAATGGCTTATTTGAACTGGTGTCATTGTAGTGTAATAAATGATTCGACTATAGCTCCTTCCATAGTTTCCGCTCAAGCAATGCAGCATCTTCAGGCAAGACACAGCTAATTATGGTTAAAAAGAAACCAGATAAATACCTCATACCCGGAGAGGAATTGGAAGTCCTGCCTAATCTTCTCGGAATTGTGAATCCTCAAGAGATTGGCCGACAAGAATTTATTGGGTTTATCAAAGCTCAAGAGTATTGTATAGATAGGCTTGAAATTGAAACTCGCTTTACGCTTGTGTATTTGTTGGCTATTCACAAGAAGGCGCTAGGTAGACTGTATTCATTCGCCGGGAAACTTAGAACCGTTAACATGTCGAGAGGTGGATTTGCGTTTCCTGCAGCCCATGTTTTGCCTCAAGCTATGGTCATATTTGAAAGTCAAATGCTTCAACCGTTAAATAATCCGTTTATGGAGTCACCTGAATTTATTCGATGCTTGGCTCGAATGCATGCGGAACTACTTTATTTGCATCCATTTCGAGAAGGGAATGGAAGGACTGTTCGTCTGTTTACCAATTTGATTAGCTTGAAAAATTGTGGTGTAGAAGTGGATTTTCATTTGATATTGGAAAACCACAAGTCTGCTTATATCCAAGCAATTCAACAATCCGTTGTAGAGGATTATTCGTTGATGGAAGAACTTTTTAGCTTGGCTTTACCGTTTTAGAAGGTTTGTAATTCGCTCTAGCTTCTTCAACCATTTCTGCAATTTCGGTATCTGAAAATTCAAAACCTTCAAAAGCAAAGGAGTCTCGTAAAGAGTTAATTGCATTCTCTTTTAAGTCCTTCTTATTGAGTGAATTGAATTTGCTTTTCGGGAGCTGCTTCATTAGTGAAAGATAGTAAAAATTGGCCTAAAAACCTATACCGATTTGTAATGAAAGTGCTGAAATGCTTGGTGTGAATAGGTGCATTTAGGATAAAGAATAACCTGATATCTTTACCGGAAAAGATGAGGTATTCTAACGTTTTCAAATTAATTGCTTTCCTTTTTGTTTTTGGTTCTCTTGCTCTTAGAAACGCCGACCATACAATTAGTCCATTCTCCTTTATTCAGGATTCTACTTTACAACAAAGTATTAGAAAGACAATTCTTCAAAACGAAATTGATAGTATGAAGGTGGAACACTTCATCACGGTTTACTACCGAATCAATGGTGAACACAGGTCTGGTGGTTTGTATCACTTTATTTTATGTGAGAATGATTCTGTGTACCTACAGGCTGGCATTTACAAATCACTTGGCTTAACTCGTTGCTTTTCCGGATATACAGAGATTAGGCCGGATAGCTTGATTCGATATGTTTATGCTAATTCCGATAGCCTCTCCGCAAAGCAGAATACTGGCTCTCAATTGATTCTACAATCTTGGCATTACAACTTTCAAGATAAGAAAGTGAAACGGCGCTACCCTCACGCTCAATTATACAATAGTGGCTTTATACAAAGTTTGGTACCCGAATCTAGCAATTCGAGCTTGTGTGAGCCTTTCTTGAACTAATCAACCTAGCTCAGTCTCAACGCACAAAAATGAAAGCTGCTTTGGAAGCTGTCATCAGAGGATCTGTAGTGTTTTTGAACCTTATCACCGACTTCAATCGCTAAGGTTTTTTGAAATATCGGTCCGCCGTAAACAAAGGAATGAAACTCTCCGTTTTCCCCGCATGGATCAACCTCTTTCGGGAGGTCTCGGATAAACAACTTGTCTAGGTTTCTGCCACAGAATGAAGGCGCAAGCTTGGCATCATCGGTGGCTACTACCTCGGCTACATAGCCTAGGTCTATAAACTCATTCACCAATTCTGTTGTATCACTCAGCCAAAGGGGAAAAAGGGGCTCAATACCGGTGCCCTCCAATTTCGACTCCCTGTAGCTTTTCAAGTCTTCTAAGAAAAGGTCGCCGTAGGCCATGTGCGTGATGCCTTGGGCTTTCAGGTCATCCACCAACTTACGCATGATGGCATCGTATTTTTCCATCGGACAAGGATCCGGCAAGTAGACTTTTTTAAGTGGAATATTAAGCGCAGCCGCTTGTGCATCCAATAGCAATTCATGAACACCGTGCATGCTGATGCGTCTGTGTTCTTCGCTCAAGGTACAAACCAATAGCCCAGGTGCTTGTCCGCTTTCCTTTAAGCGATGCAAGGCCATGCAAGAATCCTTGCCGCCACTCCAAGAAAGAGCTAGGTGCTTGTCGGTTAATTCGTTTTTCAAATTGCCAATTTTAGCAGCGCTGTTAGACTGAATTCTAAGACTTACGCAACGTTTTTCTGAATTATCTTTTGGCTATACAGTTGAACAAAAGGAGTTCCTCTTTTTATTACAGCAAATGCTCTT
>SBGR01000087.1 GCA_006226545.1 Bacteroidota bacterium | reverse complement strand
TGTTAGACCCCTATCGGGGTCAAATCCTAATCAACAACAATCCTGCTAATCCTTAAATCCAGCTAATCCTGATTCAGACAAAGTCACGCAGCACGCCCTATCAACCAAGCCCCAATTAGAATTCACAACTCAAATCAGTAGACCATCCATCCCAAAAATCCCACACATCCCATAAATCCCAGTTCAAACAAAGTCGCGCAGCACGTTCCTCTCGGTGCCCTCCGCGCCTAACAGCGAGCTCAGTGGTTAAACCAGTCCGAAGACGCATTAGCAGAGCTTCAACGCCCCTATCTCTCCGCCCTCCGCTCTCAGCCCTCTGTCCTGTGCTCTCTGCTCAAAAAATCCTGATAGGCTAGGCGTATACCTTCTTCCAGCGATACCTTCGGTTCCCAGCCCATCGATTTCAAAATCGATACATCCATCAATTTCCTTGGTGTACCATCCGGTTTTTCGGTATTAAAGCGAAGCTCTCCTTCGTAACCAACGATACCTTTTATCATTAACGCCAAGTCTTTGATACTGATATCTTCTCCGCAACCAACATTCACAAATTGTTTGTTGTCGTAGTGAAGCATTAAGTGAAGGCAAGCATCCGCTAAATCATCTGCAAAAAGGAATTCCCTTAACGGACTGCCTGTTCCCCAGATTTCTACAAATTCCGCATTGGATTCTTTCGCCTCGTGAAACTTCCTAATCAAGGCTGGAAGAACATGCGAGTTCTGTGGGTGGTAATTGTCGTTATAGCCGTACAGGTTTGTAGGCATCACGGCGATAAAATCAGAACCGTATTGATCTCTATACGACTCACACAACTTTATACCGGCAATCTTAGCGATAGCATAAGGCTCATTGGTTGGCTCCAAGGTGCCGGTGAGTAAATATTCTTCTTTCAATGGCTGAGGCGCCATTTTAGGATAGATGCAGGAAGAACCAAAAAACATGAGCTTCTTAACGCCATTCAGATGACTCTGGTGAATGATATTACTTTCAATCATCAGGTTCTCATAGATGAAGTCAGCTCGGTAAGTATTGTTAGCCACAATCCCTCCAACCTTGGCAGCCGCCAGGAAAACATATTCCGGCTTTTCAGACTCAAAGAACGTTTTCACAGCCGCCTGATCACGCAGATCCAATTCAGAAGAAGTACGGTAAACAATGTTTGTATATCCTTCTTGCTCTAATTTTCGCTTCATAGCCGAGCCTACCATGCCACGGTGACCTGCGATGTAGATTTTGGCGTCTTTGTTCATTCTTCAGTTATTCTTAATACCCAAATTTAGTTTCAATCTATTTAGACCATAGTCCATAGACCATGGACCATAGAAATTGTTCTTCGTTGTAATTTATCGTTTGCTACAAAAGTATCACGCTCCTATTCGCCCCCTCTCCGTGCCCTTCGCTCTACGCCATTCCCGAAGCAAGCCTAGCAGAGCATCAACGCCTCAACCATGGTCTATGGTCCATGGACTCCCTTTCCATCCCGCAGCCTGCTTAACAACTCCTCCTATCACAGCATTTTACCCGCACTACGAAGCAAGCCTAACAGAGCATCAACGCCACCCTCCGTGTCCTCTGAGACCAACTCCCCGTACTCTGTGGTTAACCTGTCCGAAGCAAGCCTGGCAGAGCGTCAACACCACTATCTCTCCGCCACCAGCCCTCAGCCCTCCGCTCTACGCCTTTCCCGAAGCAAGCCTAACAGAGCATCAACGCCCCTATCTCTCCGCTCCATGCCCTCTGCCCTCCGCCATTCCCGAAGCAAGCCTAACAGAGCATCAACACCTCCCTCCGTGTCCTCTGAGATCAACTCCCCGTACTCTGTGGTTAACCTGTCCGAAGCAAGCCTGGCAGAGCGTCAACACCCCTATCTCTCCGCTCCATGCCCTCTGCCCTCCGCTCTACGCCTTTCCCGAAGCAAGCCTAGCAGATCATCAACGCCTCAACCATGGTCTATGGTCCATGGTCTATGGACTCCCTTTCCATTCCGCAGCCTGCTTAACAACTCCTCCTATCACAGCATTTTACCCGCACTACGAAGCAAGCCTAGCAGATCTTCAACGCCTCAACCATGGTCTATGGTCCATGGTCTATGGACTCACTTTCCACTTACCCCACCCTATTCGAAGTAGTTCATCGTGCGGAAGCCCCCGTCTTTCAGGTATTGCTCCTTCTGCATGGCTTTCAAATCGCTTTGAATCATATCGCTTACCAAAGCGGGTAAGTCGTATTTTGGTTTCCAGCCAAGCTGGTTCATGGCCTTGCTTGGGTCGCCTATTAATAAGTCAACTTCCGTCGGACGGTAATATTTCGGATCAATGGCCACAAGCTCTTGGCCTGCTTTTAAGCCGCTTAAGTTTAATCCAAGTTCATTTGCTTTCGCCTCATCCAAGCTATCGATGATGCCCTTTTCAGACTCGTCTTTTCCTTCAAACCTGAGCTTAATTCCTAGTTCAGCGAAGCTCATTTTAACGAATTCACGCACCGTAGTAGTGATGCCGGTTGCTACAACATAATCTTCCGATACATCGGCTTGCAAGATCAGCCACATCGCTTCTACATAATCCTTGGCATGACCCCAATCGCGCTGAGCGTCTAGGTTGCCTAAAAATAGTTTGTCTTGTTGGCCCAATGCAATACGGGCTGCTGCACGGGTAATCTTTCGGGTAACGAAAGTCTCACCGCGAATTGGCGACTCATGGTTAAACAAAATACCATTGCTCGCATACATACCGTAAGCCTCACGGTAATTCACCGTAATCCAGTAGCCATATAATTTTGCAGCAGCATAGGGTGAGCGAGGATAAAACGGCGTGGTTTCACTTTGCGGCACCGCCTGAACCAAACCGTATAATTCTGAAGTAGAAGCTTGGTAAAAACGGGTCTTCTTTTCAAGTCCTAAAATGCGAATCGCTTCGAGGATTCTCAACACACCAATACCATCGGCATTTGCCGTATACTCAGGAGTTTCAAACGATACCTTCACATGCGATTGCGCTGCGAGGTTGTATATCTCATCCGGTTGAGTTTCTTGTATAATCCGAATCAAATTGGTTGAGTCGGTCATGTCGCCATAATGCAGGTGAAATCTCAGGTTACGTTCATGCGGATCTTGATACAAGTGATCAATTCTATCGGTATTAAACAATGAACTTCTCCTTTTGATACCGTGAACAATGTATCCTTTATTGAGGAGAAACTCTGCCAAATAGGCTCCATCCTGTCCCGTAATTCCCGTTATTAGCGCAACTTTCATCTTTAAATCCTTAATTTGCATTTGCAGCAATCTCTGCGAAACTAAGATTTTTCGAGCAGACCATGATCACCGTATACAGTGAACAAAAGAGTCCCCGACTCTCCTATATCCTAGAGGTGATTTGCCAAGGAATTCTCGGTACCGGTTTTAAGGTAATGAGCGACTGGAAGAAATTTGAGAAGCTCGACTTACCCAAAATAAACTACAGCCAACAATACAGCAAGGGCACTCTCAGTATTGTTCCCCAAGATTTGCTCTTCGAAAAAAACATTAAAAACCAGAAGATCAAGATGAAAGAATGGGATGAGCTTCCCTGTTTCTTTCAAACCAATAAAGGCGGTGAAGTCCCCTTTGATCTTTTCGCTGCCGCATTTTACCTCATCACACGTTACGAAGAATACCTAGAAGATGAACTCGACCAGCATGGCCGCTATCCGGTTAAATCCAGTTTAGCTTACAAAGAAGGCTTTCTTGATTTGCCTTTGGTCAACCTTTGGGTTCAGAAACTAAAAGGCCTGCTTGTAAAAAAACACCCCAGCTACGTCTTCCCTGAGGGTGAATTTCACTATATCTCCACCATTGATGTTGACATGGCATTCTGCTATAAACACAAGGGTGCTTGGCGGAATATTGGCGGTATCGTACGTGAACTCCTCGGGATGCAATTCGCTAGCGCCGCCAAACGAATGAAGGTTTTATCCAATCAAGAACCGGATCCCTACGATAATTTCGCTTGGCAAATTGAACAACACCAGCAACAGCACATCGAAGTGATGTACTTTATGCTCTTGGCAGATCACGGTAAATTCGATAAAAACATCGATCCTGATAACGAAGCATTCATCGAAATCATCCAAAACTTAGCCCAATACCACCGCATCGGCATACACCCTTCCTACAATTCCAATAAGCAAAAGAAGAAGTTAAAAACTGAGGTGCATCGCTTAGAAAACATCCTACTGAAGGAAGTGGAAACAAGTCGACAGCATTTCTTGATGTTCAATATTCGAGAAACCTACCAACGGCTTTACAAACAAGGCATCAAAGAGGACCATTCCATGGGCTATTCAGAAATGCCGGGCTTTAGAGCAAGCATTTGTACCCCTTTTCGTTTCTTTGATCTAGCGAAAAATGAAACATTAGACATCACACTTTACCCTTTCGCGGTGATGGATGTAGCATTTCGCCATTTCCTCGATTGGGATATTCAAAAAACCGAAGATTATGTCGTTAAGCTGATGCGCCAAGTAGCAGAGGTGCAAGGTTATTTTATCAGCGTATTTCACAATGAGTCGTTAAGCGATTTCGATAAGTGGAAAGGTTGGAGAAAAGTTTATCTAGCGATGTTGGATGAAGCAAACCTATTAAGCAACCAAGCGGCTTCCGCTTCCTAGCCCTATCTTTGTTGTTCATGATTCGCTACCTGAAGGCCGAGGAAATTGATGCAAAGAAATGGGATAACTGCATCCACGAAGCCTATAATTCGCTCATTTACGCCTATTCATGGTATTTGGATACCGTTGCCGGCGACTGGGATGCGCTTGTATTAGACGATTATCAAGCAGTAATGCCGCTGCCTGTGAAAAAGAAATACGGACTTTCCTATGCCTTGCAGCCGCGGTATACCCAACAACTGGGCATATTCAGCAGAGATCCTTTGAGTTTGGAAGCACAAGAAAACTTCTTTAACGCCATACCTCCTTCCATACACTATCTTCAATTGCAGGCCAATAGCCACAGTCATGTTCCAAACGCTTTATTGGTTCGCAAGAAAACCAACCACTTACTCGACCTGATTCAGACTTACCCTGACTTAGCGAAGCATTTTAATACACATACCAAACGTCAGATTAAAAAGAGTCTAGCGAATAGTTGCCAGATTATGGAGCATCTTGACACCCGTGAGATAATCGACCTCTTCCGTTGGCAAGACCAGGAAAAAAAGCTCGGTATGGGTGCAGAAGGATTGCGTATTCTCGAAAACCTTATCAATACCGCAACACAAAAAGGAGCCCTTTTAAGTATTGGCATGTATTCGCCGGTGAACCATCTGTGCAGTGCCGGATTGTTTTTGCTCGACAAACAACGCATCTACTATGTAGCCGGGGCAAGCGATCAAATGGGATTAGAATACCGAGGCATGTACCGCATTTTCGACCATCTGATCAAACGTGAATCGGGTAAAAATGCCATTCTCGATTTTGAAGGATCCGAGATTCCGGGAATAGCCCGCTTTTTTAAAGGCTTTGGCGCAAGCGAATCGCATTATCCATTGATTGAACGGATTTCACCAAACTGGCTGAAGCCTTTTATACGATTGAAGTTTGCCTCACCCAAACCCACCCCAAAGTAGGGGCACAAAATCTTGTACCCCATTAAAATCTTGTGCCCCATTAAAATCTTGTACCCCGGTTCGAGTTACCAAGCTAATTCACATTAATCCTGACCAAAGCAATACGTGAATTTCATACCCAAGCCTAAGCTTGAGATTGTGCCCACGGAAGATTCAGGTTTGGCAAAGGTCTCGGTGTCCCGAATATTCTGAACTCGTAAATCCGTATAAAAAGACAAGTAGCTTTTGTCCTTCTTAAGGGGAATTCCAAATTCGAGTAGGCTATAAAATGAGGTGCCAACAAAATACGCTTCCATTGGATCTGACTTTTCTGAACTACCATAAAAGTTATTCACGGTGATTTCATTTACACGCACGAGCCCTCCACAAATCCCGAATCCGGTAGAGGCTGAAAGTCTAAATCTCTCAATCGGGACCTGTACTCCAAACCCAAAACTTGAATTCAGCATCGAATAATGCCCTCCGTTAGTTTCTATTTGAAATTCTGCAATGTATTCCTCATTAATAGCCTCCTCAGTTGCTATACTGTTTCTTTGGTAGTTTAACCTAGCATCAAAGAAATAGCCCACATTCCCCTTGGTATAATGAAATCGGGAAGTATACCCCACACCAAAGCCAAGCTTGGCATAGCCTCCACCTACATACCTTGATGCGAATTGACCAATAGGAAGGATACTTTGTGCCTCAATAGAACTGGAATGATAATTCTCTTTCTCTTCTTGGCCATTTACAAAAGCAACTGAGCTCAAAGCCGTTGCCAACATGAAAATTCTAAATACAGGTTTCATAGGATTAAATTTTAAGTTCAAATTATATGTTTCCTTACCAAGCCAATTGGCTCATAAGGAGAACAAGATTCGAACTCCAATCGCTAGAAAAACCGTTTTAAAACACTTAACTTCAGTAGTGTCAAACCACTGTCACACTAGCGTTACAGAAGATTCATTATATCAAGAAAAACATGCAATTATGCTCCTGTTTTTGGATTCGAGATTCTGTTGTTATACCACTCAGAGGCATGGAAGATTTTGTCCATAATTGGGATAAAAAAATCTTTTACTCCTCCGGGGCCTTTGCTGTCTCGGAATCACTCTTTGTTTCACCCCTTCGGGGTTCTGATTTGTGTGGGGAATACCTTTATGCTACCAATGTTAGACCCCTTCGGGGCCCATTCCAAATCCACAACAATCCTGTAAATCCATAAATCCTTCTAATCCTAATTCAGACAATGTCGCGCAGCATGCCTCCCTCCGTGCCCTCTGAGCATAGCTCCCCGCACTCTGTGGTTAACCCGTCCGAAGACGCATTAGCATAGCATCAACGCCCCTATCTCTCCGCTCGCTGCTCTCGGCCCTCTGCCGTTTCCGAAGCAAACCTAACAGAGAATCAACGCCCCTATCTCTCCGCTCCCTGCTCTCCGCTCCCTGCTCTCGGCCCCCTGCTCTCAGCCCCCTGCTCCTAGCTATACACTTCCACTCTTTAATTTCCGGATAACCCATTCTGTGGAAATGAATAGGAGCAAGGTCCAGAATAACCACTTTAAGTTAATCAGGTCTTCAAATCGGTTGATGAGGTAAGATACGGGCTTAAAGGCCACATCATTCTCCATCTGTTTCCAGAAAGAACCGGCTTCTTCGGGTTTCAGTAATTTGCCGCCATTCTTTAGCGCCAGTCGCTCGAGTGATTTAAAATCAGCTTTGAGGTTATTCGCTTCCAGCTGAAGTGGGCTTATGCTAAACACCCCTTTTTCTTCCAATACTTTGCCTGCGCCCAGATCAATGCGACCGGTAAACGTGTATTGGCCCGGAGGAAAATAGCCTGCATCCAAACGGTAGGCTTTGGCGTTCCTGCCCATCTGAAAGGCATAGTTTTGACCTTCTGCATTTCGAATGGTCAGTTTTACATCGGCTTCATTCTGGAGCTGGAATGCCGCGTTATAATATTCTGCCTCAAAACTGATGACTTCGTTTTCTACAAACTTCTTTTTGCTCGGCTTCACCCGGAACGGGCGTTTATCTGTTTTTAAAGCGAGGTACTGTACAATTTTACTCCACAGTTCATTGGTGGCATTGTGGTTTTCATGTTGGTCAAAGTCGTATAACGACCAACGCCAAAAGCCTTCACCAAACAAAACGCCTAGTTTCTGTCCTTGATTCTCTGTAAAGGCCAATAATGGCGCATCGCTTACTACGGAACCAATTCTTTGTTTCAAAAGTACTTTCGATTCTGCCACCCTGCTGTATTCCCCATAAGGGCTCCACAAAGGCGGCATCGCTTTTAAGCTTTCCATCGCTTCATCGCTCAACTGAAACAGGTCGAACGATTCATTCAGCCAAGGCAATACCTCACTGTATTCTTCCCTTTTTCCAATCACCTGTAAGTCGGGCACAAAACGCCCCAGCTGCCGGAGATAGGTTTCTTGTCCGGTGACAAACAACACCGGTATCTGTTTTTCCGCAGCGGCTTCCCAGATCAAATCGCCGGTTTGACGAAGACTCGGCACATTGTGCAGTATCACCAAATCAGCATCTGCTTTGAAACGAAAATCCGGTTCCAAGTCCAAGAAATGCGTTTCTACTTGGTACTGTTCATTGCTTTCAATGGCTCTGCGGAAAGCGCCAATATCCGGATGCGGGCCTGCACCGATGATGACTACCTTGGTGCGGGCATCTAAAACATCAATAAAAATATCACGTTGGTTGTTGACGGCAGTGTATTCTCCATCTACCTTTTCAACTATCACTTTGTATTGTTGAGTACCTACCGCCTTCGCTTCAATTCTGATTTCCTTCTTCTGTTGCCAGTGTTTGCCAGCTACTTGAATAGCCTCAGAATAGAGTTCAAGCTCGCCTTGCATCACCTTCAATCTGCTGGCAGATCCGTCTAAGTCAACGGCTTCCAAATCAACTTGAATGGGAAAGGTATTACCGAGGTAGGCAATGTCATTGTGACGAGCCGCGCTGATTTTAAGGTCCCGGCGGTCTAAAGTGTCTCCCAAGCCAATGGCAAACAGAGGGGCCTTGGATTTTCTTGAATAATATTCCGGATTGGCTCCTTGGTTAAATAAGCCATCGCTCACCACCACCACAGCCGCCAGGTGTCTGTTTTCATAGCGATTGTCGAGTTCCTCCAATAATCGGCTTAGGTTACTGACTTTATCTGAGAATCCGGTTAATTCTTCTTCTTTCACTACATCGCCAAACCGGTAAAAGTGCAAATCCACATCTTGGTTTTGACCTTCTTTTATCTGGCTACGAATGTTTTCAATTTGTTTGTTTAGCGAAATGCTGTCGCTTGCCATCAGCATGGATTCGCTATTGTCTAGGGCAACTACAACCGTAGCTTTTTCCAACTCCCGTGTCGACGTTTTGAGCAGAGGCCCTAAGAGTAAAAGAAACAAAACGAATATAAACACGCCGCGTAAAGCCGCCAGCGTAATTCGCAGTCCCTTTGAGTCGTCTTCTCCAAAATAATTACGTGTGTACAGCAAAGCAGCAAGGCCAGCTGAAAGTACTAAACCCAGTAGCACCCACCACCCCGAATATTCTAAAGTCAAATCGCTAAATCCCATCTTGGCTTGAAGGAGTCATTATTGAGCGAGGAAGATACAAAGGAGAAATTCCAAGTTCCAAGTTTCCCCGCGTAATTTGAATGAAGCACACTCCGGTAGACTAACGTCAAAGGCCAAGTCCACAGTATTTCGTTTGAAAATCCCCAGCCCCGTTGTTAGGGCATAAGATTTTGTGCCTCAACGAGACCTCAACCCAAATCCCTTCATCTCTTCATCTCCTCATCTCTACCTCACGCTCCACGCCCTGCGCCCCAAGCTCTGCGCTTAATTCGAAACTTTTCTACAAGCGACAGGCAACATTTTCGTAATTTCGGTTCTCTTGGTATTACCGGACTGGATACCAAACCTTAAAGTCCTACTCTGTATAATGAGCGAAGAAGAGATCATCAACGGCTGCATACGCGAAGACAAAGCGAGTCAATACGCTTTGTACAAAGCCTTTGCCGGCAAAATGCTGGCAGTGTGCAAACGCTACGGCCGTACTGATCTGGAGGCGGAAGACATTTTACAAGAGGGGTTCATTAAGGTTTACGATAATATATCCAAGTTTCGGGGTAATGGTTCTTTTGAAGGATGGGTTCGCCGGATTATGGTAAATACGGCCTTAAAGATGTACCGAAAAAACAGCTTCAAAAATGAAGTAATCGGTATAGCGGAAGATTATGATGAGCCAACAGAAGCACATGTTTTGGAAAAAATTTCCTCTTCAGAGCTGATGAAAATGGTTCACGGACTTCCGGAAGGTTATAAGGTGGTATTTAACCTGTACGCGATTGAAGGATTTAGTCATGCTGAAATTGCAGACTCCCTCGGCGTGAATGAAGGCACTTCCCGATCTCAATTGGCCAAAGCCAGAAAATGGCTACAAAAGAAAATACAAGAATCGCAAGTTGAAGTTTATGAACGAAAGTAGGCACCCAATTGACGATCTGTTCAAAGATGGGCTAGAGCACTACCAGCTCGAGCCTCCCATGCACGTATGGGAAAGAATCGATCAAAAACGTACGCCGGTCTACAAGTTGACCAACAACTTTAAGCAGAATTACCGCTGGTACCTTTCTGTCTTAGCCGGACTAGCTGTGATGAGTTCAGCAGCAGTTATGCTGTTGTCTGATGGCAATAACGGGAACATTCCTGTTAATGCACAAGGCAGCAACGAACTCGCTACTACAACTCCAAACACCCCTCTTCCAAGCCAGAGTGAAGAATCTGTTCATGTAGTTAACCCGTCAGAAATTAAATCAGGCGCAGCCAATCCTAATGCCTACATGGAAACTGCACCAAAATCTGAGACTGCATCAGCTTCCAACTCAACGTTTGCGAATAATCCAACGGCACAAAGCCAAACTCCTGTTACTCCTGCTGCTTCCAATACGGCCGCAACAATGAGTTCAGGAACACCGGTTGCTCCAATTCAAGCAACCCATACCGAAACAGCTGTAGCAGCAACAAATGATGCTACTGCCCAGGAAAACACTGCGACCGCATCCACCACAGCACCAACTACTGTTGAAGTGCCTGTAACCGGAACGGACGGAGACCAAGCGCTGGAAAACATTACCGCATCAAATACTGAATTGCCTTCAGGCATTGAAAGCGAAGATGCAGAGACTAAAGCGCCAGAAGCAACATCTACAGATGATGTAGCAGACAATACCGAGAAACAAGTTACACCTCCTTATAGAGCGAAAAACTGGTCAATCGATTTCTTGGGAAGCTATAGCTTTACCAACAGAGTATTGCAAGGCAATGACGCTTATGCAGCCATGCGTAACGACATGAGCCAGATGAACGGTGGCTTTAGCTTCATGTTCAGAGCCGGATACGATATCAACAAAAACTTGAGCGTTCGCACAGGTTTAGCCTTTACTAGACTGAATGAGAGCATGAAGTTCAACCAACCTTACCAGGTAACTGAAATTCAAAATCGCCAAGTAACAGGATACGTAGTAGATCCAATCTCTGGCCCTAAGCAAGTAACCTATACTGTACAAGACACCATCCAACGCACCGAATACACCGAAGTGACAGGCAAAAACAGCTATAGCTTCTTGGATATTCCGGTATTCGCAAACTATACTGTGTTTGGAAACAGGTTCTTGAACGTTTACGCCAGTGCCGGAATGTATGTTAACCTGCGCTTCGCTCAAGGCGGACAATTACTCCAACAAGATGGTCAAAGTTTGATCGATTTGGAAACAGGTGCTAATCCATTCAATGTGAGAGCCAATATCGACTTGGGCTTCGGTGCAGGTGTGGCAATCAAACCATGGACAAGCCTTCCGGTTGAGTTCTTAGTAGAGCCTAGCTACCGTCTAGGAACCGGTTCTTTGCTGAATAACAGCTTCGGTGCGAAGCAGAACTTCAGAACATTAAATACCTACGTCGGATTCAGATACCGCTTCTGATCGTCGGATATATTTGAAACAATTCCCTGCAATGCCTTAATTTGGGATTTCTATGAAGCGCATTGCAGGGATTTTTCTTTTATTCCTACCCCTCATCGGGGCAGCCCAAGCACCACACGGTGAAATTGGTGTTAATGGAATTCGTTGGGGACTCAATAACCGTGGTATCCTATTTCAGAACAACGGACAAGCCGCTTTCGAGGCTCCTATTGATTCCGGGATTCATGCTATACTCGCCTCAGGAATCTGGATTGCAGGCAAAGACCAAATGGGTAATTTGTATGTCTCTGCCGCCTGTTACGATACCTCCGGACAAGATTTCTTCCCCGGTCCTATTGATAAAACAACTTACATAGCTGCAGATACCGCTAACTGGAATCACCTTTGGATAACGGATAGCGCTGCCATTGCCGGACACCAGAGCTGGTACAATAACCAAGGCTATCAAGCTCCTTGGTCCATCGCTAATTGGCCTGGCAGCTACTCAGGAAGCGCTAATTTCAATCCCATTCTTGCCCCCTTCGTAGATTACAATGCCAATAACAAGTACGAGCCTGACTCCGGTGAAATACCCTATATCCGAGGTAAATCGGCTGCCTACTTTATTCTAAATGATGTGTACGGAACCCATACCCAAAGCAATGGAAACGGATTGGGCATGGAGGTTTACGGCATGGTTCACGTAGACCAAGAGGATCCTAATTATTACGTTGTTTACGCGAACTACCGCTTTGTGAATAGGTCAAATCGCACCTACGACTCGCTTTATATTGGGGTGTTCACCGACTTCTTACTGGGTAAAAAAGACGATAATTATATTTCTACCGATTCAAATAGGAACCTCATTTATGCTTACAATGCAGAGGCTTATGATTCGATGGGCTACAAAGACAATCCTGCTGTTGTTGGCATGCAATTCTTAAGCGAACCTTTGGGTAAGTCTATCTCATTTGATTGGGGCGCAGGCGATGAAGGCTGGCCACAAACTCCAAGAGAATACTTTCAATATCTAGCCGGACGCTACCGCAATGAAATGCCTATTCAAGATCCGCTCACCTCGCAGAACTCCTATATCTATGCAGGTAACCCTTGTACCAATACAGGCTGGACAGAATACGGAAGCGTGAATTCGGTTCCCGGAAGGCGCAGCGCACTTGGCAGCATTGGCCCAAAGACTGTTGCCCCAGGTGGTTATGTGAGGCTGGATGTGGCCTATATCTTCAATCGAAACGGGACCGATTACATTGATAATGTTTGCAAGAATTTGGCTCAAGCAGATGCTGTTCAGAATTACTGGAATAAAAACCTATCCAGCGCAGCCACTCCGCAAACACAGGCATTACAGATCTACCCGAATCCTGCAAAAACAGTAATTTACATGAATCAAGAAAACTTAGTTCAGGTTCAACTAATTGACATGAAAGGAAGCGTGGCGAAATCGTATAAAAGAAATCCCGGCTCCATCACTGTATCAGATCTGAAACCGGGAATTTATCTGGTTATGGCCCGCGATGCACAAGGCAATCACTACCGAACCAAGCTGGTTATTACACCGTAATTACATTAACATTCCACCGTCTACGTTCAAGGTTTGACCTGTAACGTAGGTAGAAAGGTCAGACGCCAAGAACAAACATGCATTGGCTACGTCTTCCGGAGTTCCTCCGCGTTTCAACGGAATTGAATCTCTCCAACCTTTTAAGGTGGCTTCATCTAAAGCAGCCGTCATTTCGGTTTCGATAAATCCCGGAGCAACTGCATTGCAACGGATGTTTCTAGAGCCTAATTCTTTCGCTACTGATTTGGTAAAGCCAATCATGCCTGCCTTGGAAGCTGCGTAGTTTGCTTGCCCGGCATTACCCATAATTCCCACTACAGAAGTCATGTTGATGATTGAACCAAACTTTTGTTTCAAGAAAGGTTTGAGCGATGCTTTGGTCAAGTTGAAAGCCGATTTCAGGTTGGTATCAATTACCTCGTCCCATTGCTCCTCGGTCATGCGCATCAACAAAGTATCGCGCGTGATACCGGCGTTGTTAATGAGCACATCCAATTGGCCAAATTCTTCCATCACTGCATTAACCAGTGCTTCAGATTCAGCAAAGCTGGATGCATTCGACTTATAACCTTTCACCTTTACCCCATATTTGGAAGACAATTCAGCTTCCAAAGCACGGGCCTTCTCTTCTGAAGAAGCGAAAGAAAAAGCAATGTTGGCTCCCTCTTGGGCGAAACGTTCGGCAATGCCTCTGCCGATTCCGCGACTGGCCCCTGTGATAAGGGCAACTTTGTTTTCAAGCATTTTCATCGGCTCAAATTTAAGCGCTTTCGGGAATATTGCCGGAAAATCGATTAATCACTACTCCAGAACAGCATACCGAGCTCGCAATTGCCAGTCTTCAAAACTCGTCCATACCACCACAAAACCTTCTTTATAGGCGGCTATATCAATGTAATCCCCAAAGAATAACTTCGCTCCCGGCACCGGGAAACGAGGTCCAATTTCTCGAGCTTCAATTGGCCAAGACTCTGCCGCTAAATCTTTAGCCGAGAGTTGAATTACCTTGATTGTGATTGAATCTTGTGCTTCTGTATTTTGGTAATAACAAATTGATAAATCGCCCGTACCAGGGTGGATTTGCATATTCGGAAAGAAAATATGCGGCCCTCCGGATTGAGCGATGCCGCGTTTCTTCCATGTTTTACCACCGTCTTGAGAAAAGAGCAAATTCAGTTGATGGCGCCCTGGTATGCTGTCTGTATAAACCACATACAAATCTCCGCTTTGGGGATTGCATTGAATGAAAGGCATGGCATTGCTTCGGTAGATGCCCGGCACCGGATAGGTCCAGCCGGCAGCCTGTTGCCCAATCACTTGATCTTTGCCAAAGCTCTTGCCCCCATCTTCCGACTTGTCGAAATAGATTTTTCCGTTTCCCGCCCAGCAAATGTATACGTCACCATTCGGGCCCACTGCTGTAGTTGCTCCTTCTAAGGTATTATCACCGTCTTGGCAATCTCCGGTTCCATCAGAAACCACTACCGGTTCTAGAAAATGAAGTCCGGTATCACGAGAAGCAGCAAATCGAATTCTAGAGCGATGTTCCGGATTTTCGCTTCCGTAAACGTCAAACTCTGTCCAGCTCATGTACAAACTTCCCCGGTACTTACTTCCCGGAAACTCATCCATGCTGAGCCATTCTTTGTCTTGAACCTTCCCTCTATTAAAACCCACGCCTACTCCATCATTCCATGTTTTTCCTCCATCAGTAGAACGTTGTACAATCATTCTATCGAGGTAATCAGGCCTTGGTTTATCCGGCGTTTTGGAAAGGTGCGCGTGGTAGAAATAGCCGTTGGAATCAGCATGTAGCACTGGATCACCGTATGGCCCTAAGCTACTTTGTTGTTCCATCTCTTGCCAAGTCATGCCCGCATCAAAGGTTATATAAAGCTGATTGATGTTCGCGCCTACTACCCAATTGTTTGAGTTTATTGGATTAACAGCAATGCTCAGCTCGTTTGGCGACTTAAGACTATCGTTAATAAATCCGGTACGCCACTGAGCATGAGCCAGCAACGAAACGAGCAAAAATGAAATCGATAAAAAAATCTTGTGAATCAATTCGAAAGTTTTTGTAACTTAGATGTAAAGATATCTACCTTTAGTATACTGTCAAACAAACCAAACCAAAACAACAGAAGAGATCCGGCCTACGCCGGATTTTTTCATTTAAGGCAACTCCACTACGCCACAACTAAACCAGTTTAAAATTCCCTTACTTTGCGCCATGCAAGACGATTCCACGCTGGAAGAAGGACAAGACCAAGAATTATTTGAACATTACCGGATTGAAGTTGATCCCGGCCAGAGCCTTTTGCGCATCGATAAGTTCTTGATGCACCGCATTGAAAATGCCAGCCGAACTAAAATTCAAGCTGCAGCGGAGGCCTCTTGCATCTTGGTAAACGGCAAACCTGTAAAATCCAATTACAAGGTTAAGCCCTTGGATGTTATCAGTGTGGTTTTGCCTAACCCACCGCGTGATACGACCGTTTACCCGGAAAATATTCCCCTTCAGATTATGTACGAAGACGATGATCTACTCATCGTTAACAAGGAGGCCGGCATGGTGGTGCATCCCGGATTTAATAACTATTCGGGCACCTTGGTGAATGCCCTGGTTTACCATTTCGACAACCTGCCTACCGGACGAAACGGTGAAAGCAGACCCGGCTTGGTACACCGCATCGATAAAGACACCAGCGGTTTGCTTGTTATCAGTAAAAATGAGTTAGCGATGACACGTCTGGCCAAGCAGTTTTTTGACCACAGCATTGAACGCCGTTACCATGCATTGGTTTGGGGCGATTTCCAAGAAGACGAAGGCACCATCACGGGCAACCTGGATCGAAATCCGAAAAACAGGTTACAGATGACCGTTTTTGAAGATGAGAGCAAAGGCAAACCCGCTATCACACATTGGAAGGTATTGGAGCGATTCCAGTATGTTACGTTGGTTGAATGCCGCTTGGAAACCGGTCGTACGCATCAAATCCGGGCACATATGCGCTATATCGGACATCCTTTGTTCAATGACAGTACCTACGGGGGCGACGATGTTTTGAAAGGTGTAAACCAAGCCAAGTTCAAACAATTCATTCAAAACTGTTTCGAGCTAATGCCAAGGCAGGCTTTGCATGCAAAATCGCTTGGATTTATTCACCCAAGCAGCGGGGAAGCGATGCATTTTGAATCTGAATTACCCGCCGATTTTCAAGCAGTGCTCGAGAAATGGCGCCGGGTGCAAGCGCCTCGCTAAGCCAATCTTGCTAAAAATTCTTTTATTACTTGAGCCGCTAGTTTTGGCTCTTCCAGCATACCCATGTGTCCGCTGTGTTTTAAGACAGTCCAGCTGCATTGTTTAGGCATGGCTGCCAATTCACTTTGAGCCTCTAGCGAAAGTATGGTGTCTTCGCTACCTGAAATCAGAAGCACAGGGTATATTGCTTCCAATAATACAGCTGTTCGGTCAGGTCTAGCCCACATCGCTTCCAAAGCCGCACAAAGACCTACAACACTTTGTTCTTTGGCTTGTGCCAATTGCTGTTCGAGTAGTGTTCGGTTTGCATCGCTAGCAAACAATCCGGGAATCAATTGCTGCACATAAGGGCTTACTCCGTTGCGTTGAATGAAATCTACCTGCTTCTTTCTCGCTTCAACCTTTTCTGCCGTATCTGCATAGGCTGTTGAATGGAATAAGCAAAGACTCTTCAACTGGTTCGGAAAAGCTTCTGCATAAGCTAACGCCACATAACCTCCCATGGAATGTCCTATCAGGTGGAACTGCTCAATTCCTTCAGCCTTGAATACGGCATCTACCTCTTTGGCCCAAATGGATAAGTCTGCTTCCATGACAGGAGATTCGCCAAAGCCCGGCAGATCTATTTGCACCAGTGTAAAACCCTGCAGTTCGTCACTCAAGCTATACCATACTCGGTGGTCTTCACAAAAGCCGTGGAGCAATACCAAAACCTCTTTACCGGAACCTTTTATCTTCCAATGCAACATGACACAAAAGTGCATAAAAAAAGCCGGCACTAGGCCGGCTTAGTTTCTTATCGCTTTACACTAGAAGAATTTGTAACGGAAGTCTTCTACGTCAGCTGCCTTCTGTAGGGCTTGGAATGCTCTACCTGAAGCTTGTTCTGCGTCTGTTTGTGCAAGTCTCATACGCTCACCACCCAATTCAGTTGGGTAAGGATTTGCGTTTTTCGACACTACTACAAAAGTATATACACCGTTGTCTGAACGAATTGGGGTACTGAATTTACCTTCTTCCGAACCGCATATTGCACCTACCAATGAAGGGTCGTTACCGATAAATGGCAAGTTGGTATTTGCAAACTGTGTATTTGGCGCGTTATTCACGATAGCACCTAACTCAAGCGCAATCTGTTCGATGGTTTCTTTACCTTCCATCGCTTTCTTGATACGCTCTTTTAACATTGCTGTTTTCTTCTCTAGGCGAGTATCGTTCTCTACTTGATCACGTACATCATCCAATTTAGCTGTTCCTTTTTCTTTGATTGAAACAAGGTGAGCTACGATGTATTTGTCGTTTGTATTGAATACTTCAGATACATCACCGATAGCACGCTCATCTGCGTATGCCCAACGAATTACCTCTCTAGCACCGTCTAAGCTTGGCAAAGAAGTTTCGCCTTCTTTCAAATCTGGAGAGATACGTTTGATTAAACCTTTTGCTTCTGCATTGCTGCTGTATTCATCGGCAGTACGGCTTTTTGAAGCGAAGTCGTAAGCTTGGTTGTAAACTTCACCATCTGATTCGCCACTGTATTCTACGCGACGGCTAACGGTTTGTACGTTGGCTGTTTTAGTAGTCTTACCACCGGTTACTTTTACAATGTGAACACCTAAACTACTTCTCACCATAAAGATAGAACCTTCGCTGCTTGCATAAAGGGTTCTTTCCACTACTTCAGGAAGCGATCCGCCACCTTTTTTCATCCATCCTAGGTCACCACCTTGAGATCTTGTGCGGAAATCTTGGGATGAATCGCGGGCGATATCTTCGAAATTACCGGCTTTCGCTGCAGCCATGATAGCTGATGCGCGAGAAACTGCGGCAAGTGAATCTTCTTTATTGATACCTCTTGGCTTAACCAAGATTTGTGATGCTTTGATATAAGGAACCGTGTCTTCGTTAAAGCCTAAGACCTTGTAAACTGAATACGTTCCGTTTTCGTAATGTGGACCAACTACTGAGCCTGCTTCTGCACTGAAGATTGCAGCATCTACTGATTCAGGGAAAGTACCTCTGCTTTTAAAGCTGGTATCAAAGAAGTTCCCGTCGCCGTTGATTTCTACAAAGAGTGTATCGTTATTGGTTTTCTCAAAATCTACTGCTGCTTTATTGGCCCACTTGATCACTTCAGCAGTGTCTTTTGAGCTTGGAAGAACGTCAAAAACAACGTATTCAATTTTGCGAGAAGCTTCTTGTTTGTAATCCTCCGGATGCGCTTTGAGGTAGGCTTCCATTTCTTCAACGGTTACATCAACTGAGCTATCTGCAACAGAGTTAAAGTTAAAGCCAACAACTTTAGCTTCGAAGTTTACAAAGTTGCCAAAGAACTCATCTTCAATCTCTACAGCTGTTCTGTAAATGCCTTTGCTAACTAAGGCATTGTACTTTTTCTGAATCAATTGAGGGATGATGTTTTGTTGTTCAAATTCCACCCACTGTTTCCACTGCATCACATTTGCCTCATCTGTACCTGTTCTCCAGGTATTGTAAGCGTTTTCAAATATGCTGCGGTCGAATTGTCCGGTAGTTGGATTCTGGAATGCTTGCGCATCTCTGATTTGAGGGAAATCAACCGGATTGGTGATGGTATTGTACAATTCATCAGGAGTAACTGTAATTCCCAATTCATCGTATTCTTTATCGATAACACGCTCTTGGAAATATTCATTCCAGATTTGATCACGGATCATACCCGCGGTTACGTCGTCAACCTGCTGACCACGTTCTTCTAATGCTTTGGTCAACCGTTCAACCCGATTCTGGAAATCTGCATACTCTACCTTCTCTCCATCAATAACACCAACAGTGGTGTCTTGAGAATTGAAGCCTTTATTACTCAAGGCATCTGACAAAAGGAAAGATGCCAATGCTACCCCAATTACAACGATTACTAGTCCTGACCGTTGTCTGATTTTTTCAATTACTGCCATAAATCACTTTTCGCAAAAGTTCCGCAAAATAAGATTTTTAGCGACAAATGGGAAAGTGTTGGGAAATTAATAGACTGAGGGTGAGGAAAGAGATTTAGGAATGAGGAATAAGTTTGAGGAAGAGGTTAAGGTTGAGGTTAAGTGAAATCTGTCGAAACCACTTTGTTGATCCTCACTCCCAACCGGCTACATCAAACAGTTAACGTACTACAGGTAACCCTTACTTCTTCGGGAATCTCATACGGTAGTCTACGTCTACACGGCCTTTCGTAATTTCTTTCAGTTTGTTCTGAATCAGGCGGCGTTTCAATGGCTTCACGTGATCTACGAACATCACACCATCGGTATGGTCGTGTTCATGCTGAATCACACGAGCCACCATACCTGTGAAGGTTTCTTCTTTTAGTTCGAAGTTTTCATCCATGTACTCCACCGTGATGGTAGGCTGGCGACTCACATTCTCGCGAATGCCCGGGATGCTCAAACATCCTTCTTCAAAATCCCAAGGTGTTCCTTCTTCTTCTACGATATAGGCATTGATGAAGGTGCGCTTGAAATTCTCCAAGGCCGGGTCTTCATCGGCAAAAGGACTCGCATCCATCACGAACAAACGAATAGGCAAACCAATCTGCGGGGCAGCTAAACCCACGCCATGGCTAGCGTACATCGTTTCGTACATGTTATCTAGCAACTCTTTTAAATTCGGGTAATTGGCATCAATCTCTTCGCATTCCATGCGAAGAACCGGATCACCATAAGCGTATATCGGTAAAATCATGATTGTTGTAAAAAGTCCTGCAAAATTAAGGTAGCGCTAACGGAATCCAATAAGCGCTTATCCTTTCGGTCTTTTTTCTTTACACCGGAGGCAATTAAGGTTTGCATTCCAATCTTACTGGTAAAGGTCTCATCCACTCTGTGTATGGGCATTTGAGGGAATTCCACTTTCAGTTTTTCGATGAATTTCAAGATTTCCGCTTCAATGTCTGAAGGCCTGCCATCCAACCTAAAAGGCTGTCCAAGCACAAAGGCTTCTACCTCCTCTTTTTTACAGTAGGCAATTACGAAGTCGAGCAATTTATCGGTATCTACGGTTTGCAAGGCCGTAGCGATGATCTTCATCGGGTCTGTAACCGCGAGGCCTGTGCGTTTGCCTCCGTAATCAAATGCTAATATTCTGGGCATGTTAGTCTAATGAAAATCGAAATGGAAAACTCACTTTTACGCTCACCGGTTTGTCTTCAATTTTACCCGGAATCCAATTCGGCATGAGTTTAATTATCCTGATCACTTCGGCATCGCATTCCGGACTCACACTTTTCACTATTCGGATGTTTTCCAATTGGCCTGTTTCTGAAACAACAAATTCAGCGAGCACTCTTCCACTAATGCCGTCTTCTTTAGCCTTCATTGGGTACTCAACCCGGCTGAAGATAAACTTAAACATCGAATCCTGCCCGCCCGGAAACTGCGGCATGATGTCGGCTGTGTCAAAAACCTGAATTAGGGAATCAGAAAGACGCTGCGCTGGCACTTCTTTCTGTGAGCTGCTACTGGTATCTTGTTGGGCATTTGCCATGCCTACCAGACAAAAGAACATAAATGTTAAGAATACCTTCATCATCCCAGTTTAAATCGGATTGGTAAATTAAACCTCACTTTCACCGCTTTTCCCCTTTGTTTACCTGGGGTCCATTTTGGCAACATATTGATTACACGTAATGCCTCTTCATCGCATCCATAGCCCACCGAATTGACCACTTTTGCTTCGCTTACCTCACCTGTTTCTGTGATAACAAACTGTATTATCACCTTTCCCTCAATGCCTTTTCTTCGGGCTTGTCTCGGGTACCGAATATGGTGAGAAATGAATTTGAATAATGAATCCAGGCCTCCCGGAAATTCGGGCATGACCTCGACAATGTTGTATACCGGATCTGAAGTATCCTTTTGCTCCACCGGACTAACGTGAGTTGTGTCCATCTGAACAGGTGGTGGCGGAGGAGGCGGTGGTGGATCTTGAGCTACCTGGGCGCTGGCGTATTCCAGTCCCGCTAGGAGCAGAACAAGGCTAAGTATACGTTTCATCTTCATTAGATTTTCAATTTACGTTTTCGCAATTCAATGCGGAAAGTGGTTCCTTTTCCCGGAGTGGAGTCTTTCACAAAGATTTTTCCTCGGTGGTACTCTTCAATAATGCGTTTAGCTAGCGACAAACCCAATCCCCAACCTCGTTTTTTGGTGGTATAACCCGGTTTAAACACATTCTGGAAATTGGTACCGGTAATGCCTTTTCCTGTATCGCTAATGTCTAACATTACCCATTGCTTGTTTTCAGTCAAGTGAATGGTAATATTCCCCTGCCCTTCCATGGCATCAATCGCATTTTTAGTGAGGTTCTCCAATACCCAATCAAACAGTTGAACATTGACCATGGCAAAGCAGCTGTGAAGCTCATCCGCTACCACCTCAAAATGTATTTTATGGGAAGCTCGGGTACTCATGTAAGAGACCGATTTCTCCACCAACTCATTGATGTCTTTGTCTTCCAATACCGGGCTAGAGCCAATTTTACTAAATCGCTCGGTTACCAATTGTAGGCGTTGGATGTCTTTCTGCATCTCATCTAACATTTCCTCGGTTGGCGGTTCTTCCATGGTTCTGAAGATGTCTATCCAAGCGATAAGAGAAGAGATTGGCGTTCCCAACTGGTGGGCTGTTTCTTTAGCGAGTCCCACCCATACCCGGTCTTGCTCCGACCTCCGTGATGCGTTGAAGGCCAAATAAGAAACGAGCAAAAACAAGCTGATGATGATGATCTGGTAGTATGGATAGTACTTCAGCTGACTCAGCAAAGTGGAGTTATTGTAGTAAACAAAGTTTTTGCTTCCCTCCAGGTACTCAATCACAATAGGCTCATTGGCCTTTTTCATCGCAAGCAATTCTTCCTTCAGGTAATCCGGATCATTGGCCATCTTGGCAGTGTCTAGGTTAGACGCACTTATGATATTGCCCTGCTCATCGGTTAGGATAATGGGAATGGTTTCGTTGTCTTTGATGATATCAAGGTGAAAACCCACGTCTTCTTCCGGGTCTGCACTGGATACAAGCTCCATCGCCTGCGTCCACTGATTTACTTTTTTCTGCTCTTCCCAAGCCAGTTTGCGCACCAATTGGTTGGTATACAAAAGCGACATCACCGCAATATTTACAGCGAAGAGCAATAAGACGATTTTCCAAATGAGCTTGAGCTGATAACTCATACCTGTGCGAAAATACCTTAAAAATCTGGCCTTTTCCTTAATTTGCCTGCTCATGATTGCAGAACTAAACGTAGCCGGTAAAAAGCTGAAGGTCGATTTAAGTGGAGGCCATGATATCTCCATTCCGGTACGCCGGGGAACGGATTCAGTAGAAGCCTTTTATATTCCACATGCCGAAATGAAGCCCTTTGCAGCCGGTTCCTTTATTGGCTCGGTGAATGGCGGAGGTGCCTGCAATTGTGAAAACATTCTTTTTAATGCCCACGGCAATGGCACCCATACCGAATGCGTAGGCCATGTGAGCAAGGAAGCACATTACCTACCGAATAGCCTTCACCAGTATTTCTTTCTTTGTCAGGTACTGAGCATTAACCCGATTGAACAGGCCGATGGCGATCGTTTGATTATGCCGGATCAGATTCCAAATAGCCTTGAAACACCGGCTTTGGCCATCCGCACATTGCCAAATGCGAGTAGCAAACTCACCGCTCACTATTCCGGCTCCAATCCCATTTACTTGCATCCGGATACAGCTTTAAAAATTCGCGAATTGGGCGTGAAACACCTCTTAATTGATCAGCCTAGCGTAGATCGGGAGGAAGACGGCGGACTTTTAGCTGCCCACAAAAACTACTGGAACTACCCTGCTGCACCTCGCTTAGATGCCACCATCACCGAGTTTATCTATATTCCGGATCAGGTGGAAGACGGTACGTATTTATTGAATCTGATGGTTTCCGGAATGGAGAGCGATGCGGTGCCGAGCAAGCCGGTGCTCTATACTATTCTTTGATCAGCTTGGCAGTCCAAGTCTGTCCTGAAAGATCTTGTAATCTCACGAAATAGATGCCTGCAGGGAGATTGGTTAAATTCATTTCAGGCACCAATTGATTTGCATAGCGATGCATTTGAACCTGTTTGCCTTTCGCATCGTATAGCGATAGAACACCAGACTCAACTGCTGTTTCAATCCTTATCTTATCACGAGCCGGATTCGGGTAAAATTTTAACGATGCATTGAGCGGAGAATTGATTCCCGTGGCGTCGATGGATTCAACCGTTTTACTGTCTTCGTATAAGCACAAATCTTTTCCTTGAGCGATGTAACGGTATGTTGTTGTTTCATACTGTGGCTGAGCGTAGTAATTGGTGTCTTCTGCCATGGTTTGAGCAATGCCATTTCGTTCTACCACCCAATAGGTCTTGAACGGCGTTTCACCTGCGAGCACTTTCCCTTTCAAGTAAACTGTTTCACCTCGGCTAAGGCTGTTCATTCCCTCAATTCTTACCTCAATACCTTGACTCACATAAATACTATCTACATAATACCTGAGGTTCCCTTTAGTATCCCGGAAATCAGTATACAATGTATAGGCGCCGGCAGCGAGTTGAACAGTATCACCAATGAGTCCTTCCACATTAGCGAATGCTTTCGCGTAAACTCCGGTTGAATTCACATCTCGTATTACGATGTTTGCTTCTGTCGCCCATACATTCGCTTCGGCTTGAAAACTCCATTTCCCGCAGCCCAATTCTTCTTGTCTAAAAGCATGGCGGGCCGGTAAGCCTATGACGTGAACATAAAAGGTGTCTAAAGTGGAATCTTTACCATCGTGCGCCATAAAAACAAAAGACCAAGTGGCCCCGGCATCCTGATCGGTGGGTGTGACGCAAAGTTCTCCACTTGCTAGCTTTACAGAACCGGAATTGGTAGCCCATTGACCGGCCACTGAGCTACTTACCACGCTTAGGCGCACAGTATCTGTCTCATCTGAGTCTTGCGTACTTAGGCTAACACAAGCCTGTACCCTTACGAATACCGTTTTGCTTTTGGGGAAAGTACCGAAGTTAGGCGCAGCATTCTGCCCCTTGGAAACTAAGAAAATGAACAGTCCCAAGAAAATGAAGAAACCTCTGGCAAGGATCATACAGTGAGATGACCCCCTTCGGCAGAGTCTCGTTGCTCAGCGCATAGAATAAATTCAAAGACTAACGGTACAGTAAAACAGTGCCTTCCAAATTCTTACGTCCGCCTTCGTAAAGCAAAAGATTCACTTTGTACACGTAGGTACCGATAGGAAGCAACTCTCCGGTATTGTTCCAGCGGCCATTCCAGCCGGCATCCAATTGATTTGATTCGTAAACAAGTGCTCCCCATCTGTCGTAGATAGCGAAATGCATTTGTTCTATCCCCGTTCCGGTAACCCCAAATACATCGTTGCGGTTATCGCCATTTGGCGTGAAAGAGTTCGGGATAAAGCAAGAATAAATTTCGTTGATACGGTAGTCCTTCACCAAAACATCACTGCAATTCTGGTCTGAATACACCTCTAACCTAACCGGGTATAAGCCGGTATCAGAATAAGTATAGGTAGGAGATATTTGTTCTGAAATTCCTTGTCCATCGCCAAAGTCCCATTTGTAGCTCACCGCAAATTGCGACTGGTTTATAAACTTAACCACCGGATTGGTAATGTCGGTTTTGAGCGGGTCTGTGGTAAATTGAGCAATTGGCTTTGGATGTACCAAAATGTCAATTTCATAGGAGCTATCCACACAACCGTAGTCTGATGTTACAAAGAGTTTGGAAGAGTGCGTGCCATGGTCAACATAGGTATGTGTAACCATAGCTTGGTTACCATTGGTTGTTCGTCCATCACCAAATTTCCATAACCAGTTTCCACCGCTTGTGGTATACAAAGCGTCAAAGTCTACTTCCAGAGGCTGACACCCTTCTACTGTATTGGTATTGAAACTGGTGGTAGGCATAGGAGCCATGGTAAGGTTTACGGTATCGTAAGCCGGTTCAGAGCACAGGTCTTCCAACTTGATGATATAACTTGTAGGATTAGCCGGTCTAACCAATAAATTGCTTCCCGCTGTATTGGCCGGCAGCCAGGTATACCTGTAATTTTTACCTGTGCCTCCCGAGCCGCTTGATGTAAGCATGGTAGGCACCTCAGGACATATTAAAGTATCTTGAGTAGCGATTACCTTCAAAGCCGGACGTACCCGAACATTAACAAAGGTTGAATCGTCTGGACTGCAACCATCTTTGGTAATGAGCAATAAGGCTTCATCCAATTTCGGGTTAAACGCTAAGTTAGGGCCAAAGCCTTTTCCTACCCACTCAAATAAATAGGAACCTACTAAGCCTCCCGAAGGAGTTACGCTCAAGTTCAGTTCTGCACCATGGCAGATTAAGGTATCTACCACGTTAATTTTTGCCGCCAATGGAGCCCTCAAGGTAACCCGAATCAAAGCAGAATCCGCTCCAATAGTGCAATTGTCGGTAAGCTTAACTTTTACAGTTGTATTGACATTTGGGTTGATATAAAAAGGTGTATTCGGGCCGGAAACTTGATCTATCGGCCCGCCATCTGACCAGGTAAATTGGTAGCCTGCCTGGTTGCCACCACTTCCCCATGCATGCAAATTCGCTCCTGCTTCACGGCATAAAAGCGTGTCGGGTGTATGCGTTAAAGTTAACGGTGCTCTCACAGTAATGGTAACATCATCTTGACTTACTTGATGAGTGCAATTGTCTGTTAAGGTGACTTTGTAATTGGTTGTTACGAGCGGGTTTACCGTGATATTATTCCCATAGCCTATGCCATCCCACAGGAAGCTGTAGTGCGCTGAATCGCCACCGGTTCCATCTACGTAAAGCTGTATTGTTTCCCCTTGGCAAATCGTACTATCCGATCTAACGATAACAGAAATAGGTTGTCTAACGTTGATGGTTAAGAATCCGGTATCCGGAATATTGGAGCAATTATCCGTTAGAATTACCCTATAGGTTGTGGTTGAAGTTGGAGAGACTATAACAGAGTCTCCTGTGCCTGCTCCTTGATCCCAAACAAATGAATAAGTTGCCTTGTTTCCGCCTAATCCACTTGCTCGAAGAGCGATGGACTCGCCAATACATATCGTGGTATCGCTGCGTGGAATCACGTTCAAATGTCCTCTTCTAAATGCTTTAAAGTTTGCTGAGTCGCCTTCATCCGAGCAGCCATCGCTAACCACCAATTTCAATTGTGCCGTTGAATCTACATTTAACCAGGTCCAAGCGCTATCGCTCGAAAGCAATACCGTGTCTTGAATATACCATGCATACTGGTAACCGGCTGGCCAGCCTCCGGTGGTTTTTGCATATACGTTTACCGGTTCGCCATTGCACAAAAGGGTGTCTGACCTAGGGTTCGCCTTCAAATGATCACGTACGGTTATGCGTATCGTTGCGGTGTCTCGGATGATGGAACAACTATCGTATAAAACCACTAGGTAATCCGTTGTCTTTCTTGGGTTTACAAATAAACTGTCTTTGTAGCCCAATACCGATTTATCTATCGCTGCCAACCATTGGTAGGCGTATTGACTGCTTCGTCCGTGTTGCCCTCTGGCATACAACCAAAGCGATTCTCCTTGGCAGATAGTTGAATCTGTTCTTGGTAATAATCTTGGGTTAGGTACCAACAATGCATCAACCGTATCCAGGTTATAGCAATTGGTAACTGAGTCTTCGCTACGCAACACATAGTAATGTGAATCCAATGGATAAACCATTGGCTGGTATAAGGAAGTATCGTTTAAGGTAGGATCACTGAACCAAGCGAAGTTATAGCCACCGCCGCCCGGGTTTAATACTACCGTATCGCCAAAGCAAATTTCAAAATCCGGACCTGCATCGGTTGCCGGTTTTCCTTTGAGCTCTAGGTTGGTGAATGAAGGATAACCCCTCACCCCGGGAGCAGAACCGTCTACCCTGATTTTATACCCTGCACCTCGGTCAAGCTGCAGCGGAATAATGCCTTTGATAAATCCTGAGCCAGTATCGGTCACGGTTCCAAGTTCCAAGGCATCAAAGAAGTTACCTGTTGAGTTGGAAATGCGAGCAGTAAATTTATTTCCCAAATTGAATGGGTTGTATTTTGAATACCATACTGTGATGGAATCGCCCGGACAAGCATACCTCGGTGAAAACGAATCCACCTCAATCATGTTTTCACGAATCGCCCAGATGGCCGGCACTGCACCTCTGTCAATCAAGTGAGCCTTGGAAGCAATGGTATCGTTGTCCCAATAAAACTTAAGTGAGTCGTTGTTGATATTCCAGCCCCAAGCGCGGGTTGTTTTCCAAAATATTGCTCCGGCATTATCCGTACATACGCCGGATGAATTACTCTTTTCCCAAGTCCAAGTGGTAATGGCCGTATCGGTTCTAACCCCTGATCTCGCATGCCAGTCGCAATCGCCGGCCGGCGTCAACTTCAATAAGAAAGCATCTGTATTGTAGTTCCACCAAGTAGAATTGGTGGAAAATGGCGGAACATAGATATCACATACACTGGCTGAATCGGTAGTTCTATCGATGGCTCCTGATATCAGTACTTTTCCTTCAAAATCTACTTCCAAAGAAGAAATATTGATACGTTGACACGTCCAAGGATTGACACAATTACTGAAGCTTAAGGAGCGGTCACCCACCCGTTCTACCCAATCCAAATTACCATTCTGATCCAGCCGAGAGATGTATAAATCATCTTCCCCATAACCCGGTGTAGCACCCGGTAAAACTGTATTCACAAAGGTATCGCAACCGGGTTTAGATTTTCCAGCTACGTATATTCGACCAAGATCATCAACGTCCAAGGCCGATGCGCTAAAGCCCATTTGTCTTCCCCAAATGGTGGTTCCATTGGCAGGAAGCACTTTCATGACAAAACCATTTTGCTCCGTAAAACTTGAACCGGCGGTTACTGTTGTTGCTCCCATCCTTACCACACCGGTAAAGGACCCTGAAACAAAGACATTCCCCGTTCGATCCACCACGACGTCACCACCGGCACTCCACCACGCATTTTGTCCGTCTGCCGTGGCAATCCTTCGGGCATAATTCGCCGTTCCATCTGATCTTAACTTCAATAAAAAGACACTCCAACCGTTGGAGCTTCCTGAAATACCGGAAGTGCCAAACTGAAAATACGTTTGGTACAGTCCCGTACAATAAATTTCACCTTGTGCAGAAACCGTGATGCCGGTAGGGTAATCATCGCCAGACCCACCAACCAGCTGGGCCCACTGCGGTATGCCTACGGCATCTAACTTCACGATCCACACATCTGATTTTCCTAATGGAGCGACTGCAAAACCTGCAATCGAGTTGATAGTATTATACGTATAAGTGGAGCCAATGATATAAACGTTACCCGCTGTATCTGCAGCTAAGGAAGTGATAAATAAATAGGAGCCTGTAGGAATTTCAATGGTGGTTGCCCATTGCGCCTCTCCTTTTCTGTTGTATTTCACAACATAAGGAACTGACCATCCGCCCTGTTGAGCTGTTGCCGTTACATTATTACCAAAATCTAAAGTACCTGATCCCCAAGATCCTCCGCCAATCATGCCTGCAGAATACAAGTTGCCGTATTCATCAGCTACCATGTCTTGCGTTCCCCCGTTCCAAGAAGACGAGTTCCACCCATGGCCTCCTTCACCGTCGATGCGGCTCCAGGCTAATTTCTTTTGAGCATATACAGATTGTACCAATAAACATCCAACAAGAATTAGGATGCTTCTCTGAATAAACTTCAGCAGCTTGGTATTGGTTTTCATGGTTTTACAAATTTAAGAAACATGTATCGGCTATTTAAAATGGCCTTTGTGGGTTTCTTAATTCGGATTTGGTTTCAATTAGTAGTTCCGCCAAAAATGCAAAACGTTGTCTGAACTACCTTATTTAATTCGACAAAAATTACTTTGCCGTTATCCTGGCTATATGCCTATTTTCGAAATATGGTAAAAACTTACTTCTATCTGCTCGCAGCACTGGTCCTTGTGTCCTGTTCTGCAGGCAAGAATAAATGCGAATCCTATACATTCGAAACCAAAGATGCTAAACATGTGCAAGCGATGGGAGACCAATCGATGTACGGTTATGCTATTAGCACCGGCAGCCTAGCAGGTTATTTACTGGAAGTAATGGTAATGAATGGAGGAATGGAATTGGATGCACACCTGGTACATCCGGAGAAGCCTCTCGATTGCCTTCACTTTGAACGAGAAAACTGGAAAGTGAAAGAAACGAAAGACGACGTTAAACAGACCCTTTCCATGAAAAGCTCAATTAGCTTAAAATGTGGTTCTAAAGTTTATTGCTTCAACCTCAGTTACGATGGAAAACTAGAGCAGTTTCCACCCGTTCATGAAGACCAACCCTCAGAAGAACATTAATCGATGAAAAGAATTTTACTCATCACAGCACTTAGCTGTCTCACAGCAAACCTATACGCCCAATCTCCAGAAATAAGGCGTGGAGGGTTAAGGATAACAGATTCAGTTTATTTTCATGCGAACACTCAATCCTTATTTCAAGAAGATTCCAGCCAAAGAACGGCCGACCGCGCACTAGCGCTGCGCATGGGCTTACCCATGATGATGAACCAAAACGGTCAGTTTGCCGAATTCCAATACTTCAATACCTTAGGGCAACCTATCTATTATACGGTAGACAACCTCGACGCTGCGAAAACCATTTCGACCAATAAGCTATGGCTCAATGGCGGACTCGGACTTAACCTTAGCGGCGATAGCATGTTTATTGGTGTTTGGGACGGTGGTAAAGTGCGCAATACCCATGTGGAATTGGTTAACCGTGTGCAGCAAATGGACGGAGCAACAACCTTGTCTAATCATGCCACGCACGTTTCCGGAACACTGGCAGCCAGCGGTGTAAAAGCTACAGCTAAAGGGATGTCGTACAAAACACAAGTGCGCGCATACGATTGGAACCTGGATGAAGCAGAGATGAACCAAGCTGCTGCCAATGGTATGTTGGTATCTAACCACTCTTACGGCTATATCGCCGGCTGGTATAACAATACCGATAAATCGCGCTGGGAATGGTACGGCGATACCAATATCAGTGCTACTGAAGATTACAAGTACGGCAACTACGATAACCAAGCCCGCGACTGGGATGAGATAGCAAATGATAACCCGTATTACCTCATCGTAAAATCGGCGGGTAACGACAGAGGTAAAAAACTACCTGCTACAGAAACCACCTATTGGCTCTACGACCGAAACCAAGGCTTTGTGCAATCATCAACACCAAGACCGGCTACCGGCCCTTACGATTGCATTGCCGGCGCAGGTGTAAGTAAAAACGTACTAACCGTTGGTGCGGTAAACGCAATTACCACCGGGTATACAAAACCCAGCGACGTAGTGATGAGCGGATTCAGTGGCTGGGGACCAACAGACGACGGTAGAATCAAACCGGACGTGGTAGGCAATGGCGTTGGCGTCAATTCTTCCATCGCTAGTGGCGACAATGCCTATGCTTCCTATAACGGCACTTCCATGTCTTCACCGAACGTAGCGGGCTCGCTCTTGCTCTGGCAAGAACACCACAAGAAACTCTTTGGAACTTACATGAGAGCAGCCACGTTGAAAGGCATGGCCATTCATACCGCTGATGAAGCCGGAAGCAATCCCGGACCGGATTACAGCTTCGGGTGGGGCCTTGTTAATTCAGCCAAGGCTGTTCAGTTGATGAGTAATATTGGCACAACAGACCAGTTCCATGAATTGAGTTTAGCGAACCAGTCGACGTATGAGCTGGTTGTCTACAACGACGGCAGCACACCGCTTTACGCCACCATCTCTTGGAATGACCCTGCAGCCGTTGGTGTACAATTGGGCTTCGACCTTACCACACCAAAATTAGTAAACGACCTTGACCTTAGAATTGTTCGCGTTGCAGACCAAAACGAATTTAAGCCGTGGATCCTTGATCCCGCTAATCCGGCAAATGCCGCAACAACAGGCGACAATTACTTAGACAACGTAGAACAAGTTAAAATTCAGACTCCGCAAGCCGGCTATTACCGCATCACGGTTAGCCATAAAGGAACCCTTAGCCAATCGCAAGCCTATTCGCTTATCATCAGCGGATTGCAACCAAGCGTTCAGGCTGGAGCCCAGCTGCCTAGCGGACAAAGCTGTACCGAAAACGGGATTCCCTTGAACTTTAACGGTTACGGTAATCCTGACCAAGTACGCTGGACCTTTTACGGGCCTGATACCATTCAAGTATTTGGCGCTCAAACTGAGGTGCATTTTTCGCTTGCCGGAACCTACGACATGCAGCAATGGGTGAAAAGCAGTTACAACGAAGACAGTCTTTTTACTGTTTCAGCCTTTCAGGTTCTTGCCTCTCCTGCCGCTAAGATGGACAAGTTCTTCGCTGAACAGTTTTGCTCCAACGATACTGCCGCACTTCCATTAAGTGGCTCAGCCAACATGGCTTTTACAGGCGGCGGCGTGAATCAGGGCAAATGGAAAGCCTCTGAAACAGCATTAGGTGAACATTATATCTATGGCCAAGTAACAGGTGGTAATGGTTGTGTCAACCGAGACAGTATCCGCGTTGAGATTCTAGAAGCACCCACTGTACCGCTCGTAACCTTGCAAGCCGATTCACAGTTGAAGTCGAGCGCAACTGCAGGAAACTACTGGCTCTTCAACGGACAATTCCTACCAAACGATACCCTGCAATTTGTGAAACCCGAATTCTCGGGGTTCTATAGTGTGGAAGTACGCGGGGCCAACGGCTGCAGCAGCAGATCTGCTTTGTATCCGTATTATTTTACCTCCACCACCTTGCCTGAAAACTTGGGCATGAGTCTTTATCCTAACCCAAACACCGGCTTAGTTCAAATCAAACTTGATTTTGAAGGCTTGCATGAAATCAAACTATTTGATATGCAGGGAAGACAACTCATGAGTAAGTCGGCTGAGAAAATGCTTGAGCTGGATTTAAGCTTCTTAGCGAATGGCACCTACCTCATTCAGGTGGATGAACGAAGCCCGCAGAAACTGATATTACATCGCTAGATAAGAAACCCTCCTCGTGAGGGTTTTTTTATGATTTATAGAATCAGGTGTAACAGCAACCCGCACTATAAATTCCAAGTTCCAAATTCCAAGTTCCAAAAGCCAAATTTATTCTAATTCGAGAACCTTCTTTTGGAGTTTGGTACTTGATTATTGGAATTTCTACCTGAAGTAGAATTCAACCGGAAACTCATTTGAAAAATTCGAGCAGCTGCTGAGACCAGCCAATCCATTGCCCGATGAGGTAAAGCGCAGCCAAGATGAAAACCGAGCCGGTGATGCGGTTGATCCATAACAGGATGTTTTCGTTTAAGAACCTTTTGATTTTATGCGCGCCGAATGAGATTAAGACTTCGCTAAAAAAGATGCTGAACAAACAACCACTGAAAAAGTAAATTAAGTGTGCAGTATCGTATCCCCATTCGCTGCGACCTACCGTGGCCCAGCCTGCCCAAAACAGAAAGTTTACCGGGTTAAGGCCATTCAATAAAAAACCACTGCTCACAAAATACAGGGCTTTGCCAAAGCGTGTTTCCGGGTAGATGATCTGCGGATTGCGGTTCATGAGTGAGTTAATACCCAACACCAATAAAAGCAGGACTGCTGCCGCTTCAATCCAGATATTCGATTCTTCTAAACTGATAAAACTGACACCGAAAATGGCGAGTGATATAAAGATGGTATCTGACAATACCACTCCCAGTGCGATGAGCGCACCTTTTTTCCAACCACTCTGAATGCTGTTCTGAATCAGGGCGAAAAAAACCGTCCCTAACATCATACTCATGGCCATGCCGGCTAAGATTCCTTTTCCCAGTGCAAACAGCATCGGCGGCAAGATAAGTTCAGCGAAGCTGTACTTGCAAGCCGGACTTGGTCAAATTAAGCTGACAATTCACCAAGCACCTATATTTGCCCCGTGCTGAAGCTGGCCCTCTTTTCTTACTTCGTTGTTGTGTTGTTCTCCTTGTTCTTTAAAAAGAAAGGACAAACAGGCGATGCCGCAGACTTCCTCCTGGCCGGTAGAAAACTGAGTCTTTTACCTTTTGTTGCTACCTTGGTAACCACCTCTTATGGTTGGATTAACGGAATAGGTGAAATTTATGCGCAATACGGCATCTCGGCATGGCTGTTCTTGAGCTTACCTTATACGAGCTTCGGACTTTTGGTAGCCTTTTTCTTCACTAAAAAACTGCGCTTTGCCGGAGTAAATTCCATTCCAGAGCTATTGGAACAATCGTACGCGAAACCGGTTGCTAAACTAGGCGCACTCCTGCTCATCTTACTTGTTTCGCCCGCCATGTATGTATTGATGGGTGCACAGGTAATTAAACACACCCTAGGATGGCCATTGGTTTGGGGCATCCCTTTTATCATTCTTTTCTCCAGCATCTACCTTTACCGTGGTGGACTTCAAGGACTCATACGCAACGACCTCATCAAGTTTTCGTTGATGTTCATCGGCTTTGCTGCCGCCCTGTTTTACCTCTTTCAAAAGCACGGTACCGAGGTGTTGAATGCCTTGCCTTCCGGACACCTGGAATTCAGCCTAAGCAGCCATTGGCCCGAAGTTCTGGCTTGGTTTGCCTTAGCGAGCATTGTCTTGGCAGACCCATCCTACCACCAACGGATTTATGCGAGCAAAGATCCGGCAACAGCCAAGCGGGGAATAATACTCGCTGTCGGCTTTTGGACGCTCTTCGATTTTTTAGCAGCCGGCTTAGCGATGTATGCGCTGGTTTTAGTTCCCAATGCAGATAGCTCCATTTTATACTTGGAACTTGGTCAGGCTGCCTTGCCTGAAGGACTTTATATTTTATTCTTCTTAGGGATTCTATCTACCATCCTTTCAACTGCCGATAGCTTTATCTTTTTAGAAGCACAATGTATAGCGATGGATTTACTGCCATTCAAAGGCAGCACGGAAGCGCGTATGCGATTAGGACTTCTACTCAGCAGCTTGCTCACCTTTGTGTTATTGCTCTTTTATATAGAGAAATCTGCCGTCAATATCTTTCTTGATTTTACTCCTTTTATTGTTGCCGGTTTGGTATCGCCAGTCTTGTATAGCTTCAGTAGATTCAAGCTGCCCGCACTTTGGACCTTCATTCAGATGATATTGTCTTTAGCGATTTGTGCAGCTTTTACCTTGTTTCCTCAAACCTGGTTCAAGGAACCCATCAACCCGGTATTGCCCGCCTTATTCTTTAGCCTGGTTTTTCCGTTGTTCTTTTCCTTGATTTCACGTTTAACGCAAACCAAAAAGGGATAAAAACCGTTAATATTTACATCTGCCTAAATCTGTATAGCGATTATTCTGAGCAGAAGTAGATATTTGCATGTTAAATGGATTCGAAGAGACAGGAGAAATTTGCCAGACAGCTTCAGAAAGATCTGGGTGAAATTTTCCAACAAAATGCAAGAAGCTTATTTGGTGGGGCTTTTATCACGGTTAGCGGGGTAAAAGTATCGCCTGATTTAGGCTATGTACGCTGTTACTTGAGCTTTTTTCAGACGCAGGACAAAGAAGCCCTGCTCGAATTAATTCAATTTCATTCCCGTGACCTCCGTCATCAACTGGCCCAGCGTGTCCGCAACCAGGTGAGAAAGGTTCCAGAATTGGAGTTTTTCATGGACGATAGCCTTGACTATGTGATGCACATGGAACAGGTATTTAAAAAATTGAGCGACGAACGGGGTTCCGACGAACCAGGCGAAGAATAAGCTATGTACTACGATCCGGTCAAGGAAACTTTGGGCAGTCTCTTTTCCAGAAATGCCCTTTTGCGCAGACTCTTCTACCGCTTATTGGATGCGGTGCTTTTACGCTCTTGGCACATGCACCGCGAGCTTCGCATCTGGTCTAAGAACCACCCTAAGGCCACACATATCCTAGACGCCGGCTCAGGTTTCGGACAGTATTCTTATTTTCTCAATAAACTCAATCCGCATTACAGCATCTTGGGCATCGACATCAAAGCCGATCAGGTATGCAAATGCAATGAGTTCTACCGCCATAAGAAAATCACCAATGTCTACTTCAAAAGTGCCGACGTGCTTAATTTTCAGATGGCCGAAGCCTTTGACCTAGTACTTTGTGTAGACGTGATGGAATACGTAGAAGACGATGAAGCCGTATTCAAAAACTTTTACCACAGCCTCCGTCCGGATGGAAAATTCTTGATGTCTGTTCCTTCAGACCGCGAGACACGTTTCAATATGCGCGAGTTTCGCTATAAAGACAAAATGGACTTCGTGCGTTTTGGCTATAACATGTCTGAATTGAAAATCCGCTTGAAGAAGATGGGCTATAAAAAGGTAAGGGCACGTTATACCTACGGTACTCCAGGACAGCTTTCTTGGTTCCTTTCGATCAAGGTACCATTCACGTTATCTAACATTTCTAAGGTTTTCATGCTGATCTTCCCTGTCTATTTTATACTTATCTTCCCGGTATGCTTGGTGCTGAATTTTATGGATACCCACATGGGCCATTTGACCGGTGCCGGAATCATTCTCAAAGCGTATAAATGAGGTTAAGCCGGTTCATCGCTTCCCGTTATCTTTTTTCTAAGAGCAACCCAAATGTGATTAACATCATCTCGGGTATCTCCGTTTTAGGGTATGCCGTTGGTGCCATGGCTTTGGTTACCGTTCTTTCTGTGTTCAACGGATTCGAGCAATTGGTGCAATCGCTTTACAATGCCTTCGACCCGGATATCCGCATCGAGCTAATGGAAGGCAAAGCCATTTCTGCCGATTCCATGCCGTTGGCTGAAATCAAAGGAATGGAAGGGGTGCTCGACCTCGCCATGATTCTCGAGGAAAATGTGGCCGTAGCCTACGACGACAAACAAGGCATCGCTTTGATGAAAGGCGTTAGCCGGAACTATCCCGGACTCACCAAACTTGATAGCATGGTGTATGAAGGTGAGCTTGTACTTCAAGAAGACGAACGCGATTATGCCGTTTTAGGCTTAGGCGTAGCCAACCGTTTGGGTGTTTCGGTTTACAACGACTTCACCAAGTTGGGTATTTACGTGCCTAGAAAAGGCCGAGGTGGCGTGAACATGAACCCCATGAAAATGCTGAACCAAGCCTTTGTCTTTCCGCGCGGCATCTTCAGCATAGACGACGAAATCAACAACGCCTATATCCTTGTTCCTTTGCGCCTTTCGCAGCAGCTCCTAGAATACCCAAATGGCGTTTCATCGGTGGAGATTAAGCTGAAAGAAGGTGCCAATCTGGACCTAGTGCAAAGTCAAATTGCGCAACTGCTAGGCGATCGCTATAAAGTACTTAACCGAGAGCAGCAGCAAGAAGCGCTCTACCGCGTATTTCGCTACGAGAAATGGGCCACAGCGCTTATCCTCATGTTTATCCTCTTCCTCCTCACCTTTACCGTGATCAGCTCATTGACCATGTTGGTGATGGAAAAACGAAAAGACATCAGCATCTTAAAAAGCATGGGCGCCAAAGACAGCAGCATCCGAAGCATCTTTTTGCAAGAAGGATTGCTTATCTCCTTGATGGGCGGACTCCTCGGACTGGCAGCAGGCTACGGCATTTGCTGGGCACAAGAAACCTACGGCATCATTGGCTTTGGTGGCATGAGTAGTTTTATTGTGAACGCCTATCCAGTGCACATGCAATGGGGCGATTTTGCCTTGATCTTTTTACTCATCCTATTCTTGGGATTGCTTACCGCTTGGCTTCCGGCACGTAAAGCCGGACGTATGCCGCTTCGCTTTAAGAGCTGATTCGCTATTTTCGCAGCCATGAAATTTTTGATTGCCGGACTAGGAAACGTTGGTGCTGATTACGAAGGCACCCGTCACAATATCGGATTTGATGTAGTGAATGAATTAGCTCGCCGCATGGGCGTAAGCTTTGAACTAGGCCGACACGCTTGGGTTGCCGAAGGGAAATTCAAAGGCCGAACGCTTATTTTGATCAAGCCCACCACCTACATGAACCTCAGCGGTAAAGCGGTAAAATTCTGGATGCAAGATCAAAAATTAGATGCCGACCGCTTGATGGTGGTAACAGACGACCTCGCCTTGCCATTTGGTAAAATTCGCTTGAAAGGCAAAGGGAGTGATGGCGGACATAACGGTTTGAAAGACATCAATGCACAGCTAGGACATAACAATTATCCGCGTTTGCGTTTCGGTATTGGCGATGCCTTTAACAAAGGGCACCAAGTAGACTACGTTTTAGGCAAATGGAATAGCGATGAGCAGCAGCAGCTGGAAGAATCTGTACAGAAATCGGCAGATGCAGTAGAAGCTTTTTGCACCATTGGGCTAGAGCGAGCGATGAATTTCTTCAACTAAGCGAAGAAACCACTTTCATCTTTTCGGCGGTTTCCAACCACTCTTTTTCCGGATCAGAATGAGCCGTTAATCCGGCACCTGCATAGCGAAAAGCCTTTTCTAAGATTTGAAGACAGCGCAAGTTCACGTAGAATGAAGCCTGCTCTCCTTTCACCGGTCCCACAAAACCGCTGTAGTAACTTCGGTCGAAACCTTCTGCACTGCGGATAAACTCGATGGCCTCTTGCTTGGGCAATCCAGCCACGGCCGGCGTTGGATGCAAGGCTTTCACCACTGTTTCTAGCGATGTGCCTGCTTTGATTTGGGCTGTATAACGATTGATGAGGTGAAGCAAATGGCCTGAATGCCAAGTCTCCTTCTCTGAGATTTCCAGTCTATCGCTCAAAGGACCAAGAACGGTTTTGATATAGGATACCACAAACTCCTGCTCTTCCATCTCCTTATCGCTCCACGCTTCTTGCGAAGCCTTTTGCGTTCCGGCCAAAGCCACAGTCTGGATTTGCTGTCCTTCTTTCTTCAAGAGCAATTCCGGACTAGCTCCCATCCACAAGCCCGTTTGGGGGGAATAAAGTATGTAGCGAAAGGCATTCGGGTGCTTAATGCACAAGGCGTCAAAATGAGCAAAGGCATCACGCAAAGAAGGCATCCCTTCTGCCCTGGCGCCCACCAGTTTCTGAAACTGTTTCGCTTGGATTGCTGCTACCATGTTTGCAACCACTGCTTGGTATTGCTCTGCTGAGGCCAGCTGAGGTGCCGTTAGTTGAAATTTTGCTTCTGCGCCTTCCTTTCTACCAATAACCAAAGCCGGATACTGTTGTAAATCGAAAGGTGCAAAGACAAACTCAGTGGAACCGGTGCTTTGAAAATCCCAGACAAAGGCCTGTTCTGATTCGCAAAAACCGGGTTCCTCAGCATCCGGCAGAAACCAGTATACCACAGCATGTCCCTTACTTTGGGCTTCGCTAAACCTATTTTTCCAGTCTGAGTGCATCCTCTTTTATTTCCACCACAGCCATGGTCAATCGGCTAATGCAAACCAGGTCACCTTCTTCATCGCGTATTTCAATCTCCCATACTTGGGTGGTTCTGCCCACGTGGAAAGGTTTGGTGGTTCCGTACACGTAACCTGAACGCGCCGGTTTGAGGTGATTCGCGTTGATTTCCATGCCGAAGGCCACATACTTGCTGCGGTCTAATACCAAGTTGGCCGCCATGCTACCCAGCGTTTCAGCCAAGGCCAGCGATGCGCCACCGTTTAACATCTTAAGTGGCTGGAAGGTACGCTCGTCTACCGGCATCCTGGCTTTGAGGTAATCCGGGTGAATTTCAACGTATTCAATTCCAATGTGTTCCGCCATAGTGCCCTTCATGCGGTCATTCAGGGTGCTGAGCGGTATATTCGCGTCAATTTTAGGAAGCTGCTTCATAAAGAGTGGCGCAAAGTTCTTCTATGACCGATAAAAAAACAATTTACCTCGTCAGACATGGCGAAACAGAGTTCAACCGCCTAGGAATAGTGCAGGGTAGCGGAGTAGACAGCGAGCTAAACTCCACCGGTTTACGACAGGCAGAACTCTTCCATCAGCATTATAATCACCTTACTTTCGATCACGTCTATACCTCCAAGCTTCGCAGAACCTACCAAAGCGTAGAGCGATTTATTACCAGTCCGCTGCCACATACAGCCCTGGAAGGACTTAATGAGATTAGCTGGGGAGAATACGAAGGCGTGAAAAGCGGCGGACATTGGCGCGAAGATTATTTTAAGATGATAGACCATTGGAATAATGGCAATTTGGAATACCGCATTCCGGGTGGGGAAAATCCGCTGGAATTGCAGGCTAGACAGCGCATCGCTTTAGACCATATCATGGCCAAGCCCAACGAAGAACAGGTTTTGATTTGCATGCACGGCAGAGCAATGAAATCTTTTTTGTGTTTGATGACCGGAACCCCTTTGGCGCGCATGGAAGATTTTCAGCACCATAACCTTTGCCTTTACGTGATTGAACACGAAGGCGGTGCCTTTCAAGTAATAGAACACAATTCCATTCATCACTTAAAGGACCTCCATCGCTAGCAGCACGGCTTAGCGCCGACAAACAAAGGCTGATTTTTAATGTTAATCGCATAGTCTATATTTGCAGCACTTTTAAAAACGACCATGAATTTTCAACTCACAGAAGAACATTTGATGATACAGCAGGCAGCTCGCGATTTTGCTAACGCAGAGCTTTTGCCGGGTGTAATTGAGCGCGACGAAAAAGGCATCTTCCCTATGGAACAGATTCGCAAAATGGGCGAACTCGGTTTTATGGGTATGATGGTTAGTCCGGAATACGGCGGTGGCGGAATGGACACGATCTCTTACGTGTTGGCCATGGAAGAAATTTCCAAAGTAGACGCCTCTGCTTCTGTAGTGATGTCGGTAAACAACTCTTTGGTTTGCTGGGGTCTTGAAACCTTTGCTAACGAAGAGCAAAAGCAGAAATACTTGGTGCCAATGGCTTCAGGTAAAGTGCATGGCGCTTTCTTGCTTTCTGAGCCGGAAGCCGGATCTGATGCTACTTCACAGCGCACCACTGCCTTTGATCAAGGCGACCACTACCTTTTGAACGGTACAAAAAACTGGATCACCAACGGTAGCACTGCCGATTACTATTTGGTAATTGCTCAGTCTGACGTAGAAGCCGGTCACCGCGGTATCAATGCTTTCATCGTAGAGAAAGCATGGGCCGGTGTAACGGTTGGTAAGAAAGAAGATAAAATGGGTATCCGTGGTTCTGATACACACTCCATCATGTTCCAAGACGTGAAGGTGCCAAAAGAAAACCGCATCGGTGAAGACGGATTCGGATTCAAATTCGCGATGAAGACTTTGGCGGGCGGACGTATCGGTATCGCTTCCCAAGCTTTGGGTATCGCTTCAGGTGCTTATGAAAGAGCCTTGGCTTACTCTAAAGAACGTAAAGCATTTGGTAAAGAAATCATGCACCACCAAGCTATTCAGTTCAAATTGGCTGATATGGCTACTGAAATCGAAGCTGCTCGTTTGCTTTGCATGAAGGCTGCTTGGTTGAAAGACCAAAAAGAAGATTACGGTTTGGCTTCTTCCATGGCGAAGGTATTCGCTTCTGAAGCAGCTATGCGTATCACCACTGAGGCTGTTCAGGTTCACGGTGGATACGGTTTTGTAAGAGAATACCACGTTGAGCGTATGATGCGTGATGCGAAAATTACCCAGATCTACGAAGGTACTTCTGAGGTGAACCGCATCGTTATCGCTCGTTCTATCTTGAAATAATCGAATTACAGATAACTGAAAAAGCCCGGCATGCCGGGCTTTTTTTATGTCGTTTACTTGAGCTTTATCGGAATGCTTAGGCCAACCACGCTGAGCGTTGCGTCATTGTCGCAGGCACCGGCGCCGTAATCCAAGGTTCTGGTTTGCACACCCGTGCGATCCAGGGTGAGCGTTCCTTCGTCTATCCACGGACAATTCATTGCTCGATGCAAAGCCTTGGTGATGTTCAAAGTCCACTGAATCTGGCTACTGCTGGTTAAGGTAGAAGAACCGGTAACGGTCCACGCATCATCAGTCCAATCTTGCGGTGTAGATGAACCTGCAGACCAGGTATTCACGCGGCTGCTGGTCCAGCTGAAGGTACCTCCGTTATTCGGCTTGGTAATTTGTCCGCTAACAGCCACGCTCCAATGCGGATTGCCATTGGCATCATTGCCTAGGTTGGTTAAGGTCTTGGTTCCTGTGATACCGTAATCGTTCACGTAATAATTCTGTGGCGTGATGGTAACCACATTACCAGAATCCCAGTAGTTGGTGGTATAGGTAACATTCAATACTCCGCGGCGGTTACGCAAATCGCGGCAAAGGCAATTGCTTGTGCCGAAGTCTACTGTGATTTGTTTCTGCGCTTGATTTAAGGTAACCGTTGCGCAGCTAGCGAAGCTCATTCCATTTTTGAAGGAGCTGACAGAACCCGATTCGGCTTCATCTGCAATGTTTTTCATGTCGCCAAACAACTGTTCAGCGATGGCTATTTCTTGGGCTGCTTCTGCATCACCGGCATTGGTATCCGGCTCAGGATCTGCGTCCTTTTTGCAGGCATTGAGAGCAAGCAGGCCACCTAGGGCAAGCACACTCAAGGATAAGGATGTAATTTTCATGCTCATTGGATTAGTAAATCGAAAATAGTTTAATCGCCACCAAATCGCTTTCGAAAGCGAGGCGATTGTTTGCACTATTTCACTAACCCAAGAGCTTAAAGGTGAGCACCGATGAGTAAATCGATGTCTTTGAATTTCATGTTGAAACGTTCTCCGATATGACGTTTTACCAAGTTGCCTTTGTACACGTAAACGCCATTGCGAATGATGCTGCTTTCCCAGAAGTAGTTTTTAAACCCACCTACCTCGGCAATGTCTAACATGATTGGCGAAAAGATATTACTCAAGGCATAGCTGGCCGTACGGGCTACCCGGCTTGGAATATTCGGTACGCAGTAATGGATTACGTCGTGTTTGGTGAAGGTAGGATTGGTATGGGTGGTGATCTCAGAAGTTTCAAAAACACCGCCTTGGTCTATGCTGACATCTACAATGACAGATCCCGACTTCATGTTGCGTACCATGTCTTCACTCACCACGCTCGGACTTCTACCCTCATCGCTGCGCAGCGCTCCGATGGCTAAATCGGCGGCAGCCAAAGCCTTGCTCATGATGTTCGGTTGTAAGATGCTTGTGAAAACCCGCATGCCCAGGTTGTTCTGTAGGCGACGCAGTTTCGCTAAAGAATTATCAAATACTTTCACATTGGCGCCTAGTCCAACCGCCGTGCGTGCTGCATATTCGCCAACGGTACCTGCACCGATGATAACCACTTCGGTTGGCGGAATTCCACTGATGCCACCCAGTAGTTCACCTTTGCCGCCACGGGTATTGCTCAGGTATTCAGCCCCGATTAAAACCGCGCTGCTGCCGGCAATTTCGCTCATGCTGCGAATGATCGACAAGGTATCGTCTTGGTCTTTTAAAAATTCATAGGCGATGGCCGTTACCTTCTTATTGACCAATTGCTTGATATAAGTTTCGGAGAGGTTGGTCATCTGTATGGCCGAAAACAGGTATTGCCCCGGGAACATCAGATCAATCTCTTCTTTGGTAGGTGGGTCGATCTTGAGGATGATCTCTGCCTTGTAAATTTCTACTTTGCTGTAAACGATTTTCGCGCCGGCTTCGCTGTATTGCTTATCGAGGAAATTGGCGTTTTTGCCCGCACCCGATTCGATGGCGATCTCATGCCCGTTGTTCACCAGAAGGTTAACGGAAGAAGGCGTGAGCGGAACACGATTCTCTTGGTACGTAATTTCTTTAGGTACCCCAATGGATAATTTGAGGTTCCCCTTTTTCAATTCCAATAACTGCTCCTGAGGCTGTAAGCTAGCCTGCTTCGCCAACTCTTGAAAGGGCGATTTCGGTTTGTCGTTCATGCGCGAATACTCCGGTGTAATTTACGAAAAAACAGCCGTTTTATCTGTAATAACTGCGTTGGCGATATGGGAACTTTTTCGCACAGGTACGCATGCTCTGCTCAATAACCTCATTGGCTGTGCTGTTCCAATCAATTTCATAATCGAGTGGCAACTTCCACAACAAAGAGGCCGTTGCTGAATCGAGTAATTCGCAATCGATTTTGATGCGGTAAGTTTTATTGTGAAAATCCGGATCAGCACCCAAGGGAATTGACACGCCATCCGGCAACTTCACCTTATCCAAAATATCGCCGGCTACTTCCAATCCGAATGATTCCAAATCGGTTAGAAACTTCTCTTTTTCAACACGGGTTACCACAACCGATTGAACACCTAATAGCTGGCTCAAACGTTCCGGTGTTAGCTTATAGGCTTCGCTAAGTTTAACCCCACTATCGCTTAAAATTCTATTGGTACGTGCCGGAGTTTGAAACTCTATTTTGATATCGTTTTTTTCTGCCCCCGATTGACGTAAAAGCTGATTGTGCAAAGTAGACTGAAATGCCTGTGCTTCCGCTTCCAGGATTTTTGCCTTTTCTGCTGCAGACAAGTTCTTGTCTTCTTTACCTGTATACACCATCTGAAATGGAATGATAGCCACCAAATGATGACCCACAGTTTGACTGCTAAATCGAGCAGAAGTGTACGCTTTGGCACAGGCTCCAAGTACCACAACCAGCGCAAGTAGAATCCAGATAAATTTGTTTTTCATAGTTCTCCCGACGAAAATAATCCATTTTCCAGCACTTCTACATACCTACCCCCTTCTGGGGCATAAGATAATTTGAGTAAGGTATGCTCATCAGAAAGCAGGTCTCGTGCAATCTCAGGCCATTCAATGATGACCAGAGAATCAGGCCTGAAGTATTCTTCAAAGCCGAAATCGTATAATTCCTCTACCCCGTTGATGCGGTAAAGATCAAAATGGTATACATAGCCGAAAGGAGCCTGGTATTCATTCACCAGCGAGAAAGTGGGTGAGCTCACCACATCGCTAGAACCCAAATGCTGCAAAATAGCACCCACCAAACTGGTTTTCCCCGCTCCTAAATCGCCTTGCAACATACCCTTCG
>SBGR01000044.1 GCA_006226545.1 Bacteroidota bacterium | reverse complement strand
TCATAATTCAACCTTCACAATTTATAATTTCAGAAACGCGAAGCCAGATTAGAGGCCTATCGGTTAGCCCAAATCAAAAATCAACGATCACAAATCCCAATTTGTTTATGCATAATTCAACCTTCACAATTCATAATTTCAGAAACGCGAAGCCAGATTAGAGGCCTATCGGTTAGCCCAAATCAAAAATCAACGATTACAAATCCCAATTTGTTTATGCATAATTCAACCTTCACAATTCATAATTTCAGCATAGCGAAGCCGGATTAGGGGCCTATCGGTAGGCTAAATCAGAAATCAAAAATCCTTTGTCCGCTATTCGTCTCGGGTGCTTCCATCAAAGCCTTAACTTGCGAGCCGAAAGAAACAGATGTTGGGTGGCTTAAACATACGTAAGGAATTGAGTTCGCTTCTGGCGATGCGCGAGTCGAATCGGGATTGGCTGATGGCTCCGCTATCGGCTGTCTGTATGGGTGTTCCACTTTTACTCGGACTCTACCTCGGCAGTATTCAAGCGGGCTTATTGGCTGGGCTAGGCGGTTTGGTTATCGTTTACCTCCCGGAAACGGGCACCATCACCAACCGGATTGTCACCTTATTGATTTGCTCTTTCGGGTTTATGGTTTCCTTTACCATTGGACAAATTGCCAGCATCAATCACCTGAGTTCTGTATTGACCATCGGGGTCTTTACCGGCATTGTGCATTGGATTGTTCTATTCTACAAAAGCGCACAACCCAAGAGCTTCTTCTTTGTGCTCATCATCGCACTTTCCATTTGCCAGCCTTTTAACCTGGCCGACATCCCAACCAAAGTCGGTTTGATTGGCTTGGGAACCATGTTCTCCAGCGTCTTCGGCTTGGCGTATATCATGCGACTCCGCGTCAAACAAAAGGAATTGGTGTCCTTGCCTATAGATCCTGTATTGCGAAAAAATGATTTTGCCAACTACTGGGAAGCCATCATCCTCGGTGCTTTTATGGCGATAGCACTGGGTGTGGGCTACCTGATGGGGTTGGACAGTCCGTATTGGATTCCGGTTTCCAGCGCAGCGGTGATGCAAGGGGCATCCCGCTACCATATCTGGCAACGTACCGTTCAACGTATCGTAGGTACTTTCGTAGGGCTTGGGCTTTGCTGGCTCTTATTGCACGCGTCGAGCTCCATCTGGGTGATTGGCGTCTTCATTGTGGTGCTCCAGCTGATTGTGGAATTGACGGTGGTAAAAAACTATGCCTTGGCCGTGGTCTTTATTACGCCATTAGCGATTTTTTTAGCCGATGCCGCCAACCCGGTTATCAATACACCGGATGCATTAATATCGCTTCGTTTTATAGAAATCTGCGTGGGCAGCCTTATTGGCGCCATAGGCGGATGGGTATTGCACCGCGAACAGATTCGCTATGCCACCTTAAAGGGCTTGGCTAAGTTGGGTGAATTGGGAAAATAATGCACGGCAATGAGCGAGGGCAAAAGGTGCTTCGCTTTTGTTATATTGAATTGAATGTAGAGGTATGTACGAACTGCTGATTGAAAACATCCGCTCCAAAGTGGCTATAAGCGAGGCTGAAGAAGAACAGCTGAAGAAGTATTTCATTCCGAAGAAATACCGCAAAAGGCAGTATCTCTTAAACGGTGGCGATATCTGCAAATACTTCTCTTTTGTGGTAGATGGACTGATTCGCTCGTTTACGGTAGACGATAAAGGCCATGAACACGTGGTGCAATTTGCAGCGGAAGGCTGGTGGGTATCAGACATGGGCAGCTTTTTGGAAGAAACCGAGGCGATGTACCACATCGAAGCCATTGAAGACGTGGAGGTGCTGAACCTAACCAAGCCGGCCATGGAAGAGATGCTGAATGAGCTGCCGGTGATGGAGCGTTATTTCCGCATTTTGATGCAGAAGAACATCGTTACACTCCAACAAAGGGTGGTGGCAGATCACAGTCTCACTGCCGAAGAAAAATACCTCCGTCTCATGGAAATCTACCCTAAGCTGATTCACCGAGCGCCGCAGCAGCAGGTGGCCTCTTACCTCGGCATTACGCCGGAGACCTTGAGTCGCATACGAAAGCAAGTAGCGGAAAAGGGAGATTGAGATTGTGCTCTTAATCTAGATCAAGTCTTTTCTTATTTGAGGTCAATGTGTAGCGATTTGACCCATCCTAGTTTTGAAGTATCAAATCAGAAAGAGTATGACAACTTCAAAAACCATAGCCATCATCGGAGCTAGTGGCTCCATGGGCACCGCAATTTCAAGCAGTTTAGCGAAAACCGGAAACTACAGTTTACTCCTTATGTCGGATCAAACCGAAAGTCTTCCGGAGCTAAAATCATCGCTAGAACAATACCATTCCAATACCCAAGTGCACATCATCGACTGTGCTAAGGAAGCCTCTTGGGAAGCAGACATTATCATCCTCGCTACGCCATTCCAGGCTGAAAAAGACCTGGCAGAGAAAATCAGAGAGGTAGCCACAGGCAAAATTGTGATTAGCATCGCTAACCCACTCAACTCTACGTTCGACGGCTTTGTTACCACACCGGATACCAGTGCGGCAGAAGAACTGCAAAAGCTGCTGCCCAACTCTACTGTAATCAAAGCCTTCAATACCACCTTCGCTGCCGATTTCGCTCATACCGTTATTGATGGCAAACAAGTGGACTCTTTTATTGCCGGCGACCAAGAAACGGCATTGAATACCGTGGCTGAACTTGTGGCAGGCGTTGGATTTAACCCCATCATTGCTGGCGACCTCAAAGTGAGCCGAACCCTAGAAAACATGCAGTTGCTCATGATTCAGCTGGGCATGAAATACAATTACAACTGGTTGGCCGGTTGGAAAATCTTGCACAACTAGTAGAGTATAATAGGGGGCCGAAATTCTTGATGCAGATCAAGTTCTTTCTTATCACGCATCAAGGCATTGAAACGGCTATCTGACGAGCTTTGAATACGAATTCAAACAAAGAATTCAGCCCTTTAACTCGAATACATTTATCAATCTAAAAATAACATATATGAAAACCTTAGAAAACAAAGTAGCCATCATTACCGGTGCCGGATCAGGCATTGGCGAAGCAACAGCGAAACTATTTGCCGCTGAAGGTGCTAAAGTGGTGGTGAGCGATATCGCCGAAGAAGGCGGAAAACGTGTGGTAGAGGAAATTAAAAAAGCCGGTGGTGAAGCCATCTTCGTGAAAGCAGATACCGCTAAACCGGAAGACCATGAAAACTTGGTATACGAAACCATCAAAGCCTTTGGTAAGCTGAATATCGCGGTAAACAATGCCGGTATTGGCGGTCCGGCTGCTCCAACAGGAGAGTATCCACTGGATGGCTGGCAGAAGGTTATCGATATCAACCTATCGGGTGTATTCTATGGCCTACGTTACCAATTGCCTGAAATGGTGAAAGCCGGAACAGGCGCAGTGGTGAATATCGCTTCCATCTTAGGACAAGCCGGTTTTGAAGGTTCGCCAGCCTATGTTGCATCGAAGCATGGTGTGGTAGGCTTGACCAAAAACGCAGGTATTGAATACGCCAAGCAAAACGTGAGAGTGAATGCCATTGGCCCGGGCTTTATCTATACCGGATTGGTAAACGAAGCCACCATGGGCAAAGAAGCCATCTCCTTCTTGGAATCCAAACACCCTATTGGCCGTTTAGGCAAAGCCGAAGAAGTAGCAGCATTGGCACTCTTCTTAGCATCCGATCAGGCTTCCTTCATCACCGCCTCCTATTACCCGGTAGACGGTGGTTACCTTGCCGTATAAACGCAGAAACAGAAACCCCATAGCATATGAAATCAAAATCAATTTTTGGAATTGCTGCCCTGGTTGGTGCAGGAATCCTCATGAGCATCAGTGCCTGTAATAACCCCGACACCGCACTGCAGCAAAAAGTAGAAGCCCTAGAAAATGAGCTGAATGTATTGAAGGCTGAAAAAGCGCTTACAGAGCAACGCCTTTTAATCTTTGACACACTCGATTTCGACTTCTACTCCAATCAGGTCTGGGATAAATTTAACCACAGCCATACCGATGATATCAAAGTGTATTACCCGGATGGCGTTATCACAGAAGGCCTTTACCCTCAGCACATCGACATGTTAACCCCCATGTTTGTATTTGCTCCGGATACCAAAATCAACAGTCACCCGGTGAAATTCGGTAGTGGCGATTGGACTGCCGTAATCGGTGAAATGGAAGGCACGTTCTCAGAACCATTGCCTATTGGCGAAGGAAAAAGCATTCCGCCTACCGGCAAGAAGTTCAAACTGAGAATGGCAACGATTGGCCATTGGAAAGACGGTCAGATGATTGAAGAATACTTGTTCTGGGACAATCAATCCTTCATGAAACAGATTGGCCTTGCCCAATAATTTTACAAGATTTGCGTCGGGCGTATTTGGTGCACGCTCGACGTAAGTCTTAAATTGACTACGACATTCAAATAAGAACCCATGAAAACAGATGCATTAAATAAGATCACGGCCAACTTAGGTAAAACAGATAAAATGCCGGCCCTCTTTTTAGGCCATGGCAGTCCGATGAACGCCATTGAAGAAAACGAGTTTGTGGCAGGCTTCCGTCAGGTGGCCCAAGACATTCCCAAGCCTCAAGCTATCTTATGCATATCTGCCCATTGGGAAACTAGAGGTACCCAGGTTACGGCCATGGAAAATCCTACGACCATCCACGATTTTGGCGGATTTCCACCGGAGCTATTCGCGGTACAATACCCAGCACCGGGGAGTCCGGAATTGGCCAAGCTAACCCAATCGATTGTGCAGAAAGCCGACGTACATTTAGACGATAAGTGGGGCCTCGACCACGGCGCCTGGAGTGTAATCAAACACATGTATCCCGATGCAGATGTACCGGTGGTGCAGATGAGTTTGGATTATTACCAATCGCCACAATACCATTATGAGCTCGCCAAAGAATTGGCTTCCCTTCGCGAAAGGGGCGTTTTGATCATTGGCAGTGGAAACATGGTGCATAACCTCAGAAAAGTATCGTGGGCACATTTGAACGATGAGTATGCGCACGACTGGGCTTTGGAAGCGATGAACAAGATGCGGGAGTTTATCTTAAAAGACGACCATCAATCGCTAATCAACTACAGCGCACAAGGGGCAGCCTACAATTTAGCAATCCCATCGCCCGAACATTATTTGCCTCTATTGTATACCCTGGCTTTGAAAGACGACAAAGACGAGTTGAGCTTGTTTAACGATAAGCACCTAGCCGGGGCCTTAACCATGACCTCCGTAAAATTACAAGCCACATGATCCTGGTATTGACTAAACTACTCAGCCTTGTTATGATTTTAAATACAGCGAATAAACCCTCCTTGGAATACCTCTACCGAGAACCGAAAGTGACCGTAGAGCAACCGCCTTTGCTTATTCTTCTACACGGGGTAGGGAGCAACGAAAAGGATTTGTTTTCGCTAGCGCCCCATCTGCCTGATTCATTTTTAATTGTTTCGGCCAGAGGCCCAATAACCTTAGGTGCCAACAGCTATGCCTGGTACCAAGTGGATTTCTCTACCGGTAAGCCTGTTTATGATCCGGCACAGGAGAAAGCCAGCAGAGCAAAGATTTTAAGTTTTATCGATGAGCTCAAGCCCCACCATAAATTTGACTCTTCACGTGTCTACTTTGCCGGTTTCAGTCAAGGTGCGATCATGTCGTATAGCCTCGGATTGACCCATCCCGAAAAGATCAAAGCGATAGGCGTGATGAGCGGCAGGCTGTTGGAAGAAGTGAAGCCGGAGATTGCAAAAGAGAAAGCGAAAAGCCTGAAGGTGTTTATCTCACACGGCACCCGCGACGGCGTCTTGCCTATACATTACGCTAACCAAGCTCAAACATACCTGAAAGAATTGGGCATCACCCCCGTATTCAAACAGTACAATGAAGGTCACGGCATCAACGCCGCCATGCTTCAAGACCTGGTTGCTTGGCTCAAAGAGGTGAATGCTGGGGTGAAATGATTCAATCGTTTTTATGGGAGATTAATATACAATCACCTTGGATTGGGAGACTTTAGAACTTTAATCGTTTTACCTACTCCATTTCCAGAATCAATAATTACAAAATAGAATCCTGGAGGCTCATTTAGTTCAATTTCAAAATCGCTTGAGTTTTGAAAAGTGGATTTTAAAACCACCTGACCAACTGAATTTTTAATAACGACATTGGTTTCTGCTTCCACTTGTTCTAATTTAATTGTGAAGCTTGAAAAGAATGGATTAGGATAAAAGAGTATTGAATAATTGTCTGTTGCCTGCTCATTAATACCTGTTATACTAACCTGAATACATTGCGAAGTGTCTTTGCAGCCCATTTCAGTTAGTTCAACAGCATAGTTACCATCTTGTGTGACGAGAAAATTTGAATCTTGAGCCCCTGGAATAACATTATACCCTAAATTACAATCAAGCCACTGATAGGATGCATTAGAATTGGTTGAAAATAAAACCCTGCCCACTCTGGTGATCAACTTATTTTGAACACTATTTATTGTTAAATCTAAGGTAATAACAGAATCACATCCAGCTGCATTCTGTAATGTATGTGTTGGAGTGTTTGTAGAGGCAGTATAATTGACACCATCAATCCACAAAAAGGAATCACAGGAGCTGACTTTATGAATAGCTTGTGAAGAGTTTAGAATTGTCAGGTTTAAAGTAACGATGGAATCGCATCCAGCTGAATTCTGTAATATATGAGTCGCGGAGTTCGTAGAGGCTGTATATGTAATTCCATCAATCCAAGAAAAGGAGTCACATGCTTGGTGAGTATGGACGGACTGTGAAGTTTTTAAAATTGTTAAGTAAAGTGAAACTATAGAATCGCATCCATCGGTGCTTTGGAAAATTTTGTTTGCGCTGTTATTGGAACTTGTATAGGTAACATTATCTATCCATGTGAATGAATCACAAGCAATGACTGAGTCAATACTAGAAGTTGATGTATTAAGAGTAAGGTCTAGTCTTACGATCGAATCACAGCCCGATGAATTGATATAGGTCCAGGTCGCAGATTGATTGGATGTATAATACGTTTGACCATCAACCCAAATAAAGGAATCACAGGCGCTTACTTGGTGGAAAGTATTAATTGGAAGACAATATTCCATTTTGAAAGTGAACATATCCCAATTTCCTAATGCAGTGTATGTAATTGAATTTGGTCCTGGGTCAAAGTCTGTTGTGCCATTAAAGTACCCTGTAATATAAATCTGATTTCGACTACTTATGTTTATCGACCGGGGATGATCGGAACCTGTTCCTCCAATTTGTTTTACCCATTCAAATGAACCATCACTAATTAATTTTAGAATATAAATATCATATCCGCCAGCTACGCGAACTGCATCAATGTTTGCCGTATCAAACGCAACAGTGCCGCTAAAATAACCGGTGATAATTGGGTTTCCATTCAAATCAACGGCAATACTCTGCCCTAATTCTAATCCAGAACCTGCAGCGCTTCTCGCCCAAAGATGATGACCATTTGAATCTAGTTTTAAAATGAAAATGTCTCGATTTCCAATTCCAGCAAGTGTGTGAACACCAGTGTCAGGATCAAAATCAACATTTCCAGTATATGCTCCGGTTGCATATATGTTGCGATTTGCATCAACAGAAAGTGATAATCCCCATTCGACGCTAGTTCCTCCAATCTGTTTTAGCCAAGAATACTCACCTGTCGAATCTAATTTTAAAATGTAAATATCTGAACTACCATTCGAAAGATATGTCTTAGTCTGGTTGGCCGAGTCGATAGATAAAGTATTTCGGAAATAGCCAATAGAATAGGTGTTTCCAGCCGGGTCAAAGTCAATGTCAGTTCCAAAATCATCTCCGGTACTACCCAATCTTTTAATCCAAAGTAAATTTCCGTTTGAATCCAACTTTTCTATAAAGCTATCATATCCTCCAAAGGAAGTTTTGATCGCTGTATTAGAGCTAGGATCAAAATCGGTAGTACCGTTAAAATTTCCAGTTATTAAAACATTGTTTTGGGCATCTACTTTGATATTTTGAGGGAAGGCCTCAAAGGAACTTGTAATTTGTTTTACCCATAAGAAATTGCCCCCAGAGTCTAACTTTAGAATAAATCCATCAGATCCGGTGGTACAATTCAGAAATGCAGAATCTGGCCCAGGATCAAAATCTACCTTGTTTTGAAAATATCCGACGGTATAAACATTTCCATTTTTATCAGTTGAAATAGAAGTTCCATAGTCGAATCCAATATCACCAAAACGTCTGGCCCAAATGAAATTCCCTGCTGAATCTAATTTTTGAATGAAGATATCATTAATCCCACTTGCACCGATAGAGCTGAGATTAAAGACTCCTAGCCCCGGATCAAAGTCGCAGTTTCCATGAAAATTTCCTGTTATGTAAACATTTTCAGATTGATCAACACATATTGATTGGCCAAGTTCATTACCAGCATTGCCGGTTTTTTTAGCCCATTCTGTAATTGCATTTTGGCCGAAGACTTCTCCTGTGACTATTAGAAGTATAGCACTAGAGATAAAAGTGATAAGGTGTTTCACTAGTTTTAGGTTCATGGTGACTTGAGTGACAGAGTTATTTTTTACTGGTAAAATAACGTAGTATCAAGTATACTGATTAAATATGAACAAAGATTAAATAAACTAACTAGTTAGAAGATAATAACTCTGAATGGAATTGTCAGTATAGTAGCAATAGGCCTATTTATGACTGTGTTGGCGAGAGATTTAATAGGGTCTATTAGTGCAAGTTGTGCTAAACTTCTCGTCCAGAAGGATATAAAATACAAAAGCCCCACATTGCTGTGAGGCTTTTTTTCCTGCTCCCAGGACTGGATCCCGTAACTACGGGATGATCCTCTGATTAATCCCGCAGGTGCGGGACTCTAACCAGCTGAGCTAATTGTCTATCTGGGATATAGTCAGATTGAATAAGTTGTTCGATGAGTTTTCTGCTTTTCTGACGTTTGATCCAATACTCAATTGTTTGGGCGTCACTCCGAGTAGAGCCTGCTTCGAAGACCGCCACTAGTTTCCAATCGTGGTATTTGCCCGTGTATTTGAAGCTCGGATTTTCGTTGTGTTGAATGACTCTATTCGGATCAAGTCCAAAAGTTGTGGGCTAAGCATATAATTTAGTCAGTCGAAATAGGAAGAAGTTGACGTTTCTGACCCCTCTGTGTTGAGCTCTGA
>SBGR01000053.1 GCA_006226545.1 Bacteroidota bacterium | reverse complement strand
TGCAAACTTGGAGCTTTATGCTTCTAATGAACTTTAGTAATAAATTGAAACTTTGTGCTCCTAAACCCGCCCGAACGCAAAGCCCGAAAACGTTATAAGCAAGCCTAAAAGACGACCGTGCAACCGTAAGACGGACAACAAAACGTCCAGACTTTTGACTTTCAAACTAACTTTCGGGCGACAAAAAATCGGTTGACCATTTCGCTGTAACTCGACACCGACCAGACAAGTTTGCTGACACCCAAGCCAACGCAAGGTTTTAAAAATTTTTCCCACCGCACATTTTAAAAAATAATTTTAGTCAGCCCGCATTGGCACATTTGGGGTTTGCCCTCACAAAACCCAACACACAGGCAAACCCCAAAAGAGCCAATTAACCACCGCACCAAGAAGATTTTCTTCACATTTTAAAGTTTTCTCAAAAAAACTTGCAAGTGTGAATATAAATCACTCACTTTGCAGAGTGAATACTCACAAACATACATTTGAAATGATAACAACAATATCTGACAGACAACTTGAAATTATTGAAGCGGCAGGAAAAATACTCACCAATTCAGGGGTTAGTGGCTTAACTATAAAGAACCTTGCCAAAGAAATGAAGTTTTCTGAAAGTGCTATTTACAGGCACTTTACAAGTAAAGAAGAAATAATAATTGCCTTACTTGATTACTTGGCGCAAAATATGGATGAGCGTTATACTAACGCAATCTCTGCCAAACAAACACCAGAAGAAAAATTTACAACGCTCTTTCAAAACCAGTTTTCATTATTCAAAAAGAACCCACACTTTGTTGTAGCAGTATTTTCTGATGGTCTTTTGGAAGAAAGTCAACGTATCAATGAGACCATGCTAAAAATAATGGCTATAAAGATGAAACATTTGATGCCTATTATTATAGAAGGTCAGCAAAAGAAAGTATTTACCAATTCCATAACATCTGAAGAATTGATTCATATTGTGATGGGAACTTTTAGACTTCAAATGTTCAAGTGGCGTATTGCCAATTTTCAATTTGATATTGAACGCAATGGACACAATATGATTCAAGCATTATTAACCTTAATTAAAAACAAATAACAATGAACAAAATTATCTTAATGCTTACAATAGGTAGCTTTTTACTCTATGGTTGTGGCAATTCCACAAACGAGAAATCAAACAATAATAGAGAAACAGCAACACACCAACAACATCAACACGATGATGAGCAAACCATTAGACTAAATAATGGTGAAAAATGGCTTGTCAATGAAGAAATGAAACCTTTTATCCTTGAAGCTGAAAACATCTTAACTGAATACATCAACAACAATTTAAGCGACTATAAAACATTGGCAGAGCAGCTGAAGGAGAAAAATTCAGGATTGATTAAAAGCTGCACAATGAAGGGTGAAAGCCACGATGAATTGCACAAATGGCTATATCCACATATTGAATTAATCGAATCTTTGTCAAAGGCAGAATCAACAGAAGAAGCAAGTGAGATTATTGCTAATCTTCAAGCATCATTTTTAACTTACAATCAATATTTCCAATGAATATTATAGAATTACACAACCAAGAAAAAGAAGTCTCAGCAGCAAGCCTATTTAAAGGTGATCTTGGAACTGCAACTGCCATTCAATTACAGAGAAATGGCACATTGAAAGAACACATTACCAAAACCCCGGCACTACTGCTTTGTGTTTCAGGCTTCGTGACTTATGAAGATGAAAACGAACAGGAAATACAACTTGAACAAGGCGATTATGTGAGCATTACGCCCAATGTGAAACATTGGCTTTATGCTTCCGAAAAATCTCAACTTATATTATTGAAATAAAAAAATTTGATCAATGAAGTTAGTAAACATTCACAAACTTTCTTTTATTCTATTATTGATAATGATAGGATTTCAATCTGCTAAGGCACAAACTTGGACTTTGCAACAATGTATCGACACGGCACAGATTCATAATAAAAATCTGCAAATGAGTAGAAACAATATGGCTATTGGTGAGCAAAGAGAAAAAGAAGCCAAAGCCAATTTAATCCCAAAGGTAACAGCCAATGCGGATTATAAATATTTCACAAATTTACCTTATCAGCTATTGCCGTTAAATGCCTTAAACCCTAGTGCTCCAGAAGGAGAGTTTAGAGCAGCACAGTTTGGCGTTCCGCATAACATCAACGCCAACCTGCAATTGACAATGCCTTTGTATAATCCGCAAGTTTACGGAGCTATTCAAACGACTAAGATAGCCTCGGAATTGACTGACTTGCAGTATCAAAAAACTGAAGAGCAAATCTATTTTGAGATTTCAAATCTGTATTACAATGCCCAAATTCTACACCATCAACTGGCTTTTATTGATAGTAACTTGATTAATGCAGAAAGGCTTCTGAAAAATATGCAATTGCTCAATGAACAATTACTCGCAAAAGGAACAGATGTAAGCAAGATGAAATTGCAAGTATCACAATTAACCACCCAAAAAGAAACCATCAAAAGCAAATACGAGCAAGTATTGAATGCTTTAAAATTTGCTATGGGTATTTCTATTGAACAAAATTTGCAAATTGATCCAAACATTCAATATCAAAACACAAATGAATACACTCCTGCATCCACTTTAGATATTCGTATCATAAAAACTCAAAACCGATTATTGTCGAGTGAACTCAACACACTCAATAAATCAAGGTATTTGCCTTCGCTTAATCTTGTTGGAATGTATGGATCAACGGGCTTCGGTTATAACGGACAACCTGCTTCCTTTCTTGATTTTTATCCGATTGGTTTTGCAGGGGTTCAGTTATCGTATCCGCTATTTAACGGAACAGTTACTCAACGAAAAATCAATCAAAAAACATTGGAACTTCAAAACAATGAACTTCAGTTTGGATTGCTTACTGAACAAAATAATATGCAGATTGAAAATGCTCGAATGCAAAGAGAAATTGCTAAAAAATCTGTAGAGACAACAACCGAACAAATCCAATTGGCACAAACAATCTATGAGCAAACCATTCTTCAACAGAAACAAGGAACGGCAAGTTTAACAGATGTTTTGCTTGCAGACAATGCTTTGCGTGAAGCACAACAAACTTATCTATCTGCTGTAATTGATTACCTAAAAGCAGATTTAGAACTAAAAAAACTTACAGGAAATATTTCAATAATCAAATAATTATCACAATGAATACAAAATCATCAATCCTAAAAAAAGTGCTATACGTCATCATACCGTTGGCGATAATTGCCATTGTGGTAATTAAGTTGAAAAACAACAAAGAAATTACGCAGAGTAAAGTGTATCAATACGATAAAGAACAAGCTATTAATGTTCAAGTAGATACATTGAAACTCGAAAATGTGAATGCAGAATTCTCTTATTCAGGCACATTTGAGCCCAACAAGGAAACAAAAATAAGTGCCGAATTACAAGGGAAAATTAACACCATTTTAGTTGATGTCGGAAGTGTTGTAAGTAAAGGTCAAACTTTAATTCAATTGAATAATTCATTGCTGAAATTGCAACTGCAAACTATTGAAGTGCAAATAGAAGGATTGGAAGCAGATGTAAACCGCTATACCATTTTGGCTGAAGCAGATGCCATTCAAGGAGTTCAATTGGAAAAGGCGGAATTAGGTTTGAAATCTGCAAAAGTTCAAAAAGCAACTTTGTTAGAGCAGATAAGCAAAACCACTATTAGAGCTCCTTATAGCGGAGTGGTAACTGCTAAATTAAGTGAAGAAGGAGCTTTTGCTGCACCGGGCGTTCCATTGCTTCAAATTACGGAAATTACAACTTTAAAATTCACCGTAAATGTTCCCGAAAAAGATTTAAGCCAGTTCAAATTAAATCAAAGCTATTCGCTTACGGCAGATGCCTATTCTGAAATTCTATTGACTGGAAAAACTACTATGATTGGCAGTAAAGCCAATATGGGCAGTAGTTTTCCTGTTCAGTTTATGGTAAATAACACATCGGACTTGAAAATAAAATCTGGGATGTTTGGCAAAGTTCTACTCAAAAGCGAAATGTCAGGAAAGGGAATTGTAATATCCTCATCTGCCATACAAGGCACAGAGAACCAACCACAGGTTTATGTTGTGAAAAATGGCAAAGCAATTTTGCAAAAAATCACTATTTCAAAAAAGATACAAAACAAAGCATTTGTTTCAAATGGATTAAAGGAAGGTGATGTAATTGTAACGAATGGCTTCATCAATCTTTTTGATGGGGCGAATGTAACTGTTAAATAAAATCAGCGAAAAATGAATATTACAGAAATATCAATCAAACGTCCTTCGCTGATAATAGTGCTTTTCAGCGTATTTACTTTATTAGGATTTATCGGGTATAAAAATTTGAGTTACGAGTTAATGCCCGACTTTAATCAGCCCGTAATTGTAATTAAAACTGTTTACCCTGGTGCCGAACCAAACGAAGTAGAAACATCCGTTTCACGAAAAATCGAAGATGCTTTATCGAATTTAGAAGGTGTAGATTACTTGGTTACAAAATCATTGCCCAATGCTTCTATCATCATAGCCAATCTGAAATATGGGACAGATTTGGATAAATCAATGCAAGACGCACAACGCTACATTGACAACATTCGCAAAGATTTACCACAGGATATTTTAAGTCCTGTAATGAGTAAAGTTTCGCCAAATGATTTGCCGATAATGTCTATCAGTGCAACAAGTGATATGTCTGCGACCGAGTTTTATCAAAAAATGAAAGATGATTATCTGCCACAAATTCAACAAATAAAAGGCGTTGCAGAGATTACTGTTTTAGGAGGAGAAGAAAGAGAAATACAAGTAAAAATAAATCAGGACAAACTGAAATTGTATAAAATTTCAATGGTTCAGGTTGTTGAAACAATTAATCGTTCCGGCTTAGACTTACCTGCTGGAAAGGTGCAAACCGAAAAAGAAAGTAATTCAGTTCGTTTAACGGGAAAATTCGCATCTATTGAGGATATTAAAAATGTCCAAGTCGCTATGCCAGTTTTAGGAAGTCCTGTTTATATAAAAGACATAGCAGATGTTATTGACGGTATTAAAGAAACGACTTCCATCAGTCGATACAACGGTAAAAACGGCATTGGATTAATGCTTAAAAAACAAGGAGATGCAAACGCAGTAGATGTTTCAAAAGCAGTTCGGGAGAAATTTCAATCTATCGAACAACAAAATGCCAGTTCGGGTGTGAAATTTATTATTGCAGACGATAGCACCGATAACACGATTGCAGCCGTTAACTCCGTTGTTTTCGATTTAATCTTAGCGGTGTTATTGGTGTCGTTAGTGATGCTTTTATTTCTGCGAAGTTTTAGAAATTCCTTAATCGTTTTGGTAGCAATTCCAACGTCTTTAGTTACCGCATTCGCTGTGATGTGGCTTTTGGGTTACACCTTAAATTTAATGACCTTGCTTGCAATGTCTTTAATCATTGGTATTTTGGTAGATGATGCTACCGTAGTTTTAGAAAACATTCAAAAGCACTTAGATAAAGGAAAAGACAAACGATCTGCTGCATTGGATGGCCGAATGGAAATTGGCTTTGCTGCATTATCCATCACCTTGGTTGACGTTGTGGTTTTCTTGCCTATTCTTTTTCTACAAGTGTTTGTTGCTGATATGCTCAAGCAGTTTTCGGTTGTGGTAGTAACTTCTACTCTCACTAGTTTATTGGTTGGTTTTACATTGACCCCTTGGATGGCTTCTCGTATTGGCAAAAAAGAAGATTTACAACCTACTAACTTGTTCAATCGCTTTTTGCTCTGGTTTGAAGTTCAATTGGAAAACTTTAATGAATGGTATGGTCGAAGATTAGAATGGGTATTGAGCCATAAATTAGCTTTTACAGGTATCGTTCTTATGCTTTTTGCAATGACTTTAGGTATTATGAAACAAGGAATTATTGGTAAAGAATTAATATCAACAGGCGATCAAGGTAAATTTAGAATGGCATTAGAATTTGATAAGTCCACCTCTATACATCAAAACAATTTAATTGCTCAAAAGATTGAAACATACATTATTCAACAACCCGAAGTAGCAACAGTATTCAGCAATATTGGCGGACCAAGCACAGGCATTGGAAGTTTGGGTGTAGGTTCAGCAAATAAAACTGAATTTACAATTCAACTAAAATCCAAAAAGGAATTGAATAATTTGCCTACCGAAACATTTATGAAAAATCTTCGGGAAGAACTAAAGTCAAAATTTCCGAGTATCAATTATTCAATGGCGGCTTTGGGTTTAATTCCACGTTCAGCACCAATCGAAATTACGTTAAGCGGTAGCAATTTGGATTTGGTGATGAAAACAGGCGATGAATTGAAAACGGTAATCGAAAAAATTCCAGGTGCGGATAATGTTCGCTTATCCGTTGAAGCAGGTAATCCCGAATACAAAATAATTCCCGACAAAGATAAAATGCAACGATTGGGTTTAACAACCGCTTATGTTGGATTAAACTTAAGAACTGCCTTTACAGGAAATGATGATGCGACCCTAACCGAAAACGGAACGGAATATCCTGTGCGAATTTGGTTAGATGAATTTAGCCGACAAAATTTTGAAGATGTTCAACAACTTTCTATCATTAACCCAATGGGGATACCAGTTGAAGTTTCACAATTTGCAACTGTTGAGCAGGACAATTCCCCTTCCTTATTAGAAAGGAAAGACCGACAACCAGCAGTTACCCTCACATCAGATGCTTTAGGCAGACCTTCAGGAACTGTTGCTGATGATGTAGTAGCATATCTAAAAGAAAAACCATTGCCAAATGGCATACAAATGACTTGGGGAAGTGACATCAAAAGACAGAATGATAGTTTTGGAGCATTAGGATCCGTTTTACTCATTTCTTTTTTGCTGATTTACCTGATTATGGTAGCACTGTATGACAGTTTTGTTTATCCATTTGTAGTTTTGTTTTCTATACCAGTTGCTGCAATTGGGGCTTTTTTCGCTTTGAATTTGTCGTTAAGCAATTTGAGTTTATTTGCCTTGTTGGGTTTAATTATGCTAATGGGATTAGTGGTAAAAAATGCTATTCTAATTGTGGATTTCACCAATCAATTAAAAGCAGAAGGCAAACATTTTAAAGAAGCCTTAATCATTGCAGGAAAAGGTCGTATGCGACCAATCCTGATGACAACTCTTTCAATGGTTGTTGGTATGCTTCCCATTGCAATGGCAACAGGAACAGCAGCAGAATGGAAAAACGGACTTGCTTGGGTAATCATTGGAGGACTTCTTTCCTCATTAATTTTGACTGTGTTTTTAGTGCCAATGGTCTATTATTTAGTTGACACAGCCAAAGAGAAATTGAACAGAAGAAATTAGCCATCTCACAGGTGTAAGCACATTTGCAATTACTCACTATTGCTTATTTATAGTGTTCGTGAACTTCGTTTCGCACAAGCCAACGCACAGACCAAAAATTGCAAAAGAGCTTACGCCTTTACCACCCAAAGAAATGCAAAGCATTCACGAACACCAATAAAAGTCAAATAATAAAGTGAGTAAAAATTATTTTTTAAAATTTCCTTCCCTTCTAAAATTTTTAAAGCCGCTACCTACAGCCGACACAAACAGACTCATTCGCAACTCGACAATGACAGCGAAAATCACAGCAGACAAGGACTTAACAACCTCGACAGACAGAAGGCCTGCTTATAACATCACCTATACGCAAGCAGGGGGTTCGTGCTTCGTAGGACAGAAAAGTGCTATATTTGAAGTTCAGTTCTTCGTAGGAAGTTCAGTGGTTAAAATCCCTGCCTGCGTATAGCTGAGAACCGTTGGGCAATATTTAATAAACTTGCTCTGATTAAATACTATTGTTAAATTTGCACGACAATTTAACAATGTTGACATGAAAATAGAATCGCCTCCGGAATTTAAATTTGATCCAGAGCTATTTGAAAAAATATGGAAAGGTGATTTCGAACCTTTTTTGGACAAATCTGACGAAAGGTATTTTTACTATGACGACATAAAGTACCGAAAAGATTCACCATTTGACAGCCCAGAAGAAACTTGGAATCTTATAAAATCATACAGAACTACTAAATATGAGATTCTAGCTTTCGGTGATTATAGGTTTAAGTACTATATACCCTCCTTTGTCAGCAAGAATCTTCATGACTTTGATTTGAAACTCATGGGCGGCTTGCACCAAAATCCCATTTTACGATCTGATAGAATTGAATTCTTTAAAAATTCTCTTCTCGAAGAAGCCGTAGCTTCTTCCCAGGTAGAGGGTGCGGCAACCACCACAGAAGTAGCGAGGGATATGCTAAAATCAGGTAGAATTCCTCGAAATGAATCAGAACAAATGATATTCAATAACCTAAGGGCTATTGAATATATTACCGAATACGTAAGTTCTCCGCTGGATTTTAACATTATCATTGAGTTGCACAAAATCATGACGGCCAACACAGATGCGGAAAAATATTCTGGCGATTTTAGAAAGGGGGAAGTATTCGTTACCGATCATGTGGATGGAGAAATAGCGCATATTCCGCCAGATTGGAAAGAGGTTGAATCATTGATGGGTGAACTTTGTATTTTCATCAATAATGATGAGAAATTTATTCATCCAATTATAAAGGCTTCTATAATCCACTTTATGATTGGTTTTATTCACCCATTCAAAGATGGAAACGGGAGAACAGCAAGAGCATTATTTTATTGGTATTTACTAAAGAAAGGATACGCTTTAGTAAAAAATATTTCGATCTCTAGGGTAATTCTTGAGTCACGAACTCAATATGATAAGGCTTTTCTTAAAACTGAAAAGGACGATAACGATCTAAACTATTTTATATCTTATTCCCTTAAGAATATTCGAATAGCCTTTGAAAAATTGATAAGTTATAGGGATAAAAAGCTTGAAGAAAGAAAAAAAGCAAACCTCGTAGCATATGAATTATTAGATAAAGGTTTAAACAAACGGCAATCCGATGTTATAGGTTACTTATACTTAAAAAATAAAAACACGATTACTTTAAACTCATACAGCCAAAAACACGACATCGTGCGGCAGACAGCAAGCAAGGATTTAAATGAACTTATAAAACTTGGTCTGATTGTGGAAGACAAATCAACAAAGCCATACAAGTATTCACTGAAAAGTAATGAACAGATTGAGAACTTTATCAAATAAACATTACCCAACACCGGGCTATTACTAGGCTTCATTCCTGTTTTCAAACTCTAGAGAAATACCTAATTTAGTCCCGTACGTACGGATCCAAGCTAGCTTTTCTACGTGAAATCGCTCGGCGCCAGCACGGGGACCGTTATGGGCACCCCTAAAGCCGACAACAGACAATGAGCCTATTTAAAAAGCTATTTGGTGGTTCTGACAAATCAGACCAAAACTCGGAGAACCAAAAGTTCGACTTGGAAAAACTGCTAACTTCTGACGATATAAACGGTAGCATAATCCAATTAGATAATTTCATAGGTGAACTTTGTTCCTATGGAGAGGAAATGGAAAGTCTGACGGATGCGCAGAAACTATTTTACTACAATCAATGTTTGGAGAGGGAAGTGAATAATGGGGGATTTAGTCAATATTTTTTTAACGCTAGTGGCGACTTTGCGCACCAGACGGTTCAGTCTCTGAAAACAATTGGAGCAAACAAAACAGCTGATATTTTGAAAAAAGCAATTGACCAATTTCCAAATAGTAATGTTCCGGAAGATAGAACAGAACGACAAGATGTAATTAGTCAAATCCAAGAAACGGCGGAGGTTGTTTGGGAAGAACTTGATCAAAAGTTTTTTAGTTATGAAGACGACTTGAACGCGCTGAATATTGAATTTGTAAGGAAGAATAAAGACAAATTTTAACTCAATGGACAGAAGGGAAGCCCATATCAACACCTACCCAATATGCAGGGTTTCTTTTCCAAAGACAGTTTTGTTGTAAAAGTCAAGCTCTTCGGAAGCTGCAAAACGTTAGACCAACCTTACTTTCTCACAGTAAAATAGAAAGTATTAAATTTGAATATGGGAATTGACCAATTAAGAACAAACGAGATTTTGAAGCTTTGCGAAGCCAGCAAGGTCAAGTCGTTGTTTGCATTTGGCTCAATCACGAGAAATGACTTCAATGATAAATCTGACATTGATTTGGTAGTTGACTTTAATGAAAACGACCCCATTAAATACACAGATCTTTACTTCAATTTAAAAAATAGGCTTGAGGCCATTTTCAAAAGGCAAGTAGATTTAATCGAAGCTCGCGCAATACGAAATAGAATATTTCGACAGGAATTAGAAAATTCAAAAGTCAAAATTTATGAATCTTAAAATTCAATCCTGGCTTTTGGATATAGAGCAGAGCATAGACGAGATCTCTGATTTTATCGGAGAACAAAAAGATTTTATTCAGTACCAGAAAGATCTAAAAACGAAGAAGGCCGTAGAGCGAAATATTGAAATTATCGGCGAAGCAGTTGGTAGAATACTACGGGAAGACCTGGAATTTGAAATACTAAACGCCCGGAATATTATTGGAACGAGAAATCGAATCATTCATAGCTACGATAATATTTCTGACGAAATAATCTGGACAATCATTATACGAGAACTTCCTCTATTGAAATTACAAATCGCTGAAATATTGAAGAATTGAAATGGCTGGCCCCAACACCTTGCTCCTATGTAAAGTAGCAAGTCATTTCCCTAAACGTCCAGACGAACTTGCTTAGACTTGTTGTTGGGATTAAAACCAGCGCGGCGAACTGTCGTAGTACATTAAATAATGACAAACAGGTATTTAAGCTATTATCAGATAATTGGAATCATTGTTTCAATGACAATAATTTCGATTTGGGCTTTTAAGGAAGGCGGAATGATGCCATACTATATTCTGTTTGCGGGACTTCTTTTCTTACCATTTGCCATTGTTTCGACCTTTTCTCTGTTGGACGTTGAAAAGAATAAAAAGACTATTCAAATTGGGATTTGGACAGGGACGATTCTTTTGCTCGCGCCTTCTTATTCGCTACCGTTTTTCTTTGAATGGGGCGGAGTAATAATAGCGTTATTCTGTACCGGAATAGGTTACTACGTTTGGACGAAGAGAAAGGAAATTGAGTGGCAAATCTCAATTTTCAATGGTATCGGAACCGTAGTCTTGACGGTAATTTTGATTTCATTAATTGCTGCGGGACTGACATTCTAAAGGACAAGCTCCTACAGCAGCGGCTTTAGCAAATGTGGGCTGACTGTTTAAAATTGAAGACTTTAACCAATCAAAGTTTCCATTCAACCCTACCAAGGAAGGGTATAAAACCAATTGGGAATCAGCCACAGGGATTTGGGAATTGCCTCTAGACTTGGTCAAGGGCATATCGGGGAGAAAGCCAATCGTCTTTGGATAAGATGATGTTCGCCTTCCTGCGTTCGAGATAAAGATAGCTTCACTTTTCAGTTTCACTAAACCATCTTGTTATGCCACTTAGGTACAGACTAAAAAACCGCCAAGTCTTGCGGATGGGCCAATTAACGCTTAATTAACCAAGGGTTCTCTTCTTGATTCATTAAATTGCCGCTTCATCGTTTTTAAAGCGATTTACTATTTCTAATTTAAATACTACTCAAAATGAACAGCGAAGAAATTATCAAAATCCTGATGGAGAAAGGCATGGAATACGGTCCGAAATTACTTGGAGCGATTGTCGTGTTATTTATTGGAAACTGGATTATCAAAGCGCTTACCAGAGGCTTTGGTAAAATGTTGGAAAAAGGCAATACCGATGCATCTCTTCGTCCGTTTTTAAAGGGTATCGTTAAGGCGCTGCTTCAGGTAATGCTTGGTATCACCGTATTGGGCATGGTAGGGATTGAGATGACTTCATTCATCGCTATTCTTGGTGCTGCCGGTCTGGCTGTAGGTATGGCCCTTTCAGGTACCCTTCAGAATTTTGCGGGAGGTGTGATGCTGATGATCTTCAAGCCTTTTAAAGTGGGCGACTTCATTGATGCGCAAGGTTATTCCGGAACAGTAAAGGAAATTCAGATTTTCAATACCATTCTGAATACCCCGGATAATAAAATAATCATTATACCGAATGGTGGTTTATCAACCGGTTCCATGACTAATTTTTCCGCTCAGACACAACGTCGTGTCGACTGGACCTTTGGTATCGGATATGGAGATGATGCCAACAAAGCGATGGAAGTGCTTCGCCGACTTTGCGATGAAGACGAACGTATTCTGAAAGATCCGGAAACCTTTATTGCACTCTCTTCTTTGGGCGATAGTTCCGTGAATTTTGTTGTACGTGCTTGGGTGGAATCTGCCAACTACTGGGGCGTTTTCTTCGATATGAACAAAAAGGTATACGAAGTCTTTGCTCAAGAAGGACTCAATATTCCATTCCCGCAAATGGATGTGCATGTGCATAATAGCTGAGGGCGGAGAGCGGAGAGCTAAGAGCTAAAGGTAGAGGGCGGAGGGCGGAGAGCGAAGGGCAGGGAGCAGGGAGTGAAGGGTCACCAATGGAGGGGCTTTTTCGGTGCATTTTGATGTTCTGAATTTCCCTGCTTTCTTGGGTTTGTAAACCGAACAGGTTGACTTCTATTCTCACTAGAAAAAATTAACTTGACCTTTCACTTAATCAGGAAGCCATTGTCAGCTGCTAAAATGAAGAAGTCTAGTTTAGTTACCTCACTGAGCTATTTGGTTGCCATCGGTTTGTCGCTTTATTTAGCTTGGTTCAGTTTCTTCACCTATGCTGTATGGGTTTTGCCTCCACGCGGGAAGACAAGGGAAGAGTCGATTGAACTACTCGATAAGCTTATAGCGAGGATAGCTCAGGATTTAGCCTTGCCGTTGTTGATTGGGTTAAGTATACTGCTCTTATTGAGTTGGTTGATACTTCGGAAATTTCGTATTCCGCACATAAAACGGCATTTAGGCATCCAAGCGATTTTGGCCATGCTTATCATTTGTTACGGACTGTTCTTAGGGATGGAAGATGCCAAAGAGGGACTCACCATTGAAATCGATAGGCATTTCGTCAGGCATTAGTGGTTTCAAAGATTCTCTAGAGATCATAACTTAGCGTCGATTAAAGTCACCCAACCTAACATGAATCCAGTCTCGATGGTAAAATGCCAACCCAGAAGTGTAGTACTCGCATTGTGGTTTGTTTTTGCTTTATGCACAAGCAAAGAGACTGAGGCAAAGGGTGAATTGGTTTCGGATTCGAGCTCGCTCGATACCTTTAATTTTGTGCAAAGCATCAAGTACTTCGGAACATTCAGCACACTCGATACCTTTTTGAATGCCGGCTTTGAGCTAAAGTACGCTCAAGAGCTGGACACGCTGAAGTTTCAATACTTGTACAATACAAATACCATGGGTGCCTTTGGTACCGATCCCCTCACGCAAATCAGCCTTTTAGGTGTCGCCTGTATCTATACGAATGCGCAGTGGAAGGTGTTTGAGGCATACTATAAGCAGATAGACAGTATTTACTTATTGGATACGGATGGAACAGGAAACCTGGAATTGGCGGTGAAAAGTTCAGAACGTGCAGGTGCTTTTTTAGGCAGCTGTGGTTGCGGTTGGGAACTAAACGATTCCACCTTGGAAATCATTCACCTCGATTCCAATGCCTTGGTATTCAGTGCTACAACCTATTTTTACAACCGACAGTATTCCAATTCAGAGATGGAGGAATGGGACTTTGAGTTGACCTCTTCGGCCACCATTCACTTTTCAAACGGAAGGGTAAGGGTGAGCGAGTCGTTTTGCGAATTTTCGGGCGATGCAGAAAGAGTGGACAAAGAATCTCAAGAATGTGTTTGTCCGGAAAACGGCGAGTACGTGCTGAGAAACGGCCCTCTATTGGAAAATTATTAATCGAGCGAGGGAGGGGAATAGTCCTTGGTGATGATTTTATGCTTTAAAGAGTCCAAGGGAGCCTATACTTAACTTCTGTATTCTATTTTCGCTAACCTATGTTTAACAAGCTATGGCAACTTCTAGTGGTACTTGCGCTGATTGCAAGTTGCACAAGCACCTACCAAGGGTTGTCAAAAGAGAAGATTGTCTTTCAAAAGAAGCATATCGGTAACAAACGTAGTTATACTCTGTACTGCCCCGATATAGCAGGGAAGACTAAAACCGTTATTCAAGTTATCGGCGGACACGGTTACGGTTTCGAGGTTCGTTACAGCGATTCTTCCATGATTTACTTTTCGAACGACCAATACCTACCAACTCCCAATGCGGACAATTACCAAACTATCGAATGGAAGCTCAATTGGCTGGAATATGAAACCATGGATACCACGGTATATGGCCGGCAAACGGATCAACGCTATTGGAAGGAAATCATTCAAAACAAGTCCTACCTGGGATACGTAAACGTGCATGAAGACGATAAGGCGCTATTTGAGAAGGCGCTTTTATCCTTTAAGAAGTAGCGTGCTCCTAAGCGTAATTTTACCTCGTATGGCTGTTAATCACTTTGGTTCGGTGCTCAACCGATTGGATCTCTTCGAAGGCAAAGAGCTTTTTGGCTTTTTTCAGGATGTCGTAGCCAATGCCTTTGTCAAACTCTACGTGGTATACACGCCCCCGCCAGCGGAAGAATTTGACTGCATTATGGGCATTTAGTATTTCCTTAATTCGGGCTTCGGGGGTCCCTCGCTCAAACTCCACCATAAGGATATTGGACAATGCGCCGGATACCATTCCTTCTTCAGTATAGAGTCCCGGTCCAAAATTGTCATGGTAGGCGGTTCTTAAGCGAAGCAATTCCGGGCTATGGTCTTGCGAAAAGGCTTTGCCGTCTGTTTTTCGGTAAAAGCTAAAGTGCATAGCAGGTGAGGGAAGATTCAAATCGCGACGTATCACGCGAGCAGTATCCTGCATCATGCCTGAATTGGCTAAGATTATACTGAGACTGTCGTTAGCTCTCAAGGGAATTCCGGCAATCAGGGATTTATTGATCCAAACATCCAGCTCGGTTGTGCCATTCATCATGCTGGATTTTTCCAGGTTTGTCTGAGCTGTAATGACCGGGCTAGTGGATTTGCAAGAGAAATGGATTAAAATTACAATTAGGCCTAAGCGTTGAATTTGTTTCATCATGAGGAGAGGGTAAGATAAGGCATTTATGTGAAGGCAATGTTTATTTACGGATTCATTACCCTCGCTATCCTGAGTTTGCAACTCAGGTATTATGAACCACATAAACTCAAGCGATTTACCTTATTTTTATTCCGGGTATTGAAGAAGTCATGAGAAGTAACTTGTATGTACTGATTTGGATATTGCTAGCTTCTTGCTCACATGATTCATCTATCCGTGAAACGAAAGAGCCAGAATTTGACTTTGAATCAACTTTGGAAGACTACCGGAAATACCGATTAAAGACCTTCTTCAGAACTCCTCAACAATTCATAGCCTTGGATGATTTTGGAACACCTGATGAGCTTTTGCAAATATTAGATACCCTTGAGGCTTACTATGAAGACAAAGTGGGCATTGCCAGCGCTTACACGATTGAATGTGCTGCACGAGAAAAGTATTTTGAATTAGCTGATTCAAATGATTTGATCCGTGCATTGGGTTCAGATAAGGCTCAAATTAGGTTCATGGCCTACCGGGGGCTAAAACAAAAATTCCCCAAACAGTTGAATCCAGAGCGTCTAAAACTATTGAAGCAAGACACTTTTGAAGTTTGTTATTTTTCGGGTTGTTCGAACCTATGTTTGCCTCTAAATTCTTTTATCAAAGATTAAGTGGTTTATCCTTCATTCAGATAGAGCTAAAATGCCGTGTTTAGAGTTTTACCCAATCAATCTCAGAACTAAATGAACAAATCTCTATCAAGCAAATTCAGATATGGAATTCTAATCAACCTGACTTACGGCCTAACTTTGTTCTTAGGGTTCTGGCTATGGGAGCTGCATGCGGGAGCAGATCGGGTGGGGGATGCTTGGTTCCATAGTTTGCTTTTCCTTTTCACATGTTTACTAATTTTCTTTTTTACCGCCTTCGTGCATCGCTATGTGGGCATTGTGCTAGGCTTGCTTTCCTTAGTGTTTTCTTTTGTCCTGAACCACCAGACTCACTCCAAAACTTCCATCTTTAATGAGTTCGCAGGGATAGATGGCGCTGCTTATCGAGTGAACGTGATCCATGCCAAGTATCAGGGTGGGATAGATTATGCCGCATTCATGGTCTTTGAATACCAAAAAGAAGCTTGTGCTGAAATTGCAAAGCAGAACAAACTCATTCAATCCGCAGAGAAGCTCGATTTAGGCGCCGGACTATACACTACAGAATGGTGGCAACCTAATTCGCTACGTGCCCCAGTTCAATATTATAGCAATACAGAAATAGGTATAGATGTGCGCATGATGCATGACGATAGCTTGGCATACCTGTACGTGTTTAAGTATTGATTAATTTCAAACCATGAACAAAATTGCCATCCCTCTACTTCTATTTTTGCTTTCCTGTAATTCGAATTCAAACTCACCTGAAAACCTTGACTCAGCGTTTGAAGGCATCATTAGCTATAAAACGGAGGTTTCCGACTTAGATGGCACTTTCACCAATGCACAGCTGAATGTACTTTTTGGAGATTCCATGACCCTCTATGTCAAAGGGAATAACTACAAAATGGTATTCAATGGTCGGGATATTTTGTCTGTGGTGTACCTTGGGGATAGCAATAAACAATACGCCATTCGCTATGGCATTGATTCCATTTATGTGGGCGATTGCAGTAAGGAAAGGCAACCTTTATTGTCGTCAATTCTCGGTTCAGAATCGGATACCATCCTCGGTAAGTTGTGCAGGAGCATTTCAAATACGCTCGGTCCTTATGTACATCAGTATTGGTTTGATTCTACCTTGGCAATTGAAGATGGACGGTTTCAAAATCACCAATTCGGACACCTCAATGCCTATTTTGCTAAGTCGAAATCCTGGTATCTGAAATACCAGTATCAGGGCATACGGTACAGCCTAACGCACACTGCTGTGGGACTTAATCAGGTATCGCTAGATTGTGCTGAATTCTCCATTCCGGATTGGCCGAGAACTGAATTTAAATAGGCTAGATGCTGCCCCTAGTTTAAGCTTCATTTCATTGTTGATGAATTGGCTTTTCGACAAACATCGCTCTTTTAAACCGGGTAAATCAATCTATTTACTTAGTTTTAAAGCACGAATGAAACGTAGCCAGATAGTTCTTAGTTTAGTTCTTTTTACCGTTCAAATAGCGCAAGCGCAAGTGCCGCGTTTGGTAAAAGATATTTTTATTGGTCCGCAAGAGTCGTTTCCTAACAGCTTTACCGCTGCAGGAGATGAACTTTATTTTGAAGCAAACGACGGAATTCACGGATTTGAGCTGTGGAAGACCAGAGGGGATTCCGCTTTTTTAGTCCGCGATATCTACCCCGGAGCATCCAATAGCGGCATTTCACTTATGATTAGTTTTGGTGATGCTGTTTACTTTAGCGCTCAAGACGGGGTTCATGGCCAAGAGCTATGGAAAGCCATCGGGGATACGGCCTATATGGTGAAAGACCTCAATCCTTTAGGCAATAGTGCACCGGAGGAATTTTTTGTTCACGGCTCTGATCTGTACTTTTCGGCTGGTGATGGCCTGACCGGCCGCGAGCTTTACCGATTGCACAACGACTCCATCAGGAGGGTACAAGACATCAATCCCGGAAATTTGAGTTCAACCCCGAGCCGGATGACAGCCGTTGGTTCTTGGCTTTATTTCAATGCCCATATTGGAAACGATACGGATGAATTGTGGATGACAGATGGCGATACGGTTATCAAAGTGAAAGGAATTCCTTATATCCGATTTTCACCGCCGCTAGGGCATACCACACTCGGGAACTCACTGTACTTCACCTCAGAAACTGGGACTACAGGGAGGGAACTATGGAAAGCACAAGGCGATACGGCATTTTTGATACAAGACATTTATCCGGGTACAGGCAATTCCAATCTTGTTCATTTTACAGTTTTGGATAATACGCTTTACTTTTCGGCAAACGATGGTAACTCGGGACAAGAGCTCTGGAAGCTGGAAGCAGATGTGCTGAGCTTAGTGCATGATGCTGTTGCAGGAGCCGGCTCTTCATCACCTTATGGATTAAGTGTAGTGGGAAACGACCTCTACTATGTTGCCGGAATTAATTCGAATGACCGCAAATTATACCGAGTGCAAGGGAATACCGTTGCCCCGGTTTCCGTTCCCGGCGATTTGAATCAGGCAACCATTGCCTTGAATACGGTAATGGGTAATCGCATGTTTTTTATTGCAGGGTCGGCCTCCACTGGAAATGAACTCTGGGTAGTAGAAGGCAATGATGTTGAATTGGTCAAAGACATTCGCCAGGGAGTAGATGGTTCCAACCCGCTAAACCTGACTGCAGTAGGAGATGTTTTGTATTTCAATGCCGACGATGGCATACATGGAAAAGAAGCCTGGACCGTGCTGGGCGATAAAGCCTTTTTAGTGAAAGACATTGCGGATGGCATTCCTTCGGGTAATGCGCTCAACTTTACCAGTACGGGAAAAGCACTTTATTTCCATGCTTTCGACTTAGACCACGGCACCGAACTATGGAAATTGGATGTGCCGGTTTATTCGCAAATAGATACGAGCGTTTGTTACGGATTTCAGTTTGGAAACAGGTATTTGACGCAAAGTGGTAGCTATACCGACAGCTTAACCACAGCCGATAACCGAGATAGTTTTGTGTATTTGAATTTGATTATTCCGAACGTCAATGTAGCCATTGGCAGGATTAATTCAACGCTAACGGCTTTTACCAATAATGGACAGTACCAATGGGTAAGCTGCGATCATAATTTTGATACAATTGGCGGTGCCACCGGAAAGTCATTTACACCGGATTCCAGTGGATACTATGCTGTAATCATCAATGAACAAGGCTGTATCGATACCTCAGATTGCCTGGAAGTGAACCTGTTAGGTATTGATTTAGCGAAGAATTTGGCCGTTCAGGTTTACCCGAACCCGGCCACCAAGGTATTGCATATTGCTTTTGAAGGAGAGCTGAGTGAAAGCTATTCGCTCGACTTATTCGACCTCAATGGCCGTAAGGTGTTTTCAGCCTCACAGGATCAATTGGAAAGTGAAATCCAAACAGGCCATCTTGCCCGAGGCATCTATACGTTGCGCATATCCACCGGCACCGTAACTGGGTACTATAAAGTTGTACTGAGGTGAGTGATAGCAGGGCATGTGTCGTGCGTTGCAAGTAGCTGGTATTTAGAATTTGGAGGAGTGTTTCAATGCTCACACGAATGTTTAGCAAAACGAAGTGAAGCTTCTACTTTCGTGCCTCAACCGCAACCTTAACCTCAATTTCTTAACTTAAGTGAACGATTTTCGGTTTTTTGTCGGGCGATTTTTGCAGCATCGATAAACAACCATGATACACTTAATGCAAAAGAAATCGCTAGCGATAGCCATCGCACTAGTCCTTTCAGCTTCCATGTCTGTAAAGGCGCAGTACACCAAACAAGACAGCAGCTACAAAAAGCACTTTATTGGAAGCACCCTATTTTTATTTGGCAATTTGGCCACGGATAACTCTCCGGAATTCGGACAACTTAACTTGGGCTACCGCCTCACCGGCAGAGATGTTCTTTCCCTCGAACTCATTACCTGGAAATACGACCGTCCGCTGGGCATCAACCCGTTTTTAAGCGATGCCTACGGCGATACAGCAGAAAATTACCCGGGCTTTATTCGTGAATTCGGAATTGGCGTGGCTTACCAGCGTTATTTCTGGAAGGGACTTTACGCTGCGGTACACGTGGTGCCTATGGTACAGCGTTTTGTAGATGAAAAAGGAAACAAGGTTGACAATGGCTTCCACATCTTCAATACCTTTCGTGTAGGCTACCACTTCAAACTCTTCAACGATCGTTGGTTTATTGAGCCATCGCTGGGCTTAGCCGGCCGACCTGTTCACAGTAGAATGCCTGACGGTTTTAAGCAAAAAGACGATAAATGGCCTAAATACACACCGGAACCGGGACTTCATTTTGGTTTCAATTTTTAAAGTCCAACCTCAACTGAAAAATAATGCAGAAAGACTCTGTTTTTGAAGAAATGAAAGTCAGTGTACCGGTGAAATTCGCCACGCTTTGGGCTAGCCTGATGTTTATTATCATTTACTTGGATTATTTCCACCTCTACATGCCGAATAGCTTGCAAGACATGTTGAATGGGAGGGTTTTTGTTTTTGATATTAGCCAAGGATTTCTGATTGCGGCCATGTTTATGGTGGCTCCTCCGGCCATGATGATCTTCCTTTCGGTTGCGTTACCGGCAAAGTTGAATCGCCTAGCCAATATCATTGTGGCATCGATAAACATTCCTTTGTTATTGTCTAACCTGGCAGGAGAAGCCTGGCCACACATGGTGATAGGTGCCGTATTGCAAATGATTATCCTCGGACTCATTCTACGTTACGCCTGGAATTGGCCGCGTATTTCGGCTTGAAACCACCTGAAGAAAGAACTCTAAGTCCAAAATAAGCAGACCATAGGAGCGGAATTCTCCCCATACTACGAATCCGCTTTCCTATACCTGCAAACACATCCATTACATGAAAGCAATTGTATGCACCCAATACGGTCCTCCCGAAGTATTGCAGATTCGGGAGTTACCTAAACCAATACCCAAGGAAAACCAAGTCCTTATTAAAATCATGGCATCGGCAGTCAACTCCGGTGATGTAAGAGTAAGAAGCTTCGATGTTCAAGGCATTATGCGATTGGTAATGCGGATAGTATTGGGTGTTTCAAAACCCCGACAACCCATCTTAGGTAATGTCTTTTCGGGCATTATTGAAAGCACGGGCGCTAAAGTCAGGCAATTCAAAGTGGGCGACCGAGTTTTTGGTATGACGGGATTAAAATTAAGTACCAATGCCGAATTCATTGCCGTTGATCAGAACAGTGCTGTTTTGCAAATGCCCGTTAATGCTTCCTTTAATGAGGCAGCGGCCATTGTATTTGGCGGACAAACTGCACTGCATTTTCTCGATAAAGCTAAAATTACACGCATGTCTAATCCTAAAGTGCTCATCATTGGCGCTACTGGATCGGTAGGAACAGCCGCCGTTCAGATAGCAGACCATTATAAGTCGGATATCACAGCCGTGTGCAGTTCAGAAGGTGAAGCCCTATTGAGTGAATTGGGAGTGAAAAAACGCGTGCTTTACGACAAAGAGAACTTCGCCAATTTGAAATCGAAGTTCGATATCATCTTTGATGCGGTAGGGAGTACTTCTAAAAAGCATTGCCGCCATTTATTGAGCGAAAATGGGACTTATGTGAGTGTGCGTATAGGTTATGCTGCCGAATCCTTGCGTCAACTTGAACGACTGAAACACATGTTTGAAGTAGGTGAATTGAATGCAACTATCGATAAGGTCTATTCCATGGACAACATCGTTGAAGCACACCGCTACGTTGAAACCGGCCGGAAGAAAGGAAATGTGGTTTTGAAAATAGGCAAAACTTATTGAGCGATGAGGCTCGGTTCTACACCGTGGTTATTATAAAATTTTAATGTTCTCCAGATAAGCGTTAGGCCATCTGTGATGAAGGGATGAAGGGATGAGGAGGTAAAGAGTATTCAATTTTCAATCGTAGAAAATCGATAGCACTGGAATTCATTCCAGTGAACGCCCCGGCTATGGTCTATGGTCTATGGTCTATGGTCTATGGTCTATTGTTTTGTTGCACGCAAACGCTCCGTGTTCTCTGCGAAAAACTCTGTGAACCCTGTGGTTAAACAGTTCGAAGCAAGCCTAGCAGAGTGCCAATGCCCCGACTATGGTCTATGGTCCATGGTCCATGGTCTATTGTTTTGTTGCACGCAAACGCTCCGTGTTCTCTGTGAAAAACTCTGTGAACCCTATGGTTAAACAGTTCGAAGCAAGCCTAGCAGAGTGCCAATGCCCCGACTATGGTCTATGGTCCATGGTCTATTGTTTTGTTGCACGCAAACGCTCCGTGTTCTCTGTGAAAAACTCTGTGAACCCTGTGGTTAAACAGTTCGAAGCAAGCCTAGCAGAGTGCCAATGCCCCGACTATGGTCTATGGTCAATTGTTTTGTTGCACGCAAACGTTCCGTGTTCTCTGTGAAAAACTCTGTGTACCCTGTGGTTAAACAGTTCGAAGCAAGCCTAACTGAGTGCCAATGCCCCGACTATGGTCTATGGTCTATGGTCCATGGTCTATTGTTTTGTTGCACGCAAACGCTCCGTGTTCTCTGTGAAAAACTCTGTGAACCCTGTGGTTAAGCATTTCGAAGCAAGCCTAACTGAGTGCCAATGCCCCGACTATGATCTATGGTCTATGGTCTATGGTCCATGTTGGCTCTGTTCTACGTCATGGTTGTTATAAAATTTTTTATGTTCTCCAGATAGGCGTTAGGCCCTCTATGATGAAGGGATGAGGAGGTGAAGAGAATTCAATTTGATTTGCAAAGGATGCCAGAGAGAGTAAATCAATCCAACAGTTTACATTCTACTTTTAACAAAGGGAGTATTCAGAAAAGTGTGTCATTCATTTCCCTCACGGGTAATCCCTGGAGGCCTTTAGGCCGGATGCGATTGCTTCATTTGAAGTGAACGGTACTACTTACTTGATCACGGCTAACGAAGGGGATGCCCGCGAATACTTGTACGATAACGGTGGAAACGAAGAGTTGGCCTTTATCGATGAGACCCGCGTAAAAGACCTTAAATTGGATCCAACGGCTTTCCCTTATGCCGACCTATTGCAACAAAACGAACAACTTGGTCGCTTGAAAGCTTCTTTGGTGGATGGTGATACAGACAACGACGGCGACTACGATGAAATCTACACTTACGGAACCCGTTCTGTAACCGTATGGAATGCCGCTACCGGAACCGTGGTTTGGGATAGTAAAAACGATTTCGAGCAAATCATCAAACAACGTTCACCGCTGTTATTTAACTCTACCAACGACGAAAATAACTTCGACGACCGTAGCGACGATAAAGGTCCGGAGCCGGAAGGCGTTACCGTAGGTATGGTAAACGGTAAGATGTATGCATTCATCGGGTTTGAGCGTGTAGGTGGTATAGCGATGTACGACCTCAGCAATCCAACGAATCCAACTTTCGCTCATTATATCAGCACCCGCGATTTCTTAGGAAACCCTGAAAACGGTACTGCTGGTAACCTGGCACCGGAAGGCATGGTGTTTATCCCGGCCAGCCAAAGCCCGAACAGCACTGCTTTATTGGTGGTAACCTACGAAGTGAGTGGTTCTGTTCAAATCTTTGAATTGGGAACACAAGAGCCGAATACCAGCGTAGAGGAAAATGCACAAACTACCGGTTTAAGTGTTTACCCTAACCCGAGCAAAGACAAAGTAACCTTCAACCTGACCAATACAGACGAAGCCGAAGTAATCATTTACAACAGCATCGGTACACAGGTAATGAAGTCGACTTTTAACGCTAGCTTGACTATTTCCAAAGACCAACTGCAAGCAACAGGTGTTTACTTCTACGAAGTGATCAACCGCGGTATCAGAACTACCGGCAAGCTTGTTATCATGGATTAATGGAATACTGAAGTATAGACGAATCAACCATTGATCATCCAAAGAGAGCCCGGCCGAGTGTCGGGCTTTTTTATTTTTAACCTCATCTGAACAGCGCGGAACACCTATTCAGTCTCCTGACTTTTACTTATTTTGGCTGCTGCTTTCTAGAACCAATGAACCCCTTTTTATGACCAAGACCAACGACAAAAAGCAGGAATACCTACAGATTGTTTTTCTCCTGTTGCCAACCTTGATTCTGGCGAAACTAGGCGACTTGTTTGCTACTGAAATGATCTACCGAATTTTGTTTGCCGGTATTTTCGGTGGAGTGGGTGGAGCGCTAGGTTACCTGGTTTATTCACGGGTTCAGAAAAAGGGCATGGTTACCATAGTGGTGGCAGGCGCTTTACTCGGCGGCGCTTCGTTTAGTGCTTTGGTGTGGAAGGCACGTACCCAAATGCCCCTTACCTGTGAAGTTTGCGGTTATAAGACCATCAAGAAAGGCGACGAATCTTGCGCCTATTGTGGAGCCAATACCTGGGCCTTTGAACAGGGAAGGGATGATTATGACAACAAAGCTGAATGGCTTCGATATGAACAATTAAATTGTTTCGTATTGGACAGCGCCAATCAGGTTTTCGACTTCTATTCTCCTGATAGAGCAGAAGGGTTTAAGAAAGACATGGATTGGAAACCATCGATCAGTCAACAAGACCTAGTGGATGATTACAAGGCTATTGACCTAGACCCGATTGAATAGAATATTGATTCATGAATCGTCAACAAAAAAGGCAACGCGCCAAGGAAGCTAGAAGAAGTACAAACCTGGCAAAGGAAAACTCCACAGAAGTATACGAAAGTGAATACCCAAGCTGGCTAATTTTACTGGGGTCGATACTTATAATTACGGTTGCCTTGTATTGGGGATTGCGAGACAAAGGAATTTCTTATGGTGATTTGAAAACCATTGAAGTTACCGTAGAAAAGGAACCGGTATTTGAAGAAAGCAGAATTAAGTCAACAACTTACTACAGTATCCTTTTGAAAGCCAAAGAGTACAATGTTGATTTTGCTATTGGGGGCATGAATTACAAAGCCAGCGATATTCAAGGTATAAAGTCGAATATTCATGCCGGTGATAAAGTGAACCTCAGGGTGCTAAAATCTGAATTGGATGACTTCAATGAAAGGAGTTTTTGGCACAAACACAACGAAGCATATGGTTTGAGTAAAAACGGTTACCAATACGTGAACCTTGAGTTTAGTGAAGAATTGGAGGATAATGATAGCAACTATGCCTTCAGCTTAGTATTGGTTGGCCTAGTGATGTTGCCCTACGCATTCATCAAAGGCAAACCGCGTATCAAACTGGAATATGCTATGTTCACTGGACTAATGATTGGATTCATAGCGGTATTTCTTTACCAACGTTGAATTGAATGCGAAATACCAAAGCTCAACCTTAATTTGGCATTTGATTATTGGCTCTTGGAACTTGGAACTTGGAACTTGTTTTTTGGAACTTGGCTCTTGGCATTTGATTCTTACTTACTCCCTAGCTTCTACCTCTTTTTCAAACAAGGATTCGCGGTATACAATGCCCCACTTAGCGATAGCGTCGATCAAAGGTGCTAAAGTGCGACCGTGTTCGGTGATGGTGTATTCCACGCTGATGGGCTTGGTGCTCAATACCGTACGTTTCACCAATTGATTCATCTCCAAGTCTTGCAATTCCTTTGAAAGCATCTTGGTGCCAATGCCTTTCACCTCACGAAGCAGGTCCATAAAACCCAATTTTTCGCCCTCAATCAAGGTGCCCAGAATATGAAACTTCCATTTGCCGGAAAGGATACTCATGGTATCGCTAATGGCTTGCATCCTTACTTGGCAAACCGCTGTATTGTTCACTGAGGCTTTCTTTTTCATCTGCTCTATTCTTTTTTGGGGATGCAAAAACCATTCAAATAACGCACCCAGTTTCCAAAAGGAAACTACTTTCTGAAAGGAAATGCATGGTAGTTCATTCATTTTCGTCCCGTAGTTTTGTTTCTTCAATTAGACAAGCAATGGTAAAAAAGCATCATTCCTATCCTCGTTACAACAAAAGGGCAGTGGTCTACTGCATCTGGTTTATGGCTTTAGCGATGGGAAGTATGGCTTGTCAGCAAAGTTTAAAATCAACAGAGATGAACAAAGAAACGAATCCGCTTTTATGCGACCCGGAAACCGGCGTTTGCGAAATGCCACAACGCCCTGAAAAGGATACACTAGCAGCTGCGGTAAGCCAGGTGAAGCCGGTTAAGCTCAGCTACTTTACAGATCCTATTTGTTCCTCCTGCTGGGGAATAGAAGTGCAGCTACGCAAACTGAAACTGGAATACGGTAACTACTTTGAAATAGACTACCACATGGGCGGCCTTTTACCCGATTGGTCGTACAATAGCGGTGGCATCAGCAAGCCCTCCGATGTAGCCCACCATTGGGATGAAGTGAGTGCCTACTACGATATGCCTATTGATGGCGACGTATGGCTCGAAGACCCTTTGCATTCTTCGTACCCTCCTTCCATCGCTTTTAAAGCAGCCCAACTGCAAAGCGAAGACAAAGCATTGGACTTCATGCGCATTATCCGAGAAATGGTATTCCTGCAGAAAAAGAACATTACCAAATGGGAACACCTGGCAGATGCGGCTGCACAAGTAGGGTTGGATTCTACGCAACTGAAATCCGACTACGAAGGCCGGGCTAAGGCGTTGTTTGAAGCCGATTTGAACCTCTCCAGAAATTCAGGAGTTAGGGGATTCCCAAGTATCTTCTTTAGCGATACCTCCGGAAACAAGGAATTGGTTTACGGCGCCAGACCTTATGCCACCTTTGAAGCTGCGCTTTTAAAGGCTTACCCACAAGCGAAGAAACAAACTTATGCCAACGACTGGGAATCGCTTTTTAATGCGTTTGCATCGCTCACCGCACGTGAGTTTTCAGAACTTTCCGGACAGCCACGTAAACAAGCCGAAGCCTTTTTAACCAAGCTGACAACAGAGGGCAAATTGGAAGTCTTGAAAACGAAAAACGGCTCGCTCTGGAAAAAGAGATAAGGGCATGTGATTTTTTCTTAAAGGCGGAGAAAGTTATCTTCGGCTCTGCCGAAACACGATTCCTAAAGAATGGTATTTCCCCGCCCTATGAAAAAACACCTTATTCTTCCTTTCGCCGGTATGCTACTCTCCCTGTTTGCCTGCACTTCCTCATTGACAGATGATGTAGTAATGGTAGAAAAGTCGGCATTTACCTTTAACGATGCGGTGCTACCACACGGCGAAAAGATTGAAATTATTTCTTCTCCCGGAACCATTGAATACGACCAAGAAAAGTTTGATCATTACAGCTGTGTGCAAGCGGTGGCGCAAACCACTTCTGACACGTTTAATGTGCTCATTTTCCCGTATAATTCTCCCATATCACCGGAGGACAATATGCGGTATTTCATTCCTTCAGAGTCCGTGGAATACACCGTCTTCTTAACATCGCATTCCAACCTCCAAGGTCAGTTTGAAGTTCCAAAACCTGATCAGGTGAAAATCATAAAGGAGTTGGGTATCGACTTTTACAAGCGCTATCCGACTGTGGTTGGCGTATTGGCCAACGACTATACTCCAGGAAACAAGGAGCAGTAGAATAAGGTTCTTGTTCCAATCCTTTTGAAGTGCATGATTTATAATAACAGCTAAGCCGGCATTGAATACGAAGTCCTATTTCCAATTAACCTTTCTTTTATTTGGACTCCTGTTTTTCGCTTCTTGTAGCAGTGAAGAACCCCTTGAGGCCAATTATTCATTTGAGACCGCTCAAATTCCCGAGGGTTCTCAAACGGATATCAGCAAGCTGGTGTTTAGCGATGAAACCAACCTGGATCTTGGGTTTTATACCGGTCAGGTTTGGATTAAACTCCAAATCCAAAATGGGGAGACTCCGGCTAATTATGTGGTTTTGTGCAACGATTTAATCAACCACTATTATCGATTTTATCGCTTAGACACCCTTTCCGGAAAATTGGAAGCCGTGAATAAAGGGCTGGATACAGCGAAAAACGACCACCGCTCAGTTCGCTTCGCTAAACCCAATTTTAGAATCGACCTAGCCTCTCAAGAAAGTGCCACATACTATATCAGCACCAGCAGCGATAGCCGAATTCTGCAGGCTTCTCCAAGCTTAATAAGCCTAACAGATTTTATAGCGCTAAAGCAGAATACCCTGTTTTTTGATCTCTTGTTTTACAGCATCATCTTACTGTTGCTGCTGATTAACTTGTTTTATTTCCGACTGATTCGAACCGACATCTATTACTACTACGGCGCCTACATCGTTTTTGGTTGTTTGATGTACTTGTTTGTTGAAGGCAGGCTTTACGGCTTAGGATTATCGCATTTGTTCATCGATCACCTGATGTTCATTTCCATACGACTATGGATTTTATCGAGTATTTTATTCACCACCCGTTTTCTCGAAACCAAAACCACGAATCCGGTTTACTATAAATTTATTGTAGCGATGCTGATGCTATCCCTAGGAGGAAGCACCCTTTACCAATTGGCATTTTACAACAGTTCCGTTGCTACTTTACATGAATTTGAAAACTACGTTGGCTTTTTCTGGATCTTGATTTCACTAACCACGGTGGCCATAGCCTTTCGAAAACGAAAAGTACTTTCGCTTTACTACCTCATTTCCTTCTCACTTTTTTTACTTTTTGTTACACTCGGGCTCATCGATAGCCACGCGACCATACTGCCGGGAGATCCTTTCTCTTACTTTAAGATCGGGACTATTTTGGAGTTTATCGGGTTCACGTATTTCATTACTTATTTAGTGAAGCAAAAACTTCGCTTAAACGAAAAACTGGAAAAGGAGTTAAGCGAAAAGAATACTGAACTGCAGGTGAAGGAAAAGCTATTGGTTACCAAAAACACCGATTTAGCGAGCATCTTTAAATTGATAGAAAATTCCCTTCACCAAGAAGAGGATTGGGACGATTTTAAAAAGCGATTTGAAGCCTTGGACACCGATTTTATGGGTGCCCTGGCTGCCAAACACGGCGATTTATCGAAGTCGGAATCCCGCCTGCTTACCTTAATACGAATTGGCTACTCCCAAAAGGAGATTGCCGACATCCTAAACATCGCTCCTGACAGTGTGAAAAAGGCCAGGACCAGGGTAAGGAAAAAACTCGGAATCCCCGATTCAGTGCAGCTTTACGACTACCTGCTCGAAATCTAATTCAAGCTTAGTTCTGTTGATATTCAATGATTTGTGGACTTGTCCCCCGTTTTGTCACCTTCCTGAATTTGCAAGGATTTCGAGGGCTTACTAGTTTCGATTTGTTTAATTATTACTGATTCACGGGGAATTTTATTTGAATGGATCTTGGCTTACCTAATCCGATAAGTGTTGCTCAGATGTTTTATTCAAGTATGTCTCTTTTTAATCCCCAATCGTATCCCCATTGTCTCCGACATGGGGGTATTTTTTTTAAGAACGAAAAGAGTAAGGTAAAGGTCCTTAAATTTGATTATCCATGAAGATCAATACGTCGGTATTCTTTAGTATTTGTTTGATGTTGGTGATCTCGGCTTGCCATCAACCGGGGCAGGTAGCCACAGGCTCAAAGCTTGCAGCCAACGATACCTTGAAATTCAGTTCGGGAATCAGGGCCATTTTACACGATAGCAAAGGCAATTACTGGTTTGCGAGTAACCAAGAAGGCATAGCCCTTTACGACGGTCAGAGTTATCGCTATTTCACCACTGCTGATGGATTGGCAGACAATCAGGTCCGCTCTATTCAAGAAGATGAAAAAGGCAGGATTTGGTTTGGAACGGCTAGAGGGGTAGACTATTATGCAGATGGCGTTATTCACCATCAGCCGGTGGCATCGGATGGAAATTGGGACATATCCGAACAGGATCTCTGGTTCAATGCGGGAAATAGTCCGGGAGTTTACCGTTACCACGACGGACAACTGGATTATTTGGTTTTCCCCTTAACCTGGCGTTCGAAGGAACATGCCGGCTACCAAGTTACAGACATCGCTAAGGGCAAGGAGAACCGAATCTGGATATCGACCTACGGTAGTGTTTTTGGATACGATGGAAAGGGTTTTACTATTTACAATGACCAAACTTTAAAGCATGATCAGCGAAGTGGATTCATACACGCACGAAGTGTTTTGGAAGATTCCAAAGGCCGACTGTGGATGGGCAATAATGGCATTGGCGTTTTGGTGAAAGAAGGGGATTCCGTCTATAACTTTTCTGAAAAACACAATTTGATTCAAGTGATGAGTCCGCGAACGGGAGCCAAATCGGTGAATGGAACCATGGAACATGTTTTTGCTATAGCGGAAGACAAGTTAGGAGGAATGTGGTTTGGTGATCGCGACAACGGTGTTTGGCATTTTGATAACGACAGCTTGCAGAATTATACCGTAAATCCGAAGCTGAGCAATAAAATGGTCTGGTGCATCTACCGCGATCGGAGTGAAAATATACTTTTCGGGATGGCCGCCGGTGGCGTTTACCGATTCGTGGAAAGTGGATTTGAAAGAGTCTTTTAAGCTTAAAATAGCTGGGATAAGAAAAAGAAAAATGAGGTCATTCTTTTAACTGAGAATAGCGCATTGATTGATTTCAAATAAGAGAGAATATACCATTGAATAGAAAAGGAGAATTGTTTCGGGAAATGAGCAACTTGATACAACCGAGTACCTTACATATTAGCGATTTTGTAGAGGAAACCGAAAGCACAGAATACGAAGCATGCAGGTTCCAACTCAACGGTAGAGGTATCGTTTGCAGAAAAGCCAAGCTAACACCTAAGAAAGTGGGGCAATTTGTAACCTTCTGGAAACGGCAAGGCACCGGGCCAATTGAACCCTTTAGCGATCAGGATGAACTGGATTTTTTTATCGTAAATGTAAGTACAGCCACGCGTACGGGTTTGTTTGTTTTTCCTCGAACGGTTTTACTGGAGAAGGGCATCTTAAGCAAGGCGAACAAAGAAGGGAAAAGGGGATTTCGTGTTTACCCACCTTGGGATAAGGTAGAAAGTAAACAAGCTATTCAAACGCAAAAATGGCAGTTAAGCTGTTTTTACGAGAAGGACGACTCGATCAACTGGGCTGTGCTGGAGCGACTGTTTAAGTAGTTGACAACAGACTGATTTATTAACAGTAAAAGTGAGAGATTCTGTTTAACCACAGAAGCGGCGTGTAGGTAAACAGAAATTAACTTTTATACTCGCCAATTGGCAACCCGCCAACTCAAAACCCGCATCGCGAAACTTCCTTGCCAGTTCATCACTTGAGTTCTTTGCTCTTGCCCTTGTTTGCGTAGAAAAAGTAGGTGTATTCCAGTTTAAGGAACCAGTATTGGGTAGATTCTTTCACCACATATTGTTTGGTGAGGTTGGTAGACTGAAAGGTGATTGCGTATTGGATATCCGGACCTTTGAAAAGACTCCGTTCGAAGCCAAGGAACAAACGGTGTGTTTTAGTGGATTGCGGCCGTCTTTTAAACATATAAGCTAGGCCAATAGTCAATTCTATCCCACGGCGCGTTTTAAAATCAATGCTGTCTTGTCTGAAATAGTAGGTAATTGGATCAGGACCGGGAGTAAAACCACGCCAATTGCTACTTCCACGCATACTGAATGGCGTTAAAACGGCAAATTGAGCACCCGCTAGAAGTTCAATATACCCCTTGGGATTTTGGAATAATTTTCTCGAAAGCTGCAGCGGTATTTGAACCAAATTGCTCGTCATACTTGTTTGAAAGAATCCCGATGAAGTTAATTCCGGAAAATCGAATTCCTGGTGCCGAATTCCTGTCGATTTGCGAACGAAATTGATACCGGAGTAGACCGCCCAATTTGAGTTGACAGGAATTTTCAAGGCGGTATGGATTCCGAGGCCCATCCGGCCTACTGTTTTGTATACATCTGTAGCGATGGGATTGGAATTAGCATAACCTAAATTGAAGCCGATTCCCACTTGCACGCCTTGGCCAAAACTGCCCATATAGGCAAACAAACAGGCGATAAAGATTACTTTTCTCATAGGTTCAGAAAGGGATAGGTGAAAAGATATAGTAATTTATTGGAAATTTAATTGAAAGCGTCCTAGAGCCCACGTTTTCAGCATGTTTTACGAGAGAGTAAATTTAAGTAGCCTGTATACAAATAGGAAATTGTAGATTGAGCTGTTCAAAAACGGACCCGAATGCCCTATGAAGTCCTTCTTAATTTGCCTATTCACTATTCTAATTTGGATTAACCTTTTTATGGCTCCTGCCTCTGCGCAAGAACTGCCCATTCTGCAAGATTCCCAGCAAATACGCGATTTAAAACTGAAATCTGTAGCGGTGTATTTCAGGGCTTATGCGAACAACCAAAAGTTGGATTCTTTGGAGGTGAGTCATGTCGATTTCGATACGGCCGGACGTTTGGTATTTGAAAAGTACTTCCGACTTTTTGATGTGATTTTATATTCTGAAGCGTTTTCCTATACGTACACATCCCATGGACTGCCTTCTGAAAAGAGGTTGAAAAAGGAAGACCATCCTTTGACAGCAGAGGATTCAGCGATGCTCGACTTTGTTGGAGGAGGTGAATCCGAGAGTAAATGGCTGTATGAGTACAATAAAAAGGGTCAAAAAGTGAAGGAACTGGAATTCATTAAATCGAGCAATGCAAAACCGAATTTGAGCACGGAATACCAGTACGACAAGTCCGGCAGAATCAGCAAAGCGATCTATCAAAATTTGAAATTCCCGGAACAAGTCAGCTCAAATAACCGTGTGGATTTGTATACTTATGATGCCCATGGACGATTGGTATTGACAGAAATGAAAGGAACGAATAGCAACTACCATCAACAAATAGAGCTTCAATACGATAGTGCCGGAAATATACTTTCACTTCAACGGAAGGTCAATATGGCCAATATTGGTTCACTTACAAGGTACGAGTATGATGGAGATAATCAGGTTTCATCCAAACATTTCGATCCCGGACAGGATACATGGAAGAGTATGACCGAAACCGAGTACAATGTGCAGGGGCTAAAAGTGAAAGAAAGTACCTATTCCCCAAGCGGACTGGTAAGCTGGGTTAGCTTTGAATACGATAAAAACGGACTTCTCATTCGGGAGACGCATTTCAATGCCCAGGGAATAAAAGCGTTTGCGTTTGAAACCGTTTATACCACACGGTAAGGTTTAAAAAGCCATTAGCGAAAATGTTCCCTACAAAACCTAATTTTAGGCTTATGAAATTCCTGCTGTTTCTGTCGATTAGCCTGTGCATGGCTTGTTCAGCCTCCGAGCAAAAGGGGGAGGAGTCGAGTGTTAAATCAGATGGGCTTGTATTGCCATGCCTCGATTGTTATTTCTTCCTGCACGATAAATACACGCAAGACTACGATAGTATGAAACTGGAGAGATGGAAAGAACAAGTGGTGAGCGATGTACTAGCCGGTAAAAACATGGAAGAATTCAGTGTTTTCAATCGAAAAGGTGGCGGGCCGATGGGTGCGCATTGGAATAGTGATGCACCCTTATTTTGTGTGAGCGGCGATTCTTCCATTCATGCCATTGCCTTGAATGATTTAGCGATGCCACTTTCTGTAAAACAGGTTCAATCGCTTTATAGCTTTGAAATTGCCGATACGGTTTGGTCCAAAGCGCTCCGCAACATCGAACCAACAGATTTTGCCAAACTTTATCCTAACGTGGATACCATGACCATCACCGAAAACAGTCCGGTAGGCGAGGGACAGCTTCTTGAAATTAGCTTGAAGTCCAAACGAGATACCTTGTGTAGTAGAGCGTTTACCATCGCTTTTGGGGAATAGAGCGCCTCTATTAAATAAGATTCTTACTGGTAAAACCGTTTAGCTATTGTGGTTAATGTAAAAAGGCTTAGAGTTTTAGCTTTCTTTAGCTTTTTAGCCGGTTGTGTCGCCTTAATTTATTTGATTTGGTGGGATCAACTGGGTGTATATCCGGGTTATGTTGATATTGATTTTCTGTTTGGTCTATGGCCAAATTTGGCGCTACTTATTTTAGTTGTCTCAATTGGAGTTTCATTCTACTTAGCGAAAAGGAGTCGATACTTTCTCTTAATCTTATTGCCATCCTTGTTATGTGTAGGCTATTTTGCCCGAATTCAACACGGATTAGCAATCGCTCAATTTGAAGGCTGCGATATGTCGATTTGCGATAAGTTAGTGCTGTATCCTGATGGTGCTTATTACTTTAAAACAAGCAGCCAAAATGAAACAAAAACCCATTGGGGAAGTTATCAGCTGAAGCAGGATACCTTGTTTTTTTCTATGAATAAAGGCCAAGCATCACTAGCTAAATCAGACCGAATTAAATTGAAAAGCATTTCTTGCTTTGTGATTCGCTCAGAGAAGTTTAGAATGCAGATTGGAGAGCGGGTTTGTAAGATTGATTGAATACACTAGGTGCTTAAATCATGATGATTTAACGTGGATTTTGAGTAGATAATCCCTTATTTTTCGGAATGAACCGCCTAATCGTTTGCCTTGTTTTTCTTTTTACTGCAATTCAGCTTAAGGCTCAAGATTCATTTTACACGGTTTTGCAAGTCGACTCTAGCTATGAGCTGAAGATTGGAAAAGAGCTTCATCATCATTATATCATCCCAAATGAATTGGTTTTTGTAAACCGCAGTACAATGGGAGAGGAATATACGCCGCTCATTCCGGCTAGATACTTAACTCAGCTGCAAGATGCGAAGCATCATATATGGGTAAAACAGGATTCCATCTTGTTTGAATGGACAGTATTTAATTTAAAGAATGGCAAGCTGGAATCCGACTACCTTGTTCGAAATAAAACTGGCGACACCCTGATTTGGTATCAATTTAAAAACGGACTTCAAAACGGTTACCAACGCAGAAGCAATGGGTATGTCGACTACGGTCTTGACACTTGGTATTTCGTGAACGATACCCTTAGCGGACCAGCACAGTATTACGACGAAGCGCGTGGCTGTTTGGTAGAAGGAACTTTTGAAAAGGGACTTAGAGTGGGCATGTGGATTGAATACCAATCTCCCGAAACCAAACATTTAAACTATACCAACGTATACTATTTTGATGGGGAGACTTTAAGGGAGCGATATGAAAACGGAATTAGAGTGCACTAGATAAATACCGGAAATGAACCCGATTACACTTAACCGACTCGCCCGATACTGTGCACTGATTTCCTTTCTACTCGGCACATTTTTGTTGGGATGGTATGTTCAGTCACTCAATTCTAAAGTTGAAGAATACGGATTTTACTACCTTGTTGTAGCTGCTGTATTGAACATACTCATTCTGTTCGTGGTGATCACAGTAGCGATTAGACAACCGAAGGAACGTAAGCGATTAGGCAAATCGGCCGGGCTTATGCTTATTAATATTCCCATTACAGTCCTTTATTTTTGGGTTGTTATGGCGTTACAAGATTATGTGCGCGTGCAGATCAAAAACACAACAGACTCAATGCTAACCGAGATTCAAATCAGCGGTTGTGGTGAGGCATCGCTAGAAAGCGTTCCACCAAAGGAAGAAAAATCGGTTTGGCTTAAACTGGAAAGAGAAGGAAGCTTAGAATGCCAGTATAGAAAGAATGGAATCCCGGCAATAGAACCCATTAGCGGGTATTTATGTCCGGGTTTGCCTGGAAGGTTTGATATAGTAATTGATTGAAGAACAGCATGTTTCAAACTGCCATTCTGAGCCACAATCATAATAAGGAGGAAGTCCAATGAAATACAAACTTGTATACATCGCATTCTTATTATTGACCTGCGGTGCTTGTCAGATGAAAGAGAGTCCTAAGACTTATAACTACAGTTCCAAGCAGTTGGAAATGGTCTTCCTTAGCGAAAGGGTATACCTCCATACCTCGTATATCACCTTAAACAACGGACAAGTTTTTCCTTGCAATGGTTTGGTTTACCTGAGTGATGGTGAAGCCATTGTATTTGATACGCCTACCAACGAAGAAGCTACTGAAGAGCTACTAGCCTGGTTGGAGCAAGAATCCAAGGTTAAAGTCAAGGCTTTGGTGGTCAATCATTTTCACAACGATTGCCTGGGCGGGATTCAGGCTTTTCATCGAAGAGGAATTCCGTCTTATGCCCAAGAAAAATGCATTAGCCTAGCCAAGGCAGATAGCATGGAAGCGCCTCAACAGGGTTTTGAACAAGAGCTTGTGTTGAGTTTAGGCTCACATGCCACGCATACTCGCTTTTTTGGTCCGGGGCATAGTCCGGATAATGTGGTTACCTATCTACCTGATGAAGAAGTGTTGTTTGGGGGCTGTTTAGTAAAATCCCTAGGGGCTGGAAAGGGAAATTTAAGTGATGCCGATACCTTGGCTTGGGCTAAAACCGTGAAGCAGGTAAAAAGGGCTTACCCTAATTTAAAAACCGTGGTTCCGGGACATGGGGAAGTAGGAGACAGTAGTTTATTGGATTATACCATACAAATGTTTAGCGATGAAAAATCAAAACCTTAAAGCGAGTTGGATTATGCTCAGCCTGAGCTTGGTGCTCTATGCCTGCGGTAATGCAGAGCAGTTGAAGCAAACTACCAACGATATGGATTCGATAACCATTACGACTCAACCAAGTCGAATAAAGCTAGACAGCATCGAACCTTCCAAAATCATTGTTCAGTTGGATTACCCGAAGCTCACCCTATACCGCACACAAGACCCGGATTATACCAATGGCGAATCCTACGCACTCCGTATGGAAGAAAAGGGACATGAAAAGGAAGTCTTTTTTATGGGCGATAACATGGTGCGTTTGCAAGGATTGAAAATAGACACCGCGCGTTTTACGGAGGGTAAGTTTCCTTTTCTGGTGGTTAGCTGGACGGCTAATGGCTCTCACTCGTATGGTCCGAATGGCGGTTGGCTTATGGAGTTTGATGCAGTTAGCATCTGGAATTTGAATAGCATGGAAGAGGTCTTTTTAGCCTTCCCACGTTTAGGCTCCTCCTCTTTTGAAGTGGGTGAAGGAGAAGATGTGGTGTCGCGCTGTGCGTATACCTATTCTTTGAATCTTGAACCTGAAAATCAGGCTATACGCATCGATAGCATTCAGGTATTGGAAGACGTGAATTGCAATGATAAACCCGACAAGAAGCGCGGCGTGTACCGGTACCGTAAAACAAAATTTGAACTTGATTCCTTGGACTGAAATTAATGTATCCAATTTAGATACTTAAGTATTGCCAAAAGGAGAACCGTCATGTTTTTAGCCCTACTTATCTACCTAGCGTTGCCTATAGCAGGTATTACCTTGTTCATTTTCCTTGTTCGGAAGATGAGAAAGGAAAAAGTATCACAGCCACCCATTTTACCGCTGTTCATTGCCTTCGCTTGTTATGGCGCTTTGTTGGTTTTGATGGCGACCCATTTGTTTTGGTCTTGGTCCGGCATGGCTAGCTTAGGCTTATTATTTCAGATTTTTATCTCACCCATTCTGATGCTCTGGGTTGCACTTGAATCGTCTAGAAACTTAGTCCTCTCCAGTTACCATCTCTGGATATTCCGCGTGGCTGGGCTTTATTTTATTGTACTCTTGATTTTGGCTCTTTTGCTTTACACTTAAAGCGAACATGACCATTAGAGTAGGCCGGCCCACTGCCAACGCAAAACCCGCAACAGCTCTCCGCTCTTTGCCCTTTGCTCTCAGCCCTTCGCTCTCTGCCCTCAGCTCTCTGCTCTCAGCTCTCCGCTCTCCACCCTCAGCTCTGCGCCCTCAGCTCTCCGCCCTCAGCTCTCCACCCTCAGCTCTGCGCCCTCAGCTCTCCGCCCTCAGCTCTCCACCCTCAGCTCTGCGCCCTCAGCTCTCCGCCCTCAGCTCTCTGCTCTCAGCTCTCCGCCCTCAGCTCTCCGCTTTACCTTTCCGGCTTCTTCTTATGCCGTATGATAATCCGTTCGCTGGTCATCATATCTGCGTAGAGGTTGAGTCGGATATGTTTCTTACCGTATACCACCAACATGGTCACGGTATTGGGCGGTATACTACCAAGGTTATGGGCGAAGAGGAGTATTTCATTTTCGCCTTCTGCTAAGCTGATCACAAAGGTGTCTTGTCTGGCGCTTAGGCGTTTGTATTCGTGAATAACCTCACCGTTCAAATAAAGGCTAATCGTGTCGTCGTCTACCACCTGGCTGTCCCAAATGCGAATTACCACAGAATCTTCGGCTATATCGATGTATTGGTTAGTTTTAACCCTTCTATGTGGATCAGGAATATAAGGAATGGTACTTCCCTCAGAAGGCATCTCGTAAACCATGGGAGGGAGGCTATCGCGTGTGCGGGTTAAGGTATCGCGGTGGCGAATACGCTTAGGACGAGGTTTTATCAAGTAGGATGGACGAAATACGGCCAAGCCATTCTCCGAAGTACCGCACCAGATGCTGCCATCAGGCCCTAAGGCCAATCGCTTAATTACATCTCGGGTATTTTTCAATGGCGGCATGTACTCACGCCATACTTCACCATCAAAAACGGCGATGCCCGGCTTAAACTGGGTGCTGATGATGATGCGGTTATCGGGCAATACCATCAAATTATAAGACACGTAAGTCTCTTTGCCGTTGTAGTCAATGTAAAGCTCACGTGGTCCGTTTTTGTAAATATGCCATTCACCTTTTTCATACGAATGCAAGAAGCCATCGGTGAGGCAGGTAGCCCAAAGTTTACCGTTGCCGTCTACGGCCACTTCGTAAAAGGCGAAATCGCTCAATTTCTTTGGGTCGTCTTTGTAGGTTCCATCGCTGCGCATCTTGTATCGGTAGAGCCCTTTTTTAAAGGCCACCAAAGCATTGCCGTCAGATTCAATAAAGATGGACAAGACCTCTTCAAAGCGATCGCCCATAGGCACAGGCTTATTGTTGATGAGTTGGTAAAGGTTTGGGGAATTGTTGGGACCATTGCAACCTACCAAAACTCCGCCTAAATCGTTGCCGCGCACAATACGCGTTTGCTTGCCTGGAATATTGGTGGTATCCCATTTCTGGTAGGCTACGGTATAGTTTAGGATATAGCCAAACTCCCCGGCAACCCAGAATCGGCCACGGTTGATTTCTTCCCAGGAGTTCAGCCAGCTGCGGTTCATCCAAAAGTTAGTTGGAACGTGTTCCCATCGTCCTCCTTCAATAACCTGAAAGGCATGTGATCCGGCGGTACTTACCCAAATGCTATTGCCTCGGTCTACCAAAAGCTCGGATACGTGGTTATGTGGAATCTCTGAATTAGAAGTATCAAAGATTTCCCACGCGTATTTCTGAAATTCTAAGTATTGGGCACGAGCTAGCGATAGCCCGGCCAGTAAAGCGATACTGCTCAGGATTAGTCTTTTCCCCACAAGATGGAATATACTCAATTCTGTCCTCCCTTAAAACTGAAAATAAATAAATGGTTGTACATCGGCTCTGCTTACCTGCATCACAATCCAAATGCAAACAGCCAAGTAAGAAGCCTTGAAAAACATCGGCCATTGCTCAAAATACCTTTGCCAATATTGTTCCCATCGCTCCGGTATAAAGTGTAGCACCAAGGCCAAAACTAAAACGCCAAACACGTGTTGGTAGGCTTGAATGATGGTCCAGATTTGAGCCCAATCAATTTGCAATAAACCAATCTGCTTGATCACCAAAACGGCTTGGTCAAAGCTTGAAGCCCTGAAATAGATCCAAGCGAAACACACAAAATGGAAGGTGAAAAAGAAACCAAAAACGCGTGCCCACTTGTTTCCTTTTAGCGAAGGAATAATAGACCAGATGAACTTTTCTATCGCTAAAAGCGAACCGTGCAAAGCACCCCAAATCACAAATTTCCAACTCGCACCGTGCCATAATCCTCCAATGAGCATGGTAAGCAAGAGGTTAACATAGGTGCGGACTTGCCCTTTGCGGTTTCCTCCCAATGAGATGTAGAGGTAATCGCGAAGCCATGAGGATAAGGAAATATGCCACCTGCGCCAAAACTCGGTGATGCTGGTGCTTTGATACGGACTGCGGAAGTTATCCGGAAGCTTAAAGCCCATCAACAAAGACAAACCGATGGCCATATCCGAGTACCCGCTGAAATCGCAGTAGATCTGAAATGCATAGGCGTAGACGGCAGTCAGGTTTTCAAATGCAGAATAGAGCAAAGGGTTATCAAATACCCGGTCTACAAAATTGACCGACAGGTAATCAGAGATAATGGCTTTCTTCACCAAGCCACCGGCAATCAATAAAAAGGCCCTGCTCATATCGCTTTTGGTCAAGCTGAGCTTTTGGTAGATCTGCGGAATGAAGTCGGCGGCTCTTACAATAGGCCCGGCAACCAGCTGTGGAAAGAAGCTTACAAAGAAGCCAAAGTCCACAATGTTCTTGGCGGGCTCTAGGTTACGCCTGTAAATATCAATCGAATAGCTGAGGGTCTGGAAGGTATAGAAAGAAATTCCTACCGGCAGGAAGATATCGGTAAGCGGCATCGCGTTTCCTGTGAGGTCATTGTAAGTCTGGATTCCAAAATTCACATACTTGAAGTAAGCGAGGAGTCCGAGGTTGGAACACAAACTCAGTATCAACAGGGCCTTTCGCTTCGGACCATCCTCCATCTTGTACAAGGCATTTCCAATATAGAAGTCGATGAAGGTGGAAAGTATCAGTACCCAGAAATAGAATCCCGACGATTTGTAATAGAAGAAGAGCGAGAACAAGAGTGTATATGCGATACGCAGCTTATCGGCCTTGTGCAGCAAAATATAGATGCCAAAGAAGACCATAAACAACAAGAAGAAGGCGCCACTGTTGAAAAGGAGCGGTGCCTTCGGGTTGTAGATGAAGAGCTCGCTAATCTTTTCCCAGTTCAGCATCCGTTCTAGCTTGGTAAGCCCTCATTAAAGCGTTAAACAATAGTTGTCCTTGCAAGCGATAGCCACCTGCACTGAAATGCACCTTATCGCGCGCGGTTAATCCTGCTCGGTACCAATCATTCATCGATCCGTAACCACCCATCACACTGTTTAAGTCCCAAAAACCGGTATAGCGATCGTTGCTGTAGGTTTCCAAAGTCTCCCGTATCATAAGGTTACGTTCGTTTTTGTATCTGCGGCGTTTGTAGGTGTCCGGTTGAGAGCAAATCAAGAAAACCGCATTCGGGTTGGTTCTGCTCAGCCTGCTCACCATGGTATCCAGCGCTGCATAAAATTCGTATTCGTCGAGTTCCGTGGCAAAGGATTCATTGGTTCCTAGCGATAATATGATCAGGTCAGGCTGCAGGTGTTGCACTTGATCTGTAAAGAAAGCGGCTTCATTGTAATGTGTAGCCTGAGCTCCGTTCACACCAATGGTATGGTAGAGTAGGCCGCTGCTATTGCTGCGCTCCACGCTCATGCCGTAGATGAGTCCGCTTTGCTGCGTGGCATTCGCATTGGTATGGCGCAAGTAGAGCGTGCCTGTGGTATCGTTCAATAAGCAGGTAGCCGCAACTTGTCCGTCGAGAGCCGGCAGACAATACAGGTCTTGAAAAGCGGTATCGGCCGATTCCACCTGCTTCTGGTAAACCACGCCTACCTTGAGTTTTTGTCCGGCGCGAATGAAATCGCTGCGCATGCCGTTTAATCTTTTTATTTGAGCTACCGAGGTGCCGTATTTCCTAGCGATGAGTCCGAGCGATTCGCCGCTGCGTACCACATGCCAGTTGAAGCCATTTGGGGTGGAGCTTGTTTTAATGCCTTCCGGTAATTGGGTGCCCATCGCTAAATCAAAATAGCCTGGGCCGGGCTGACGAAATACCGTCACTTTATCGAAAGCGTACATGGCGCGTTCTTCTTCGCGCAAACGAATGTACACGAGTGAATTGGTATCGCTCGAAGCCAAGGTGATGCCGCTGAGTCCGATGGGCAATGGTTTATTGGTAAAGACCACGCGCTTATTGTCCCATTCGCCATAAGAGCCGCTGCGGTAATCAGAAGGTCCGTTGGTCCCTGCTGCTCGGTAAGGGAAGATGAAACCTCGACCGGCATTCCCGAATTGGCCCTGCATCAGGAGTCGCATCTGGCCGGAGAAGAAATCGGCTTGAATATGGCTATCGCCAATGTGTACCACGCGCACTTGCTTGCGTTCGCCGCGCTCTAGCTCATCCAGCTTAGCGAAGAAACTCTCCAAGGCATGCACGTTTTTTATCTGATTGGAGTCCATGAGCAGAAAACGGTATTGCTCCGCCAAGACACTGTCTGATTGTGCCTTTACCCCGCTAAACAAGCCAAGGAAACTAGTGAGCAACAGTATGTGTTTTCCGATATTCAAGGTAGTTTTCCATTAAAAAGTGATACAACAGCGAGCCTACTTTTTCGGCACCGCGGAAGTTGAAATGCGTATAATCTTTGTTGGCAAGGGGTTTCTCGGCATCAGCCCATTCTACCATGGAGCCATCGCCGCCCATTGCTGAGTAAATACTGTAAAAGGCAACGCCGGTTTTAAGGGCAATCTTATACTGGGCTTTCAATACCCGTTTCACGGAGGGGTTAGTCACCATTTCTCCATCTTCATTTTTATAGCTCTTATCGCCTAAGCCCAAAATTAAAATAGAGGCATTGGGGAAACACTGCTGGTAATGCCTTACCACACGGAGCATAGCCGATTCATACCAGTGGTATTTGGTGGTTTTTTCGCTCACCACGTTGCTGCCAAATTGGAGGATGATGAGGTCGTAGCCGAGGCTTTTGTCAAATCCGCGCATCACTTCATACGGTATCTTGTTCATCGGCATGCCCGAGTTACCGCGCAGGTTGAAATTATCCACCCAGATGCCGTTACCGGATTCCAAGCTCACCCCGTAAAGTGGGGTTTGTCCTGATTTCAATAAGTTGATTCTAAAGCGAGTGATACCGGTATCATTCCAGCTCAATTGGTTGAAAGCGAAGGTGTCTTTCAAGGCTATGAGGCTGTCGTGACGGTAGTTATGCTTCATGCTCAGCTGGGTTTTACCGTCGCCTTTGCCGTAGAAAAAGCGCACACGCGACCACTTTTCAGCTTTTTTAGGAGCCTTCCACTCCGCCCAAGCTTTGGTGCCTGTGCTGTCTACCGTGGCCATAGCGTATTCACCGCTGATACCGTAAGGGGCGTCTTTCTTCTTCGGTGTCTTAACCAAAGAGAAATAGCGCCAACCTCCTCCAAAAACATGGTTAACCGTGCGTCTAAATCCGGCTGTAAAGCTGATCATAGGTACAAATCCAACACCTTCTCCACCAAATTCCTTCTGTAGCTTACGACGTAAAGTCATGCTAATGAGGTCGCCTTCAATCATGGAATCGCCCCAATAGCCAATGCGGCGTTGGCTGCTATCGCTAAGGGAAGCGAAGAACTTTTCTAAGTTTTCCAAGTTAGCAAAGGCCGGAACTTGAAAACTATCCGTTTCAATTTCTTTGTCGTTAATGGCCTTTAATGCGGGCAATGAAACACTGTCTTCTTGAACAGTTAAGGTATCGGCATCGAGGGTATCCAACTGAGCGAGCAGCGTGCTGTCAATTAGGTTTAGTGTATCGGTAGGCTCTTCGTATTCGAAGTAATAGGTAAGGAGTTGGCTGTTTTTAAAATGTTCTTGAAGCACTGAACTGTGCGGATACAGCCACTGCAGTCCGAGCAAGAGCAGAAAGCTCATGAGCAAGATGAGAAAGGCTTGGACTACGTACTTCAGCGTCATGTTGAGTGTGCAAAGTTATAAGGATGCTAAACTTTTGGCTAAGAATTAATTCACAAAAGGATGTGATGTGTATACTGTTCAATTCGCTCTTTAATTCCTACTTTTGTGCCTGATTTTAGAATCTTAAGTATATAACATCGAATACAACAGAATTATGACAGTATTAGTAGGAAAAAAAGCTCCTTATTTTGAAGCCGACGCGGTTGTTGACGGCGGTGAATTTGTAGAAAACTTCTCATTGGCACAGTACGAAGGCAAGAAGCACGTTTTGTTCTTCTTTTACCCTTTGGATTTCACTTTTGTTTGTCCAACTGAGATTTTGGCTTTCCAAAAGCGCATGAAAGATTTTGAAGACCGTAACGTAGCCGTAGTTGGTTGCTCTATCGACTCTAAATTCTCTCATTGGGCTTGGTTGAATACCCCACAAAACAACGGTGGTATTGAAGGCGTTCAGTATCCATTGGTAGCTGACGTGAACAAAACCATCACTTCTAACTACGGTGTATTGGCAGGTTACTACGATTACAACGAAGCTGGCCAAATGATCTTTGTTGGCGATAACGGAAACGACGCAGTAGCTTACCGCGGTTTGTTTTTGATCGACAAAGAAGGTGTAGTTCGTCACCAAATTGTAAACGACCTTCCATTGGGACGTAGCATCGACGAAGCTTTGCGTATGATTGATGCACTTCAGTACTTCGAAGAAAAAGGTGAAGTATGCCCGGCTGACTGGGAAAAAGGTAAAGACGGTTTAGTGGATACTGCAGAAGGTATCGCTTCGTATTTGACTACACATAACTAGTCCATAGACCATGGACGATAGACCATGGTAGCTTGATAGCATTAGAAAAGCCCTTCGTTGAAGGGCTTTTTTTGTGGGGTTGTGTAACGGTAGGAATGTTAGTCCCGATATTCAACGGGGGGGTGTTTAATGTTCTGTGTTCACTGTATTATGAAATGTGCATTCTTAGAGGGGTGCTAGATTTTGCGCACCTCTAAGGAATCGTCATTGACTGATGTTCTCCTTTCAATCAAACAGTCAACATTTAACAATCCAACCTGAAATCGCATACGATTTCATCTTTCTTAACAAGTCGTTGACAATTTTAAGTTAGTCTGACACATTTTGTCGTTGTGGCTGCCCTACTTTTGATAAAAATTTAAAAGCATTATGAGCGATAACAAAGAAAAGTTGAAGGCGCTTCAGCTAACCATAGATAAACTGGAAAAGTCATTTGGCAAAGGTGTAGTGATGCGCATGACCAATGAAGACAGGGTAGAAGGTGTTGAACACGTATCAACAGGTTCCATCGGCTTAGACATCGCTTTAGGCATTGGCGGTTTTCCTTTGGGACGTATCATCGAGATTTACGGTCCGGAATCTTCCGGTAAAACAACCTTGGCCTTGCATACCATTGCAGAAGCACAACGCAAAGGCGGTATGGCGGCCTTTATCGATGCAGAGCACGCTTTTGATCGCTATTATGCAGAGAAGTTGGGTATCGATACCGAAAACCTTTTAATCGCTCAGCCAGACGACGGAGAGCAAGCTTTAGAAATTGCAGAAAACCTGATTCGTTCAGGAGCTATCGATGTTATCGTGATTGACTCAGTAGCAGCCTTAGTGCCAAGAGCAGAGATTGAAGGCGAGATGGGCGAATCTAAAATGGGTCTCCAAGCCCGATTGATGTCGCAAGCCTTGCGTAAGCTCACCGGTACCATCAACAAAACCAAGTGTGTTTGCATCTTCATCAACCAGTTGCGCGAGAAAATCGGTGTGATGTTCGGTAACCCGGAAACCACTACCGGTGGTAATGCCTTGAAATTTTACGCTTCCGTACGTTTGGATATTCGCCGTATCGGTCAGTTGAAAGACGGCTTAGACATCGTTGGTAACCGTACCAAGGTGAAAGTGGTAAAAAACAAAGTAGCACCTCCTTTCCGTGTAGTTGAATTTGATATCATGTACGGTGAGGGCGTTTCGAAGAATGGTGAGATTGTCGACTTAGGCGTCGACTTCGGTATCATCAAAAAGAGCGGATCTTGGTTCTCTTACAACGATACCAAATTGGGTCAGGGTAGAGACAGCGTTAAGCAGTTGATGCGCGACAATCCTGAATTGGCAGACGAGATCGAAAAGCAGATCAAGGAAATGGCCATGACAGGTAAAGTAGAACAGAAAATTGAAGCTGAATAAGCTTAAAGTATAATTATCGATTATTTCGATTCGGTGCAGGGGTAGATAATTTTCTGCCCCTGCGCTAATAATAAGCTGCCATTGCAGTATTCAAAAAGATCTAGGGCATTTACGAAGAACCTTTTAATGGAATCTATATGCCTTATAATCGCTCTATTAAACCCCGCCGGTCGATCCGGTTACCCAATTTTGATTATTCAAAATCAGGTTTATACTTTTTAACCCTTTGCTGCTTTGAACGGCAACCCCTTTTTGGAGACATACATGAAGGGGAGATGCAACGTAATATTGCAGGAAACTGTGCATTCGATTGTTGGGAGCAGATACCGAATCATAACCCAGCAGCAATATTGCACGAGTTTATCATTATGCCCAATCATGTTCATGGAATCATAGAATTAGATAATTCAAAAATACCTGAACAAAACCGTCACGTACATTCTTTTCAAGGAATGATTCCAAAATCCTTAGCCTCCATAGTCAAGGGATATAAGATTGGCGTCACCCAATGGTTTCGACAGAATTCAGAAATTGAAAAAGTTTGGCAACGCAATTATTACGAACACATAATTCGCAACCAAAAGGCCTACGACACAATTTCTTGCTACATTAGGGATAACCCTAAGTGATCGAA
>SBGR01000007.1 GCA_006226545.1 Bacteroidota bacterium | reverse complement strand
GTAAGAGGAAACGCGACTCGCCTTCTGGCGCCTTTATCCGCGCATTTGGCTTGCGCAAGCTACTCCTTTGCTTAGAAATTTAGCTGGCTTCTAACTAGTTTTTAGGCTCAGTAAAAGTAAGGTTTTTCCACCAATTAGTGATGTTATTGTTTTAAGTGTAACGTATTAACAGGATTGGTTAATTTGTTCTGGATAGGACGCTTGTATATGGGGCTTAGTTATCAAATCGATCAAGCTCTTCAAAGGGATTTCGGAAACTTTCCGGTTTAAATTCACTAACATGAGTATAAATTTCCGTGGTTTTACTGCTCTTATGGCCCAGTAAAACTTGAATGATACGCAGATTCGTGCCGGACTCCATCAAGTGAGTGGCAAAGGAGTGACGGAAGGTGTGTGCAGTAACATGTTTTCGGATTTTTAGCGCTTGGCAGATTCGACGTATCGTTTGGTTGATGCTACTGGAACTGTATTGTCCTCCATATTGTCCTTCAAATACATACTGCTTGCTGCGGTATCGGAAGTAGTATTTCTCTAGTAAAACCACCATCTTCTTGCTCAATGGAACGGCGCGGTCTTTAAATCCCTTACTTTGCCTCACCCAAAGCAAGGAGCGTTGGCGGTCTATGTCGATCCATTTTAAACGGAGCACTTCTCCAACGCGCAGACCACAACTGTAAAGAAGAGATACAATGCATTCTGCCTTTAGATTCGGGGCGGAACGGATAATGGCATGAATCTCTTGCTGACTGAGAACAATGGGTAGATTCCGTGTTTTTCTTGGATAGACTAGTTCTACTATTTCCACTTCGGTTCTTTTCTGAAACTTGTAAAAAAGCCGAAGCGCGCATGTGATAATACGTTGGTATTCCTTGCTGTAATTACCGGGTACGAGATAGTTTGTACAAAATGCAATAAAGTCGTTTGTTCCTAATTCGGTAGGTGACTTGCTGGCATGGTAGGAGAAATAGATTTTTAAACTACTCAAATAGTGTTCTATGGTATTGGATGCATAATTACGTACCACCATATAGTGTTCAAATGACTTGAGACTGTCTTGAGTTTGCGGGTGCAAATCCTCAGCTAGCTGCTCTTTGTGAAGACGATCTCTGATTCGCTGTTGGGCTCTGGACTTATAGGATTGAATTAGAGCCTCTTCTTTCAGTTCTTCCTGGTTAAAAAGAGATTTAACCTTTGCATAGTTTGCCGGCGTATTCTCCAGGTACCATGCTTTGAAGCGGTAGCTCCACTGCATGCCTGCTTTCTTGCATCGTTCAATCAGTGAGCGATTGTATTCAAACTTGATGAGGATTACATATTTGCCGTGATGAAATTGCTCGTCTAGGTATACCGTATTTGCCATAGTCCGAATCTCGCGGTATTGAATTGGTCTCAAACTACGGCAAATGTGCTTTTACCCTTGTATTGCTAAGATGTGATGTTTAGCTGATTTCCTTACTCAGTTATGTCCTGAGGGGGAGGCTTGTGCGTCTCACGGTTGCAAAATAGGTGACTTTGTTGCGTGAGGGATTGAAGCGGATAGCCCGCAGGCAGAAAGCTTTGAGTTTACCTTCTCTGTAGAAGCAAGGCGCATGGTAGTTTAGCGAGTTGCTTTCTTTTGTGATGCCGAGGACTTGCAGCGGAAAGCCCGACCCGACGAAGGAGGGGCACGCCCAAAAAGGTTTCGTGATTTAATTGGAGTTTTTTGTAAAGTGAAGGATTTGGCTTTTTGTTCCCCTCCCCACCACGTCGTTATAAGTAGTAGGAAAAAGGGTTTTGGGAACTACTCAATCCTCAACCCTGCCCGAAAGTGTGGCGCAGCGCAGTGAAGCCTCTACTTTTGGGCCTCAATCCTCAATCTTATTCCTCAATCCTCAACAAAAAAGCCCACACCTTGCGGCATGGGCTCTTCGCTAAAAATAGCTTTATCAATTAGAAACGCTCGAAAGCAGAGAAGAAGAAGCTCGCTTCGATAGCAGCATTCTCATCGCTGTCAGATCCGTGGATCGCGTTGGCGTCGATTGATTTTGCATACAAGTTACGGATGGTACCTTCAGCCGCTTCAGCCGGGTTGGTAGCACCAATCAAAGTACGGAAATCAGCTACTGCATTGTCTTTCTCAAGAACCGCAGCTACGATTGGTCCGGAAGTCATGAATTCTACCAAATCCTTGAAGAAAGGACGCTCACGGTGAACTGCATAAAACTCGCCGGCTTTCGCTTCGCTCAAATGAACATACTTCATTGCGCGAATCTGGAATCCGTTAGAAATGATCTGATCAAGGATCTTACCGGTGTGCCCGTTGCGAACTGCATCAGGCTTAATCATGGTGAAAGTTATCATACCTGCCATTAGTCAAATTTTGCGCGAAATTATGTTTTAAATCTCAATTTCGCGACATTTGCCGCCAATCATTAGACAGACTTGCGGTGAAGGAAATACAGGAACTCATCCCTCTGCTGGAGAGTAATAAATCAGCAAACATCATCATTACCACCCACCACAAGCCCGATGCGGATGCATTAGGATCTTCTTTGGGCTTATGGAAATTCCTGAAAAACCAGGGCTTCGAGAATACCCGCGTGCTAAGTCCAACGGATTACGGCACCTTCCTTAAATGGATGCCGGGCGAAGCGGAAGTACTCAACTTTGAATACGCCGTGCACCGCGGTACCGACATGGTAGCCAAAGCCGATTATATTTTCTGTCTCGACTTCAACGCACTTAGCCGTATCAATGAATTGGGCGACTTGGTTCGCGCTTCCAATGCGGTTAAGGTGATGATAGACCACCACCAGGAGCCGGAAGGCTTCGACGATTACCGCTACTGGACTACCCAAACCAGTTCAACCTGTCAGCTGATTGAAGAGTTTATAGTGATGTGGAAAGGCCGCGATGCCATCGATAAAGACATCGCTAACTGCCTCTACGCGGGCATCATGACCGATACCGGATCATTCCGGTTCGATAGCGTAACACCACATACCCACCGCACCATTGCCGACTTGATTGAACGTGGAGCAGAAAACTCACGTATCCATCAGTTATTGCACGATAACTTCACCTTTGATCGCATGCGTTTCATCGGACATTGCCTCGCTAATAAATTAGAGGTGATACCTGAATTGAAAACCGCCATCATGTATGTGAGTCGGGAAGAATTAGTAGAATACAAGATTCAAACCGGCGATACCGAAGGATTGGTGAATTACGGCCTTGGAATAGAAGGAGTAGAGTTCTCCGTCTTGTTTATCGACCGAACCAAACTGGTGAAAATCAGTTTCCGCGGACAAGGCAAATTCCCTTGCAATACCTTCGCTAAAGAGCACTTCAATGGCGGCGGACATTTCAGCGCGGCAGGCGGAGCTTCCGAAGAAAGCCTAGAAGCAACCGTTGAACGATTTAAACGCATTTTACCTGAGTACAAAAATTATCTTAGCTGACCAATATGTCACATAAAACCATGATTGGAACCATGTTCTACACCACTGTAATGGGCTTGTTATTAGCCTGTTCAGGTACAGAAGCAGACTCGAATACTGCAACAACAACTGATTCATTGAATACTTCAGACGGCGCGGGAGTGGAAGAGCTTCTCAGCGCACAAGACACGAATAAAATGACAAGTGCAAAAATGACCATTGGGGATACCGTAAGCACCCCGAGCGGATTGAAAGTGATCCTCAGAAAAAAAGGCAACGGCATCCAGGCTGAGGCCGGAATGAAAGTAAGTGTACATTATACCGGTAAGTTAACTGACGGAAAAGTGTTTGATAGCTCAGTAGAGCGCGGACAGCCTTTTGGTTTTAACCTTGGTGCCGGAATGGTAATCGCAGGTTGGGATGAAGGTATTGCAATGTTGTCTGTTGGCGACCAAGCAACGCTTTTGATTCCTTCTCACTTGGGTTACGGAGCACGTGGCGCAGGTGGAGCTATTCCTCCAAATGCCGATTTGATTTTCGAAGTGGAACTTCTGGACGCGAAGGCCATGCCGAAGCCGGTTCCATTCGAAGTAGAAGGCAAAAAGATCGAAAAAACTCCTTCAGGATTGGAATACATCATTGTTCAAGAAAACGAAAGTGGCGAACAGGCTTATGCTAACATGACTGCTGCTGTTAACTATACCTTGTATTTGGCTGACGGTACTATTATCGATTCAAGCATTCCAAGAGGAGAGACCTTGCCATTCAAATTAGGTGCAGGTGGAGTAATCCGCGGATTTGACGAAGGTGTTCGTTTGATGAAAGTAGGCGAGAAATTCCGTTTGCTTATCCCACCAAGCTTGGGTTACGGATCACAAGACAACGGTCCAATTCCGGCTAACTCTACTTTGATTTTCGATGTTGAATTAGTTTCGCTAACGAAATAATTGTGAAGAACATTCTGATAACAGGAGGCGCAGGTTTCATCGGTTCGCATGTCGTGCGCCTCTTCGTTCAGAATTATCCGCAGTATCACATCTACAACTTAGATGTACTGACCTACGCGGGTAATCTGAAGAACCTCACCGATATTGAGTCGGCGAGCAATTATACCTTCATCAAAGCCGACATCAACGATGGCGATTTGATGGAAGAGATCATGGTAAAACATGCCATCGACGGGGTGATTCACCTCGCCGCTGAATCGCATGTTGATCGTTCTATTTCTGATCCTATGGCGTTTGTGCGTACCAATATCATCGGTACGGTAAACCTGCTTAATGCAGCTAGAAAAGCTTGGGGTGCAGATATGAGCGATAAACGTTTCTACCATGTCTCTACCGATGAGGTATACGGTTCTTTGGATAACGGTGGCTTCTTTACCGAAACCACCTCTTACGATCCGCAGTCGCCCTATAGCGCCTCCAAAGCCGGCTCCGACCACTTTGTGAGAGCCTACCACAATACCTATAAACTGCCGGTTGTGATCAGCAACTGCTCCAACAACTACGGCCCCAATCAGTTCCCGGAGAAACTGATTCCACTTACCATTAACAATATCCTCAACAACAAGCCGCTTCCGGTGTACGGAAAAGGGGAGAATGTGCGCGATTGGCTTTACGTGGTAGACCATGCTAGAGCGATTGACCAGGTTTTCCACCAAGGTGTATTTGGTGAGACTTACAATATTGGTGGTTTCAACGAGTGGAAAAACATCGATATCGTTCAGTTAATCTGCGATATCATGGACAAAAAATTAGGCAAAGCTGAAGGCAGCTCACGTCAGCTTATCACCTTTGTAACAGACAGAGCAGGCCACGACTTACGCTATGCCATCGATGCGCAGAAGATTATGAAGGACTTGGGCTGGCAGCCTAGCCTCCAGTTTGAAGAAGGCATCGACAAAACCATCGACTGGTACCTCGCCAACAAGACCTGGATGGAGGAAGTGACCAGCGGGAGTTATCAGGAATACTATTCTCAGCACTATTCGTGACGGAAGCTTCGCAGCCAAGGGCCTAGGGCATGGAGCGAAGGGTTCAAAAAGATAAAATTGGAAAGGATACAGCGATGTGTCCTTTTTTTTGTGGAAAATGTAGGAAGCGTCGGTCTCTCCTAGAGGGGTGCAAAATCTTGCACCACTCTAGGAGATGGTCTAGAATTATTCTCTGGGCACTTTGCCCTGTGCTCTGCGCTCTCTGCCATTTCCTTCCTAATTTTCCGTATACTTGAACCCCTTAAAATGGAGATAACACGCGCATGAAAGGTATAATCTTAGCCGGTGGATCAGGCACTCGTTTGCACCCTCTTACTTTAGCGATGAGCAAGCAGTTGATGCCTGTTTACGATAAGCCGATGATCTACTATCCATTGTCGGTTTTAATGATGGCGGGCATTCGGGAGATTTTGATTATCTCCACGCCACATGATTTGCCGCATTTTGAGCGATTATTGGGCGACGGTAAAAACCTCGGTTGCGAGTTTACTTATGCAGAGCAAGCTATTCCAAACGGACTGGCTCAAGCCTTTGTCATTGGTGAGGAGTTCATCGGTAACGATAAGGTAGCCCTCATCTTGGGCGATAATATCTTCTACGGTAGTGGTCTAGCGAAATTGCTCCAAGAAAAAACCGACCCAACAGGCGGTGTGGTATTCGCTTACCACGTTAGTGATCCGGAGCGATATGGCGTGGTAGAATTTGACCAGGACGGTAAAGTGCTGAGCATCGAAGAGAAACCGGAACATCCGAAATCGTCTTATGCCGTACCGGGACTTTATTTCTACGATAACAGCGTGGTCGACATCGCTAAAAACCTCAAGCCATCACCACGAGGCGAATACGAAATCACCGATGTAAACAAAGAATACCTCAAACAAGGAAAACTTCAAGTGGGGGTAATGAACCGCGGTACTGCGTGGCTTGATACCGGAACGCATGCCTCACTGATGCAAGCCGGACAATTTGTTCATGTCATCGAAGAAAGACAAGGCCTAAAAATCGGCTGCATCGAAGAAGTAGCCTACCGCATGGGCTTCATCGATAAAACCCAACTTCTTCAACTCGCAGAACCCCTCAAGAAGAGTGGCTACGGGCAGTATTTGGAGAAACTCTAGTTCGCCAAAGGCGAATGCGGAGGGCAAGGAGCTAAGAGCACGTATCAATTGTGCATATAAGATTTAGGGTGCTGAGAGGCATCCTTTTTTTATGAATTCAATCTTCCATTTCGTGAGTACTCGGATTCTGCCTTTGCATGAATAGAGCTGATGGTGTGTTTTCAGATACCTTTCTATTCCTCAAATCTCTTGTTGGGGCACAAAATCTTGTGCCCCTATTAGGATGGTATTTTGATACTTCCATTTTAAATTCATTTTTCACGGGTCCCGATGCGAAGTTTTCGGGAGAATTCCCATGCTGCTGATAGGAGGGATTATCAACTCGAAACCCTCTCAGCTCTCCGCCCTCCGCCCTCTGCTCTCGGCCCTCTGCTCTCCGCCCTCTGCTCTCCGCCCTCCGCTCTCAGCCCTCTGCTATTCCTCTTCAAACCACCACTCAGGATAGGCCTCAAAGCCGGTCATCCATTTCTGGATGCGCGCTTGTTTCTTCTTGATGAAGGCTGTGGCTTTTAAAGGTGTCCAGCGACGGGGGTTAGGGAAACACACAATGAGGAGTGTGGCTTCGGCTTTATTCATTTTGGCTGCCGGTTTTTTGAAATATGTTCTGGAAGCGGCTTCTATCCCGTAGATGCCATCGCCCATCTCGATGATGTTCAAGTAAACCTCCATGATGCGGCGTTTCGTCCAGAGGCCTTCCATCAAAAGCGTAATAGGAACTTCCAAGCCTTTGCGCACCCAAGAGCGTTGTGGCCACAAAAAGAGGTTTTTGGCGGTCTGCTGACTGATGGTACTTCCACCACGTAGCTTTTTACCCTTCTCTAGTTTATTATCGATCGATTCTTTGATGGCCCCAAAATCAAAGCCGTAGTGTTGATTAAACTTCGGGTCTTCGGATGTGATGGCCGCCTTTATAGCGTTTGGAGAAATCTGATCTAACCTTACCCAATGTTTATCAATGGAGGTGGCCCGAATCACCATCAAAGGGGTGATGGGAACCGGAACAACCCGGTACAAGACCAACATGAAAAGTAGAATCTGAAACAGAAACAACACGAAACGCGCTGATTCCTTCAACGTTGTTTTTACACGTGCTAAACTTTTGCTGGCCATTTGCTTATTTTTGGGCATCTACTGCAAATCAACAACTAAATTTCGCACCTATGCAATACCGTACTTTAGGAAATACCGGTATCCGAATTTCGGAGATTAGTTTAGGCTCTTGGCTTACCTACGGCACCCATACCGACAGAGAAACGGCACATGCCTGCTTTGATGCGGCCCATGCCCAAGGAATCAATTTCATTGATACGGCCGACATGTACAACCGCGGTGAAGCCGAAAAGGCTGTTGGCGAATACATCAAAGGCGTTAACCGCCAAGAATGGGTGATTGGCACCAAGGTATTCGGGCCGATGAGCGACCACTGGATGAACCAAGGACTATCGCTACGCCATATCCGAAATGCCTGCGAAGGATCTTTGCAAAGACTGCGCACCGATTATATTGATCTATACCAATGCCATCGCTACGACGTTGATACCCCCTTGGAAGAAACCTGCTATGCCATGCATAACTTGGTGGAACGTGGTTATATTTTACATTGGGGTGTGAGTCAGTGGACAGCCGTACAAATTCTTGATGCCCTACGTATCTGCGAGCGAAACAACTGGCATAAGCCTGTTTCCAATCAACCGATTTATAACCTCATCAACCGCTCACTCGAGGTGGACGTGATGGATGTATGCGATAAAAACGGACTCGGACTCGTAGTCTATTCGCCATTGTCGCAAGGCCTTTTAACCGGAAAATACAGCCCAGATCACGTGCCTGAGAATTCGCGTTTAGCGAATGAAAGTACCAAAAGTATGTTCCCCACCAAACGCATGACCGAAGAATACTTCAGCCAGCAAGAACAGCTGAAAGGCATCGCAGCCGACTTGGACATCACGATGGGAACCTTGGCCCTGGCCTGGATACTTCAGCGTAAGCCAATTACTTCGGTTATCATGGGAGCCTCAACGCCAGATCAGGTAGAACAAAATGCATCGGCATCGGGAATTGAATTGAGCGATGAGGTTATGGAAAACATAGAAACTATTATGCAGAATGCGCCGGTAGACCAATACACCGGAGCACGCATCGGTTATGGAATTGTGAAGCGAGGATATTAATGCAACTGATAGGAGACGATATCATCATCAGCGATAAGGCGCTGGATTACCTGAAAAATTTTCTGGAGTCGAGAAACTACAGCAAAGTGCTTGTTTTAAGCGATGAAAATACACAAAAGCATTGCGCAGGTGCCATCACTTTTCCAGTAGATAAACACATTGTGGTGCCGCCAGGTGAGCAGTTTAAAAACCTGAGTACCTGCACCCAAATCTGGGATGCCTTGCTCGAGGCAGGTGCTGATCGCTCAAGCCTATTGGTTAACCTAGGTGGTGGTGTAGTGGGCGACATGGGCGGATTTGCGGCTTCCTGCTATATGCGAGGCATCGATTTCGTGCAAGTGCCTACCAGCCTTTTAGCGATGGTGGATGCCTCGGTAGGAGGTAAGGTAGGAATAGATTACCGCGACTACAAGAATATGCTGGGGCAGTTTGCGCCTCCGGAAATGGTCTTCATCCAACCTAAACTTTTAGAAACCTTACCTGAACGCGAGCTATTGGCCGGTTATGCTGAAATGCTGAAACACGGCCTCATAGCGAATGCCGGTTATTGGTTGGAGCTACTTGAGTTTAACAAACGCCGACTCAAACTACAGATTGAAGAATCGGTTAGAATAAAACATGCTGTGGTAGAAGAAGACCCGGATGAACAAGGGAAACGTAAGATTCTAAATTTCGGACATACCATTGGTCACGCTTTGGAATCCTATGCCTTGAGTGAAGGTATGGACGTCTTGCATGGAGAAGCCGTGGCTGCTGGGATGTTTATGGAAAGCATTGTTTCCAGTAAAGCCGGTCTCACGCGAGAAGACATTGATCAAATCTGTGCGGGCATACGATCGCTTTATCCTATTCTTCCTTTTAAAGAAGACCAAGCCGAAGCGATATGGACACTGATGCTAAAGGATAAAAAAAACAAATCCGGAAAAGTCAGGTGCGTCATGCTTCCCACCTTAGGAGAAGCCATATTCGACATGGACCTGTCATTTCCGGAATTTGAAGAGGCGTTTAGAAACTACCTCAATTTCTAACCAGTCGGAAGTGGTAAACGTTATTACCTCTTACCGCGGTAGCAAAGTAAACACCAATAGGCAAAGCCGATAAGTCGGTTTCTACTCTGTTCATGTTATAGCTGTATTGAAGCTGTACTTCTTTACCATTTGCGTCTACCACTTTAAGACTTACTTCATTGATGGATTCCGGGAATACCATACTCACTTGGCTGGAACTTGGGTTAGGGAAAACCTTCACTTCATGTTCTTGGCGAATCACACTATTGTATGGATCAACATCCATTGTCAAATTGTAAATGGTATCATTCTGTGAAACCGGAAAGGCACCACCAACCTTACCGTAGATTGTAACCGGAATAACAAACGGGTAAGTGCCTTGTGCATTGCCCGCAATGGTACCGAAAATCACACCGCACGAAGTTTTTCCACCCGGCAGGGCGCAAGAACCCGGATTGCAATTGTAGCTTAAACCGGAAGGCATACCCAATACTGCTTTTACTTTCACCGAGTCAATCGTAGCCTGAACATTTTGATTGTTGAAGGATACGTTGGTGTCTGCCGGAATTCTGAATTGAGCCACCTGCTCGTAGTAAAGCCCGGCTTGTCCGTTAGGAAGGGCGCTAGGGTAGGTGCCTGATTCAGTGATGGTTGTGTCTGGCGCACAACTTTGGGCCATCAATTGGGCGCTGAAAACGAGGCCCACGGCCATTAGTATCAATTTTTTCATAGTGAACGAATTATATTGCAAGCTAAGAAAAATGACACGTATTCGCTTCTTGCTGCTGCTTCTCTTTAGTGCCTTTGCCCTTGTTACACATGCTCAAGGACTCAAGCGTGTATTTGGTAATGTATATTCTCTTGCCGATTCTACTCCGCTAGTTGGCGCCACGGTATATTCCGGGGTACGGTATGCAACGCTTACGCAAGAAAACGGCTATTTTGAGTTGACTATTCCTGATTCACAACATTTTCTGCATGTCTCTTATTTGGGGTTCATCAGCATGCGAGTTGACTTAAGGCAGGGGGGCTTACCCAAAGCCATATACCTGCATGAAGCTTCTGAGCTCCTTGATCCGGTAGTTATCTCGGCAGGTAAATCAGAGCAACAACAAACCCGGACCACGGTTTCCATTCAAAGTATTCAGCCATACCTGGTGCGCAACCGCATCACCTCTAACCTGGAACAAACCATCAATCAAATACCCGGAGTCAATACCGCCGATGGGCAGGTGAATATCCGTTCCGGCTCCGGCTGGAGTTACGGCACGGGAAGTAGGGTTACGGTTCTGGTTGATGACTTACCCATTATGGCCGGCGGAACCGGACAAATACTTTGGAGTTTTATCCCTATCGAAAACATTGAACAGGTGGAAGTGATTAAAGGAGCTTCTAGTGTGCTTTATGGCTCTTCTGCTTTAAATGGAATAGTTCACGTTAGAACCGGATGGCCACAAGGTAAGCCACTTATCAAAGCCGCGGTATTCAGTGGCTTTTATGGTACGCCGCCCAATGCCCTTTGGAAATGGCAAGGCAATCGATTGCTGAGTAAAAGCGGGGCTTTGTTTCTATACGGTAACAGCGTTGGACAATGGGATTATGTCGTTTCAGGCTTGGGAGTTTACGATGAAGGCTGGCGTATGGGCGACCAAGACAAAAGAGCTAGGCTGAGCACAAAACTGAGACACCGTAGTGAAGACAATAAGTTGATTTACGGTATTCATGCCAATGCACAGTACGGTCGCACGGGCTCGTTTCTGTTATGGGAAAACTACCAGATGGCCTATACGAGCCTAGGCTCACAGTACGCTTTAAATACCTCAGAGCGTTATACCCTAGATCCTTTTCTCACTTACCACGGCAATACCTGGACACATGAAGTAAAGGCGCGAAGTCTGTTCGTTCGTAACGGGGTAGACCCTTTGCCCGGACAGCCGGATCAACAGAATAAGATGGACCTCAGCTATTTGGAATATAGGGCAAAGCCGAAGTTTGAACGCTGGAAGTTCTTGAACCTCACCTTGGGCTCGGTTTGGCAGTATGGCGAATCGCAAGGAACCATGTTTGGCGGGGTGAAGGTGCAAAGCAATATGGCGGCGTTCGTGCAAGCCGATTTGAGTTGGAAACGACTCGACATCAGCGGCGGTGCTCGTTACGAATACTACCGTTTATCCAATTATACCGAAGGCAAGCCCGTGTTTAAGTTGGGGGCCAATTACCGGTTGCTAAAAGGAACCTTCCTTCGGGCTTCGGCCGGACAAGGTTACCGCTTTCCTGTGGTGTCAGAATACTTCATCCGCACGCAAGCCGGACCGGTAACCGTTTACCCCAATACCGATTTGAAATCGGAGTCGGGTTATTCTACTGAACTGGGTTTACGCCAAGTGATTCCGCTCGGAAAACTAAAAATGATGGCCGACCTCGCCGTCTTTCGAATGGAATACCGGAACATGATGGAATTCACATTCGGTTCTTGGGGCACTCAGTTTGACACCCTCTTTGGACTTGGCTTCAAATCTTTGAATATTGGTCGAGCTAGAATTGATGGTTTTGAGTTTAGTTTAAGCGGTGAAGCAAAATGGAGACGAAGCAAACTTCGCTTTATAAGTGGCTATACCTATTCAAATCCGGTCAATCTTGAACCGGACTATGCGTATGTTACTCAAAATGGCAATGCCTTGAATTACAAGCAAACAAGCAGCGATTCAACAGGTACGATTCTCAAATACCGTGTAAGACATATGATTAGGGCAGACGTTCAATATGAATTGGCAAGGTTTGAGTTCGGTGTTTCCTATCGATACATGAGTTCTGTTGAAGCGATTGACCTCATATTTGAGAATTCCTTTTTAGGTCTAATGAACCTGGGCATCAAAGAATCAAGAGAAGCGAATAAAAAAGGAGACCATGTAGTGGATATTCGAGGAGCGTATAAGCTAACGGCAGATTGGAAAATCAGCATAGCGGTAGAAAACCTCTTCAACGAAGAATACATGACGCGTCCTGCCGACATGCGTGCGCCACGGAATTTCCAACTTCAAATCGGGTTTAGGTACTGATGGCTAAACTGCGCTTTACACCGGTATCCGGAGAAGTTCAAATTGAACTGCCGTCGTCTAAGAGTCACAGCAATCGCCTGCTTATCCTCCAAGCTTTGGCTGAAGAGCCTGTTGTGCTGCATCCACTTTCAGATGCGCGCGACACGGTGATATTAAAGAAGCTTCTTGAACAGATTCGCTTATCAAATGGAGCACAGCTTGATTTGGATTGCTTGGACGCCGGAACGGTATTTCGTTTTCTGATGGCCTATTGCTCGGTAAATCCCGGAAGTTACCGTTTGTTTGGCAGCGAGCGATTGATGGAACGGCCTATTACCGACTTGGTCAGTGCCTTGCAATCCTTAGGCGCTTCGCTAAAACAAAAGCCAGATGCTTGGTATATCACGGGAAAAGCCTTGGATGGAGGAGAACTGGAATTGAGCAATGTGCAGAGCAGCCAGTTTGTTTCCGCACTGCTCCTTGTAGCACCGGCTTTGAAGAAGGGTTTGCATTTAACTTGGCGAGGAGAAAAACATTCTTGGCCTTATGTAGCGATGACTTTGCAATGCCTAAGCGATTTTGGCGTCGGTTGGGAACGAATCGGCGACGAGATTTGGGTGAAGCCGGGACTTAATCCGAAAGCAGAATACCAGGTAGAGCGCGACTGGAGTTCAGCGGCTTTCTTTTTTCCTTTTCTAGCGAATCGAACTGACCTAAGCTTAAGCTTTCCCGGACTGCGTTTGCAATCGCTGCAAGGGGATGCCTTTGTAGAACGTTTGTTTCGCTACGAAGGAATGCAAGCAAGCGAAATGGAATCAGGAATAAAAGTGAATTGGTCTAAGCCGGAATGGTCGCGTAATGCACTAAGCCTGAATTTGAATCGCTACCCTGACCTTGCTCCACCCTTGGTGATCTACTACCTTCTACAAGACCGAGACGTTGATTTTACCGGTTTGGAATCACTGGCCTTGAAAGAATCCATTCGAGATGCAGTCCTTGCCGATGCCGTAGCACACTGTGGCGGCCAATTCGCTAAACAAGGCGAGCAATGGCTACTTCGCTCAAGAACTATGGTCAATCCTAAAGCGCTTGCAACCCATAACGATCACCGCATGGCCATGGCCTTTAGTCTTTTAGCGATGCAGTTTAATGAACTAGAACTCAGCGAAGCGGAAAGCGTAGCCAAGTCATTTCCACAGTTCTGGCAAGAAGTAAAAAAGCTGGGACTCACACTTCTTTGACCTTCTATCGTATACTCAAGCCATTTTAAGTACTTTTGTCGCCCATGTCTTCGAACAGCCTCGGAAACGTTCTCACGCTCACTACCTTTGGTGAAAGCCACGGTCCCGCCATTGGTGGGATATTAGACGGTTTTCCGGCCGGCATAGCGCTAGATATTTCCCTTGTACAACGGCAATTAGACCGACGTAAACCCGGGCAATCTGCACTTAGCACGGCCCGTAAAGAGAGCGATACGGTGGAGGTATTATCCGGAATGATGGATGGAAAATCCACCGGAGCACCCATCGCTTTTATGCTGAAGAACGAGGACCAGCGCAGCAAAGACTATAGCAATCTGAAAGACGTTTACCGTCCAGGCCATGCCGATTATACTTACCAAGCCAAATACGGCATCCGTGATCACCGCGGCGGCGGACGTAGCTCTGCCAGAACCACGGCAGCGTGGGTAGCAGGTGGAAGCTTGGCAGAACAGCTCTTGCCGGAAGGCGTAGAAATCATTGCTTGGGTAGACCGAGTGGGAACACTTTCGCTAGACGCAAATACGAAACCCAAGAACAGAACCGAAGTGGATCAATCGGATATTCGTTGTCCGGAGGCTAGCACTGCAGCGGCCATGGAGGCCTTGGTGAAAGAAGTGAAAGCGCAAGGCGATAGCCTAGGCGGCACCATTCGGTGTATTGTGAGAGGAGTGCCTGCGGGCTGGGGTGAGCCTCAGTTTAATAAACTATCGGCAGCCTTGGGGCATGCCATGTTAAGCATCAATGCCGTGAAGGGCTTTGAGATAGGCGACGGTTTTGCCATCGCTCAAAAGAGAGGTTCAGAGGTTCAAGACTTGTTTGAAGTGGAGGAGGGCCAAGTTAAGACTTCGGCCAACCATTCCGGCGGACTCCAAGGTGGAATCAGTAACGGTGCGGAGCTCGACTTTCGGGTTGCGTTTAAGCCGGTTTCCAGCATCGCCATCGCTCAACAAACCATCACCAAAGAATTAGAAAAGACGGAGATTAAAATTGAAGGACGACATGATCCATTGGTATTGCCACGTGCCGTACCGATTGTAGAATCGCTAACCGCGCTGGTCCTCGCTAATTTTTACCTTTTACAAAAAGTACATTCATGAAGAAAAAACTACCCCTGCATATTAAGATTCTATTAGGTATGGTACTCGGTCTCCTTTGGGGACTTTTGGCCATTAACCTCGGTTGGGTAGACTTCACCAAAGATTATATCAGTCCGTTGGGGAAAATTTTCATGAACCTGCTTAAACTTATTGCCATCCCGATGATCGTAAGTTCTATCGTTACCGGTATCGCAAGTTTAAACGACATAGGCAGCCTAGGGCGCATTGGAGGCAGAACCATTGGTATATTTTTAAGCACTACGGTTTTTGCAATTACCATTGGCTTGGTGCTGGTGAACGTATTTCAGCCGGGCAAAGCATTGAGCGAAGAAGTACGGAATAAATTGATGTCGGCCAATTCAGAAGCCGGTCAAGTGGCCCTATCTACAGCAGATCAGGTGAAAGAAAGACCTGTTTTGGCCCCTTTGGTAGACCTCTTTCCGAGCAATATCATTTCAACGGCATCAGACAATACCAATATGCTGCAGATTGTGATCATCTCGGTGATCTTCGGGATTGCTGTAGTGATGATCAACAAGGAGAAGTCGCAGCCTTTTATCCGTTTTATGGATTCGGTGAATGAGATTGTAATGAAGGTGGTAGACCTGATTATGCTCATCGCCCCGGTTGCCGTTTTTGCCCTTTTAGCCGATGTGATTATAAAGCTGGCCGGAGACAATCCGGAGCTCATTTTGGAAGTACTTACCGCATTGGGAGCTTATATGTTGGTTGTGCTGGCGGCCCTGTTGCTTCACATGGTATTGGTTTACCTCGGTATTGTCAAATTTATTGTGAAAAGAAGTCCGTGGTGGTTCCTTAAAAAGATGCGTCCGGTACAATTATTAGCCTTCTCAACAAGCTCATCAAATGCTACACTCCCCGTAAACATGGAGAACTGCGAGAAGGAGTTGGGAGTGAAAGAAGAAATTACCGGATTTGTTTTGCCACTTGGTGCAACAATTAACATGGACGGTACGTCATGTTACCAAGCCGTGGCCGCTGTGTTTATCGCACAGGTCTTCGGCATGGATCTGAACCTCCTCCAACAATTAACAATCATCCTAACGGCTTTGCTTAGTTCTGTCGGTTCTGCCGGCGTTCCCGGGGCAGGCGTTGTTATGCTGGTTATCGTACTTAAAAGCGTGGGTGTACCAACTGAAGGTGTTGCCCTCATTTTAGGTGTAGACCGCATACTGGATATGTGCCGCACGGCGGTAAACGTAACAGGGGATGCTGCGGTATGTTGTGCGGTGGCGAAGATGGAGAACAAACTAGAAACAGTTAACTAAATTGAATAGATTAAATAGAATGAAAAAACCTCTCATTTTGGGTTTGTTGATGAGCTTTGGTGTGCTTCAAGCCGGCGCCCAATCCGTTCAACCATGTATTACCGATGAGCTTTATTTTCATGAGCACTTTGCGGAAGACGAAAAAGCCGTAGCTCGATTGGAAAATGCTCTGGCCGGTTTTGAGCAGTACCGCCAGAATCCGCCCCTCAATAAAAACAACCCGATTTACCAGATTCCGGTTGTTTTCCATGTGATTCACCAATACGGTGATGAAAACATCAGCAAAGATCAAATCTTAGATCAGCTGCGCATATTAAACGAAGACTTTGGTCGCATGAATGCCGATACGGTGAATACACGTCCAATTTTCGCTTCGGTAGCTGCCGATGCTCAGATTGAGTTTGTATTGGCTACCAAAGACCCGCAAGGCAATTGCACTGAGGGTATCAATAGGGTGTATTCTAGCCTAACCAATGAGGCGCGCGATAACGTAAAAGCCATTAGCTATTGGCCAAGCGATAAGTACTTGAACATTTGGGTGGTTAGAACCATTCAAAACTCCAGCGGCGACGACGGAACCATTACCTTAGGTTATGCCCAATTTCCTTGGGACAGAAATTCCAGACCAACCACAGACGGTATTGTATTAAGATCTGATTACGTTGGAACAATCGGTACAAGTAGCACTTCCAAAGCTGGTCGTGTTGCTACACACGAGATTGGGCACTGGTTAGGTTTATTCCATACTTTCCAAGGTGGTTGTTCTAACGTGTCTTGGGGTGAAAAAATTAGCGATACGCCTCCGGCTGCAAACCCGAACTTCGGTTGCAATACGTCCATTAACTCTTGTTCTAATGATGTTCCAGATCTTCCGGATCAGATTGAGAACTACATGGATTATTCCAATGGTAACTGCCAAAACATGTTTACGTTGGGTCAGAAGCAACAAATGCATTTCATGATTCAGACTTACCGCAGTGTTATGGTTTCGGCAAATAACTTAACCGCAGTTGGAATTGGTGGATCTACTACCACTTGCAAGCCGGTAGCCGATTTTTCAAATGCAGGTAAAACCGCTTGTACAGATGGCCAGGTTGAATTTGTCGACCTGTCGTATAACGCCAATATTACTACGCGCACTTGGACTTTCACCGGAGGAACCCCGGCTACCTCTACCGATGCTAATCCGTCTGTAAGTTATACTCAGCCGGGCATCTATGAAGTGAAATTAGAAGTGAGCAATGCCAACGGTGGCAGCAGCATCACCCGCCAAAATTTGGTAGTGGTTGGTCCATTGGTGAGCCAAACTTCTATTCCGGTTCAAGAAGGTTTTGAAGGCGGAACATTCCCACCAACCGGATGGAAAGTTGACGGCGGAACGGCCGGTGCATGGCAAGAAGTACAAGGTGTGGGCTCCAACAGCAATACCTGTCTTAGAGCGAGCATTGATGCAGGAACAGAAGATGGAGCCGTTTACGAGATGATTTTACCAAGCTATGATTTCTTAGCCGTAAGTGATCCGCGCTTAACCTTCGACTTAGCCTATGCAAAAAGGGAGTCAACAAGTGCAGATCGTATCCGTGTTTATGCGAGCATCGATTGCGGTCAGAGCTGGGTATTGGTATACCAAAGAGCTGGATCACAGATGGAATCTTCTGCTGTTCAGGCTGGTTTCTTCACTCCTCAAGATCAAAACCAATGGCGCAGTTTCCAGGTATTGTTAACCAACTACCGCGGTAAACGTAATGTGCAATTGAAAATCGAAGCCATCAGTAACTCAGGTAACAATATTTACATTGATAACATCGATATAGGATCCTTGAGTTCTGCACCAAGCCTAAGCAAAGTGTATAATTTGGATGTATATCCTAACCCAACATCTCAGCAGCTGAACCTCGACTTTGAAGTAGAAGGTACGCAAGATGCCAGCATTTGGATTAGCGATGTACAAGGCAAGAAATGCCTTGATATTGTGAGTGATGTACAGTTGAATGGTCAACAGCATTTTACAGCCGATATGGCTCAGCAAGCTGCCGGTGTATACTTTGTACACATGAAAGTTGGTGATTTGATTACCTGCAGAAAAGTGGTCGTGACGCACTAAAACTGAAGATAAGCTTACACAGCGATTGCCGATAATTAAAAGGAAAGCCTTTTATTTGTCGGCAATTGTTATTTAGAGATAAGTCGGAGTTATGGCAAAGAACCTTGTGATTGTGGAGTCGCCTGCCAAAGCGAAAACCATTGAAGGATTTCTGGGAAGTGAATTCACTGTGAAATCGTGTTATGGACATATTCGTGATTTGGCGAAGGAGCATAATGGTGTAGACATAGAAAAAGGGTTTCAGCCTATCTATGAAGTACCTGATGAAAAGAAGCAGGTAGTTTCAGAGTTGAAGAAGTTAGCCAAGGATGCCGAAGTGGTATGGTTAGCATCGGATGAGGACCGCGAAGGGGAAGCCATCTCATGGCACCTAGCGGAAGTACTCAAATTAGAACCTTCTAGAACCCGACGAATCGTATTCCACGAAATTACCAAGCCTGCCATCTTAAAGGCCATCGAGAATCCACGTACTGTAAACCAAGACTTGGTGAATGCGCAGCAAGCGCGCCGCATCTTGGATCGTATAGTTGGTTTTGAGCTATCGCCGGTGCTTTGGAAAAAGGTAAAGCCAAGCTTGTCTGCCGGACGTGTTCAGTCTGTGGCCGTGCGCCTGATTGTAGAACGTGAAAGAGAGATTGCCGATTTCTCGGCCAGTTCAGCCTTCCGCGTGGTGGCTTTATTCCACGATAAAAAAGAAAACAAACACTTCAAAGCTGAGCTACCACATCGCTTTGCTACCGAAGCAGAGGCATCTGCTTTCTTGGAAGCATGCAAAGGCAGCGACTTTGTGGTAGAAAATATTGAGACCAAACCGGCTAAACGCACACCGGCAGCTCCTTTTACTACATCTACCTTGCAACAGGAAGCCAGTCGTAAGCTTGGTTTCTCGGTAGCACAGACCATGGCTGTTGCCCAAAAGCTCTACGAAGCGGGTCATATTACCTATATGCGTACCGATAGTGTGAACTTATCCGAGTTGGCACTCGATGCAGCCAAAGAAGAAATTAACAAAGCGTACGGAGCGAACTTCGCACATACCCGTCGCTATACCACCAAAACCTCTAGTGCCCAAGAAGCGCACGAGGCGATTAGACCAACTTATTTTAATAAGCATAGCATTGCCGGCGACGGTTCGGACAAGCGCTTATACGATTTGATTTGGAAACGTTCCATTGCTTCGCAGATGAGCGATGCTCAATTGGAGAAAACCAATATATACATCAATATAAATGGTCAGCAACATCAGATTCTCGCTAAAGAACATTTTGTAGCATCTGGTGAGGTCATCAAGTTTGAAGGTTTCTTAAAAGTATACTTGGAAGGAACAGACGACGAGAATGAAGAAGGAGACGAAGGACTACTTCCAAATGTGAGCAAGGGTGATAAACTGGAATTGGATTCCATCACCGCCACTGAACGTTTCTCTCGTCCAGCCGCCCGTTATACAGAAGCTAGCTTAGTGAAGAAACTGGAAGAATTAGGCATTGGCCGTCCTTCTACCTACGCACCTACCATCTCTACCATTCAGAAGCGTGGTTATGTTGTAAAAGAAGAGCGCGAAGGAAAAGAGCGCAAGTACGTGGAGCTATCGCTTAAGGCAGATAACTTGAACAAGGCGGTGCTTACGGAAATTACCGGAGCAGAGAAGAATAAATTATTCCCTACCGATATCGGATCCTTGGTAACGGATTTCTTGGTAGAACATTTCAATGATATTTTAGACTATGGCTTCACCGCTCAGGTGGAGAAAGAGTTTGATGAGATTGCCGAAGGTTTGAAGGACTGGACTAAGATGTTAGACGGTTTCTATACTCCTTTTCATCAGAACGTAGACCATACCCTTGATGAAGCGAAACGGGTAACAGGTGAACGTCAGCTAGGCACAGATCCGGCTAGTGGAAAACCTGTTATTGTACGTATGGGTCGATTTGGTCCGGTAGCACAGATTGGAGCAGCAGACGACGAAGAGAAACCGCAGTTTGCTAGTTTGCGTGCAGGCCAAAGCATGGAGACCATCAACTTAGAAGATGCCTTAGAGCTCTTTAAGTTACCGCGTATCATCGGACAATTTGAAGACGGCGATATGAAAGTGGCCATCGGTCGCTTTGGTCCGTATATCCAGCACAATAAAGCATTCTATAGCATTCCGAAAACCGATGATCCGATGACCATCGATGCGGATAGAGGAGTAGAGCTCATCCTGGCCAAAAGAAAGGCAGATGCAGAAAAACTCATTAAGGTTTTTGATGAAAATGCCGAATTGCAAGTTTTAAACGGTCGCTGGGGCCCTTATTTGAAAAAAGGCAAGGACAACTACAAAATTCCAAAAGACCGTCATGAAACTGCCTCTACAATCACGTATGAGGAGGCATTGGAAATGATTGCAAAGTCGGGTGAAAAAACCGGCACAAAGGGACGTAGAAAAGCGAAGAAATAACCTTCGCTTTTTTGAACGTAACTCTTTGATTCTTTTCGCCTGAAAATTTTCAGGTACCTATTTGCTTTTATTGAAATTAGCCCTACCTTTGCCGTCCTTAAATTTAGGACGATAGAGAACAAAATATGCCAACCATACAGCAATTAGTAAGGAAAGGGCGCAAATCACTTGTTGACAAAAGCAAGTCACCCGCATTGAATTCCTGCCCGCAAAGAAGGGGTGTTTGTACCCGTGTTTACACCACAACACCAAAGAAACCAAACTCAGCTATGCGTAAAGTAGCCAGGGTAAGGTTAACCAATGGTAAGGAAATCAACGCTTATATCCCGGGTGAAGGTCATAACCTCCAGGAACACTCCATCGTATTAGTACGTGGTGGAAGGGTGAAGGATTTGCCAGGTGTAAGATACCACATCGTTCGCGGTGCTTTAGATACTGCGGGTGTTGAAGGAAGAAAACAAAGAAGATCCAAATACGGAGCAAAGCGTCCGAAAGCGGCTGCTAAATAATATTGGTTAACGACAGATGAGAAAGTCAAAAGCAAAAAAGAGAATCCTCACTCCTGATCCTAGGTTCAGTGATACCTTGGTAACCAGGTTTGTAAATAACATGATGTACGACGGTAAAAAAACCGTCGCTTTCCGCATTTTCTACGATGCCATCGACATTGTTGAGAGCAAAGCGCAGGAACGCGGCATTGATGTTTGGAAAAAAGCGTTGAACAACGTGATGCCTTCAGTAGAAGTTAAAGCTCGCCGTGTGGGTGGTGCTACCTTCCAAATTCCTATCGAAGTACCGGCTGATCGTCGTATCGCTCAAGGCATGAAGTGGATGATTGATTATTCACGTAAGCGTAACGAAAAATCTTATCCTGAAAAATTAGCTGCTGAGATCATTGCTGCTTCTAAAGGTGAAGGTGCTTCTGTAAAGAAAAAAGACGATACGCACCGTATGGCTGAAGCGAACAAAGCTTTCTCTCACTTCAGAGTTTAGTAAACAAGTATACAAGGTACATCAACCATAAAATGAAAGATTTAAGATACACAAGAAACATCGGGATTGCGGCCCACATTGACGCTGGTAAGACTACTACTACCGAGCGTATCCTGTATTATGCAGGTGTGAACCACAAGATCGGTGAAGTGCATGATGGCGCTGCAACCATGGACTGGATGGTGCAGGAGCAGGAGCGTGGTATTACCATTACATCCGCTGCAACAACGGTATTCTGGAACTATAGAGACCAGAAATACCAGATTAACATTATTGACACTCCGGGTCACGTTGACTTTACCGTAGAGGTAAACCGCTCATTGCGTGTTTTGGATGGTCTGGTGTTTTTGTTCTCAGCGGTTGATGGCGTAGAACCACAGTCTGAAACTAACTGGCGTTTGGCCGACAACTACAAAGTTGCTCGTGTTGGTTTCGTAAATAAAATGGACCGTCAAGGAGCTGACTTCTTGAACGTGTGCAAACAAGTAAATGAAATGTTGGACGGTAAAGCCGTTCCACTCCAGTTACCTATCGGTAGCGAAGATACCTTCAAAGGGGTTGTTGACTTGATCAACTTCCGCGGTATCATCTGGGATGAAGAAAGCAAAGGTATGACCTTCCAAGAGGTGCCTATCCCAGAAGATATGATGGAGGAAGCAACGGAGTACAGAGAGAAATTGCTCGAAACAGTTTCTGAGTACGACGATACCTTGATGGAGAAATACTTCGAAGATCCAGATTCAATCACTGAAGCTGAGATTTTGGCAGCGCTTCGTGCAGCTACCATCGATTTGAAATTGACTCCAATGGTTTGCGGTTCTTCATTCAAGAACAAAGGTGTTCAAACCATGTTGGATTTGGTTATGGAAATCATGCCTTCTCCATTGGATCGTGATAACATCAAAGGTACACACCCTGATACCGGTGCTGAACTTTCTCGTAAGCCGGATTTCAAAGAACCATTTGCTGGTTTAGCATTTAAGATTGCAACTGACCCATTCGTAGGTCGTTTGGCTTTCGTAAGAGCTTACTCTGGTTTATTGAACTCAGGTTCTTATGTATTGAATACTCGTAGCGGCAACAAAGAACGTATCTCACGTATCTTCCAAATGCACGCTAACAAGCAAAATCCAATTGAATCACTTGGCGCTGGAGACATCGCTGCGGTAGTTGGATTTAAAGATATCAAAACAGGGGATACCCTCTGTGACGAAAAGAATCCAATCGTTTTGGAATCTATGATCTTCCCTGAGCCGGTTATCGGTTTGGCTATCGAGCCAAAAACTCAGGCTGACGTAGACAGATTGGGTATGGCTTTGGCTAAATTGACTGAAGAGGATCCTACCTTCCGTGCCTTTACGGATGAGGAAACCGGACAGACTATTATCCAAGGTATGGGTGAGCTTCACTTGGATATCATCTTGGACCGTTTGAAACGTGAGTTCAAGGTTGAATGTAACCAAGGTGCTCCTCAGGTAGCTTACAAAGAAGCTATCACCGGTAGTGTAACTCACCGTGAGACTTACAAAAAGCAATCTGGTGGTCGTGGTAAATTTGCCGATATCCAAGTGGAACTCGGACCAGCCGACGAAGGAAAAGAAGGATTGCAATTTGTGAATGAAATCGTGGGTGGTGCTATTCCAAAAGAATACATCCCTTCAGTTGAAAAAGGATTTAGAGCAGCTATGGAAAACGGTGTTTTGGCCGGATTTAAAGTCGATAGCTTGAAAGTTCGTTTGTTCGACGGTTCATTCCACGCGGTTGACTCTGATTCATTGTCATTCGAATTGGCAGCTAAGATGGCTTTCAAAGAAGCATCTAGAAAAGCTAAGCCGGTATTACTTGAGCCTATCATGAAATTGGAGGTTATCACTCCAGAAGAAAACATGGGTGATGTAATGGGTGACTTGAACAAGAGAAGAGGTCAGATGGAAGGTGTAGACAGCAGAGGTAATGCTCAGGTTGTTAAAGCCAAAGTTCCACTCTCTGAAATGTTTGGTTACGTAACCGCATTAAGAACAATCACATCAGGTCGTGCAACATCTACAATGGAATTCTCTCATTACGCTGAGGTTCCTAAAGGTATCGCAGACGACGTATTAGCAAAATTGAACGGTAAAGCTGTTAACGCATAAGGACAATGGTTAGTCAGAAAATTAGGATTAAACTGAAATCTTACGATTACAACTTGGTAGACAAGTCTGCTGAAAAGATCGTAAAAACGGTGAAGGCTACGGGCGCTGTAATCAGCGGTCCTATCCCGCTCCCGACTGAAAAGAAAATATTCACTGTGCTGAAGTCACCTCACGTGAACAAGAAAGCAAGAGAGCAATTCCAAATCTGCTCTTACAAGAGACTTCTTGATATCTACAGCTCTACATCTAAAACTGTAGACGCTTTGATGAAACTTGAGTTGCCTAGCGGCGTTGACGTAGAAATTAAAGTTTAGTAAGATGTTAGGGATCATTGGAAAAAAAGTGGGTATGACAAGCATTTTTACCGAAGATGGTAAGAATGTAGCTTGTACGGTGATTGAAGCCGGTCCTTGCGTGGTAACACAGCTTAAAAACAAGGAAAACGAAGGATACAACGCTATCCAGATTGCTTACGGCGATAAAAAAGAAAAGAATACTACTGCAGCTGCTAAAGGCCATTTTGCAAAAGCAAATACCGAAGCAAAAGCAAAGGTTATCGAAATCAGAAACTTCCGTGCTGATGCGGAAAGCGACCTTAAAATGGGTGATACCATTACCGTTGATATCTTCACTGAAGGTGAGTTTGTAGACGTAGTTGGTACCTCAAAAGGTAAAGGTTTCCAAGGTGTTGTTAAGCGCCACGGCTTTAGCGGTGTGGGTATGCAAACACACGGTCAGCATAACCGTTTGAGAGCGCCGGGATCTATCGGTGCGTCTTCATGGCCTTCAAAAGTATTCAAAGGAATGCGTATGGCTGGTCGTGATGGAGGTAAACGTGTTAAGATGGTTAACCTCGTAGTAATGAAAGTAATGAAGGAGCAGAACTTGCTTGTACTTAAAGGTGCGGTTCCTGGTCCTAAGGGTTCATATGTAATTGTGGAGAAATAAAAGATGGAACTGAACGTAGTAAATATTCAGGGAACTGATACCGGAAGAAAGGTAAATTTCTCTGACGAGATTTTCGGAATGGAGCCTAATGACCATGCGATCTATCTTGACGTTAAACAGTACCTGGCTGCTCAAAGACAAGGTACCCATGCAGCTAAAGCACGTGCTGATGTAGCGCGTACTACTAAAAAGCTGAAAAGACAAAAGGGAACCGGCGGAGCTCGTGCAGGTAGCATGAAATCACCTTTGTTTAAAGGTGGTGGACGCGTTCACGGTCCTCAACCGCGTAACTACGACTTCAAATTGAACAAAAAGTTGAAGCAAAATGCCCGTATCTCAGCCTTGATTTACAAGCTGAAAGGCGAAGCTGTAACTATTGTTGAAGACTTCACGCTTGATACACCTAAAACCAAAGAGTACATCAACATTTTGAGTAACCTCAACTTGGCTGGTAAAAAATCTTTGATGGTTGTAGCTGAGCACAACAAGAATGTATACCTCTCTGGCAGAAACTTGCCGCATTCAAAAGTATTGGTAGCTAGTGACCTGAACACCTACCAGATAATGAACGCGCAAAACTTAGTTCTGTCTGAGAATTCAGTGAAAATAATTCAGGATATTTTAAGCAAGTAAGATGAGCGTACTAAAGAAGCCCTTGATTACAGAGAAAATGACTCTTGCTTCTGACAAGCTTGGTAGCATTGGTTTTATTGTTGACAGATATGCCAGCAAAAGCCAAATCAAAGCTGAGATTGAGCAGATGTATGGAGTTGACGTAACACGTATCAACACCATGATCGTTGCGGGCAAAAGAAAAGAGAAGTACACGAAAACAGCCGGTTTCGTAAGAGGTAGAAATGCCGCGTACAAAAAGGCTATCGTTACATTGAAGGATGGACAGAAGATTGATTTCTTCGAAAATATTTAAGAGATGGCAGTAAGAAGATTAAGACCAATGACTCCCGGCACCCGTTTTAAGGTTGCCAATACTTTCGAGGAGATTACTGCATCTACTCCTGAAAGAAGCCTCATAGCTTCTCGCAAAAAATCAGGGGGACGTAATAACTCCGGTAAAATGACCATGCGCTATGTAGGTGGCGGTCATAAGCAGAAGTACCGTATTATCGACTTCAAACGCGATAAACACAATGTACCTGCTACGGTAAAAGCGATTGAATACGATCCAAACCGTTCAGCATTTATTGCTTTGCTTTACTATGCTGATGGTGAGAAAAGATACATCATTGCTCCTAAAGGATTGAAAGTTGGTGCTACCGTACAAGCCGGTTCAGGTGTAACTCCTGAAGTGGGCAACGCAATGTACTTGAGCGAAATGCCTTTGGGTTCTGAAATTCACAACATCGAATTGAACCCTGGTCAAGGTGGTAAAATCGTTCGTAGCGCAGGAAACTACGCTGTATTGCAAAACCGCGACGGTAAATTTGCAGCGATCAAATTGCCTTCTGGTGAAATGCGTTTGATTTTGGCTACTTGTATGGCTACCATGGGTGTTGTATCAAATACGATGCATAACCAGGTGGTATCTGGTAAAGCAGGTAGATCAAGATGGCTTGGTAGAAGACCACGTGTTCGTGGTGTTGCAATGAACCCTGTTGATCACCCAATGGGTGGTGGTGAAGGTCGTTCTTCTGGAGGACATCCACGTTCACGTACAGGTAAATTGGCTAAAGGTGCCAAGACCCGTGATAAGAAAAAAGCGTCTAACAAATATATCCTGGAGAAAAGGAAAAAATAAGGTATGGCTAGATCATTAAAAAAAGGACCTTTTGTCGACATCAAGCTCGAAAAACGAGTACTCGACATGAATGAAGGCAAAAAGAAATCTGTAATTAAGACCTGGTCAAGAAGATCTATGATTACTCCAGATTTCGTTGGACACACCTTCGCGGTTCATAACGGTAATAAATTTATTCCGGTATACGTAACGGAAAACATGGTGGGTCATAAACTGGGCGAATTCGCACCAACCAGATCCTTTAAGTCTCACCCAACTAAGTAATTGAGGAATGGAAGCAGTAGCTAAATTGAACAATTGCCCAATGTCGCCTCGCAAGATGCGCTTGGTAGCAAACCAGATTCGTGGCAAACGAGTTGATATTGCGATGAGCATGCTGAAGTTTAACCAGAAACAAGCTTATGCTTACCTGGTTGAAAAACTTCTTCGCTCTGCTGTCGCTAACTGGGAACAGAAGAACGCAGGCTCCAAAGCTGAGGATAGTGAATTGTACGTTAAAACCGTTTTTGTCGACGGTGGTCGTATGTTGAAACGTATCCAACCAGCACCTCAAGGTAGAGCACACAGGATCAGAAAAAGATCCAATCACGTAACAATTGTAGTGGACAGTAAACAGTCTTCAGAGAACTAAGAATATGGGACAAAAAGTAAATCCAATAAGCCTTAGACTGGGTATCATCAGAGGATGGGATTCCAACTGGTATGGTGGAAAGAACTTCGCTGAGAAACTAGTAGAGGATGATAAAATCAGAAGATACATCAGCGCTCGTATCCCGAAAGGTGGTATTTCTCGCGTGGTGATTGAAAGAACTCTGAAGAGAATTATCATTACCATCCACACTTCACGTCCGGGTATCGTTATCGGTAAACAAGGAAGTGAAGTAGATAAAATCAAAGAAGAGATCAAGAAGCTTACTAAAAAAGACGTTCAGATCAACATCTTTGAAATCAAAAGACCTGAATTAGACGCCTACCTTGTAGCGGAGTCTATCGCTAACCAAATTGAAGCTCGTGTATCTTACAAGAGAGCGATTAAAAGTGCCATTGCCTCTACCATGCGTATGAGTGCTGCCGGTATCAAAATTATGGTAAGCGGACGTTTGAACGGTGCTGAGATGGCTCGTTCTGAAACCTACAAGGAAGGAAGAACTCCACTGCATACTTTACGTTCAGATATCGACTATGCTATCGTTGAATCATTGACCGTTTACGGTAAGATTGGCGTAAAAGTATGGATCTGTAAAGGTGAAGTATACGGTAAACGTGACCTGTCTCCTAACTTCGGAATGAAGGAAGAAAGAGGTCCTAGAGGTGGCGGAAACGCTGCAGCTGGCGACAGAAGAAGAGGCGGCAGAAAGAGAAGAAACGATAAGTAATTAAGAGAAAGATTTTTGAGCGATGTTACAGCCAAGAAGAACAAAATTTAGGAAGCAACAAAAAGGCAGAATTAAAGGTGTTGCTTCCAGAGGACACCAAATCGCCTTCGGAACATTTGGTCTGAAGTCATTGGAGACGAGTTTTATAACCTCTCGCCAAATCGAAGCCGCCCGTATTGCCTTAACCCGTTACATGAAAAGGGAAGGTAAAGTGTGGATTCGTATTTTCCCTGACAAGCCAATCACCAAGAAACCATTGGAGGTAAGGATGGGTAAAGGTAAGGGTGCTCCTGAGTATTGGGTAGCGTGCATCAAGCCGGGAACTATCATGTTCGAAGCAGAAGGTGTACCTCTCGAAGTTGCCAAAGAGGCATTGAGACTTGCAGCACAGAAACTGCCTGTTGCTACCAAGTTTGTTGTTAAACATGATTACGTAGAGGAGTAAGATCATGAAATACCAAGATATAAAAGGCTTGACCACAGAGGAGATCGTTGAGAAGCTTAAGGAAGAAAAGGCTCTTTACACAAAGATGAAATTCAATCACGTAGTTTCTCCAATTGAAAATCCAATGAAGCTTAAAGCTTCCAGACAATTGATTGCCCGTTATCTGACGGAATTGAGCGCCAGAAAAAACGGCTAAAATCGGAGTAAAATGGAAAGAAACGTAAGAAAAGAAATAATCGGTAAGGTAGTCAGCAATAAAATGGATAAATCCATTGTGGTGACTGTTGAAAGAAGGATGAAGCATCCAAAATATCCGAAGTTCGTGAAGAAGACCTCCAAGTTCTACGCCCATGACGAGAAAAACGAATGCAACTTGAACGACATCGTGCGTTTGAGCGAAACTCGTCCTTTGAGCAAGAGCAAAAGATGGAGATTGGTTGAAATTATTGAAAGAGCTAAGTAAGAAAGAGCCATGGTACAACAGGAAACAAGACTCAAAGTAGCGGATAACAGCGGAGCCAAAGAAGTGCTTTGCATCCGTGTTCTCGGAGGTACCCGTAAGCGTTATGCTTCAGTGGGCGACAAAATTGTGGTAACAGTTAAAGAAGCTCTTCCTTCCGGTAACATTAAAAAAGGTTCTGTAACGAAAGCCGTTGTAGTAAGAACCAAAAAAGAAGTACGCCGCCCTGATGGATCTTATATCCGTTTCGACGATAATTCTTGCGTGCTTTTGAACGCTTCGGATGAGCCTAGAGCTACTCGTATCTTCGGACCGGTAGCACGTGAGCTGCGCGATAAACAATTTATGAAAATCGTTTCCCTCGCTCCGGAGGTATTATAATAGGTATTAACTGCATAATTATAACACAGTGAAGCAGCAAATTAAAAAGGGTGATAAAGTGATGATCATCGCTGGCAAACATAAAGGCCAGGAAGGTCGTGTACTTAGAGTAATCCCTAGCGACAACAAAGCCATCGTGGAAGGCAAAAACATGGTAAAACGCCATACTAAGCCAAACGCACAAAATACCCAGGGTGGAATTATCGAAAAAGAAGCACCAATCCACATGTCTAACCTTATGTTGGTTGACGCAAAAGGTAACGTTACCCGCGTAGGCCGTGAGCGTAAAGACGGTAAATTGGTACGTGTTTCTAAAAAATCAGGAGAGGAGATTAAGTAATGTACACCCCGATATTAAAAGAAGAATACGCGAACAAAGTACGTCAAGCTATGATGGAAAAGTTCAACTATAAAAACGTAATGGAAGTTCCACGTTTGGTGAAAATCTGTTTGAACCAAGGTGTGGGTGAAGCTACTGCCGATAAAAAATTGGTAGATACAGCTGTAAACGAAATGACTACCATTGCTGGTCAGAAAGCAGTTCCAACCATGTCTAGATTGGCGATCTCCAACTTCAAATTGAGAGAAAAAATGCCTATCGGTAGCCGTGTAACATTGCGTTCAGACAGAATGTACGAATTCCTCGAGCGTTTGATTTCTACCTCATTGCCACGTGTACGTGACTTCCAAGGTTTGAAGGTTAAAGGTTTTGACGGCCGCGGTAACTATACCATGGGTGTAACAGAACAAATTATCTTCCCAGAAATCAATATCGATAAAACTCCACGAATTACCGGGATGGATATTACTTTTGTGACCACCGCGAAAAATGACGTAGAGTGCCTCGAACTTTTGAAACTGTTTGGAATGCCGTTCCAATCAAACGAAAAAGAAAAATCAGAAAATGGCTAAAGAATCAATAAAAGCTAGACAGCGTAAGAGAGAGCGCCTTGTTGCGCACTACGCTGACAAAAGAAGAGAGCTGAAGGAAGCTGGAGACTACGAAGGTCTTCAGAAATTACCTCGTAACGCTTCTCCGGTAAGATTGAAGAACAGATGTAAAATAACCGGTCGTCCGAAAGGTTATATCCGTCAGTTCGGAATCTGCCGTAACATGTTCAGACAGATGGCTTCCGACGGGAAAATCCCGGGTGTAACCAAGGCAAGCTGGTAATCTGTAGGATATCGATTTGAATTATTAACAAGGAAAAAACAAGCAAATGACTGATCCAATTTCAGACTATCTCACACGGTTGAGAAATGCAATTAAAGCGAATCATCGCATCGTAGAAATACCGGCCTCTAATATCAAGAAGGCCATGACCAAGGTATTATTCGACAAAGGCTATATCCTTAGCTATAAGTTCGAAGAATCAGGTCCACAAGGCGTTATCAAAATCGCTTTGAAATACCATCCGGTATCTAAGACTCCAGCTATTCGCTCTTTGAGAAGAGTGTCTCGTCCAGGTCTTAGACAATATGCAGGTGCCAAAGGGCTTCCTCGTGTAATCAATGGTTTAGGTGTCGCAATCATCTCAACTTCTAAAGGTGTAATGACCGATAAAGAAGCACGTGATAATAACGTGGGTGGCGAAGTATTGTGTTACGTTTATTAATAGGAGGAAAGTACAATGTCAAGAATTGGAAAAGCACCGGTTACTATTCCTGCAGGAGTAGAAATTAAAGTAGACGAAAACAACCTCGTTACAGTTAAAGGTCCTAAAGGTGAATTGACTCAAAAAGTTGATTCAGACTTGACCGTTAAAATTGAAGACGGAGTTTTAACACTCGAGCGTCCTACAGAACAAAAACGCCACAAAGCGATGCACGGACTTTACCGTTCATTGTTGGCAAACATGGTTGTAGGTGTAAGCGAAGGGTATAAAGTTCAACAAGAATTAGTTGGTGTAGGTTTCAAAGCTACCAACGCGGGTCAAATCCTAGACCTCAGCTTAGGATACTCTCACGGTATTTTATTGCAAGTACCTGCCGAAGTATCAGTTACCACTGAGACCGTTAAAGGTAAAAACCCAATCATCACTTTGGAAAGTGCCGATAAACAGCTGATCGGTCAAGTGGCTGCTAAAATTAGATCACTCAGAAAACCTGAGCCGTACAAAGGAAAAGGTATTCGTTTCGTGGGTGAGATTGTTAGAAAGAAAGCTGGTAAATCAGCTGGTAAAAAGTAATTAAGCCATGATTAGGGATAAAGTTTTTAAAAGAAACAGAATCAAAGCGAAAATCAGAGGTAAAGTTAGTGGCTCTGCTACTACTCCACGTATGTCTGTATTTCGTAGCAATAAAGATATCTATGTTCAATTGATCGATGATCAAACTGGACACACCATTCTATCTGGTTCTTCTCGTTCAATGGACAAGAAGGAAAATAAAGTAGCACAGGCGTTCCAAGTTGGAAAAGAAGTAGCTGCAAAAGCAGTAGAAGCAGGTATCACAGAAGTAAAATTTGACCGTAACGGATACTTGTACCATGGCCGCGTTAAGAGCTTGGCTGAAGGTGCAAGAGAGGGAGGTTTGAAATTCTAAGCGAGAAACAATGGCAACAGCAAACGTAAAAAGAGTTAAACAAAGCGATCTTGAATTAAAAGAGCGCGTTGTAGGCATCCAAAGGGTAGCCAAAGTGACCAAAGGAGGTAGAACCTTCAGTTTCTCAGCTATCGTTGTAGTTGGAGATGGTAACGGTATCGTAGGTTACGGTCTGGGTAAAGCAGGCGAAGTAATTGACGCGATCCAAAAAGGCATCGAAGACGCAAAGAAAAATTTGATCAAAGTACCTATCATCAATGGTACTGTGCCACATGAGCAATACGGTAAATATGGTGGAGGACGTGTGTTCTTGAAACCAGCTTCTCACGGTACCGGTGTTATCGCCGGTGGTGCGATGCGTGCCGTTCTTGAATCAGCAGGTGTACACGACGTACTAGCTAAATCTAAAGGTTCTTCTAACCCACACAACGTGGTAAAAGCAACTATCGATGCCCTAGTAAGTATGCGCGATGCTTATACTGTAGCTGAGCACAGAGGAGTAAGTTTAAGAAAAGTATTTAACGGTTAAGGCAATGGCGAAAGTTAAAGTAACACAGATTAAGAGTACCATCGATCGCTCTAAGAAACAAAAAGCGACTATGGAAGCTCTGGGATTGAAGAAAATCAACCATACTGTTGAACATGAGACTACACCGCAAATACTGGGCATGCTCAACAAAGTGAATCATTTGGTTAAAGTTGAAAACATCTGAGACAATGAATTTAAGTAATCTGAAACCTGCAAAAGGTTCTATAAAGAAAAGCAAACGTGTTGGTAGAGGTCAAGGCTCCGGCAGAGGAGGTACCTCAACACGTGGTCATAAAGGTGCTCAGTCTAGATCTGGATATTCTGTAAAAGCAGGATTCGAGGGTGGACAGATGCCATTGCAACGTCGTGTGCCTAAAGGTGGATTTAAAAATCCATTCCGCGTAGAGTACGTAGGTATCAACCTCGACAAATTGCAAGAGCTGGTTGAAAAGTACAACTTGGAAACTGTAAGCATCGAGACGCTTCACGCTAATAAAATTGTGAAGAAGTCTGACAAAGTTAAAATTCTTGGTCGTGGTGAATTGAAAGCAAAAGTGACTGTTAAAGTTCACGCTTACACTACCACTGCTAAAGAAGCTATCGAGAAAGTAGGAGGAACCGCCGAAACCATCTAAGATGAAAAAATTCCTGAACACACTTCGTAATATTTGGAAGATAGAGGACCTTAAGAGCAGAATCATTAACACAGTGGTTCTGCTACTGGTTTACCGCCTAGGTTCTTTTGTAGTGCTCCCAGGTATTAATCCTGACGCACTCTCATCCGGAAGCACAAGCGGACTATTTGGTCTGTTTGATATGTTCGCGGGTGGAGCCTTCTCCAGAGCATCCATCTTTGCTTTGGGTATTATGCCTTATATTTCTGCTTCCATCGTTATTCAGTTACTTTCCGTAGCTGTTCCGATGTTCCAAAAAATGCAGAAAGAAGGAGAAGACGGTCGGAATAAGATTAATCAAATTACCAGAGCGCTTACCATTATTATTACGTTAGTTCAGGGTGTAGCTTATATCACTAACCTGAGAAACGAACAGGCTGCTGCTATCTACAATGATGGCTTTGGATTCATGTTTACTGCAATCATGGTTTTGATTGCCGGTACCATGTTTACCATGTGGCTTGGTGAGCGTATCACCGACAAAGGATTAGGTAATGGTATTTCCCTCATCATTATGGTGGGTATCATTGCTCGTCTACCATTTGGATTAGCAGCTGAATTTAGCTCTCGTTTGAATGAGTCTGGTGGTGGTTTGATCGTATTCCTCGTGGAGATTGTCATGTGGCTTGCCGTAATTCTGGCTGTAATTGCACTGGTGCAGGGTACTCGGAAGATTCCGGTACAATATGCTAAACGTGTAGTTGGTCGTCAGATGGTAGGTGGAGCACGTAGCTATGTTCCAATGAAAGTAAACGCAGCCGGTGTAATGCCAATTATCTTTGCACAGGCCTTGTTGTTTATTCCTGGTACCATTGCTCAGGCATTTCCTAACAGTGATAGCGCAACCAGCGGTTTCTTGGCTAATTTCATGAACCCTGTTTCTTGGAGCTATAACATCACTACTGCAGTTTTGATTATTCTATTTACCTATTTCTATACCGCGATTACTTATTCACCAAATCAGATCGCTGATGATTTGAAACGTAACGGTGGATTTATCCCGGGTGTTAAGCCAGGTAAACAGACATCAGACTTTATCGATAATATCCTGTCGAGAATTACTTTGCCGGGATCCGTATTCCTTGCTTTTGTAGCAATCTTCCCATCTATCGCTATGCTATTTAATATCAATAACGAGTTCGCTCAATTCTATGGCGGAACGTCTTTATTGATTTTAGTAGGCGTTATTTTGGATACACTACAACAAGTTGAAAGCCACCTATTGATGCGTCAATACGATGGTTTATTGGAAGGTGGAGCCAAGATAAAAGGCAAGGCTCCAGCAGGAATGACAATGTAATTTGAAAATAAGAAATTAAAATACTAATTTCGCAACCCCTTTAAAAACGGAAAATTAAGTGGCAAAACAACCCAGTATCAAGCAGGACGGAACCATCACAGAAGCATTATCTAATGCGATGTTTAGAGTGGTTCTAGAAAATGGTCATGAAATTATTGCGACCATCTCCGGCAAGATGAGAATGCACTACATCAAAATTTTACCTGGTGATCGTGTAGCGGTAGAGATGTCACCTTATGATTTGTCAAGAGGGCGCATTACCTATAGATATAAATAAGGCAATGAAAGTTAGACCGTCAATAAAAAAGAGAAGTGCGGATTGCAAGATTGTAAGACGTAACGGGAAGTTGTATGTAATCAACAAGAAGAACCCTAAGTTTAAACAAAGACAAGGTTAAGAGAAATATATGGCAAGGATTGCTGGTATTGATTTACCAAAAAATAAACGTGGCGTAATTGGCCTGACCTACATTTTCGGGATCGGGAGAACAACAGCCGAAAGAATTTTGACTGCAGCAGGGATTGACGCAGATAAAAAAGTTCAGGATTGGAATGATGATGAGCAAGCGGCTATCCGTACGTTCATCGCTGAGAACATCCGTGTAGAAGGTGAATTGCGTTCTGAGGTTCAGCTTAACATTAAACGTTTGCTGGATATCGGATGCTACCGTGGATTGCGTCATAGAAAAGGGCTTCCGTTGAGAGGACAGCGTACTCGTACAAACGCACGTACTAGAAAAGGTAAGAGAAAAACTGTTGCCGGTAAGAAAAAGGCAACTAAATAATTAGGGTTGAGAAATGGCTAACGCAAAGAAAACCAATAAAAAAAGAGTAGTATCTGTTGAACAGAACGGTCAAGTTCACATTCAGGCTACTTTCAATAACATCATCATCTCTATTACCAACAATGCTGGTCAAGTGATTTCTTGGTCTTCAGCTGGTAAAATGGGATTCAAAGGCTCTAAGAAAAACACACCTTATGCAGCTCAAACTGCAGCACAAGATTGTGGTAAAGTAGCATTTGATCTTGGATTGAGAAAGGTGGATGTATTCGTTAAAGGTCCTGGAAGCGGTCGTGAGTCTGCTATCCGTAACCTGGCTACCGTAGGTTTAGAAGTATTGTCTATCAAAGACATTACTCCATTGCCACACAACGGTTGTCGCCCTCCTAAAAGAAGAAGAATTTAATCTTATTGAGTATTAGACAATGGCAAGATATATAGGTCCTAAAAGTAAGATCGCCAGAAAATTCAAAGAGCCAATCTTTGGCCCTGATAAGGCGTTGGACAAAAAGAACTACGGCCCAGGTCAACACGGCAATAGCAGAAGAAGAAAAAAACAATCTGAATATGCTATCCAGTTGAGCGAAAAACAAAAGGCTAAATACACTTACGGTGTATTGGAAAAACAATTCCGTAACGTGTTTAAAAAGGCTTCTAGAAAAGAAGGTACTACCGGTGAAAACCTCCTTCGTTTCCTCGAGGCTCGTTTGGACAATACCGTATTCCGTCTTGGAATCGCTCCTACAAGAAGTGCTGCTCGTCAGATGGTTGGTCACAGACATATCACTGTTAACGGTGAAATCGTAAATATTCCTTCTTATGAATTGCGCCCTGGCGACGTGGTTGCGGTTCGTGAAAAATCAAAATCTTTGGAAGCCATTAACGATTCTATCGCTTCAAAAATGAAACGTTTTGAGTGGTTAGATTGGAATGGTTCTGAGATGAAAGGTACTTTCGTGAGCTATCCTGAAAGGGAGCAGATTCCTGAAAACATCAAGGAACAGCTCATCGTCGAATTGTACTCTAAATAATAAGCCCTTAAAACGAAACAAGAAATGGCAATACTTGCTTTTCAAAAACCTGACAAGGTTATCATGCATAAAGAAACTGACTTCCATGGTCAGTTTGAATTCAGACCTTTGGAAAAAGGTTACGGTGTTACCATTGGTAACGCATTGAGAAGAATCCTTCTTTCTTCATTGGAAGGTTATGCTATTACCGGCATCAAAATTCCAGGTGTAGAACATGAATTCTCTACCATCAAAGGCGTAGTTGAAGACGTGGTAGAGATCGTACTCAACTTGAAGCAAGTTCGTTTTAAGAAAGTGGGCGATGTTGCTGATAACGAAAAAATCTTCGTTTCTATCAAAGGTCGTGAGCAATTTACTGCCGGCGATATCTCTAGATTCACCAATGCGTTTGAAGTATTGAATCCGGATTTAGTGATTTGCAACATGGAACCATTCGTGAACTTTGAAATCGAATTAACGGTTAACAAAGGTCGCGGTTACGTTCCAGCTGAAGAGAATAAAGTAAAAGACGCACCAATTGGTTCAGTTCCAATCGATGCCATCTTTACTCCAATCAAAAACGTTAAATACGCTGTAGAAGACTTCCGTGTTGAACAGAAGACTGACTATGAAAAATTGCTCATCGAAGTTTCTACCGATGGTTCAATCCATCCGGAAGATGCCTTGAAAGAAGCTGCACGTATCCTGATTCAACACTTTATGTTGTTCAGCGATGAGAAAATCACTTTGGATAACCAAGTGAAAACAGCTCCTGCAGAGGTAGATGAGAACATGCTTCATATGCGCAAGTTGCTGAAAACTCCGCTGGCAGATCTTGATCTTTCCGTTCGTGCTTACAATTGCTTGAAAGCCGCTGAAATCAAAACTCTGGGTGAGTTAGTTAGCTATGATATCGCAGATCTTTTGAAATTCAGAAACTTTGGTAAAAAGTCCCTCACTGAATTGGAAGAACTGGTACGTGAGAAAAACCTCACGTTCGGAATGGATATCTCAAAATACAATTTGGACGAAGAGTAAGAGGGAATTTAGGATTTTAGAAAAATGAGACACGGAAAGAAATTCAATCATTTAGGTAGAACAGCTTCTCACAGAAAAGCGTTGTTGTCTAACATGGCATCATCACTGATCTTGCACAAGAGAATCACTACCACTGTTGCCAAAGCGAAGGAATTGAGAAAGTATGTTGAACCTTTCATCACCCGCGCTAAAGAAAATACCACACACAACCGTCGTGTTGTATTTAGCTACCTTCAGAATAAAGATGCAGTTAGCACTTTGTTTGGTGAAGTAGCTGATAAAGTTGCAAACCGTCCAGGTGGTTATACCCGCATCCTTAAATTAGGAAATCGTTTGGGTGATAACGCTGAGATGGCCATCATCGAATTGGTTGATTACAACGAATACATGTTGGCAGCTAAAGCTGAAAAAGGCGACAAAGCAGGTAAAAAACGTAGCAGAAGAGCTGGTGGTGCTAAAAAAGCTACTCCAGCTGCTCAAGTTGAAGATGTGAAAGTAGAAGAAGTAAAAGCAGAGGAAGTTGAAGAGACTCCTGTAGCCGAAGCTCCTGCTGCTGATGAAGCAACTGAAACTTCTGAGACTGAAGAAAAGAAAGACTAATAATCTTTAACCATATTTAAAGCCCATCTTAGGATGGGCTTTTTTTATGCCTATAATTCAAGGTAAGGAAGGAGTTGTTGCATTTCCGTTTCGCTAAATACCTTGGTATGCATTAATTCATTTAGTTCCTTAAACGGTCCGTGTTGTTTACGGTATGCAATAATGATTTTGGCCTTGTATCGGATAAAGGGATGTGATTTGAATTCTTCTAAAGTGGCTTTGTTTAAGTTAAGCCTCCGAAACGGTTGAAGGGTTCCTTGATGGTATTGTAACAACAAGGCTATTTGTTCTGTTCTGAGGCCTTTAATAGCTCCAATTTGAGAAGTATCTGTAAATCCACCCAGCCATTCTCTGTACCGAATTACTTTATTGGCTGTATAGCCACCAATACCTTTAATGCTCACTAGTGTTATACTATCCACTTCGTTTAAATTGTAATGAAGGATATGTTCTCCTGCAGCAGGAGTTTTAACAGGCAATTCATTGCTTCTTTCGACTGGTGATTGTATTTCAATTTGAAGTCGAGCATATAGCTCTTCTGTCATCCAATACAATTTTAACAGATCTGACTTACGCTTAAACTTGGCTCCGGAGTTTCTGTATCGAATCAGCGCAGAGGCTTGCTTTGTACTAAGTCCTCCGGCCACTAATTGACTACTATCTGCACTATTTGGGTCAAATGATGCAAAGCTTTTGATTTGCTTCGTAGTTTGAATTGAAGGCGCTTCTTGGCTTGGGGAAACTGAAAGTAAGTCGACTTGCCATTCCTCGTATTGTGGGGGTTGAAGTCGCTGATAAACGTTTACAAACAGCAATAAAAAAAGGATGCCGGTTAGTACCAACATCCCTCTTTTTTCTTTGGAGGAGAAGGCGAAATAAGTATGTATCAGCCTTTCCTTGTTTTTCATATTATGAGACGGCTACGATGCTATCTACTTTGTAAGCACCCGTATCTAATTTCTGTTTGATGTCTTTGAAAGCGGTAATGGTCTCTTCCACGTCAGCAAGTGTATGGGCTGCTGTTGGAATTAAACGCAATAGAATTACGCCCTTCGGTACAACCGGATAAACCACAATAGAGCAGAAAATTTCGTAGTTCTCTCTCAAGTCATGGGTTAAAGCCGTAGCTTCAGGAATGGTACCGTTTAGAATCACCGGTGTAACAGGTGAAGTGGTAGTGCCAATATAGAAACCGGCATCACGCAATCCACTTTGCAAGGCATTCACAATCTTCCATAAATTGGCTTTGTGCTCAGGCTGTGTGCGGAGCAATTCTAAACGCTTCATCGCTCCAACAACCAAAGGCATTGGAAGTGATTTAGCGAAGATTTGAGAACGCATATTGTAGCGAAGGTGTTTCACAACCGGTTTCTTGGAGGCGATAAATGCTCCAATGCTGGCCATAGCTTTCGCAAATGTTCCGAAGTAAATATCTACTTCATCCATAACACCCTGTTCTTCGTGTGTGCCGGCACCGGTTGCACCCATGGTGCCAAATCCGTGCGCATCATCCACGAACAAACGGAATCCGTATTTTTCTTTTAGTGCAACGATGTCTTTCAAGTTACCTTGAGCTCCAGACATACCAAATACACCTTCGGTAATAACCAAAATTGATCCGCCAGATTCTGCCGTTAGCTTTTGAGCTCTTTTGAGCTGAATCTCTAAGTTCTGAATATCGTTGTGGGCATAAACAAATCGTTTACCCAAATGCAAACGAACTCCGTCGATGATACAAGCATGTGATTCAGCATCGTATACGATTACGTCTTTGCGGTCAACCAAACAATCGATGGCTGAAACCATTCCTTGGTATCCGTAGTTCACCAGAATTGCATCTTCCTTACCTACAAATTCAGCAAGTTGACGCTCTAATTCTTCGTGCATATCACTGTTGCCCGACATCATTCTGGCGCCCATTGGCAAAGCCAAACCGTATTGTGCAGCTGCATCGGCATCTGCTTTACGAACTTCCGGGTGATTAGCGAGTCCTAAATAGTTATTTAAACTCCAGATTAGTTTTTCCTTACCTCTGAAGACCATCCTGTTGGAGATCTCACCTTCGAGTTTTGGGAACATGTAGTAGCCGTGTGAATCATCGGCATGCATTCCGAGCGGTCCCGGACGTGTTGGTAGTTTTTCGAAAAGATCCATGTTATCCTATCTTTCACGCAAAGTAAATATTCTGAGAACAGAATAAAGCAGGAAGGGGGTATCTTTTAAAGAATTTGGGACTATTGTGAATAAATTACCCTAATCTTACTTCACTGTGCCGTTATCGTCTAAGAAATGCTTGATTTGCTTCTCTTGGCTAAACTTGTTTGCATTGTATTCGCCAGATTGGTTTTTAGCGATGCTTAATGTGTTCCATTCGCCTTCTTTAAAAGCTTTACACAGAACTACTATCTGTCCAATATGGTAACTGTAATGGGCTAGTTGACGAAGCAAAGCTTCTTGAACGCTATGCCCTTCATTGCGGATGTAAATGATAAACTCTAAGTCTGCCTCTTGGAGTGGTTCAACTGCTTTCCAGAAGCTGTCCCAACCTGCATTCCAGGCGGAAAGAACGGCCTCTCTCGTAGGGAGATCATTTTCAAATTCAGCATCTCTTTGTCGCCATTCCTTCTCGCCGTCGCTCGTTAAGAAGTCAGTCCAGCGGGAGAGCATATTCCCTGAAAGATGTTTGACTACCGTAGCGATGGAATTACTGTCGCTATTCCATTGACGAAACAAGGCAACGTCATCAACTTGTTGCATCGCTTTTTCACCCAGTCCTTGGTAGTAACGAAATTGCTTTTTAATCGTAGTTAGAAAATGAGGCATAGCTATGGTATTGCTTTTGCCGAAATTAGCGTCTTCCATCCGATTAAATACAGGAAATGATACGGGCAATTGACCAAAGAAATGTTTACTTTTGCAGGCTAATGCAAAATTCGCTGAGCCGACTTCTGTTTGTTTTTGTGCTACTGATAGGAATGAGTTCCTGTGGGGAGTACAACAAATTGCTAAAGAGTACAGACTATGAAAAGATGTACACGGAAGCTAAGCGTTATTACGAAAAGAAGAATTACGGTAAAGCTGTTCCTCTCCTGGATGAGCTTCTTATTCAGTTCAAAGCAGATTCTCGTTTCAAAGAAGTGTACTTGATGTACGCTTATACAAGGTACGGTTTGGAAGAGTTTGTTTTGGCTTCGTATCATTTTAAAAACTTCTACGAGTCTTTCCCAAATAGCGATAAAGCGGAGGAAGCCTTGTTCATGCACGTATACTGCGATTACCTGGATTCTTACCCGTATTACTTGGATCCTTCTGTTTCTCGCCATGCAATGGATAACCTTCAGTTGTTCATCAATATTTATCCGAACAGTGAACGCGTGGCGGATTGCAATAAATACATGGATGAATTGCGCGGCAGGCTGCGTCAGAAATCGCTAGAGCTGGCAAAGCTTTATATCCGAATGGAAGACTATAGAGCTGCCACAGTTGCTTTGCGCAATACTTTAAAAGATTATCCGGAGTTGGATAATTCCGATGAGGTGCGTTACCTGCTTATTCGCTGTGCTTATTTGTTGGCAAAAGGTTCAGTAGAGAATAAAAAGGAAGAACGTTTCAAGGAAGTAGCCAAGGTTCACAAGGAGTTTATTGAAGAACACGGTGCGGACAATAAATACTATCCTCGGGTTAAAGATGTATACGAGACTTCGCTAAAAGACTTAAAAGATCTTTCAGTGAAGAGAGGCTATAGCTTCTACGATAGAAAAGAATATGCGGCCGCCGGTAAATTTTTCTTGAGCGAGTCGAAAAGAGATGGAGTAGAACAAAAAGACAAACTGCATTATCTTGCCGTTAAGTCTTACTACAAAGAGGCCATGCGCAATGAGATTGAGCGCGGGCAATATTTAAATGAAGTAGTGAACGCAGCGGCTGATTTTTCTAGTCGTTTCGGGACCGACAATACATACAGTAAAAGAGTAGCAGCGCTTCGTAAAAAGGCTGAGTCTAAATTAAAAACTAATCAATAGGATAGATAAACATGGGTAATCTGTCAAACACACACAATGTACCGGATACTACGGTACCTAGAGATATCCCTCAAATTGAGGAAGTATCAGGAAACCTTTATGAGTCATTGGCAATCATTTCAAAAAGAGCAAACCAAATTGGTGTTCAAATGAAAGAAGAATTGCATGCTAAGTTGGCTGAATTTGCCACTGACAATGACAACTTGGAAGAGATCTTTGAAAACCGCGAGCAAATTGAAATCGCTACTTTCTACGAGAAGCTTCCAAAACCAACCTTGATTGCTACAGAGGAATTCCTGAATAACAAAGTATATTTCAGAAATCCGGCAAAAGAGGATGCTTCAAAATAAGAAGATATTACTCGGGGTTTGCGGTAGCATCGCTGCATACAAAGCTGCAAACCTCATCAGGCTACTGGTAAAAGAAGGGGCAGAAGTGAAAGTCGTAATGACCGCTTCTGCCACTGACTTTATTGGAAAGCTTACTTTGGCCACCTTGTCTAAGAACACGGTTTATACTGAGTTTTTCACCACCTCGGATGGGACTTGGAATAACCATGTAGAGCTCGGACTATGGGCCGACCTGATGTTGATAGCACCCGCTTCAGCATCAACATTGGCTAAAATGGCCAATGGGCAGTCAGACAATCTTTTGACAGCCACTTACCTGTCAGCACGTTGTCCGGTTTATTTTGCACCGGCCATGGACCTCGACATGTGGGAACATCCGGCAACACGGAAAAACATCGATACCCTTATTGCTTACGGAAATACCTGCCTAGAACCGGCAAGTGGCGAACTCGCAAGTGGCTTAGAAGGTAAAGGACGCATGATGGAACCGGAAGACATTGTTTCTGCGCTTCATAATGCCTTTGGTAAAGGATTGAGACTGGCAGGCAAGAAGGCTTTGGTAACAGCTGGTCCAACGTATGAAAACTTGGACCCGGTTCGCTTCATTGGCAACTACTCCAGCGGTAAGATGGGATTTGCCGTAGCAGAAGCTTTAGCGAAGGAAGGGGCTGAGGTAACCTTGGTTTCTGGTCCAACGCACTTGGATATTGAAAATCCTCGAATCAAGAGGGTGAATATTGTTTCAGCACAAGATATGTTGGATGCGTGTGTTAAACACGCAGCAAAAAGTCAAATCGTGGTGATGTCTGCTGCAGTGGCAGACTACCGTCCGGAAAGCATCGCTAGCCAAAAGATTAAGAAGAAAGACATGATCTTCTTGCTTAAACTGGCTAAAACAACTGATATTCTGAAGGAATTGGGAAGTGCTAAACCAAAGAACCAGGTATTGGTGGGTTTTGCTTTGGAAACCAACGATGAGTTGAAAAATGCCAAAGAGAAACTGAAATCGAAGAATTTGGATTTTATCGTGCTCAATTCCATGAACGATAAAAATTCCGGATTCGGGGGTGATCAAAATAAGATCACTATCATTGATAAGAAAGAGAAAGTGCAAGCGTTTCCTTTAAAGACCAAAAAGGATGTGGCGCTGGATATTGTAGATAAGATAGTAGAACTCGCAAATGCGTAAACTCTTAGTTTTAAGTTTTCTGTTTTTGAGTTTTGGATTGCGTGCGCAAGACTTTAACGCACAAGTGCAGGTATTGCACAACCAGATTCAAACACCAAACACTCAGATTTTTAAAAATTTGGAAATCAGTATCACTGAATTTCTGAACAATAAGAAATGGGCTAAAATTGAAATAGGTCCGCAAGAACGTGTCGATTTTAACCTCATCGTTAACGTAACCAAATACGAGCTACCGGATATCTTTCAAGCTACCCTTTCACTTCGCGCTAGCCGACCGGTGTTTGGAAGCGGTTACAATACCATCACGTTGAATCACGAAGACAATGATTTCTCATTTACCTACGTGAACTTTCAACAAATGATTTACAACGAAAATAGCTTCGATAATAACCTCACTTCCGTATTGGGTTTCTATGCCAACATGGTGATGGGTATGCACTTCGATACCTATAGCCCACTTGGAGGGCAAAGCTATTTTGAGAGCGCTAACAACGTATTAAACTCAGCTCAAAGTGCTAATGCGGTAGGCTGGAATTCGACTGATGGCCGGAATAACCTGAACCGCTACTGGATGGTAGAAAATGCTTTAAACGCACGCTTTGTGCCGATGCGCCAAGCCATCTACAATTACCACCGCAAGGGACTAGACATCATGTACAAAGACCTTGAATTGGGCCGTACTGAAATTACTAATTCCCTGAAAGAACTTCAAAAGGTGTCTAAGGCCGTACCGAATTCCATGTACATGCGGATTTATTTCCAGGCCAAGGCCGATGAAATCGTTAAGATTTATACCAAAGCATTGGAGACGGATAAGATCAAGGTTATTGCAATTTTGAAAGAAATCGATCCTGGAAATTCCAGTAAATGGGATAAAATCCAAGGGAATTAATTCTTCGCTTCCCGAATAGACAATCAAGCCTTATTTTTGGGCTGTGCTCAGGCATTTATCCATTCGAAATTTTGCAATCATCCGTGAACTGGAAATTGACTTCCAGGGCGGACTGCTCACGGTTACTGGTGAAACCGGTGCTGGTAAATCCATTATTCTAGGTGCGCTTTCGCTTGTCTTAGGTGAGCGAGCAGATACCAGTGTGATGGACGGCAGCCAAGAGAAATGCGTTGTTGAAGCTGAATTTGATATCAGCGCTTATGCATTGCGCTCATTTTTTGAACAGGAAGACCTAGACTATGAGCCGCATTGTTTGCTGCGTCGGGAGATAACGCTTTCCGGGAAATCCAGAGCCTTTATCAATGATACTCCGGTAACGGTGCAACAGCTCAAGGAATTGGGAGAGTATTTGGTAGACATACATTCGCAGCATGAAACCTTATCGCTAAAGGATCGCCGCTACCAGGTGGAGATTCTGGATGCATTTGCCAAGTCAGGTGAGAAATTATTAGCTTATCAAACGGCCTACAAAGCCTTTAAGGAAGCAGAGAAATCGCTAAGGTCTTTAGAATCTAGCGATGGAAGTTTACAAGCAGATTTGGATTTTTTCCGTTTTCAGTGGCAAGAACTGGAAGACGCATCGCTTAAGGTTGGAGAGCAAGAAGACTTAGAGCAAGAGCAAGCCCGTTTGGAACATGCCGGTGAAATCAGTAAGACCGCTTTTGAAGGAGCTGCGTTATTGAAAGATGCAGAACCTTCAATACACGATCAATTAAGTCAGCTTTCAGGGGCACTTCGTAATTTGATTAAGGTCGATGCACGCTTTGAATCACTTCACGAGCGCTTGACTTCGGCTGATATTGAGCTGAGCGATATTGCACGAGAACTGGAAAACATAGCCGATACTACCCCAGCAGACGGTCAAAGGCTGGAGCTTGTAGTTAACCGACTTAATCTCATACAAAGTTTGCAGAACAAACACCGTGTGAACAGTATTGAAGAGCTGGAGCAGAAACGCTTTTGGCTCGAAGATGAGATTCACCGTATAGAACACCTGGATGAATCGCTGGCTAATGCGCGAAACTTAGTTGTAGAACGCAGAGCGGAAGCTACAAAGGTGGGTGAGGTGCTTAGTGAACATCGTGCCTCCTACATACCGGCATTGGAACAAGAGCTTGTCTCTTTATTGAATCAGGTAGGGATGCCACATGCCAAGGTGCATATAGCGTTAGAGAAATTGGAGCAGATGCAAGAAGCGGGATTGGAAGAAGTGCAAATGCGCTTCAGCTCCAATGCTGGCATGGCACCACAACCACTGCATAAGGCAGCATCGGGTGGAGAGCTTAGCCGTTTGATGCTATGTTTGAAATCCATTTTAGCGGAGAATACAGCTTTGGCTACCTTAATCTTTGATGAAATTGATACCGGTATTTCGGGTGAGGTAGCCGCCAAAGTAGGGCGGTTAATGCGTCAGCTGGCTAAAGGACATCAAGTTATAAGCATTACCCACCTTCCGCAGATTGCCGGTTCGGGTATGGCGCAGTATTTTGTTTACAAAGAGGTGCGCGACGGTAAAACACATACCGGCATGCGTTTGTTAAGTGATGAAGAGCGCATTCAAGAGTTGGCAAAAATGCTCAGTGGTGACAATCCGAGTAGCTCTGCCATGGCCAATGCGAAAGAGTTAATGTTAAACGGATGACGGAAACTGAACCGGAATACCTCGTTCCACAACCTCGAGTAAAACCTAAAGCACGTTTCGACCTTCGGCCATCAGCCGAATTTTGGTTTATCCCTATTCTTGTTATAGTTCAAGTGGGCCTGTTTTTATTCATGGGCTTTCAAGGTGTTGATTGGCTTGCACCCAGGGCGGAAGACTTGCTTGACTGGGGTGCCTTAAACCGCACCTCCGTAATTAATCAGCAGTATTGGCGCTTGTTTACCGGTGCTTTTATTCATGCCGGTGTATTTCACCTGGGCATGAACATGTTTATCTTGATGGTTCTAGGTAGAATTTTAGAACCTGTATTGGGCTGGGTTAAGCTTAGTGGAGTGGTTGCTGTAACGCTCTTGGCTTCTAGTTTAGCTTCCATTGCATGGCACCCTATCAAAGTGGGTGTCGGATTCTCAGGAGTGATATTCGGGTTGCTGGCCTGTTTGATGGTCTTGTTGATTTTTCGCTCCAAAGCCTTTGGTGCAATGTTGGGGCAGATCATTGTATTGGTTATTGTGATGTGTGTCGATTTGCTGTTGGCACTTTTTTCTGAACGAATAGACCATGCGGCACACGGCGGGGGCTTTGTGGTAGGCTTGCTTTGTGGAGGACTTTTAATTCCGGGTTTAATCAAAGCAGAGTGGGATACGATGAGCGGTGGACTTATTGGCATGCTGGGAATGCTGGTCTTCATTGCCTCGTTTATCGTAATTCAAAACCTACCTGATCCATTGGGTAGGTACTTACGCGTTCAACGCAGTTTTCTTGAACTTAAAATTCAAGAAGAGGCTTTGCTTAATCCGCTATTAACAGCAGATAGCCTAAGTCAGGTTAATCAAGTTTATAGCGATAGGGCAGAAGCTTGGCAAAATCAATTGGAACGTAGCGATTCACTTTCGCTAAATGAGTTTCCGGCCTCCTTGCAAGACCGTTTAAGTTTGATGCGCTTGTACAGCCAACTTAAGGTGAAGCAAAATAATTTGTGGGCAGCCTATTACCAGAGTGATCAAGACAGCTTGTTTGTAGCTGCAGCTGAAATGGAATCGAAGTTTATCCAATTGGATAGTTCTCTCCGTTTGCCATAAAAAAAAGGAGCCGTCTCAAAAGTAAATTGTAGTAGTCGAGAACCGCTTAAACGATATTCCGCTCAGACAGGTACCCGAATAGAAAAGGGGCTAT
>SBGR01000077.1 GCA_006226545.1 Bacteroidota bacterium | reverse complement strand
AGGGGTAGAAAATTTTCTACCCCTCTATGACCGAAAAGTATAAATAATAAAGGCGACCGAAGTCGCCTTGTAGTTAGTGGTAAATGGGGTATGCATCGTGGGAGAAATACCCAAAGTGATACGTCCCGTTTTCCAAAAGTCTTAATGTCTATTTGTCTTTCTGACCCTCTGACTCTCTGTCTCTCCGTCCTAAAGTCTAAACGTCTAAACATCTACCTTTCCTTCTTCATCGGATCAATAAAGGTTACCGGATACTTGAAGGTGGTAGCAGTTTTTTCTCCGTGCAAGCGCACGCCTTCAATCACTACCGTATAGGTCTGTTCCGGCACAATGGCGTCTTTCACCTCCCAAACCAAGCTCGGCATCCCGTAACCGCTCACCAAAGCTTCTTGGTGAATATTCACCGGCTTGCCGTTGAGTAATACCTTCACTTTGGCTTTGCTTAAATCGGCGTAGATGGAGAAGTTCCAGCGGTCGAATGCGAACATTTGCGGACAATAGTCTCTCGGTGGCCAAGAAACGAAATCGGTCATGTATTCCGATGTATCACGTTGACCGGTATTGTCTAAGGTCCAGATTAGGGCTGTTTCATTGGTGCTACCGTGACCCATCACACGAGAGGCAGGGTACAGCATCCAACGGCGGTTACCTACCCAAGTGTTTTTATCGCCTTTGTCGGCCATTAAAGTGGTAACAGCAAAAACAGTGGTTTGTCCGAATACACGGGCGCTAAACTGGGCAGCATCCACTGCGCTGAGGCTATAACATTTCCAAGTCTCAGCCGGCGAGGTAAAGAGTTTGCCGTCGTTTACTTGGTAGATGAGTGCGGCCTTCTGGCAGGCTGCGTTTTTGGTGGTATCAAGGTATACGTAATCAGGCACCCCGGCACTGCGGCGGAAGTAGTTGATACGTTGGGCCACTTTCGCTTGAATGGCATCAGGCACTCGGCCCTCTTGGCAAAGCAATTCATTGCCGGTCCATTCAAATTCAGAGACTTGCTTACCGTTCTTTTCTACCTTCAAAAGCCTACTGCCAAAGTAGTTGGCCATGAAGTCTCTCTCTGTAAAACTGCGTTTCAAAGCCTGTATTTCTTTGCCATCAGGGAAATAGAAATCGTGCTGCTTCAGCGTTACCTTGGCGTAGCTCCAGTAGGCAGAGTCCATGAATTCGGCTACCAAGTGGCGGCTTAGTGCTTCGGCCGATTTAAACACCGGCAAGCTACGGGGGTAGCTCTCCAAAGCAAATGGGATAAAGTCGACCAAGGCTGTGCGGTCTTTGAATTTTGCCTGCTTGTTTAGCGATTCTTGCACCAGCTGCAATTTGAAAGCCGGGAACCATTTCTCTTTTCTCAGTACTTTCTCCGCTTCAGGCAGTGCATGGGCAAGGAGGTAAATGGAGTTTTCAGCTTGCATGCGGTCAAAGGTGAGCTTCCACCTGTCGCTTTCTTTCTTTGCTCGGTAAGCGCTATCGGCATAAGTGCCACCTACATAGTTGCGCAACATGGCACTGAGCAGAGCACTGCGTTCAGCTTTGGCAGCATAACGGAGCACGTTAAATACCTTTTCTTGGTTGTTTTGATCAAAGAGGATATCCTTCTTTTTATAGGCTTCACCTTGATCAGCGAAGTAGGCATTCTTCACTTCAAAATAGCCCGAGAGCAGACTATCCGTGATGTGTTGTATGTCAGGTTGTGCCGCATGTAAGTTCAACAGGTAAAGGAAGAGCACGTTCTCTTTGTGCAAAAAGAGGCTGTCGTCTTTGAAAATCGGACGCATGGTGGCGAAGGCTTCCAAGGTTTCAAGCTGTGGTCTGCGGCTGGTTACGTCGAGTAAAAACGACTGCAGCAAAAGGTTTTTTACCGATTTTGATTCGGGGTAAATGATATAGGCATTGCGCGAAATAAAAGCGGCTGTATCGTATCGTTTTTGATCGATATAATGGTTGATAACGAAAAGGAAAGGTTTGTCTTCCACCAAAACGGTTTCGCCTGCTTTGGCTTGTTCAAGGAGCGCAGCACTAACTTCTTTCGCTTTTTCAATAACCGTATTGGTATCGTTTAACGCGAGTGCAACGCGTCCTTCACCCCATTTAGCGCGGAGGTCGCCATTGATCTCATACAGTTTCTCGAAATACTTATTCGCTTGAATGTATTTCTGGTTGGCCAGTTCTTCGTTGGCTGCTTCCAGTGCTTTTTCAGCGAGTTCTTGGAAGAAGGTCGACTCTTTTTCTCTTAGCGATGCTTGGTCTTTGCTTTTAGCGAGGGCTTTATCGGCCAGCTTCATGGAATTGTAGAGGGCTTTTGGCTCGTCTTCCAAGAAAAATTCATCCTCCGTCAGCTTCAATAAAACCTTCGCTTGAAGCAAAAGCACATCGGCACGACTGCGCGTGTCTTTGTGTTTCAAGGCTTTGTCGAGTTGTTTATAGGCCTTGTAGTATTTACCGTCTTCGTAATAGCTCACCGCTCTATCGTAGCGTCGTTCTTGAGCTTGAACACCAATAAACATCAAGGAGAAGAGAATGAAAAGTATACTTCGCATAGGCAAACAAAAATGGGGTAAAGAAGGGGGAAAAAAAAGGGTTGAAAAAGACATTCAGACTTTAAGACGTTCAGACATAAAGACCTGCCTTTTGAATTAGAACGGCGCCAGAATAATGGCTAGTGTCTATCTCTTTATTATTTTCAATATGTTCAGATTCTGTAACTATTGAATATCTTTAAAACATTGAACCTCGTACCTATGAAATCCCTTCTTAGCACCATTATCCTGCTTCTACTCAGCTGGAATGCGCAGGCACAACTTAGCCTCAACCCGGCGCTTTTCCTCGGCACAAGTAAACTCAATAGCAATCACATACCTGCAGATTCCAACCTTGTTTTTGAAAACAAATTCAGTTTCAGTTGGGGATTGGGAGCCGATTTAAACTATAAAATCAATTCCCATTTTTCCATCCAAGGGGGTATTTACCTGGAGCAAATTGGGCATTATTGGGGCGAACATGCGGAGGTGAAAAAAGCCGATGCGAAATTCCCGTACCTGGCCTCTGAGCCCAATCCCATTCGCACCTATTCCAACGAGCTTTGGGGCTACCTCTATTTTGCCAGTTTGCCTGTTTCCATGCAAGTACACCTGAACAAATTCACCCTGGGTGCCGGACTGCAATACAGTCAACGTTTGGTGTACCTCGGGAAATACCGCGCCTATACGCGCTTAAACGCCGTGGAAGAGATAGAATGGCATGCATCAGCACTGAGTTCCTATAACCTCAGTTATACGCTGGAGGCGGCGTACCGTATCCACCCCAAGTGGAATCTCGGACTCCGATTCACCCAAGGTTTGGTCGACATGCAAAACGGCCCATGGCGAGCCGGAGAATCTGTTCGGAATACCCAAATTCAGTTGGGGCTGCAATACCGGATTAAACTGGGTCAGAAGGAGTAAGCTATGATGTTGAAGAAGTCATTTCCATCACTAAAAAATATCCTTTTCTGCGCTTTGCTTTCTACGTCATTCGGCGCACAGGCCCAAGTGAGCGTCCTTCCCAGCGCGTACTTTGGAGCCAGCAGGTTTATGAATGACATCAAGCCTATCAGGCCTAGCTTTCAAACCTATCAAACAGATTACGGCGCCAGTGTAAGCGCCGGCTTTTTAGTGGAGTACCAGCCCTTTGCTTTTCTAGCGATACAAAGTGGGCTGTTCTTCGATCAATTGCGGTATTACCAAGGGTATCACATAGAATCTAAATATGAACCTGTTCCGGATAGGACTTGGACGGAAGAATACTGGGGTAGAACAAGGTATTTTTCCTTGCCCATTGCTTTAAAGTTTCAATGGAAGAAACTTTCACTAAGTGTTGGGGTACAGGATTCCCGCTTGCAATCGCATAGCACTACCTATCACCATTATGAATGGTCGGGTTTTGATACCGCAACAGTTCAAACTTCCCAGGCCTTTGCGCATAGAAATCCGGGAGCCTTCTTTACGCTGGGCTATGAGTTTAGTCCGAATTGGATTGCCAGCTTCAAGTACGCCCAAGGCTTTAAGGGTATTGCTGTTGAGCCGGATAAGTATTGGCAAAACTTAGATTTTGTAAAATCGGTTCAGATTATAATGGGTTTACAGTACCGGATTAGACTGGGGAAAAAGGATTAAAGAATGAGGTTAAGGATGAGGTTGAGGTTAAGTTTTCTTGGTGTAATACTCTTTTTTCTGTTATGCCATACAGCATGCAAGAATGAAGATGCAGCTATGGCTGAATTTGAGGCCTGTTATACGGCTAACAAGATCACAAAACTAAGAGCGGCGGTTAACTACATGGATTCCATCTATGAGCTGAAGCTTGCTATACAAGGCAATGCAAAATATGAGTACCTGGCGAAGGAATTTTTTTCGAAAGCTTCATTTCCATGGAAACCCAATGACAGTGACCTAGTGAACTTGAAAAATTGGATTCAAGAAACCGGGGCATTAGATGATTTAGTGATGCCAAATGAGTCAAGCCAATTCCAGTTAAATCCCTTTGGCGACTACTTCAAATGCCTCAGGAGCAATACTAATCCCGATATTAAGATGAAGGCTAACAATAACCTAGCTCAAGGGTGGCCGTCGTTGGTATTCACCATGTCCGACTATGCCCAAGAGGATAAATCGAAATGGACCTCAATGCATTGGTTTGTTTTGAAAGTGGATTTGTTGATCTATTTAACGTATCCGAACGGAAAGATAGACGTACTCAATTATTGATTTAATCTGCGGTATCAAGCATACTTGTAAATGCAAATGGAAACAAAACGCCTCAAACTTATTCCCTGCACTCCCGAACTGCTTCAATGGGCCATTCAGGGAAATGAGCAACTGGCCAATCGCTTGAAGGTTCAGGTTCCCAAAAAGTGGACAGAATTTGGCGTTGAAGCTTTGCAATACGCCAAAGAGCAGCTGGAATCGGGCGAGGAACAGAGCGGCTGGTGGACCTATTTCCCCGTGCTGAAAGGCACCAATACCTTGGTAGGCTGCGGTGGATTTGCAGGCAAACCGACTCCGGAAGGAGGCGTTGAAATAGGCTATGAGATTGCAGCGAAATTTCGCCAACAAGGCCTAGCAACTGAATTTGCAGAAGGACTCGTTCAAAAGGCCTTTGAAGACGAACGCGTTAAGTTTGTGGCCGCCCATACCTTAGGCGAAGAAAACCCCTCCACGCAAGTATTAATCAATTGCGGCTTTGAACAGGTAGACGAGTTTGAAGATCCGGACGAAGGGTTGATTTGGAGGTGGGAGAGAGCTAGGTGCTAGCCATGTTGTTGAGCAAATTCAATTTGTTGGCTAGAAAGACTTGATAACCTGCGCAAATGCGTTCTTCCGTTCTTTCTTTTCCATAAACGACAATTCTGAAGTTTGCGATTCTAGATTTCTCCGTATAGAACAGCTCCAGACATGTATTGCTTTTGGAAAAGGTATCAGTAGGATTGTAATATTTAATCCAATGGATTTTGGTTTGATCAAGGGAATAACAACCAGAATCTAATAGGTCGACTCCTAAATCATTCATTAGGAATGAATAACATGTTTGATAGAAAACCGAGAAATCTTGAGCTGCATATTTATAGTTTGATTTACTGACTGTAGTTGTGTTTTCTAATTCTTTTGAGGTATCAGATGAATTAACTGAACTAGCCTCTGAATTCAGGCTGAACTCGGTCAGCCACGATTCCGGAGCTAAAAATGAAAATAAAGAATCAAATTCAGAATAATGAAGATTTAGTTCTTGGTCTTCAGTGGATTGTAAACACTTAACTGGACCCTCCTTTTCAGGTGAAGACGTACAAGAGAAAAGGGATGTAAGTGTTAGGATAAGAGTAATTCTCATAGATTTTGTCTAAAGGCACCATGCCGATGTAGGGCGAAGTTTAACTCGGCGAGTCAGTTTGGAAACAGACTTGAAAATGGGAGTGAAGCCTGGCGCTAGCACGCTGTTGTGCAACGTTATTTTTCGTTTTTTAGAATCAGTAACAGTTTATTTGGATCTTGTCGATTATCCCAGAAAGCTGTTATAAGTATTTCTTCATCAGTTACTTTGAAGAAAATGCTGAAGTTGTCTAGAATCGAAACTCGGATATCTTTATAATTCGCTTCCTTAAAAATAAACGGGTTTTCAGAAATCTTTTTAGTTCGATTAGCAACTTTCTTAATTAGCTTTTTTGAGTAAGAAGCAGACTTATTTCTTTTGACCCAATATTCAAGCACACCAACAAACTGAATATCTGCGGTTCGAGTCCACCTTACAGTGCGTTTAGCCATTCAAGATTTCTTTTGTCCATTGCTTCTTGTGAAATTAGTCTTCCATTTGCAATGTCAGCTTCGCTCATTTCAAGCATCTCTATTTGCTCATCAGTCAGTTTAACAATATCATTATTGCTTGAGCTCGAGGATATCAGACTATCCAATGCAAGTAGAAAATCTTTATTTTTAATGGATAATATTTTGTCTATCAGCTCACTACGAATTTTTTCAACGGTAGCCATACTCCATAAATTTCTTGTTACAATTTAATGAATTTCTGCAAGGTCGCATAATGTTGCATAACGGTCCCCGTGCTGGCGCCGGGCGAAGTTTAGCCCGGTAAGTCAGTTTGGAAAAGGACTTGTAAATTAGGTATTTCCCTTGAGTTTGGAAGAGCTACCATGGGTTTAGAGACTCGCACTCCGCACTCTTTCTACGTACTCGGCGAAGCCGTTTGGGTTTGGCGCTAGCAAAGTATTGGGCTACGATTTTTTAATTCGACAGCGTATAGTTCCTAATAAGAACGCTGGCAGAAATGTGTAAAACTCTTTCCAATTCTCGGATCATTTCTACTGTCAGTTTTTTCTTTTTATTGAGAACCTCCGAAACGCGACTTTTCCCTCCAATAACGCCAACTAGATCTTTTTGTTTCAAATTCAATTCTTCCATTCTTATTTTAATGGCTTCTATTGGATCCGGGGCTTCAATTGGATAATATTTGTTTTCGTAATTGTCTATGAGAATAGATAAAATTTCAGCTTCATCTCCTTCTCTGGTATTTTGTTTTGCATCAAAGATTACTTCAAGTCTTTCAAGTGCTTTGTTATAGTCTTTCTCTGATTTTATTGGCTTTAATTCCATTTTCGATTCTATTAAATTGTGTTTGCATCAATTCGATCATATTCAGCGTGTGTCCCGACGAATCGAATAAATGCCCATTGCCTTTCAAAATTGAATTTAACAACTAGCCGGTATGAATTTCCTTTAATATTGAAAACAATCCGGCTGTCCTTCAAAATGCTTGCGTTTACATAGGTTTCTTTGACGTCGTTCGGCGATTGCCAATTTGATGTCTTTGCAGTTTCATACCAGGTTTTCAGATACTGCTCTGAATCGGCATGTCTTTCCCAAAATTCCCGCAGGGTCTTTTTTGCTATAATTCGATTCATGAACAGGTTTCCTAACAAATTTACTAAAAGTTCTCAATAAAAGAACTTATCACTTTGTGAAAAATAGGTTAATGGTTCTGGTATTGCCTGAGGCTGCAATTTTTAGCACTAATTTTCTAGCGAAGTTGTTTATCCCTGCGTTTGGCAATGCTTTGTTGGCAGCGCTAGGTTCCGGTTCATTCGTACCTAAATGTTCCGTTCTTGATTTTTTCAATGGTTTTGTCCAGTTGTTTCAGTTGCTCATCGTTGATTGTAACACCTGTCCCGCCTGTTTCTGTCTTCACCCAAATGCTGTATCCATATTCGCTTTTCTCCTCAATCTTATAATCATGGGTTAGCCAATAAAGACAGTATTCCATCTCATCCTTTACCTTTCTTTTTTCTTCTTTGTCAATGTATTCTTGGAGGATACTGGCGTATTCTTTTAAATCAAGTCGGCTTATAACATCTGCTGTCTTTGCTCGAACTCTAGCGCTTTTATCATTCAGACCGAGGTTAATCACATGCTTCAATACTTCATCACAAGGTCTATACAACATGACCATGATTGCATTAAATCTTACGGCGGAATTTTTGTTGGTGGCTAGCTCCTTCAAGACATCCTGCACTCTTTTGTCAACAAAGGATAACTGACATAGAAACTTGCCGGAGTAATGACCGCAAACCACGATGTAACTTTCAAAAAGACCCTTTCTGAGCACTTCAATGTCTTTGTCTGATATTGTTCGGCTGGTCTGAACTTTATAAGCAGTATCAATTAATGCTGAAAGCAATGGTTTGTAGACCATGGTTTTCTTGTTTAAATAGGAGAAAACGGCATCTTTTTCCTGTTCAGGATTTCGCTCAAGTTCAAAGTTGAATGGGTCTGTCATACTATGACTGTTAATGTTTCCTATGCAGATTATTAATCCCGACAACAAGCTTAAGCGAGTTCGAAGGGGCGCTTAGGGAAACGGACTTCTAAATTAGGTATTTCCCTTGAGTTTGGAATAGATACTACTGGATTAGAGACTCGCACTCCGCACTCTTTCTCCGTACTCGGCGAAGCCGTTTGGGGTTTGGCCCTAGCACGTTGTTAGACACCGGCTTTTTTAAGCACTGACACAGTTCTTTTCAGAATATCATATGCATTCAAGAAATCTTCTTGTCGGCCAATACGGTTTATTAAATGAATTTGTTTGTCTTTTGTGGTGATAAGGATTCGCGATGCCTTGTTATTTCCTCCGAAAATCGAATTTCCGGAAAGCATAGTGGAGAATAAATACGGCCAATCCGTCCGAGACGGAAAATGCGCTATTGATTCAATATTATCGTATCTAATCACTTTGCTATAACTGAAGGGTTTTAAGATGCTTTTTCTGTGAATGATTATATGATCTTCAAAAAGATAAAGAACCGGAAAATCAATAATTAATATTCCAAGAAGGCTCAATATGGTTATTGGTAAAACCAAAAATCCGAATTAAATTACCCATGCAAGTGAAAGCGCTGAAATGCTAGCAAGAATTAGCATGAAAGTATATCTCACATAATTCTGTCCCTTTAATTTAAATACAGGTTCCTTTTCAAAAATCATTACGAAATGAATGCAGGTATTTATAGGCCCGTGTTATAGACAGTTTTTCTTTTACTGATACCAATTTTCTCTAATTCCAACGTTGTCTCTAAATAGGCCAAACATGACATTAAGCCTTGAGGAATCCGTAGCACTAATATCAAATCCGTCTTTATAGAGTGTGGAGTCCATTATTTCACCAGTAAAGTGATAGCGGTACCACCAACCTTCTTTATTCCCGTTTTGATAGTTGCCACTATATTGAAGTATCCCATGATGATCATATTGCTTCACGTGGCCTGTACCATTGGTAACTCCGCCGAAATTATACGGATTTCCATTTGTGTCATTGACGAAAAATATTGACTTAAGTCTGTCGTTGACGAACACTGTTTTCGTTTTTTCAATGCCGTTTGGATAATAATAAACCGTAGTGTAAACAGTGTCATCGCCACTTTTCGTTGCTATCATTCTGGACATAATGGATGTCGTGTCTCCGGCATGCCATCCTCCCCAATTCTCTTGTGTTTCGAACAGGATTGTCTCATTGTTCATGTTGCAAGCACTTGAAAACAGTATCAACAAGCTAAAAAAGTTCAGTACGATTCTACTACTCATTGGTTTGCAGTTTTACCGATTCTAATTTGTGGTAAATAAATTGGCTATAACGGCAGTCTGTCTAAAAACCCTCTTCCAAAGTCAAAATTCGACGTTTTGAGAGGGCGTATAAACGAAGATAAAATTCAAAGGGCTTTTTAC
>SBGR01000075.1 GCA_006226545.1 Bacteroidota bacterium | reverse complement strand
CTGATTGAAGTTAATTCACTAAAATCTCTACTTCAACAGATACTTAAGTTTCTTATGATTTATTAACCATAATTACATCTGCAAGTCTATAGGTTTACTGTTGGACTGTTTTATAGATGCTTAGGATTGTGGTAGTTGGAGGGGTATTCATTGCTGTGTTAACGGTTGTAAGAGCGAGATTTGTTTGCAGTGGCGAGGCATGTCTCGCCACTACAGACAATATAAAACGGCCTTTTACATTCAACAATCAACAGTAAACAAAATCAGTTTCACAGTCCTACTCCCGATGAATATCGGGACCCACAGTCAAACAGTTTTCCTATACCCATACGGGCAATGTTTACATCCACTTTTGCAGCAATAGCCACGTTCCAAGTGGTAAGCTTCGGTAAAGACCATTAGGCCTTGCTCGTTGTAGTAAAAATGAACGCCCTCCCGGAGAGGGGAAGGCGTCGCTAATTTTTTATGTTGTGTTTGCTTAGGCTGCGGCAAGACGTGGTAATCTAGATTGCATTAAAGCGAAACCACCAAACATAGCCGTTGTGTAAACCAAATCGCCGGCTACAGTCCAACCGAAGAATGGAATAGCTGCGTTATAACACATCACTAAACCAGTCATGTCGTGGCTGTAAATTCCGCTTCCTTGCCACATTCCGAAATTACTAATGATAAAGAAGATGACAGAGGCTGCAAGGCTGCTACCCAATACGCGACCGGCACTTACCTTGTTTAAGGTGAACTGACTCATCAAAGAAATCAATACCAGTGAACCTGCAACCCATGGAAAGCTTGGGGCCATCCATACGAAGCTGTCGTGTTGGTACATCACGTTATCAATTACCAAATTGCTCAGGTAAATGCTGAGAATCGGGATAATAAAAGCAATACTTTTTCTTTCCAGGTACGCTGCGCCAAACATAGCGATTGCAGCGATTGGCGTAAAATTCATCGGGTGAGGAATTAATCTGCTCAAAGCAGCCAACACGATGGCTGAAATTACTACACCTGTTTTTGTACTTATCTTCATTGCGCTTCAAAAATAGTATTTAGTTGTCAAATAAAAACCCATTCGGGATAGGTCCTACACCGAAATTCCCGAGTAAAGTTCCGTTTAAATTATAGCGGTAAACCTGACCCTTTTGCACGTAATCCACCGCATCGGCTACAAAAAGCTCTTCCTCCACCAAAGCGATAGCATACAGGTTTCTGTTATTGGAAGGAACCAATGCTTGAGCAGAAAGTCCCTGCGTTTCGCTAAAAGTATAAAGATCTTCTGCCAGTATGATAAAACGATTTCCGCTTGGGTCGTATACCATATCGCTCGCCTGACTAAGGTCCAGCTCATAGTATTGTTCCACCTGTTTGCCATCTGCACTTAGCCTGCTGAGGCGAGGTTTAATTTGTTGTGCGGTATCGCCTTTGGCCAATACCCAATTGCGGTTTTGAGCATCTTTCACCAGTGTGGTGGCGGCATAGCCGATGTCGAGGCTATCGCTTAATTGCTCCGTTTGGGTATCAAATCGGAAGAGTTTGCGGCTCTTTAAATTGCATGCCCAAATCTTATCTCCATCGCTAAAAAGCTTTTCTCCCCAGCCCGGAAAACTCAACGTTTGTGCAACGGTGCCGTTTTGTAAGTCGAGAATTTTAAGCGTATTCGAATACAAATCGCTCAGCAAAGCCTTGCCGGTACCGTACGGCATCAAATAGCGAGGCGAACCCAGTTGATCTATGCTGCGCTGGTACTTCATATCGGCATCGCAAACATGAATTTTACCCGAGTTATTCACCACCAAATAGAATTGGTTATTGTACCGGATCATCGATTGGAAAACATCGCCAATAGGAAAACCGTTGTTCTGCTCAAACTGCTTGACGTGAACCAGTTTTTCACTCGCTAAATCATACAAAGAAAGCGAAGCATTTCCCCACTGAAAATTCCCTTCGTTGATAATCCACAGTCGCTTTTTACCTGCCGTAGCCAGCGGATCTTGCTGGTCTTTAAAACAAGCACTCAGCAATAAGATGAAAGGAAGTAGCAGGCTCAGTTTCTTCATCGAATCTCTACTTTTTGAAAGGAATTGTTCAAGCGAAGCAAATAGATTCCTGTGCTCATGTGCTGCGTTTCCAATTTTGTTCCGTAGCCGGTATCCATCAGCTTTCCATCGAGAGAATACAAGAACCATTCGGCTTCCCGATTCCAGTTCAGGCTTTGGCCTTTCTTCACAGGGTTAGGGTAAATCGCCGTGGGTCTTGTCAAGTCAGACACGCCATTGGGCGCATGTTGGTTGTGTATTACGCCCACCGCATCTAAATCGAAGCCACCTTGTGGGAAGAGCGTAGGCCAAGGGTCGTTGATGATTTGACCGTCCGCGCCTCGGCTGGCTAGGCTATCAATGACAGTCCCAATCACGTCTACAATACGCACGTGGGTGATCGACATCAAGTCCAGCACAGCGATGCTATCCAGCTCCTTCAAATCGAATGGAGTACCGTAACGAGCGGTGTATTTACCGGCTAGGTTATGGTAGTATTCAGCTTTTGCACCGTCGTAGGTTTTTTGCTGCCTGCTGCTGTCCAAAGCGCAATAGGCCGGAAAACGGAAAAAGTCGACGCCATTGGAGCTTACTTCCACAAAAGCCAATTCCAGAAAATCAGAATCCCCGTTGATGTTAAAGCCATTCTCAAAAACCGCAAAATCGTAACCCGGACCATCCACAATGGGCGGATCAAAGGTGAGGGTAGCGCTTCCGCCATCACCTAACGACACGATATACGCATCGGCTTTGCCCACAGCGAACGAGGCTTCTCCTATTGACGCAAAACCGCTATCGGGTTGGGTAACGTCCAATAAACCTCGGTTCACCTGACACGAAATGCCCCAAGAGAGGATAGCAGAAGAATCTTGTGCGATGGCCGTTGAACCCGGCTGACCGGCACGTGGGGCATACTGGCTCCGTGCTACGCTAGCGGCCATCAACAAGAGTACTATGCTGAGTAGTTTTTTCATTATTTGCGAATCAAGCGAGCTACTTCACCGCCTTTACCTTGCAGTACATACACACCTTTCGGGTACAAACTTAGGTCAATTTGAGTGCCTTCGCCCTTCGCCAATACTTGGCCTTTCGCATCCATCAAATTCCAAGGTCCGATGCTTTGGCTCAAGTTCACTAAGCCGTTGCTCGGGTTAGGATAGGCATTCACACCGATTCGCGGCGCACGCGAAATACCGTTTGGTGTAGACGAAATTTCCAAGTCGTCAATCACAAAGAAGGTTGGCGTATTGATGCCCCACATTCCTTGGTCGCTGGATTCCAGGTGGAAGCTCAGTTCATCTACCCGTTTGCTGCTACTATTCAAGCTGACTTTGATCCAATCTTTCAAAATGAAGTCTTGGTTGTTGTCGTTGAAGCGGAAGTCAGCCAAAGCCACACGTTGTGTATCGGTGCTTTGATCTGCGAAATGCTGCACCAAAACCAGAATAAACGAATCCGGTTCCGTTCCGTCGTCTCCACCAAATTTTTTACCTATACCATCTCCTTCAGCCAGTGAGTTGTAAACGTAGGCATTTAAGGTAAGGTAGAAGCTCATCGGTTTGTAGTCCAGTCCGTTGGATGGGTTGAAATGAATGCGGCTGCCTTGTTGTCCTACTAGAAAAACTTCGCCACTTTGGGCTTTTGCCGGATAGGCGTCGAATAAGCCGGCAGGACCTCTTCTGGAGGAATCGATGCGACTTGAAGCTGCCCATCCGCCTGACCAATAGTCGTAGGTGGTATCCCAAACAATTGGGAATTGGGCTTCAGTAAAATGGAACAGCGTGTCTCCCTCGCTGCCTTCAATTAGGCTGTCTGAAGGAAGTACGATGTTTTCAAAATTTAAAACCGTCGATTGTGCTTTGCTTTCCGAAGAAAGTCCGAATCCCAGAACGACCAGGAGTGTGTAAAAGGTATATTTCATGTTCTCTGTTAAATTTTCAGGTGTATACTAAGTCGGAACCAACGGCCCGGCATGGGGCGCCATTCCATAATTTCATATTGGGTATTGCTTATATTCTCTATCGAGCCACGGAGGCTGAAATCAGTGCCTAGTAAGCCAAAGCTATAGTCGGTCGTGAAACTCCCGGTTTGCCAAGGAAGTATCCAGCTGCTGTTGTCGGCACTGGTATAAACGCCTCCATTCCACACATGGCGGTAGCCCAGCTTCCAGTTCCCCCTGTTCCAAGTGAGGCCTAGGCTGTGTTTCCAATAGGGTACATAGATGAGTTGTTTGCCTACCGACAAATCGCTGCCTGAGCTGGCCTTCTGGTTTTCGGTAAGCGTAAAGGATCCGTTGAAGTCGAGTTTCCAATACGATTGATTTGCCAAATGCCCGGCCTCGAGTCGGTATTCTAGTCCGCGCGACAATACCTGACGTATGTTTTGGGCGCTCCAGATGCCGTTTTCCGGTAGCCAAATAATCCAGTTATCGATCAACGAGGTATAGGCGGTGAGCTTCGTTTGCAAGCTGTTTACGTCATTTTGCTTTTTCCAAGCGATGCCCACTTCGCCACTAAAGCCTTCTTCTGGTTGGATATCCGGATTTCCTCCCGGTTGCCAGTAGAGGTCGTTGAAGTTAGGGATGCGGTACAATTTCGCTAGGTGACTGCTCAACTGAATGTTTTTCAGGTTTAACTCGCCAGAGAGCGAAGCGGCAAAGGGCACGGCTTTTCCTTTCCACAATTCCTGGCGAAGCGCGGTTCTGACTTTTCCATTTTTAGCGATATAGGTATGGGCCACATCGAGAGCTTGGCGCCATTGGGATCGCGTTTCACCATAGGCAGCCTGACGTGCTTGGTAATAGGTATTGTGTAGCGATGCAAAGAGGCGGTGTCGCTTAATTTGTTTGCGGAACTCCAGGTCTTGTATCAGGCCGTCGTTGATGCTGTTGGAATGTATGTTCGCTGCCGGATTCAGGTAAAGCAGCTCATCGTGAAGCCAAGCCGCACGGAAGAGGAAATCCAGTTTACCTGAATGGCGAAATTCACCGACCACTCGATGGCTTAAGTCGTTTTGCTCCGCCACGCTGTTTTGCTCCAACATGGTGGGAGGGAGGAATCGCTTATTCTGCTGAAACCAGTAGTGTAAGTCTAGACTTTGCTTTTCCTTGATCTGGTAGCGGTAATCGGCAAGTAGTCCGCCTGCGTCTTGCTGCGCATGTTCTAAAGTCTGTTCTGGCTTGCCGGGTAATCCGCGGTTGATAAAGGAATAATTGTTCTCTGCCTTGCTGTAGAACGCGCGAATACGAAAGGCCTGTTTTCCGAATAGACGGTTTAGTCCGGCTTGCCCGGAGGCTTGTCCAAAGCTGCCTAGGATGGCGGCAAACTCAGTTTGATTCGCTGCTTTCACTTCGCTGTTTAAGCTGATTACTCCACCCAATGCGCCGCTTCCAAACAGCTCGCCGGAACCGCCACTATAGACTTGCGCTTGGTCTAAGAAGAATCCCGGTACCAAGCTGAAATCCAGCTGTCCATTCATGGGGTTTTGCAGGTTGACGCCATTCCAGAATACCGACGTATGTGCTGCGCCGCTGCCACGTAGACTAATGGAGCCGAGTAAGCCCGCGCCGTAGCTTTTAATATAAAAGGGACTTTGCCGTTGAAGCAGGTCAGACAGGCTTTGGGCCGCTTGTGGTTTCAGCGAATACGGTGTTTGTCCGGTTACTTCATCTTGTCGCAAACTCGGACGCACCACGGTCTCTTCCAGTTTTTGCAGGGAATCGAGCGATTGGGCTAAAAGTCCAATGCCGGAACCAAGTACAAAGACCAGAGCCAAAAGCGGTAAACGCCTTGCGCCTGTTTTGTTCGCTAAAAAAATCACTTTAAAAATTTTTCGCTTGGCACCCTTTTTCCCGAAAGTGCTTTTGCTGCCGGATCAGGCAGGTCTTCTGACTTTCCTCACCTTCGAACCTTCCCGCCGACTGGCAGTGGTAAGAGACATCGAAGGTACATACGAGGATTACAGCTGCGGGCACAGTCCCGGATTCACACCGGTGTTCCCTTTTCACTCTCCCACTCGGAGAGACCTTATCCGAAGGCAAAGGTAAGGGCGGATTTGGAATTTGCAAATCGAAAAGCTAGGGCAGCAAGAATACGTATCCTTTTTGTTCGGTATTCAATCCTTTTTTGGAGCGAATGCTCAGTCGCCAGAGGTAATATTCAGATGGGCACTTTATGTTTTGGTATTTTCCATCCCAGGCTTCATTCGGATTGGCGCTTCGGTATACCAGCTGACCCCATCGGTTGTAAATTTCGAGCAGGAATTCTTCCGTCTCACAAAGTGTTACGGCTTGAAATTGATCGTTTAGCCCGTCTTTGTTGTTTGGACTGAAGGCATTGGGCACCCACACCGGACAATCGCATTCAATCAAATTAAGAAAGAAGCTGTCGGTATAGCTGCAGCCGAGGTAGGAAAGGGAAACCCAATGCCATCCGCTGCTGTCCGGGATAAATGCTGCATGATTTGATCCGGTATTCCAAAGAAAGGCATAGTTGAGCGAGTCTAGGTATGGGAAGAACAGACTGTTTTTGCAGAGCAGACTATCCAAAGTGGTTAATTCCGGTCTTGCTACAGTGAGGTAAGTTCCTTGTAATTCTCTGCTGGCCTGACCTCGCTTTACCATAACAGTAAAAGCGGTATTGCCGGAGTTTGTGTTTGGAATAAAGAAACTATCTGACCCAATACTTGATTGCTGAGCAGAGCCTGAAGTCCAAGAAACTGCAAAGCTATCGCTCAAATTAAGCCATAGTTTGGCGGTATCCAGCAGGCAGGTATCCTCCACATAAACACGGCAATCGATAAAATAGACTTGCAGGGTATCGCTTGCTGTGCATTGATCTACAGATGCCTGTACGTTATAGGTTCCGCTTTGTTGGATAGTTCTACTGGCGTTCAAACTGTCGCCGTTTTCCCAGCGGAAAGCAGGGTACACAGCGGTATCGATTGAAATGCTGAGGCTTTCGTTGAGGCAGTATAGGCTGTCCGGTCCAAGGTAGGGAACAGGAACTTTGGTGGCTTGAAGCACCAGGGTGTCTTTAGCATTAAGGCCGTTTTTAAAGTAGCTAATTGGAAGAGCATAGCTCCCAGATGTAGAAGTTTTGAATTCAAAGCTATCCGTGCCGGAATACACTTGATTCTGAATAAACAAGCTATCGGCTTGACTGCTGCTTAAAGCCATTTGGAGTGAATCCGGCAGACACAGCATTTGATGGGGTAGGCGATGCACAAAATGCACTTGAACGGTATCTGCAATAGGGCAGGCACCGAGCTGGGCGTGAATGGAGTAAGTGCCCGGCTGACTTACCGTCAAGCTGCTATCAGCACTGTTATCGCTCCAAGTCCAGTTGTCTGGAGAAACGCCTTGAAAACGAAGTTGCAGGGAATCGCCAGAGAAAAGCAAGGTATCCTGGACTAAGATTTTGTTCTGGGTACCGAGCACTTCAGCATAGTTGAAAAGGGTATCCTTTCCCGGACGTATGAGGGCATAGCGATAGGTTCCCGGACTGGAATACAGGTGTTTGATGCCGGTGGTTGGGCCAAACAAGCGCTTGCCATCACCAAAGACCCACCACACGGAGTCTTCATCCACAAAAGCGGAATGGAAGAGGGTGGAATCACCAAGGCAGGAGGAGACTTGGAAGGATTTTGAATTTAATAAATACTTGCCTAGAATATTGGGAACTGAGTACAAGGCCATTGGGCCACTTTTATTTAGCTCGCTTTTAGCATTAAACCGAAGAAGATTGGATGAATCATTTGGATTGATTATTTCTTGAGCATATAGTCCATTTATATTTTGACTTAAAATAAATATGCTTTCATGAGGAGTAATTTGCAGACTTCCGAAAATTTGGGTTGAATCAGTAATTGCCACTGGTAAACTTTCAATAAAATTGGTGGCGTTTAACTGGTTTATAGGTGTTTGATAAATTTTATAAGGGCAAGAGATGTAGAGGAAACGGGAGTCTGGCGAAAATGCAATTCTAGCAGCGATTTGTGTGTTAATTACTTTTGGACTTGATAGTTTTCCGGTAACTAAATTGAAATCATATACATAAACCGATTTCGAGCCAAATGCAGATATAGCCAACCTAGTTCCATCGGGTGAAAAAACTAACTGTTTCCGGGGGTCTAGTCGAGGATATGAATTAAAAAAATCTGGAGTATAAGGGATATTTGTCTTCTCCTTATGAGAGTATCTTAGAGTCGTACCAATAATTGAATATAACCATAGGGAATCAGAGTTTATTTCTGTGAATGCTATCCAAATCGAGTCGGTGTTTGTTTTATTGATAGCATGAAATCCTTCAGCAGGTAAATCTAAAAGCTTTGAATTTTTAGTCGTAACCTGAAACGAATTATTAAGTGTTTCAATGAGGGATACATTTGCAGTGGTAGAAGGCGAAACTACATCGGCATTTGTGAAAAGAAAGTACGAATTATTAGCTCGCGAGTGCTCTATGAATAAGGCACTTTGAATTGCATTATCACTACCTAATAGATTATTCCCGTTTACCAGTGTCTGGCCAGTGGAATCCCATACTCGAGTGCCGTTTGATGAAATAAGTAGCCTGCCATTAGAATCACATATGCTTGCAGTCCCTTCTGAACTATAGAAGATACTATCGTTCGTTGTTATTTTTGCAGGGTAGAAATTAAAGTCTACTTGGACGCCGTATCCCAATTGCCAAACATTTGCTGTTTGACCATTTACCTGCCTCATTGATGTGAAGGCAGCTGCGTATATCAATATTATCAATACTAACCTATAACCTCGATTTGAGGTTATAGGTATTTGTTTGGACAAAGTAGAACTAGGTATTATTGACATTCAAAAATAAGGCTGTAAGATCCTGATCCATTAATTAAGTATGTTGCTTTAATCCAGCCGCTTGGGCATTTTGAGCAGGGAATTACATTATAATAAACTGTACCGGATGGATCGTGAGCTCCTAATGAGAAGTTGGTGTTTTTTACGCGCAGTGCCCATGGGCAAACAGGTCCGCAATCAGTTCCTATACAAGGCGCTAGTAAATTAATTGATCCAGAGTTTGGAGCCAAAGTGCCAGCTCCTAGAATTACGGTGCATGGCGGGGGTGTTTCCCAAAAGAGCTCTAATTCACAGCCCGTTTTGTTTTCAACGGTCCAAGTTCCACAAGATGGAATACATTGCGCTTTGCTTTCAATACTGAACAAAGCAAATACGCTAAATAGGGCTGTAATAATTACGTTTTTCATAAGTGTATTTTTTTAGTTTGAAAATTAAAAATACTGCGTAATAATGTTTATGAAAAACAAGTGTTCTATGTTGTAAAAAAAAACATGCTCTTTCAAATATAGGTAAAATTAAGCATAGGACGAGTCACTAAAGGTTCTGGAATTTGAGCTGGATTAATGCTGCACTTGTATTTATTTTGCCCTGTGCAGCAGCAACGCTTTTCGGTAACTACAGCAGACTGGCCTCTTTTCCATGCTCGCTTGATGGCTTGGATAAAAGATTGGCCGTATTTCGCTGTTTACGAAAATCAGCGTGGCAAGGGTTGGGATCAACCGTTCAGGGCTTTATGCGCTAAGCAGTCTCTGAAGCCGGAGGGCGCAGACGCTTTCAGCCAAATTCAAAACTGGCAAGATCACGCCCAAATGCCTATTGCGCTTTGCTTGAGTTATGATCTTAAAAATCAGGTAGAGCGCTTGGAATCCACTAATCCGGATCGCATCCATGCTCCGCTTTACCTCGCTTTTGAGGCTGAGGTGGAAGTGGTGTATGCCAATGAGCAACTGAGCATTACAGCAGAGAACCCGGAGCAGGTTTTTTTAGCGATACACTCCATATTGCCTATCGAAGCCCGCACCCATTTCTTTGAAGGTCAAGTAAACTGCGGCATGGCCGAAGCGGAATACCTCGATAAAGTAAATAAGGTGCGCCAACACATTGAAGAGGGCGACGTCTACGAGCTCAACCTCTGTGTGGAGTTTTTTAGCGATGCCTGTAAGCTGGATATGCTCCAAGCCTATTTCGCTTTGCGCCAAAGATCAGCCGTGCCGATGTCGGCCTTCCTAAAATTTGATTCGCTCTATGTGCTGTCGGCCAGTCCGGAGCGCTTTCTCCAAAAGCAAGGCGATATCCTCGTGAGTCAGCCTATTAAAGGAACTCGCCCAAGGGCTAAAGACCCGGAGCAGGATTTGGCCTTGAGGGAAGAGCTGCTTCGCTCAGAAAAAGACCGAGCCGAGAATGTGATGATCGTGGATTTGGTGCGTAACGACTTAGCGCATTCGTGCATTCCCGGAACGGTGAAAGTGCCTGAGCTATTTGGTATTTATTCTTTTCCTCAGGTGCACCAGATGATTTCGGAGGTACGCGGACAATTGCGCCCTGAGGTACACGGTATAGAGGCGATGAAGAGTTGTTTCCCCATGGGTTCCATGACCGGAGCGCCGAAGGTGATGGCCATGCAGTTGATTGAAGGACTGGAGAATGCGAAACGCGGAATCTATTCTGGGAGCATTGGTGTTTTGGAAGCGAATGGCGATTTCGACTTAAATGTGGTGATTCGAACTTTGGTGTACAATGAAAAGGACTCTGCATTGAGCTTTCAGGCCGGAGGGGCTATAACCTACGATTCAAAGCCGGAAGAGGAGTGGAGGGAGATTCTCATCAAGGCCTCCGCGATACACGATATGTTAGCACAAGCCACTTATCCACAAGACTTGCCCGTAACTTAACTTTCGTCATTCGGTCTGGCGACTAAATTTGTCTTCAGTTTATGTTTTAAACCACATGAAAAAGACCTTACTAATCGCCTTGCTTTGCATGATTTCGGCTTTCGGAATGGAAGCCACAGCACAAGCAAACAAATCCACAAATAAGTCGTCAAGCCCGACTTATGTTCTTGCCGATTTTCGCGGCATCAAATGGGGCGCTCATGTTGACTCTATCAAAGTAGACGGCAAAAAGCTAACCTTCACCAAGAGCGCTGATATCACCGATAAAAATGCGTATACCTTAGCGAACGATGACATGACCATCGGTACCGTAAACGTAGACAAGATTTACTATATCTTCAATGCGAACGGCCGTTTCAATGGTGTGATGGTTATCGGTAAAAAAGAGCTGGGTACCAAAAAGCAGTTCGGTGAGATGAAGTATATCTTGAAGTACAAATTTGGTGAGCCTGAGTTGAAGGAAATCACCGGAGGCGTGCAGTACTACTGGATGGTGGATGATGTGCGTATCACATTAGACGACCAAGATGCACAAGGAACTTTCACTTTGGAGTTCTACTCAGATTTTGAACGTTCAGAATCCAAACGCATCAATACCAACGTAGACGATTTCTAATTGCAATTTCTTTTAGACTAGCCATATACGTTAAGGCAAAAGCTCGCTGGGAAGCGGGCTTTTGTATTTTATGGACTTTCCGTTTTCACTGTTAAGCGAAGTATGCACAGGAACGAATAAGCTTCAAATCGTTTGGGAATAAGCGATGTGTCGAATTCTTGTTCCCTAATCTAGGCTTCCAATTTTTGGGTCATTTCTGGCTGAATCGATTGTTGATTCATGAATTGGCTGACTGTATTATCATAGACTTTGCCATCGTATTGAATGCACTTCCCCGTTTTATCGATTACCAAACTACCCATGTAAACGGCATAACGGCCTTTGAAATCGTGGTCAACGCTGAGATCCAACAATTCGGCAACACTTTCTTCCAGTGTTTTACCGTTTTTCAAACGAGGCTCTTCAAACTTTTCAGGCAATCGAATCTTCTTGTATTTCCGTTTCAAAAGCGGTGGCTTGTACTCGTTTTTAACTGGAACAACGTGCTCAAAAGGAGAAATCTGAAGCGATAGATCATGAAAGCTCAGCTTAATAACGGTTTGTTGATTACTCAGGATAAACAAGGTATCCCCAGAAACGTAAATAGGATTCTTGACCAGTCTTTCTTCGGTTGAGAGTAGTTGAGCTGAATCGCAAGCTGCTCTACAAAGCGCACATTCTTCCGGTTTGATTTTACTGGTATCGCATGTGCTTAGCAGTCTTTTGCCGTAAGACTCTCGGCAAATTTCACATTCATCTTGAACCGCTTTAGAGCGTTTCAAGTTTTTAGCATACCCCCAATAGAAAAGGTTTCCATCCTGGGCAAGCTTAGCTGTATCAATCACATCACGAAGCCTGTATTCTTTTATGGCTTTTCCATTTTTGAAGATTTTAATCGCGGCCTGATTGTAGTTCACATGCCCCCAGCCAGAAATATAACTTCCTACGCCAATTGAATTGGTCAGGCGAACAAGAACCAAATATTGCCCATCTGGACTAGTATACAATGGTTCTCTATAGTATTGGTCTAAAGTGTAGAGCAGTTTGTTTCTATGGTAAACCGAGGTTTTACCCAACATTGGGCTGCCGATATAGGGGTCATAAGATTGAGCTTTGATTTTTACACTTTGTCCTTCAATGCGCTGAGTATAAGGCATCGCTGCCCGCCAAGTAGTAGCTTCAAGCAAATGGAATTTAAGTAAGAATAAGACGCAGAAGAGTAGTTGTTTAGAGGGGGTCATCTATCGGTTCGTAAACTTAGCGATTAAGAAACGATATGGAAGGTTCGGTGGTTGGTAATCTTTCAGCGATGCAATGAACGATGTAAATTTAAGGTTCAAACATACGTTTGAGTTCACGGTGCACCTCTCTGCGTAAATGCCGGAACCGATGTTCTGAATAATAGGCTTCAAAGCTTATTCCATTGAGTAGGATTCCTCCGATGCATAAGACTGCATTTTTACTTCGTAGCCTATTTTTCACTTCGTTTGCCTTGGCATGACAAGCTACCGAGTCTGATAAAAGAATGATTTCAGCAGCGTAATACTGAATTCCAGCATTAGAACTGTTAAGGAGGGAATCAACCAAGTCTAATCTCTTGGAATGAACTAAGTATTCAAAATGCAACAAGGCTTCATTGTATCCTCCGAATCCGCAGTAAGAACCTATAAATCCGCTACTGGAGTCCCGCAGAAATAGATACGAAGAATCTGCTGAATACCCTTTTGCTAAATGAACATTTAATATAACCAGGGTAGTGAGCAAAATAGTTCGCATGCAGTTCATGAATTACAAATAACACGTAAATCCAATCAGCAAGTTGGTTGAGTTGGTTTGAATTTTTCCGTTCTCCACTACGGGCAGTTTACTGATATTGGTTAAGCCGTAATTGTGTCGGAGTTCGGCATTGAAAAAAATGTTGCAATCGATTGGCATACGCAATCCTATTCCAGTACTGAGTCCGATGTCTCTGCGGTGAAATTGGTTGGTGGCGCTCGACTTATCCTCCGGGTTTATAGTACTGGCAAAAAATGATGTTTCCTGCAGTAGATAATTGAAGTAAGGGCCGGCATTAATGTAGTATTTCACAAAATGGCCAAAGCTATACCTCGCCATTAAGGGTAAACTGATATAGTCGAAGTTGGCTCTGAAAAAGGCGTTTTCTTCCGGATGAATTCCGGTAGCCTTTTGCTCCAAAAATAAGCCTGAACTCAGAGCCAGTTTGTTGTTGAAATGCAAGTTGACTGTTGGTCCGAACGCATAAGCAAGCACCGGGTTATGGTACTTCTTGATGATCTCATTACCCCGAAGTGAACTCACACTCGGAGCAAAGGAGAAACCTAATTCAAGGTATTGGGCTTTTGCAGAAGAAACAGCAAAAAAGAAAACGACGGCGCACAAGAATATGGACTTTTTCATACGGCTGCTTTAATCCTTGAACGTCGTAAGAAGTGCTTTGGTATACAGAGCAAGTTTCTATTTACTCACCTTCAGTGTTATGCGGTATTTTCTGGCTTTGCGTTGGTCTTCAGGTTCAATCTCCGCTTTGAGAAGGGTAAAGGTATGACCTTGGTAAACATCACTTGTATGTTTAGGTACTTGTGCAAGATGCCTTAAGTCGCCAAGGCTGAGGTAGATTTTATCCTGACCATTCAACAGAAACTCCCCGGTAAAACGTCCGCCCCAAATGCACATTTTATTGCCCATGCAGCGTGAGTCTTCTACCAGTTTGGTGAATTCAACTTCCACTTCTGCGTCATCGCTTATAACAATGATTGGATTTTGGTAACGCAGGTTTACATCATTGTCCATCGAATAACGCGTCTTTTCACATGCCGAAAGGAGCACGGGAAATAGCAGGAGCAGTAAGATGCGCGAGTAGAGCTTCATCGATTTTAAAAACGCAGCATGGCGTGGAATGGTTGCATCAGGGCAATGCCCGCCGAAACGGGCCGGGTTAATCCCAAGCTGATTTGCTACTCAGTGCATACTTGCCTGAACCGGTAAAGTAAAGTACCAGTCCGCCTAAAATGTAAATCACAATTAAATCGATGGCCCAACCGCCACTGTTGTTTAGGCTGAAAAATAGTCCCATTTTCATCATCAGCAGGGCACAGAGCATATTGAACGAAAAAATCAATGCAGCGATACGGGTTTTGTAACCGAGAAGCAGAAGTAGTGGAGCGATGATTTCTCCCACAAATACCCCGTAATAGAAGATGCCGGGTAAACCCATGTCGGTCAATGCAGTCCTGATAAAATCGGCACCGTAAAGTAATTTGTTGATGCCGTAAAAGAGCATGGTGATGCCTAAGGCCAAGCGGAGTAAAAGCAGGCCTAAATCGGTGTTTTTAGTTTTCATGTGGTATAAAATTGATTTTGTAGAAAAGTCCGGTATTGCGCAATTCGCGCCCTTCGCTAAAGCGGTCTAGATTAAAGGCAAGGCCCAAAGCATGATTGCCTTTTGTCAGCCCCAGTCTGAATTGAGCGATACCACGTATGAGCTGCTGTTCTTGCAGGTTCGTTAAAAGAAAAATACGGGTGAAGGTTTGCCACCCTTGTAGCGATGGTCCATGCAATTCAAAGCTTAGGCTGTTTTCCCAACTCCGGCCTTGCTGCCACGTAAACCCACTACTCAAGCTCAGTTTGCTGCGTTTTGATTGATGCCGGTATTGACCCAATAGCGAATGGAAGGAGCCGGGGTTTTTAAGTCCAATACCCGCTTGCAGATAAAGGCCATCGACTATTTTATACAAAGCTGAGCTCCGAACAAAGTAGATGGCATTTCGTTTCTGTGCATATTCAAAGTCGATTAAGCTGAAGTGCTGAAACTCCCATTTCGCATTCCGGTACCCAAACAGATGTTGTTGACCAATGGAACGGTTTCCGGAGACTGTCTCCAGTGAAAAACGCTGACTTTGTGCCATAGCCTGATTAAAGAGTATAAGGCATAAGGCAATGAGCACTAGGCGAAGTCGGTTTTGCATCCCTTTTTTCATGGAGCAAACCTAGACTCGCTAAAAACCCTAAAAATTGAACTAGTTTAAGAAATTCAGTTGCGGTATTTGCTTCTCAGCTGACTTAAAAACTCCGGCGTAATGCCAAGGTAGGAAGCAATGATATACTGCGGAAACCGTTGTTCCAGCTCCGGATACGTTTGCCTAAACTGGGTATAACGATCCATCGCTTCGGTGCCTAAATGGTCTAAGGTCCTTTCTTGCAAGGCCACATACGCCTTTTGAAATTTCTTCAAGAAATAGTGACTCAGGGTTGGACAGCGGAGCAATTGATCTTCCAGTAGACTTTTCGGTAGGAGTGTTACCACAGTAGATTCCGTAGCCTGAATGAACATCCGGGTAGGCTTTTCTGTGAGGTAGCTATACAAGTCGTTGATCCACCAACCTTCAATGCCTAATTGCAAGGTATGTTGATGGCCTTCCTCATCTATGTAATAGCTCCGCATCGCTCCATGTTCAATAAAACGCATGTGCTTCGACTGCATGCCGGGTTGAAGAAGGAATTCCTTACGCTTGAGCTCTTTCACCTGCGATTGCGCTATGACCATTGCAGCATCTGATTCACTCAGTCCGGCTGCCGTGGTTAATTCCAAAAACAATCTGCGTTGCTCAATCATGCTTTTCAATAATCGGGAATTCCGGCGATATAGTTCATTGTCTTGGTCAGGAGAGCCTTCTTTATCAGAATCAGGGTTTGCCTGTGTCCTTTGCCTTTCCGTATTTTGCTTCCCTTGAAAAAAGCACTGGCATACTGGAATCAATTAAGCGTTTGGATGTTGCAGCATCCGGCGGTCTATTTTTTATTGATTTCCATTCCGGTCTTTGGGCTCATCGGACTTTGGGATATCCTGTGGCTTGGTCCGCGCGGACTCCATTTCATGCGCCAAACGGATAGCCTCTCTTTTGTGATGGGCTATTATCAATTTGACGTGCCTTTTGCCGAGCCGAGAATTTATAACCTCGTTGGACAAGACGGTAAAGCAGCCGGGGAGTTTCCGTGGTTATACTACCTGCTGGCACAGGTCTTTAAGGTTAGCGGTCCGAAGCTTTACCTGCTGCGTTGGCTTGATTTCTTAATCGTACTAGGCGGCATATATGCGTTCTTCCGCATTGCCTTACATCGCTTGAAGTCGCTGATGGCCGCCTATATCACGGCTTGGCTGCCTTTTTCTTCTACGGTATTTTTCTACTATGCCACCGGTATGGTACCGGATGTGCCGGCACTCGGACTATGCCTCATGGGATTGTCTTTTTCCTATTTCTGGTTGCAAAACGGAAAGAAAACCTATCCGTGGTGGGCTTTGCTCTGCTTCACCTTGGCCGGCTTAACCAAAATTACAGTTCTCGTTAGCGTGCTGGCATTGCCGGGTGTGCTATTGCTTTTCGCTAGCTCCAATATTGTTTTTGCTGCAATTAAAAAGCAGAAAGCGATGCTTTGGTCCCTCGCTTGGGCCATCGTCGCATTTGGTTTGAGCGCGGCTTGGGCGGCCTATGCCAATGCCTACAATAAGGTGAACTGCGATACCTGTTTCTTGATGGAGATTACGCCCTATTGGTCGCTTACAAAGGAACAAATCGACTTGGTTTGGATTCACATCACCGAATACTGGTGGCCCGATTATTATCAGCTCGATCTTTGGTTTGTTTGGGGCATCGTCTTTACTGGAGCCTTATTGCTTTTGATGCGGAAACGAAACCCGTGGACACTATTGTTCCTGCCTGTACTATTGGGTTATGCCGTGATGTTCGTGTTGTTCTTTCGCCAATTTCAGAACCACGATTATTACGTGATCACCTTCTATTCAGCCTTCGCTTTAACGTTATTGTCCTTTCAAGAGCAACTGCGCGATTTGCCTCAGAAGGGTTATAAAGTGATTCAACTTGTGCTGCTGGTTTTTTTAGTGATGTCTTTCAAGCGAAGCGATAAAGGGCTGGACCATCGCTATGCCGTACAAGACGATTTCGCTGCTTTGTTTCAGCATTACGAAAACTACTACCAGGTGATTGATTCGCTGCACATCGATAGCAAAGCCAAGTTTATTGTTTTGGGCGATAATACGCCGAACGGTGGGTTTATGGCCATTCGTAGGCAAGGCTTTGGCATCCGAGATACCACCGGACTCAATATTCCGCAGGCCGTGAACATGCACCAGATGAGGCAATTTGATTATGCCATTGCTTTCAAAGGACTGGATTATACCGATAGCCTAAAACAACTTTGGGGACTGCAGCCTATCCTGCAAAACGACTCGGTACTGCTGTATTCGTTCCATTAGAAATTACTTCCAGTCGATTCTCCTTTGGCTGAATAGGTCTCCTGACATTTGACTCTTTCAATCTGCCATTTATTGCTATTTTTGGTGCGGCTTAAAAGCAAATCGATTATGTCGAACAAGATCAAAGAAGAAGCCCTCAATTACCACTCTCATGGACGTCCCGGTAAGATTGAGGTGATACCAACAAAACCTACTCAAACGCAACGCGACCTTACCTTGGCTTATTCGCCGGGTGTGGCGGAGCCTTGCTTGCGCATCGCCGATGAGCCGGAAGATGTTTACAAGTATACCAGCAAAGGCAATTTAGTGGCGGTTATTTCCAATGGTACTGCGGTTTTAGGACTAGGAAACATTGGTGCGGCAGCCTCCAAGCCGGTGATGGAAGGAAAGGGTATCCTGTTTAAGATTTTTGCGGATATCGACGTGTTTGATATCGAGATTGATACCGAAAACGTAGACGAGTTTGTGCGCACGGTGAAGTTATTAGAACCCACTTTCGGCGGCGTTAACCTCGAAGACATCAAAGCACCGGAGTGTTTTGAGATTGAAGAGCGCTTGAAGAAAGAGCTCAATATTCCAATCATGCACGACGACCAGCACGGTACGGCCATCATCTCAGGTGCCGCCTTGTTGAACGCGGTGGAAATTGCAGGCAAGAAATTGAGCGAAGTGAAATTGGTGGTGAACGGTGCCGGAGCTTCGGCTATCAGTTGTACCAAAATCTTCGTTTCGCTTGGGGTAAACAAAGACAATGTAGTGATGCTGGATTCGAGCGGTGTTATCCGTTCCGACCGTGAATCGCTCGATAAACAAAAGGCGCAGTTTGCTACAGCGCGCGACATCCATACCTTGGAAGATGCCATGAAGGATGCCGACGTATTTGTAGGCCTTTCCAAGGGAAATATCCTTTCACCGGATATGTTGAAGTCGATGGCCAAAGACCCTATCGTTTTTGCCATGGCCAACCCTGATCCGGAGATTGAATACGAATTGGCTATCGCAACCCGCGATGATATTATCATGGCTACCGGACGCTCCGACCACCCTAACCAGGTGAATAACGTGCTCGGCTTCCCGTTCATCTTCCGCGGTGCGCTTGATGTGAGAGCTACCGAAATAAACGAAGAGATGAAGTTGGCGGCAGTGAAAGCCATCGCCGAATTGGCCAAAGAGCCGGTTCCGGAGATTGTGAATTCAGCTTACAATGAGAAGAATACCACTTTCGGTAAATTCTATATCATCCCTAAACCAATCGATCCGCGTTTGATTACCCGCGTGGCGCCGGCTGTAGCTAAAGCGGCCATGGACAGCGGCGTAGCCAAACACCCGATTCAAGATTGGGAAGCCTACGAAACGGAATTGCGTTCACGTCTTGGGTTGGAGAACAAATTCATCTCCTATATCAGCGTAAAAGCGAAACAAGATCCGAAGCGTGTCATCTTTGCGGAGGCTGATACCTATAAGGTACTCAAGGCAGCGCAGATTGTGCGCGACGAAGGAATTGCAGAGCCGATTCTTTTGGGACGGAGAGACAAGATTGAGCGATTGGTTGCAGAGAACCAATTGGACATCGAAGGCATCAAAGTGATTGATCCGTATGAGGAAACAGCTTTCCGTCAAGACTTCATCGACAAGCTTTACGAAAAGCGCAAACGCAAAGGTGTTTCGCTTTATTCAGCGGCCAAGTTGATGCGCGACAGAAACTACTACGGCAGTATGATGGTGGAGTTTGGTGAAGCGGATGTTTTGATCTCCGGCTTAACCGTAAATTATGCCAATACCATTCGTCCGGCCTTGCAAGTGATTGGCGTACAGCCTGGCATCAGCAAGGTAGCCGGTATGTACATCATGAATACCAAAAAAGGACCTTTGTTCTTTGCTGATACTACCGTAAATCCGGATCCAAGTGCACAAGAACTGGTAGACATCACCCGCTTGGTGGCAAAAGAAGTGAAGGCCTTTAATATTGAACCGCGCATCGCGATGCTTTCTTATTCCAATTTTGGTTCTGCTGAAGGCAGAGTGCCTAATGGAATTCAAGAGGCTATCAAAATTTTGCACAGAGAAAATCCGGATATGATTGTGGAAGGAGATATCCAGGCCAACTTCGCTTTGAATCCGCAGATGTTGGAAGAGAATTTCCCATTCAGCAAGCTGAAAGGTGCTCCAGCCAATACCTTTATCTTCCCGAACCTGGCAGCCGGTAACATCGCTTATAAGATGTTGCAAGAGCTGAAGGTAGCAGAGGCGATTGGTCCGGTATTATTGGGCTTAAATAAATCAGTGCATATCCTGCAATTGGGTAGCTCCGTTCGCGAGATTGTGAACATGGTGACTATCGCTGTGGTGGATGCGCAGATGAAGAAATAGACTTTCAGACCGTTGGACTTTTGGACTTTAAGACAAAAGGACCGGAATCAAACTAGATTAGCTAACAGAGCGGTGGGTTAAGACCTGCCGCTTTTTTTATTGCTGAGAAACTTGAATCTTTTAAGCACAGATACTCCTTTGTTTCACCCCTTCTGGCCCATTCATAACTCAACCTTCAAAATTCACAATTTTGTCAGTGCGAAGAAAGCCTACCAGAACGCCAGGCCCTATGCTCTTCGCTCTCGGCTCTCCGCTCCTTGCTCTCGGCTCCTTGCTCTCGGCCCTAGGCTTCGGGCTTTTTAAAAGGCCATTCTTCGTTAATCAAGCCTGCTTCTTGTAAGCGGGAGTAGGGGATGGTGAATTCAACCGGTTCGCCGGTGGTGCTGTATTCAAAGTTATTAAGTACGAAAAGGAGTCCGCTTTCAGTAAAGCCGAAATTGTCGTTCAGCTTGTAGATATCGTTGGTGAAGCTCAGCTCAAACCGGCCTTCCATCTTTTTAAGCAAGATGGCTTGGTCTAAGGCAAAACATTCAGAGGCTAATTTGCTCAGCGTATCGCGGTGAACATCGCTAAACAAAGTGGACAGTTGCAGTTTTTGTCCGTTTTGCGGATTCAAATTCAAAAAAGAACTTAAGCTACTCGGGTTTACACCTCCTGTGAAATCGTAGGTCTCCAAACGGAATGACAAGACTTGATAAGGGTTGGCAAGCAGTTGCAATTCGCGTTCTATCTGCCAAGCGCTGGTTTCATGCGTGGTCTTTTTAAGCGAATCGTAGTCGGCGAGGTATTGTTGCGCTACTTGTTCCGGTGTGGTGGCAGAATCTTCCGGAATGCCCAAGAAGTAAGTCTGTATTAACTGGTTGATCTGTTGCGTAAAGCTATCTGTTCCCTTGCTTTGCATCCAAAGGTAATGAACGGTGATACAGTTGTTTTCGTCGTGCTGGCAATCGCCGCCTTCCACATCCAAACTCAGCGTATCCCATTCCATGTTCAAGCTGGGATTCGCCGCGGCAGATTCCACCTGCTTGGTCGAAGTTTGATCGTTTGAGCTGCAGGCTGCCAAGAGCAGGGCAAGCAGAATTGAATAGCTGTGTTTCATGACTCAAGTTGCAGAATCTCTGCAAAATAAGACAATAAATCCTCCTTGCCTTGCTGTGTTTCGGAAGAAGTTTGAAACATCGGAGGCAGTTCAACCCAGACTTCGCTGAGTTTCTTCTGGTACTTTTTTAGGTTTTGAGCGAGGGCATTTTTTCCCAGCTTATCGCATTTGGTGAAGACGATGCTAAAAGGAATCTCCTTTTCGCCTAGCCAATTGATGAATTCCAAGTCGATTTTTTGAGGTTCCAAGCGGGAATCAACCAAAACAAATACGCTGTAAAGGGTTTCTCGTTTTACCAAATAATTGCGAATCATGGATCCCCATTTCTCGCGTTTGTCTTTGGAAACTTTGGCGTAACCGTAGCCGGGTAAATCCACTAAATACCAGAAATCGTTGATAAGAAAGTGGTTGATGGTCTGTGTCTTACCTGGTTGAGAAGAGGTTTTAGCGAGCTTCTTTTCATTGCACAGCATATTAATCAGCGAGCTCTTCCCCACGTTGGATCGGCCGATAAAGGCCAATTCCACTTTTTGGTCGGAAGGAAGCTTAGACAGTTCCGTATAGCTTGAAATAAATCGGGCAGTCTTGATTTCCATATGCAGGATGTATATTTGCGCCACAAAAGTACGCAGCTTCTGAACAAGCCACGGGTATTTCCTGTTTAATTTCAAAAACAAAGACTTTGACGCACGTTAAACCCCGAAAAGATTCGGACCTTTCTAAAAAAGCACAGGTAGAAGAGATGTTTGATAACATCGCTCACCGTTACGACTTCCTCAATCACTTTTTATCTGTGGGCATCGACAATTGGTGGCGCAAGGTGACCATCAATAGTTTGAAGGAAAGTGCACCTAAACGTATCCTTGATGTGGCTACAGGTACGGGTGACCTAGCCTTTGAGGCCTTAAAGCGATTGAATCCGGAGAGCATCGTGGGCCTCGACCTTTCTGAGGGGATGTTGAGCAAAGCGCGTGTCAAAGCGAAGGAAAGAGGCATTGGCAAAATCGAATTTGTGAAGGGTGATTCAGAACGTATCATTTTTGATGATCAAGAATTTGATGCGGTGACCGTAGCTTTTGGTGTGCGTAACTTTGAGAACCTGCAACAAGGCTTGGCTGAAATCTACCGTGTGATGAAGCCCGGAGCTCGTGTGGCCATTCTGGAATTCTCTAAACCTCAGAAATTTCCGATCAAACAGCTGTATAATTTCTACTTTAAATATATTTTGCCTGTATTCGGACGTTTAGTATCCAAAGATGCTACCGCTTACCAGTATTTGCCTGAATCCGTTCAAGCTTTTCCGGAAGGCGATGCATTCGTTAACATACTTACAAAGACAGGATTTACATCGTGCAAAAACCGACCTCTTACATTTGGCATCTGCTCGCTTTATACGGCCGTAAAGTAAGCGTACTGCTGCTTCTGCTGTTAGCCGCTCCTTCCGTGGATGCGCAACAGTTGAACCTGCCTCAGTACGATACCGACCGCAGGCTACATTTTGGCTTCACGCTGAATGGAGCCTACAATAACCTGCAGCTGAATACGAGTCCGGATTTCTTCGGCATCGATACGGTAAAGAATATCACGGTTATTCCGTTTTATGGTTTCGGCCTAGGTGCCGTGGTGGATTATCGCTTAAACAAATGGTTTAACCTGCGTTTCTTGGGTCCAACCATCTCCTTCGCTCAGCGCAATATTCAATACGAATTTGATTCAGCGGTATACAACCGCGATGTGCAGATTGAAAGTGTTTACCTCGATTTCCCGCTTGAGTTGAAGTTCAGGGCAGAGCGCCGCAAGAATACCCGCTTCTATTCCATGGTGGGCATTCGCTATACCTACGACTTATCGTCAGACCAAAATGCGCCGCGCAGTTTAAACGATCCTGTTGTGGCTTTAAGGCCTAGCACCTTCAATTGGGAAGTGGGAATTGGCTTAGACATGTACCTGCCTTTCTTCAAGTTTTCACCGGAGATTAAGCTTTCGCAGAGCTTCAATAATGTGATGGTGAAAGACGACTTCGTTTATACCAAATCCATCAATTCACTTTTCTCCCGCATCTTGACCGTTTCCTTCCACTTTGAGTAGGCGGAAAAAGGTTAAGTTTGCAGCGCATGAAGTTTACCTTATTGGCCCAAGACAAGGGCAGCAAGGCGAGAAGCGGTCTTTTAGAGACTGATCACGGGACCATTCCGACTCCGATATTTATGCCTGTGGGCACAGCCGGAACGGTGAAGGCTGTGAGACAGACAGAGTTGATAGATCCCATCGACGCAAAAATCATCCTAGGCAATACCTACCACCTCTACCTTAGACCGGGTACTGAGGTTTTAGAACAAGCCGGCGGATTGCATAAATTTATCAATTGGGACCGCCCGATGTTGACCGACAGTGGAGGCTACCAGGTCTTTTCGCTTTCAGGTACGCGTAAAATCAAAGAAGACGGAGTAGAGTTTAGAAGCCATATCGATGGCAGTAAACACTTGTTCACGCCAGAAAGAGCAATCGATATACAACGCAGTATCGGCGCAGACATCATCATGGCTTTTGATGAATGTACGCCATATCCGTGCGATAAAAACTATGCACGAAACTCCATGCACCTCACACACCGTTGGCTGGATCGCTGCATCAAACATTTTGAAGCGGGTGAAGGAAAATACGGGTACCAACAGGCCTTGTTTCCTATTGTGCAAGGGTCTACTTATCCTGACTTGAGAAAAGAATCGGCAGAGTACATCGCTTCGCGCAATATGCCGGGCAATGCCATCGGTGGCTTATCCGTAGGAGAGCCGGCCGAAATGATGTACGAGATGACGGAACAGGTCTGCGAAATTCTTCCGGCAGATAAACCGCGTTACCTCATGGGTGTGGGTACGCCGGTGAATATTTTAGAATGCATCGCACTAGGGGTAGACATGTTTGATTGCGTTATGCCTACACGGAATGCGCGCAATGCCATGTTGTTCACCGAAGAAGGAATATTAAATATCCGAAACAAAAAGTGGGAGAAAGATTTCTCTCCGGTAGATGAACGCATTACACCGGGATACAGCAAAGCTTACCTGCGTCACCTCTTTGTGAGTCAGGAGATTTTGGCAGCTCAAATAGCCTCGGTGCATAACCTGAGCTTCTACCTTTGGTTGGTGAACGAAGCCAGAGAACAGATACAAGCAGGTACCTTCAGCAGCTGGAAAGACAGCATGGTTCAAAAATTGAGTACAAGACGCTAATGCTAACAAAGCTCGATTGGTATATCATCAAGAAGTTCTTGAGCACATTCTTTTTTGCTCTAGGGCTTATCAGTATGGTTGCCATCGTGATTGACCTGTCGGAGAAGATTGACGATTTCATTCAGAACAATGCCTCCGCTAAGCAAATCGTCTTTGATTACTATATCTATTTCATTCCCTGGTTTTATAGTCTGTTCAATAACTTATTCGTATTCATTTCGGTCATCTTTTTCACGTCTAAGTTGGCCTCCAATTCAGAGATTGTAGCCATCCTAGCGGGCGGAATATCCTACCGCAGAATGATGCGTCCGTACATTATCAGTGCGGTGTTTTTAGCAGTTTTGGGTTACGGTTTAAATACTTGGCTTATCCCGTATTGTAATGGCCAGAAGGTGGCATTTGAGAATCAATACATCAACGGTCGGCGAAACTCAGAGAACCACGCCGAGAAAAACGTTCACCGCCAATTGGTGCCGGGCGTTTACATGTTTATTGATCACTTCAGTAAGCAGGATAGCTTGGGGTATAAGTTCACCTTAGAAAAATTTGAGGGAAAAGACCTCAGCTATAAGTTAAGTGCTGATAAGCTGAACTGGAACAAAGAAACGGGAAGCTGGCAAGTATTTAATTACGTTGAGCGAGAGCTGGGAGAGAAAGAATCGGTGATGCGGGGTGAACGCAAAGACATCGATATCCACTTTGATCCGCACGAGTTTTTCTTGCGCAAAGACGACGTGGGCATTTTTAACAATGCAGAGTTGAACCGCGTGATTGAAGCCGAGCGCATGCGTGGAGCTGAAAAGATAGAATATTACCTCGTAGAGAAATACAGGCGTTTAGCGATGCCGATCTCTACCATTATCCTTTCGGTTATTGGATTGGCCGTTTCTTCTCGTAAGGTTCGGGGTGGGCTAGGCCTGCACATGGGGATAGGGCTGGGCTTGGCCTTCAGTTTTATCTTCCTCAATCAAATGACGTATACCTTCGCCTTCTCCGGTGAGATTAATCCGCTTTTGGCTGTTTGGTTTCCCAATATCCTATACAGCCTTATCGCTTATTACCTTGTCTTAAAGACACCTAAATGATGGAACTAAAAGAGAAACGCATCTTTCATATCCTGTTTGCCCTTATAGGCTTGGTTGTTTATGCAGGCATGTTTATTCCGGTGATGGAGGTTGATGCAGCCCAATATGCATCCATCTCAAAACAGATGTGGAAAGAGCAGAGTTTCTTAGAAGTATACCACCGCGAAGCAAATTACCTCGATAAACCGCCTTTGCTTTTTTGGCTCTCTGGTTTGAGCATGGGCATCTTTGGCTATAGTCATTTCTTTTATAAACTGCCGAGCGTGCTGTTTTCGGTACTCGGACTTTGGTCTACCTTCCGCCTAGCGAAACTGTTTTACGGCGAGCGTACTGCCTATTGGGCAACCTTGATGTATGGCACCTCGGTTGCCTTTTTTATCTTTAACAACGATATCCGAACTGATACTTTGATCATCAATTTATTGGTGTTCATTGTATATCAGTTGATGCGCTTTAAAAGCGAAGGAACCTGGCTGAACCTGATATCCGCCTTTGTGGGAGTTGGTTTAGCGATGTTGGCTAAAGGTCCGCTTGGACTGGTCTTTCCTGTTTTGGCTGTTATGCCGGATGCCTTTTTTAAGGGGGAATGGAAGTTCATGTTCAATTGGAAGTGGATTCCGGGATTGATTATCGTTGCCCTCATTCTTTTACCGATGAGCTACGGCCTCTACATGCAATTTGATGCGCGTCCGGAAGCCTGGGTGAACGGACAAAAAGGTGTTTCTGGATTGCGCTTTTTCTACTGGACACAGAGCTTCGGACGAATTACCGGCGAAAGTGTTTGGGCACAAGGCTCCGGAAATAATCCGGGTGCTTTCTACCTCACACAATCGTTTTTATGGGCGTTTTTGCCTTGGTCGCCATTGTTCCTATTCGGGTTTGTAAACAAACTGATTCGCTTGTTCAAATCCCGTTTCGCTAGCTTTAAAAGCGAAGAGTGGGTTAGTTTCTTTGCCTTTTTATTGCCTCTTGTAGCCTTATCGAAAAGTGGCTATCAGCTGAATCACTATATCTATGTGGTATTGCCATTTGCCGCGATTATGTCGGCAAAGACCTTAGAAGACTGGGAAGGAGAGAAGGGAGGCTGGCGCAAAGCATGGCGCGTTTACATTGGGGTATTTTTAGTGGCGGCCCTCGCCTTGATTACTTGGCTTTGCCTCTTTGCATTTCCTTCAGCCACCAGCTGGCTCTACCTTTTAATCGCTATTGTGCCGGTTGTATTTTACAAACGCCTGTATTCTCGTCCATCGTATTTCCTGGCATCGGTAGCCATCATTGCCTTCACGATGATGAACCTGCATTTTTATCCGCAGCTGATGCATTACCAAACCTCTGAAGCGGTGATTGAAGCCTATGAGCCGTACAATACAGAAGAGAATAAACTCTTCTTTTATAAAACCGGTACCAACCACGCCATCGATTTTGAACACGATACTTGGCTGCCTAGGTTTATACCTTGGCAAGAAGAGGCTTTCGGTTACAATAAAAGGCCTTACCTCTATACCAATAAAGTTGGTTTAAAGATTTTGAAGGAAGATGGCTTTCAAGTGGAGTTATTGGATAGCTTCGATTATTTCCCCATTACCCAGCTTAACGCTAAATTTTTAAATCCGGCAAAACGTCATACCATGACCCGGAAAAGATACTTAGTTCGTTTTGCTGGCATTCCGGAAAAGAGTGCTTCTGAACGCTTCAAGGACACACGCATACTATTAGAATAAACAGGTAATTGTTTCCTATTGTAAATTAAATTCTTTTACTTAGCATGGGATTAATTATCATGAGCAGATCTATTAACATTGTCTTGGCAGACAACCAGAAGTTGTTGCTAGACACTTTGCAAATTGCCCTCAATCAAGAATCGGGCTTAGTTGTAAAGAAAGCAGTCACGAACATAAGTGATACCCTCGCAGCAATTCAAAAGGGTGGGATCGACCTTGTTATTTCAGATGTAGACTTGAGCGATGCTTCAGGCGTACAAGTTGTTTCTAAATTAAAACGTACCTCTTCTAAAACGAAAGTTCTTCTCCTTACAAACGGAGCTGACTCTAGCGTTATCTTGAAGGCAGTTGATGGCAACATCGAAGGCATTCAGATGAAAGATTGCACTTTGGAAGAGTTGATTCAGTCCATCAAAATTGTGAGCAGTGGTCAGAAATACTATGCTCCCGCAGTTTTGAAAATGATTGCTTCTCGTCCGCCGGTTGAATCAACTGCCGGTTTGAGCAATAGAGAAGTGGAAATCATGCAGATGTTGGCTGAAGGTTTATCGGCAAGAGACATTGGGGAGCGCCTTTCAATAAGCGCACGTACCGTTGAAACGCATAAAGCGAACATCATGCGTAAACTCAATGTGAAGAAAGCTACCCATTTGGTAAAAATTGCCTACGACCGCGGTTTGGTAAGAGCCAAGGGAGTTTAAGGCTTCACTGATTACGATTTAGAAGGATCCGCAGCAATGCGGATTTTTTTATCTAGACATCCCTTCTAGGCATTCGTGAAGTGATTAAGCTACGTGGGCTGTTCCCGGGCAAATGCTTCACCTTCTATGTGGCGAATATCCCTATGCCGTTTTGGTTCTGGCAATAGGATTAGAGACTAGGCTTGCATTGGGATTCCTGCAGGAAGGTTTTTAGGACTTCTTCACCGAGAATTCCGCTGCTGATTTAGTCGTTTTACCTTTTAGCATGTGCTATTGAGCTCGGTACAAGTGCAAATGAGCACGAACGCTTGTGCTTGAGAAAAGCGGGCAGGTGCATCGTCGCTATTCCCAAAATGGATCTTCTAAATTATCCTCAAATTTGGAATGTGCATCCTGCACTTGAAGCAAGCGCAGCTGATCTTCAGAGGCGGCTTCCTGAATAGCATTAAAGAGCACCCGTTCTTCAAACCGGATATGATGTGTTAAGGTCTTTTCTAAATCGCTAAGAAGCGTGGCCAAATCGAGGTTTGAATTGAAAAGACCTCGCAGCTTTTCATGGTGTTCCATAGCCTCGCATATTAAGGGATGTTCAAAACCCAAAATAGGAAAGATGAACAGTTCTTCTTGTGCGAAGTGGTTTTTCAGATGGGCGGTGTAATACCAAAAGGCATAGGAGCGTATTCTTTCCGTTGCGACACCTTTTTGAATCCCTGTTTTAATTTTCCAGCACAACAACAAGCTATGGTGGTGTTCACGACTCAAGGGTTGTAATGCTTTCGCTCTAGTGATGGGCATGGTATACTTCGTGTTCCAGTTTTAATGCGCGGGGTAGTAAGATATTGTTTTCTAAGTGAATATGAAAGTGAAGTTGCTCTTCAAATTCTTCTAAAAGCTTAAAACTCACCCGGTATGTGATACAGGCATCGGAAGGTGCTGTGAAGTTTTGGCTGAGTTCACGGATCTGGCTAAAGCGTTCTCCTTCGTGTTGATGTTCATCGCTAATGGATAAAATTTGCTCCTGTAGCGTAGGGTTTGTGCTTTCGGTCGGCAGCTTTGGTTGGGATAGCGTCAAGGCACGGATAGCTGGAAATAGGCTGTTTTCCTCTTTTTGCATATGCGCTTTCAACTCTTCAGTAGCTAGGCTGAACAAGTTTTGAATAGCGAAAAGCTCCGGGTACTTTTCCCCATGAACGCTGCAAATTGTGGTGAGGTAGTTCAGAATCTCACCTGATTTTTCACGAACATACCGGTGGTGTTGTTCTACGATGAAATCCATGAGCAATGAAAGAGGCCAGGTGGAGTATGCCAATACAGTACTATCATCGCTAGCTTGCTTTAATGTATTTAAGTCAAGTAAAAGCTGAGCCAGCTGACCGGGGTTCTCGGCGCAGGCTTCTGCTATGCTGCGGTTTCCCTTGCAGCAAAAATCAATGGCATGGGTTTTAAATATGCCGGCAAAGCGGTCGTTTTCAGCAACCAGGGCGCCTATGTTTTGGTTAGCGGTAATTTCCATGGTGAATTGAGTTTATCAGCTTCCCCAGTGTGTTAGCTCTTCTTGGCTCCAGAGCAGTGGGAAAAAGGTTCTTTTTTGATACGAAGGATGAAGGTAAGTAGTCCACGCACTGCCCCCCGTAGCTGCCTTGCTTTGATCTTTGGATTCCAAGTAATGTTTGGCCGTTTGGAGGTGCACGAGTGGCCAATCGATATTAAATAATCGGTCAAATTCGCGTAGTTTATGAACTAGATCGGCGGATACATCAGGAGCCTGAGCCAGAAGACAATCTAAGGTTTGACCACTTTTTTGCTTGGCCAAAAGCTGCAATTCCATCTGGTATTTCGTTTCAAATTGCTGCAAGGTTGCAGACTTCTTTCCGCTTTGGGGATGCGTTCCGGCTTCATACCAATACAAGAACGGGAATAGCTCTTCAACCAGGCTTTTGGATGATAGGGTTTTGCGTTTGCTCACATGAACCAGGTTTAGCAGAGAGGTGCAATGCAGCTCAATCTTCCTGTATTGGGCCGATTGAAACCCGCTGGCTGGAGAGAGGCTTGTTCTAAATTGAGCATACTCATCGTAGTTCATGCCATATTTCATGATGTCGAATGAGTTAAGTAAGAGCTGTGTATACCGAATAAGCCGGTCGGTTTTTTCCAGCCAGAGTTGCGTTGAAAATCCAGATGTGCTGAGTTGTTCTATTTCATGAAGCATCAATTTGAAAACCAACTCGGTAAGCTGATGGTAGAGGATAAATACGGTCTCGTCTTTAAAGTGCGTACGTGGATTTTGTAAGGATAATAGGGTCTCTACTTGGGTATATTCCCAATAATTGAGAGGTTTAAGATGCGCTAATCCGGCCAAGGCGTAGTCTGGATTAAGTCCCTGTTTTTCAAGGTTCAACACAAATCGTTGAATCGCGTTTTCTGAATTCATCACGTAAAGGTTTAAATAAGTATAGGGTGGTACAGGCCAGACTAAAAACTTTGATGAGCTCTAGTCCGATATAGTAGAGGTGAAGAGAAGATGGGGCTAGGTCTTGCATTCGAAGCAGTTGCTCTGCGCGGAGATCAAGTTCAGGCAGGAGCCAGTATGTTTGAACGAGTAGCACTCCAAAGGGTAAAATGAAGAGCAGGAAGCTGAGCCTGGGCTTGGAAGCTAACAAGATGGAAGCTAGAATGCTGATGGCTAGAAACCATTCCACGCTATTCAAGGCATGGAAAACGACTCGGCCAATGCCTACGCCTATGGCAAGGCTTACGCCGGGGGCACTGAATTTTAGCCTAGCCTCCATGAAGCTAATAGAAGAAACAAAGCCAATCCAAAGTGTGCTGGCTAAAATGAGTACAATAAGGCTTTGGTAGTTTTTCATACGATCGATACCGCAGGGTTTTGGCGGTAGTAACTTAGTTTAGCAAGAAACATTTCTGACATGCGAGCCCCTTGCCACTTCGCTCTTTCGGCTTTTGGTCCAACAAAATGAAGGTCTACCGTTTCATTGAAGAGCAGAAGCCACCGTTCAAAATGATTGGCTTCCAGGGGTAGTTTCGCGTGGGGCACAAAAGGACTGCCTTGGTAGCTGTGTTCATCCAAGAGAACGGTTTGCCAAAAGCGATACATCTTCTCCAGGTGCTCAGCCCAACGGTTCTGTATTACCGCATTAAAAATAGGCGACAGCAAGGGGTCTTTTTGAACCTTTTCATAGAATTCATTCACCATCAATTGGATGTCGTCAAAAGTTGAAATATCGTGCTGCATGCTGATTTAAGTAAAGGATTGAATGAAATAGAAGCAGGCCCAAGCCAGAAAGCTGATGAGTATAATCCAAAGCCAGTTGGGTATACTTTGCGGGGTTTCGCTCCCTTCAAGGCGGAATGTTTCTTGGCTGCCTTTGTCGTATGAGTTGATCATAAGTGGCAAAATGCCGTCAACCGTGGTGTTTTCTTTGATACCCGCTATATCAATGGCAGGTCCATTGCGCACCGTAAAAGGTATGCAGCGAATTCCTTCCGGCCCATCGGCTGATTTGCTAATGATCTTAAGCACATGTTGTCCATCGGTCAGTTTATGTGTGTCCAGTTCAAATTCAACCGGGGTGCTCAGCACAGCAATGGGATCCGAAACATCATCGATAAACAGGGTTACCTTAGCGTGATTCGTTTTCATGGTGGAGTATTTTGTATTTAATCGGATACTGATGTTTCAACTCGGGCTTAATGAGGTATTTAATGAAATAGAAGAGTGTTAGTAGGGTAATTACACACATGCTCACTACGATATACCAATCCAAATTATTTTGCGGCCCTTCACCATGTGTGATGCCCTTGGTTAGGCTGGGTTGTCTTTTTTCACATACTTCGCAGGCCAAGCTTGTAAGCGCTGAAAGGGTAAGAAGAATCAGGGTAAATAGTACTTTCATGCTAAGGTGTTTTTGTTTTTTTGATGAAGTCCATCATGTTTTTAACCTGTTCCGCATCAACGGGCTTCGCCCTATTACCCCAGCTGTTTCGTTCATGGTTAATGATAGCCGTCACTTCTGCAGCACTGAGTTTGTTGTTCAGTCCAACGGCATTCATCACGGCATACTCTGGTCGGGCATCATAGCCTAACATGATGATGTTTACAAATAGCTCGAGGTCGTCTCCCAGTACTACGCTACTTCCTTTTAGGGGTGGGAAGGCTCCCGGTAGTCCTTCTCCATTGGTTTGATGACAAGGTGCGCAGTTTTTTGCGTACAGTTGTTGGCCATCGGGCAGTTGGATGGAATAGCCTGGTTTCGCTTCCTGTTCTTCCTCGGCATAGAGAAAGGATGGAGCTTCTGGAAGTTCAGTTTGTTTTAAGCTTTGCAGGTAACTTACCAGCTGGAGGGCTTCTTTCTTAGCTACAATCTTTTTGTTTGTCGGGTTGAATTTGGAGGGTATACTCACTTCGATTTCACCTGCAGCTACCTGGTCTTTAAGTTCAAACAACCAAGGATAGGCCGGCATAATGGATTCGCTTACCACAGCCCTTGGCTGATAGAGGTGTACCAGATTCCAGGCTAGAGATCCTTGTCTGATTCCTACATTGCTCAGATCCGGGCCGGTTCTTTCAGTGCCCATCAAGGTGGCCGTATTTCGCCAAAAATCAGTTCGGGTAATGCGTGCGTAGTCTGCTGCGATACCGGGTCTTTCACCCCAAGCTTTGTCCATGGCTACGTTCCGAACTTGTTGGGTATGGCACGCTACGCACCCGTTCGCAATAAAAACTTGTTTTCCGGCCAGTTGATCTGCGGTGAGGTCGGCAGTTCCGGGCAAAGGAGCATTGTTTTTTTGGTTTGTGATAGCCGGCATTATGGCCACCACGAGGGTGAGAAAGGCAAATAGCGCGAATGAAGTCCCGAATAATATGCGGTGATTAGTGAACATGTTCATGGTGATTGGTTTTTAGGTGGAGTAGCTTTGCTCGGATATCAAGTATTTCTGCTGGTGTGCTCGGTCTATGCAGCTCCTCTTTTTTTCGAACCATACAGTAAAAATTATACGCGAAGAGTAGGTGTGAAATCCACATCAGGGTGCCTCCGATAGCGCGCCAGAGCCAGTATGGTGCCATCAGCGTTACACTTTCAAGGAAGGGTTTATTTTCAATCCACATCAGTCCGCGTAAGGTGGAGCCATACATGAGTGGAATGGTGTAGATAAGCAATCCTAGTAAGGCAAACCAAAAATGAGCGCCGATAGTGGCTTGTTTGGCTTCCCTGCCGGTTAACCTCGGTACCAAGGTGTAAATAAAGCCCCAGAGCATGAAGGTAATGATGCCGTACATGGTGAGATGCGAATGGGCAACAGTAAAATCAGTGAAGTGCCAAAGCAGGTTGGTGAAGCGAAAGGCTTCTGCGGTACCTTGGAAGGATCCGGTAAAATAGAATAGGATACCAACGAGGTAAAAGGGTAGGGTATAGCTGCTGTAGAGCTTGTTCCAGGCGCCTTTAAACGTGAGTAGGAAGTTGGTAGTGCCGGCTATAACTGGAATAATCATGCCTACACTCCCAATAATGGCAATCGTTTGCAGCCACCAGGGAATGGCGCTGAAAATAAAATGATGTGTTCCAATAAGGGTATAAAAGAGTATTTGCGACCAAAAGGCTAAAACCCCCAAACTGTACGAGTAGATGGGTTTATTCAGTTGTTGAGGTAAAAAATAATACATCAGGCCCAAGTTGAAGAGCATAAACCACATACCCACGCCTTGGTGCATGTAATAGCCTTGAATGATGGTTTCTCCAAGTCCGTTTTGCCAGGTAGGCCAATACGCCACGAAGACAATGACAAGCAGAAACATCATGGCTGACACGATGTACCAGTTCGATACATACAGTTCTTGCACGGTTCGCTTGCTTATGGTTTTCAAAAGATTCCATAGGCTGAGGAGTATGCCAACTCCAAATAGTGCCATGATGGGCCAAATGTATTCACGGTACTCTCCGCCACCATTATTTATACCGGCCATTAGCGCAATACTTCCGCTGAATACGGCAAGATTGCAGAGTCCCAGAGCCCAGTAGCCTACTTTTATGCTGTAAAGTGCTGTATTGCTTACCCTCGGAATAACATAATGCGCCAGGCCGAGCATGGCCATAGAGGCCCATCCCCAAAAGACAGCATTGGTATGCACCGGCCTTAATCGTCCAAAACTTAAAAAGCTCCATGCGTCGAGGTCTGGTGCACTAAACTTGATACCGAGGTATTCCCCAACGGTAGTTCCGAAGACTAACCAAAACACCGCGGAGCCAATGAACCAGAGAATCAAGTTACTCAGGTCTTGAGGAACAGCCGGTCTAGGCACTCCCTTTTTCTTTCGCTCTATGAAACGCAGCTCCGGAGCTTCCAACGTTTGAATAAGTCCCCGCTCATCACGAACCGCTCTAGTGCTGCCTAATTCTGTAAAGTTTAGTCTGAACGCAAGTTCGCGTTTTCGCTGTTCTAGGGCTTCTATCTCATCTTGTCCTAGGCCGAGAATCTGCTTGTTTATTCTTTCCAGTTCTTTTTTGCCGAGGTAGAGCCTTAGTAAGCGATAGGCTTTGTTAACGAGAAACAGAGCGCTTGCTACTACCGGAATGCAAAGTAGAGTTAAGGTAAGGATGATGCCGGTTTCGCTAAATATAGAGGAGCTTGTTGCCATAAGGTACATTGTCTAGTATGCTATTTTCGTATTTCTATAATTCCAGACTAAAAAGTCGTAAATAGAGTCAAATTTTTTTTCATCGATGCAGGGTCGTTTTTCCGGCTTTAAGTCCTACGGCTAAATCATAAACAGAAGTAGAATTGAGCATTTGTTTTAGTTCACTGCGTACCTTGGCAAATTTGCCGTGCATAGGACAGGGCTCGGAGGCATTGCATTCTTTCAATCCCAAACCACATCCATTGTAAATTGAGTCGCCGTCAATCGCAAAAACAATATCACTTAGCTTGATGCTATGCATACGTTGCGCCTCAATTTCAAATCCACCATGAGGTCCGGTAAAGGACTGAACTATGCCATGTTTGGTGAGTTGGCCAAGAATTTTACCGGTAAAGGCTTCTGGCGATTCAATGTTATCGATGATATCGCCAATCTTCACACGCTTTCCGGAGAGTGATTGGGTGGCGATATAGATAATCGCTTTTATGCCGTGCTCGCAAGCTTTAGAAAACATGCTGGTAGTATTGGGACAAAGGTATGTGCTTTTTTTAATTCACGACAAAATAGTCGGAAATAATTTTTAAACGAGAAGAGAAAAGTAATTTGGAGACATGCGTTCAAATCAATCAAACTACGCTGGGATGTGCAGCTGATTCTGGACCTAAGGATGAATAGCGATATATTCCAAGACCTTTTCAGCTGCCATGCCATTCGGATTGCAGCCGGGGAGACCTTCCGGAATGGCTTTGCCTAGCTGGGCATAATGCTCCAGCCAAGCTTGAGGTATGCTGTCGGTGCCCGGAACCGTAAAGCGCATCGGATTCATGTGGAAGACGCTATCCGATTCAAAAAGCAAGTAAATGTACTGCGAACAATAGAGTCCGGAATCAGTTGGGATATACGTGAAATTATACGGTTGTCCGAGGTAAGCCTCAGCCTTGGTTAAGGCCGCAGAAATACTCGATTGATATTCAGGTTTTAGTCTGAATTGGTAAATGGAATAAGACTGTCCACTTTTCCGTTTTCCAAAAGAATCCAATGGTTCAAAAACAACGCCTTTTTCAGAAGAGGCATGGTAAACCCAAATTTGGTCTTGGTGCTTTTTAGCGATGCCCATGTGAAAGAAATGAAAGGAATCTACTACACTTGTTACTCCATCAATGGCCTTTCCCAAATCCGACTCAGCCTCATTTAAGAAGAGAATATCACCTTCTTGAAAGGTGTTTGTATCGCTAGAAGGTTCCTGACAAGCGAACAAAAAGAAAAGGCTTAGAAGTGAAATCCATTTCATGGGCGCAAGTTAGGAAGCTCATTGAAATCTCTATCTTGCTTGAGTGAAAAAGCATTGGTTTGCCGGTTTAGTGATGGTTTTGGTCTTGCTCTCGGCTTGCGTAGATGAGACAATTAAACAAGATGTAAGCAAACGATCCGATGCCATCTCCGATACGTCTACCTATATGGTGTTGCGAGGCAATGCCTTAGCGCAGAATCGCCAATCGCTAGGTTTAGAACTCCCAGATTCTGCTGTCTATGGCCTAATTATCGACTGGGAAAAGGGCGATGGAATAAGCACTTTGGTTGCTTTCCAATCCGGAGATGCGAGTATCTATTTTTCAAGCGGTGGCGGAATCATAGGCGGCATCCAACACGAGGAAGTTAAAGTTGCAGTGCAGCAACTCATCGCTCAAGCGCAAGAAGATTTGGTACACATGGAGCTTACCAAAACAACGCCTCTTCCGCACAACGATTGCATTCGATTTTACGCCCTAACCGGACTTGGCGTATATACTTACCAAGAAGTGTATTCCAAGCTGGAAGATCAAAGCTCTGTGATGAGTACTTTATTTGGTGAAGCGAATAAGGTAATTGCAGCTATTAGGAGACAGGAGTAGTCTATCAAACATACTAGGTGAATTAACGAAATTTCAGTATCGATCTGGTTTTTAAAAAAGCTAGTTGTAGATACGGGATATTTCGTATTTTTATTTTCGGTATTAAACCATGAACTCCTTAAGAACGATAGCCTTATGTCTTCTTATGCCTTTGCTACTCTTTACGGCAAACGCACAAGACTATGATTGGGTGAAGTTTTATCAAGGAAATTTTCTTCAACAACCAGTTTGTATGTCGGTAGATGTTGCCGGAAACCAATATGCAGCATTCAATAATTCAGGGGGGCAAATAATTCTAGATAGTCAGCTGATAAATACAAAATCCTTAATTGTCAAACAAGATTCATCTGGTAAAACGCTTTGGTACCAAGCCTTAGTTGCTCCCCAGAATCAGTGGTTGTTTATCCTGAGTACAAATTTCACTTCCAATGGTAATTTACTTTCATTGGTGTCAGCCTCAACCGACATAATTCTTGGACAGGATACCTTGATCGGGGTCCGAAGCAATAATACAAATAGAAACATTTTTGTACTTGAATTCAATTCCAGCGGTCAATTGCTTAGAAGTTCCTGCATGCTGCATGCAAGACTTAATACATGGGATTATTCGGGAAGTGGTACCCACAATAGAATTGTGGTAGATAATCAGGATAATATTTATGCATGTATTGGTCATGCTGATACCATAATTGTTAGGGATAGCAATGGTCAACAGGTTTTAATCCCGGGGTTGGGTCAAATACAAAGTGTTTTTAAGTTTTCTGCATCAGGTAGGCAATTCAATTGGCGTACCTCTATGCCATCTACTTCAAATTTATTTGCACATGATTTAGAAGTGGATCAGAATGGACTAGTATACTTGGCAGGGCGTCATATTTATAACCCAGGATCGGATTCTTCTATTTTAAAATCAGCGGGATTTACACTTGCTAACCTTGCGCCTCCATCTATCCAAAATTTAGGTATAGTTTACGTGTTTGGAAAAAATGGAAACGGTAAGAATTGGTTTCGTTTTCGAAATGGACTGTGTGCTGTATATAATGTAGTAGCGCATGATTCCAATTCAATTTTTGTTTCTGGATTGACCAGAGGGGATAGTTTGCATACACCTTCAGGTTCAAAGGCACTTCCCGTTTTCGGTACGTATCATTTTTATGGCTTGTATTCTCTAAATGGTAGTGAAAAGTGGATTAGACATGAAGATACTACTACATCGGCCTCTTTTACGTTTAATAATCAATACGGTACAGCTACTCATTATAAAGATGAATTCTATTATATCTCGTACCGCAGTGGACATAATTTTAGTATTCCGGTGCGATACAGTGGTCAAAGCTATGCCTTCCCTTCAACTTGGTTTTATGCCTATGGTGTAACGCTGAAAATTGACTTTAGAGGTGACATCTTGTGGTGTATTCGTACAGAACAATATCCATTTACGGGAATGGGAACTGATCAAGCAAGTAATTTGTATTTCCAAGGCAGCTGGTCGCAGGATACGATTTACTTTGGCTCTATCGTCTCACCTCGAGCTAATAGCATAGATGCGTTTATCGGTAAAACCTTCGATTATGGCATCTTCCGAGGTGAGGTATCGGAAGGTCCGTATTGTGCCGGCGATACCTTGCTCGTTCCGTATTCCTTGCAAGGTAATTATGGGGATAGCAATACCTTCATAGCTGAACTAAGTGATGAATTCGGAAATTTCACCGGCACCGAAAGAGAATTAGGGCGACTGAAAAGTAAAGTGAATGATACCATACGGGGTACATTACCGCTTCTGCAAGTGGCCAGCAGCCATAACTACCGTATCCGTGTGCGTTCAACACATCCGCAAGTGCAGAGCTTTTTTCGAAGCGATACCTTACGCCTTTTGGTTTATTCCAGAGACAAGGCAGATCCCGGCGCGGCTGATACCATCTGCTTTGGTGATACCCTGCAACTCAATACCTACGGTGGTACCAAGTGGACCTGGAGTCCGGCAAGGAACATGAGCGATATCACGCTCCGACAGCCTCTGGTTTGGCCTGATACCAATAGCGTCTACCAAATTATCATTGATGATAGTTCCGGATGCGGTCAAGCCGATACCGCTTACAAGCAAGTGGTGGTGCGAGACCCCCTGCAGCTAATAGCTTCCTTTAGCGACACCATAGTTTGTCCTGTTGATACCATTCATTTGAAACTGAATGCATCTGGGGGAAAGTCGAATCAATACACGATAGCCTGGTTTAGAAAGGAAACCAACTCGACAACATTCTTGTCAACGCATGAATTAGAAGGCTCCAGTGATAGCCTAGCTGTTTCAGGGATAAGCGGAGATACAAGCGGCACAGCATATTTAGCCATCTTAAGTGATTCCTGTTCAGAGGTTCAAGACAGTTTGACCTTTATAGTGAAATCGTATTTACCACCCCAAGTTCAATTGCCTTTTAGTGATACCGTGCTATGCCTGAGCAATACCTTCCAAGTTGCAGCTATGGCAACGCAGGGCAGGCCGTCAAGTTACCATTATCACTGGGATTACGATGCTAGTCCTTTCGGGGGAAGTATGGCACAAATAAGCTTGGATTCCTTGCCTAGGTTGAACGGAATTTTAAAAGTTCGCTTGAGCGATGCTTGTCATGCCGGATACGATTCTGCCCAAATGCAGGTGCGTTATTTCCAGGCTTTACAAGCCAATATGGCGGAACAAGGAAACGTTCTTCGAGATACTGGTTTATGCCCGAATGCTCGACTACTGCTTGCAAACGCATTTCCAGATACCGGCTCAGGGCCCGTGCAGTACTACTGGATTTGGGGACAGGATACCATCGCTCAACAAGCCTATATACACTTGGATGCCGACTCGTTGCGTGCAGCTTATCCGGTTCCAGCCGATTCACTACTCACCGCTTATTTGAAGTTGGTACTAGAGAATCAATGTGAAACGGTAGTGGATTCTGTTTCTATTCGCTTATTCCATTACCCCATCGCTCCGCTAAAAAATGCGAGTATTAATGTCCTAGACTCAATAAATCTAACCGTCGACTTTGAAGCATTAGCCTATCCAAATTTGGCTCAGATGAGAATCCACCGCGATCAAGGAGGAATACTTCAGCCTATGGATACCTTGCTTTATGAAGCAAAGTCGTATTCGCTTAGCGATACCTTTACCCTGAATGGCGATTGGCCTTGTTATGTGGTTGAAGTTTTTGATTCTTGTGGAAACAGTGTTCAATACCCGTCCCTTTGCATTCAAGAGCTTGCGGGTATAGGGCAGCAACTGCAAAATACTTTATTCTGGAAGCTGGATTCCACCTACAGGGCTGAACGCATGTGGCTATGGAATGGCTTGGGCTGGGATAGTCTCACATCGCTCAATGCTTTTGATACGAGCTATGCACATCAACAGTTGGCCTGCAATACCACGTACCGCTACCGCCTGAGTTACCTAACGACTAATGGACAACGATACTTCACTAATTCGCTCTACCTTTCTCCATTCGATACCATTGCGCCACAAGCGCCAACCATAGTGCATGTACGAGTGAATCCATCTCAGCAAATACAGCTGCATTGGAATCGCTCGGTAGACGATGATGTGACAGAATATGAAATTTGGCGCGACCGAGGTTCAGGCTTGCAGTGGGTGCAAATTGTGCAGGATACCCAATTCATCGATTTGACCAATCATCCCGACAGTCTACCGCCTAGTTATGCGGTGATTTCGGTAGACAGCTGCGGCATAGCGAATCGCTCAGATTATAGCGATACGGTAAAGCATTTCAGAATCAGCTTGGAAACCGGCGATTGTGAGCCTTTGGTGAAAGTGAGATGGGAAACGTACCGCCATGCTAGTTCACCGGATCAATATGTTATTTACAGAAGTACAGATGGAATCACATTCACGGCAATCGATTCAGGCTTGTTCAGTTCTGGTTTATACCATGATTCGAGTGTGCTTGATAAGGTTTGGTACGCCTATAAGGTGGAAGCCCGTTTTGATCAAAATACCTATCGGGTGCCAAGCGATACCGATGCGATTCAAGCTTTTGTGTTTCCGGTTTCGGCCATGGCCAAGATGGATAAGGTTACCGTGGCAAATAGCGGAACGGCCGGAGCGATGGACCTACATTGGATGAAATGGGACATGAACGATAGCTTCGCCAGAGGTTATTATATCTGGTACTTAAACGGGGCAAATCCAAGCCTACTCCATACCGAAACAGATTTAAACACAACCTATTTTCAGCATCAGCCGGTAGATGTACTAACCTCAACGCACGCCTATGCGGTGAGTACCTATAACCTTTGTCCGGATGATTCCAGCGGACTCTTCCACCAGAGTGAAGTTTCAGATTCTCATCAATCCATCTTACTGCACGTAGGTCACGGTAACCTAAAAGCCGATTTAAATTGGACCGCTTACCAAGGATTTGTAGTAGATGAATACGAGGTATGGAGAAGCGAAAATAACGGTCCTGAATATTTATTTGCCCAAATTCCGGCTAGCGATACCTTGTACTCTGATAGCGTATTGAGCTGTGGCCGATTGTATGCCTACCGTGTTTTAGCCAAGGAGAAAATGGGCACACACAGCTCTTGGTCTAATTCCGTTGAGCATCTTGCATTTGATACCGTAGCACCTGTAGGAGGAAAAGTGCTTAATGCAACAATTCTTGCTTCAGACAACAATATGGGGGCTTTGGAACTTGAGCTGGAAGGGAGTCAAGAACACAATGCTAATCAAGTGTATGTTTACCGAATTCTGTCCAATGGCAGCGAAGTGTTTATTGATAGTTTGCCCAATTTTATCGGTTCGCTTCAAACGCAATTGGTCAACTTAAATACGTTGAATGAAACCTTTAGTTACCGAATTCGGATAAGCGATAGTTGCGGCAACCAGAGTGCCTATTCGGATTCCTTCAGTTTGGTGCATTTGAGGGCAGAAGCGATTAACAATGCGGTTCAGCTAAACTGGACTCCGATTCATGGCTATGAGGCATGGCATTATTTGGTTCAACGCGAAGATGGAATTGGGAATTGGTTAACCTTGGCGAGTTTAGATTCAACAAATTTGGCGTTTACCGATTCCAAGGTGCGCTGTACTCAAGTTTATACCTACCGAATTTTGGCTGAAGACGCCTTATTAAACTATACCTCGGCGAGCAATATAGCTACTGATACAGCCTTTAGTACAGATTTACCTGAGTTGCCGGATTTAAAATTCGTTACCGTTTCGGCCACAGGAACTTCTGGAAAGATCCAGGCAGAATGGCAAGCAGATTCAACGAATATTACGGCATATCACCTTGAGGTTAGTACTGATAATATGAATTGGGTGTTTGCTTATTCGGGGTTGAACCATGGTAATGAAACCACTAACCTAAACACCGTTACTAGACCTTATTATTTCAGACTAAGATCAGAAGACAGTTGTGGTAACTTCAGTGCTAGCTATTCGCCGGTTCACCGTAGCATGCATCTACAAGCCACAGCCGGAGAAGAAAAAGTGAATTTGAATTGGACAGCGTATCTTGGGAGGACAGTTCAGAACTATGCAATTTACCGTGATGGACAGCTACTAATTAACTTACCTTCCACGGCTACACATTATTCCGATAGTGGTCTGGTTTGCTTGAATCAATACGAATACAGGGTTGAAGCCCTTTTGGATTCTAACTTCCTCAGCCAATCGAATCTAAGCATCGCTAAGCCATTTGATTCTAAGGCTCCGGATCGTCCTGAAATAGAACTTATCTCGGTAAAGAAAGCCAATGAACTTCTTGAGTTAAGCTGGAATCCCGTTATCAATTTTGACTTAGCCGGATATGAGATAAATTCATTTCCTCCTGGAAGCGCGGCAATTCAGGTAGCAGATCCGCTGCAGTTAAGTTTGGAGTTACCGTGGAGTCCAGACCAAAGTGCATGTTACCAAATAAGGAGCTACGACTCATGCGGCAACAGAAGTGTAGCTTCAACAGCGGCTTGTGTAGTCCTTTTGGATGCCAAGGCAGAACCTAGTCAAAACAGGGTGGAATGGACTCCGTATACCTATTTCCACAATGGACTAAGTCACTACGAATTGTATGTATCAGATGATACGATGAATTGGGAGCTTGTTACCACCTTAGCTCCAAGCATAACAAGTTATATTCATACCAATCCGGATACCACCAAATCGAGTTTTGTCTATCAGGTTAGAGCGATTTCGAGTGATGTCACTCCGTTGGTATCTTATTCTACTGTGGAGGCCTTGGTACAGAGTCCGATAGTCTGGGTGCCAACGGCCTTTTCACCAGGGCAGAGCATCGGCTTAAACGATGTATTCAAGCCGGAAGGAGCTTGGCTATCAAACTACCGCCTCCAGGTTTGGAACCGTTGGGGACAACTGATTTACGATGGCGAAAACCAAGGTTGGGACGGTACTTACCTGGGCTCACCTGCCATGGAGGGCATCTACCTTTACAGCATGACCATCATTGGCTTGGATGCCAGTAGGCATTACCGGAAAGGAACGGTTACGGTGTATTACTAAATCATGCTAATGTAAAAAAGAAAAGACCCCCTTTCGGGAGCCTTTTCGCTTTATAAATCCCTCCACAGAATTACTGCCGAAAAACAGTCTTCTCACAGTCAATCTTTCATCTTAGGCCTCGGCCATGCCGTGACTTAAGGTCTCTTGTATCTCCGTATTTAATTCTTCTTTTGGGGTATCTACCAATTCAATTTTGGTAGTTTTATCCCAGCCAAACTTGGCCATCAATCGGTCAAAGACATAGTAAACCAAAGGCACTACCACCAAGGTTAAGAACATGGAGCTGGTCAATCCGCCAATCAGCACCCAGGCCAAGCCGTTTTTCCATTCTGCACCCGGACCGCTTGCCAAAGCAATCGGTAGCATACCAATCACCATCGCTAGTGTAGTCATAAGGATTGGACGAATACGTACCTGCGTGGCGCGTAACAAGGCTTCTTTGGTTTTCAATCCGGCTTCTTTCAACTGGTTGGTAAAGTCAACCACCAAGATGGCGTTCTTCGCTACCAGACCAATCAACATGATCATACCTAAGATGGAGAAGATGCTCAGTGCACTTTTTGATAATGCCAGAGCCAGCAAAGCACCGATCACAGCTAGTGGCAAGGAGAACATCACTACCAATGGGTACACATAACTATTGTACAGCGCCACCATAATCAGGTACACCAAAATCAGGGAGATCACCAAGGCAATCAACAAGCTTTTAAAGGCTTTTTTCTGGTTTTCTAGGTCGCCACCCATGGAATAGCTGATGCCATTTGGGATGTCCATTTTATCCAATTTTTGCTGAACTTCAGCACCTACCGTACCTACCGGTCTGCCCAATACTTGGGAGGTAATGGTGATGGTAGAAAGTTTGTTTCGACGTTCCAATTTGCTTGGTCCGAAAGTCTCATTGATGCTGGCAAACTGATCCAATCTAACTTGCTGTCCTCGGTTATTCACCACGCTCAAGCTGGCGATGTCCTTATAATTTCTGCGGTCGAATTCATCCAATACAATATTGATATCGTATTCATTGGCGCCTTCGCGGTATTTCGAATCTTGTACTCCGTTAAAGGCGGTACGCATAGTTCCACCTACCGTTTGCAAGTTGAGTCTGAGGTTGGCCATTTTATCACGGTCTACAATAACCTGCACTTCCGGGCTGCCTCCTTCAATACTCGATTCAATCTCGGTGGTTCCTTGAATACCGGTTACCATTTCCTTCACCGAGTCAGCTACTACCTGCATCGCTTCTAAATTGGTACCGCTGATCACCACCTGAATAGGTGCTTGAACTCCGTTACCTACCAAAGAAGCCGGAATCGCTTTAAACTTAGCACCCGGGATATCTTCTTGAAGGGCAATTTGCAAGCGACGAGAGAAAATCTGTGAAGTCTCGGTACGTTGGTCTTGGTCTACCATCACCACACTAATTTCCGCCACGTAGGGCGTGGCAGAAGTAGTCATTCTGCCAGACGTTTGTCCAACGGTAGATGTGACACGGACCACTTCAGGGTATTTGCTGATATAGTGTTCTACCTCTTGGGCCAAGAGGTTGGTTTGGCGTAAGGTTGTGCTTTTCGGTAATTCCATCTGAACAATGAATTCACCACGGTCGCCTTGCGAGACAAATTCAGTTCCGATGAAGCCAAATTTCACCAACATGAAAGAGCCAAAGAACAAGACGAGGGTTAAGCCCAACACAATCGCCTTATGGCCAAACGACCATTTCAAGAGGTTGGTCATGCTGTTTTCAAACCCTTTTACTCCGTTCTCGAATTTGCTTACAAACTTGCCGATGAGTCCTTTATCGCTCAGGTGACTAATCTTTGAAAAGCGAGAAGCCAAAAGTGGAATCAAGGTAAAGGCAACCAATAAACTAAGTAAGGTGCTAATGGCAACGGTGATGGAGAACTGACGTAGTAGGTTGCCAATGATACCACCGGCCATGGAAATTGGGACGAATACCGCCACGATCACCAGGGTAATGGAAACGACGGTAATGCCAATTTCTCGAATACCGTCGTAGGCTGCTTGGAATCGCGTTTTACCCATTTCCATGTGTCGGTAAATGTTTTCAATTACCACAATCGCGTCATCCACCAAGATACCCACCACGAGTGAAAGGGCTAATAAACTCATCAAGTTGAGCGAGAAGCCCATCAACATCATAACCGTGAAGGTAGAGATGATGGAGGCCGGAACAGCTACCATTACAATCACCGCGTTGCGCAGGCTGTGCAAGAAGAGCAACATCACCAAGGCTACGAGCACTACGGCAAAAATCAAATCGTGGATTACGCTATCGGCTGCTTCCAGTGTGAACTCTGAGTTATCCGAAGAGATGGCCAACTTTAGGTTTTGGGCTTCGTATTTGTTTTCGAGGTCGAGTATTAGTTTGTGCACCTCTTCGCTCACTTCAACAGCATTGGCATCGCCCTGTTTACGGATGCTGAGGCCAATGGAGTTTTCTCCATTGATACGGTAGCGAATTTCAGCTTCTTTTTGGGTGTCTTGCACTTCAGCGATGTCGGCTAGGCGAATGATGGAACCTCCTGCATTGGCGCGAATAGCCAGGTTTCTGATTTGATCGAGCGAGGTGTATTTTCCGCTCAAACGAATAAGTGATTGTGCAGCATCGCTTTTGATTTTTCCGCTTGGAACATCCAGGTTAGCTGCTTGTATCACCTGACTCACTTCCAAAATGCTTAAACCGTAAAGCTCCATCTTGTCGCGGTTGATATTGATGCGGATTTCACGTTGTTCGCCACCCATCAAGTCTACCTGTGCTACCCCTTCGATTTTAGAAATCTGTGGAACGATTTGGTCATCGGCTAAGTCGTATAGCTCGGTAGAAGGCACATTGGCAGATAAACCCATCTTGATGATAGGCAAATCGTTTAAGTCGTATTTTCCTATCGACGGTTGTTTTACATCTTCAGGTAAATCGTTAACCATGGCGTTAATGCGGCGCTGTGCATCTTGTAGCGCCATGTCTACATCCATGTCTTGCTTCAGTTCTACAGTTACCACAGACACGTTTTCCATGGATGTGGAAGTAACGCGGTCTACACCCTCTAGCGATGAGACGGCGTCTTCAATTTCTTTGGTTACTGAGGTCTCTACCTCGCCAGGAGAGGCTCCAGGGTAAACGGTAGAGATGGTCAGGATGGGGGTACTCATATCCGGCAACAACTCGTAATTCAAGAATGAATAACTCATTGCTCCGGCCCCAATCAATAGCGTAAAAAGTACCGCTATCAAGGTGGGTCTTTGAATGGATATTTTGGTGATATTCATCGTTTCTTTTTTTGTTTAGCGATGGATCCTTACTTCACAATGTTAACTTTGATGCCATCGCGTAAATTGATTTGTCCGGTATAAACCACTTGATCTTTGGCGTCTAGTCCGTTGAGGACTTCAATTTGGTTTCCGTATGTTTTGCCCACGCGGATTTGTTTCAATTCGGCTTTATCGCCTTTCACTATAAATACTTCCGGATTCTGCACGCTGCCAATCAAGGCAGTTCTGTCCAATAAGAATTGTTTGCCTTCAGCACTAAACTTGAACTGTGCCGTAGCATACATGCCCGGTTTCAATGGCAATTCGCTTGGGTTTTTAAATTGGATCTCAACGCCGTATTTCAGGGAAGCATCTGATTTTACGTCGATAGCGGTAACCTTGCCTAGGATGGTTTTGTCCGGATAAACATTGCTGTAAAGCGAAATTTCGTCGCCTACGGAAACCTGCAAGACCTCTACATCGCTAAGCTTTACATTGATGTACAATACGCTTACATCAACAATGTCGTAAAGCTTCATTCCACCTGAGATGAATGAACCTTCTTGGATATAATCAGCATGGATGGTGCCGCTGGTAGTGGCTCTTATTTCGGTGTTCTCGAGTTGTTTCTTTACCTGTTTGTACTGGGCTTCGGCATTGCTCAGACCGATGCGGATGTCTTCCATCTGACGAACGGTTACGGCTTCTTCTTTGAGTAGTGTTTCAAAGCGATTTTTGTCGGCTTTAAACTTTTCGTAATTGGCCTTCACTGCTTCAAATTGAGCTTCCAGTAAATCACTTTCTACTTTAGCGAGCAATTCACCTTTCACCACTTTATCGCCTTTCTCTTTGTAGATCTTGATCACTTTGCCTTGGGTTTCGGAAAGGATGCTTAAGTCGCTATTGGCTTGTATGATTCCATCTGCTTTCACTTCGCTTAGAAGTTCTTTCAATTCCATTTGGGTTACCTGCACCGGAATGGCATCGGTTGTAACTTCCGACAAACGGGCGTTTTCTTTCATTTCCTGTTTGTTGGCGTATAGCTTAAATACAATCAGCCCGACTATGGCTATGCTGACGATTGAGATAATTATTTTTTTCATGATATAGGATGATGTCGAATTAGTGAATGATGGTGTTTAATTGACCTTGTGCTTTGAGCAGGTCAAGCTCAGCTACTTTATAGTTTAGCATCTCTTTGTAGTAATAGGTTTGGGCTTCTCGGTAGGCTTGCTCGGATTGGAGTAATTCAGTGAGGCCGGTTACCTGTTCTTTGTAGAGCGATTGGGTTTGGTCGTATACCTCTTTCGCTAATTGTTTATTCTCTTTTTGTACCTGAACAGCTTCCATGCTGTTGATCAATTGCTTCTTGGCGTTCTCTTGAGCCATGTCGAGTTGACGTTGAGCATTCAAGTATTTCAAGTCGAGGGTATAACTCGCAATTTTGGATTGCTGTACTTTATAGTGTTTTGTACCACCATCGAAGATGGGAACTTGCAAACTCAAGCCCCAAAGGGTTTGCTGAAACCACGGTTGATTGCCTTGAAAGAAGTCGAATTCATTTCGTTGTGCCTGCCAAGCTTGTTGCCCGAAGAGCGCCAGGGTAGGATAGTATCCGGCCTGAATGGCTTGTCTGCTTTGTTGTTCAATGAGCATCTGTTTTTCCAGTATTTTTAAGTCGACCACCTTGGCACTGGCTTGTTCTAGCGAGGTTAGATGAGCAGTAGAATCGCTCACAAACTCTTTTAGGGTTAGGGTATCTTGTATTGGCATACCGATGAGCAACTTGAGGTAGTTTCCTTGTTGTTGCATTCCGGTTTCAAGCTGGTTGCGTTGGTTGAGAAGGTTGGCTCTTTGCACGCGAATGCGGTTTAAGTCGGTTTTGGTCACCATACTATTTTCTACGCGAAGCTTCAGTAGTTCACTCATTTTATCGAGCATCTGAAGGTTGCTGTCAAGTACAGATAACTGTGCTTCCAGCTGTAGGCATTGGTAATAGGCTACACTAATTTGGTAGACCGCATCTTCTTCTGTTTTAATTTTAAGCAAGCGATACAGTTCTCTAGAGCTTTCAGCGATGCGCAGTCCGCTGATCAGTTCTTGGTTATAGAGCAATTGCGAAGCTTTGATGGTTCCCGAGACGTTGTAGTTGGTACCAAATTGAACGGGAATCTGGGTGCCGGGTTGTCCAATGATTTCACCTGGAAGCAATTGTGTTGGACGGTTTACAAAATGCTGGAATTGACCTTCTGCACTCAATTGAGGCAGTCCACTAGAGCGAATCTCCTTGATTTGGTATTCCGTTTTCTGCAGGTCGTTTGCAGCCTGGCGTATGCTAAGGCTATTGGCAAGTCCGTATTGCAATACCGCTTGTAGATTCAGGGCAGAATCGGGCGATTGTGCATTTAGGTTTTGCCCGCCTGCCAGCAAAAGGCCACTCATTAGCCAAAGGCTTAATCTATTCATATACTTTTTTATTATTTCGTTAAAGGATAGTTAGTTCGGTAAAAAAAAGAACCAATTGAAGAAAATTTTTTTAGTCGTTCTGCTCTTCCCACTGACGGTAGAGTGCAGGCAGGTTATCGTTCATAAAACGTAAGAAACTAATCAGGTCTTTTAAGTCTTTATTGAACTCCGGTGTATTGTCGGGACGCGTATTTAGAATCTCTTCTAAGACATCGGCAGAGTTGGTTATCTTTTTAACCGAGCCTTTAATGTTTTCTCGCCAGTTGCCAATGCGGTTTTTGAAGTATCGTTTCCGATCACCACTTTGGGTGATGTAATCGATTCTATTGGTAGTTAGCAATAAATTAAGTGCTGTACTGGTGGCACTTTTGCTGAGGTTGAGGTGTTCTCTGATTTGATCAAAGGTGAGTTCCGTAACCGGAGAAACCATCAGTAAAGCCAATATGCGCGATGGAGCAGGAGGCAATCCTTCCTTTTCGCTGGCCACACCCAGACGTTCAATCAGTTGTTTTTGTACGTCGCTTAAAATTATGTCTTCCATCTGCTTTTTGATTTGCATCTATATGGTTCTTTTAGTTCTTCAATTACTGAACCAAAATGCTTTATTTGTCAAAATGTGGGTGTGAATCCGATAAAAGGCTCTGATGCGAAGGTAAATGAATTTGGCTTTTCTATTATTGGTCAACTGGTTGTAATTTGAAATTTGCTCAGGTTTACCAATTTCATTTTGAAATGTTTCAATAGTAATTGATCCAATTCTTAATTTGTATAAATCCTTTTTCTAAGTAAAAAAGTTTAAATAAATTGATTTTTATTGTGAATGCTGTAAAGAATTTCATCGTGATTGTCAGTGTGCTGATTAGCTTGTCAGTAGTTGAATCTTGCAAATCAGATAGCGAGCTTGAAGTAATTGTTGCTAAAGCGATGGATAATGTGGTGCCCGAACTGTTTTACTTCAATTCTGGTTCGTATTGGATATATAAGGATCAGTTCGGGAATTATGATACTGTGGAATATCTATCAGCAGATTTTGTTTCTGACACTATTTACAGTGAAATGTTGCAGGCCTATTTTCTAACAGATAAGTTTAATATTCAATGGAATAGAACCTCCGATTCAAGGCTTAATTTTTATCATTTCACCTCCTATTTTTCGGTTGATCCTAGGGATAAATACAAGAGAACTCAAGATAAGCTAATGTTGGCTTCTGGTAGCGGAGCTATAGCAGAAGAAGTTTTTTTAATATATCCGATGATGAAAAATACCGTTGAGCCTCAAAATCCGGATTCTAGTGTGTCCTATATTGGCTTTTTCGGTACAATTAATTCATTTTCTGTTGGGTTAAATACATTCAATGACGTTTATGAGTATGAGACTTTCCAGAAAGGAATTATGAATTTACCTATGCATTACTGGGTTGCGAAAAAAGTGGGCATTGTTCAATATTCAGTTGGTAATTCTGTATTTAAGCTTCAATCGTATTTTATAAGGTAATAATTCTTAATTCATCATACTTTGTTATTTTTTTAAGATTTGATAAAAGTATCAAAAGTCATCGCAATGGCATTGTTGTGCTCTGTGGCATCTATTACATGGGCTCAGAATGAGACCTTATCTCGGAAGCAATGGGAATGCTAAGCACAGGTTTGTTAGTTATTTTATTTGAATTGGACTGTAGGCTTCCCCAGAGAGGAATTTTGTGGCATAAACTACAGGGGGGGGTAAGTTTCCCAGACTGTCATGTGGTCTGAAGTGGTTATAGACATGTACCCATTTGTCCGCTTGTTCCCTTACTTGATCGATGCTTTCAAATATGTATGCATTCAAGACACCTCTTCGAAATGTTTGAACCGGGCAAAAAAAGAAAAGGCTTATAGATTCTTCTGAAAGCCTTTATTCATAAGAGGTGGAGGATAATCCCGCATGTGCGGGAAACCCCTGCCTGCTGACGCAGTCAGGCAGGGATGACCACAATGATTTGAATTCTTAAGCCGCGCACTCTGTACTCGAACTACGGACTCAAACAAAAAAAGATTCCCAAAATGAAGCTTTGTTGTTTGTTGAGGAGGATAATCCCGCATGTGCGGGAAACCCCTGCCTGCTGACGCAGTCAGGCAAGGATGACCTCTTAAATTTGAATTCTTAAGCCGCGCACTCTGTACTCGAACTACGGACTCAAACAAAAAAAG